>NZ_BDBQ01000093.1 GCF_001613065.1 Nocardia miyunensis NBRC 108239
AGAATCTCACCGGTGTGAACCGGGTCGATCGGCTGGGCAACTTTTACAGCTTAGCTCAATCCGAGTGGCGAAACCAAATCCGCACTCTCGGTTGATCCAGTGTGATCGTCAGACGCCCTGCGTACATCCTCGTGTCCCGGGCCTCTCGGCTCCGGGTCGGTGTCCGTGTCGCTCTGACTCGAAATAAGTTACGTGGTGCCGCTTACCATGTCAAATCGCCTGTTCAGGAAGGGTTTCCGACCCGCTGCACGTCGGCGCCGAGCGAACGCAGGTTCTCCACGAACCTCGGATAGCCCCGATCGATGTGGAAGACGTCGTGCACCTCGGTGACGCCGTCGGCGACCAGACCCGCGAGTACCAGGCCCGCGCCGGCCCGGATGTCCGAGGACCACACCGGCGCACTCGACAACCGCGGAATTCCGCGGACCACCGCATGGTGACCATCGGTTCGGGCGTCGGCGCCGAGCCGGATCATCTCCTCGACGAAACGGAACCGCGCCTCGAAGACGTTCTCGGTGATCATCGAGGTGCCGTCGGCGATCGCGGCCAGTCCGATGGCCATCGGTTGCAGGTCGGTCGGGAAGCCCGGAAAGGGCAGGGTCGCGAAGTTCACCGCCCGCGGGCGCTCCGGCTGTACGACGCGAAAACCGTCCGGTTCGAACGAGATTCGCGCACCCGCGGAGCGCAGCTTGTCCAGCACCAGCGAGAGATGCTTGGGATTGATCCCCTGCACGCGCACATCGCCCAACGTCATGGCCGCGGCGATTCCCCAGGTGGCGGCCACGATCCGGTCGCCGATCACCTGATGGGTCGTCGGCGAGAGCTTGCGGACGCCCTCGATGGTGAGCACCGAGGTGCCCGCACCGCCGATCCGCGCGCCCATCCTGGTCAACATCGTGCACAGGTCGACGATGTCCGGCTCGCGGGCGGCGTTGTCGATGACCGTCTCGCCCTCGGCGAGTACCGCGGCCATCAGGATGTTCTCGGTCGCGCCGACCGAGGGGAAGTCCAGCCGGATCCGCGCGCCCTGCAGCTCGTCGGCGCGAGCCACCACACAGCCGTGCTCGATCTCGCTGGTCGCGCCCAGCAGACGCAGACCCGTCTGATGCATGTCCAGCGGCCGCGAACCGATCGCATCACCGCCGGGCAGCGCGACCACGGCCCGGCGGCACCGGGCCATCAGCGGACCCAGAACACAGACCGAGGCGCGGAACTGGGTCACCGCCGGGAAGTCGGCGTGGTACTTGGGCTCGGCCGGAGTGTCGATGGTGACGACGGATCCGTCGACGGTCACATCGCAGCCCAGACCCCGTAGCACCTCGGCCATCAATGGCACGTCGAGGATGTCGGGGCAGTTCGTGATCGTCGTCGTGCCCTCGGCGAGCAGCGCGGCGGCCATCAGTTTCAGGACGCTGTTCTTGGCGCCGCCGACCTCGACCTCACCGACGAGCCGACTGCCTCCCGTCACCAGAAACCGTTCACTCACAGCGCCCCCTCGACGGGGCTGGCCTGCGCCGGGCGTGCCGCACGCTGTGTCGGTGGTTGACTCACGGGGGCCAGCCTAACGGGCCGGACCGTCGGTCGTGGCCTCTCCGTCGGTCTCGGATTGACCCGCGGCACCAGGACGCCACAGGATGTCACCCTCCGGATTGGCCACCCGGCCGAGGATGAACAGCAGATCCGACAACCGGTTCAGATATTTCGCGGGCAACACGCTGGTGTCGTCGGGATGCGCCCGCACCGCCGACCACGCCGAACGTTCGGCTCGGCGCACCACCGTCCGGGCGGTGTGCAGCAGCGCGGCCAGCGGCGTGCCACCAGGCAGGATGAACGAATTCAACGGCGCCAGTTCGGAATTGAACTCGTCGCAGTACCGCTCGAGTCGATCGATGTAGGACTGCGTGATGCGCAGCGGCGGATACTTCGGCTCGGCCACGACGGGTGTGGACAGATCCGCGCCCGCGTCGAACAGATCGTTCTGGATCCCACGCAGCACCTCGACCATCGCCGCTTCGGGCTGTCCCAGCGCAATTGCGACACCGATCGCGGCATTGGCCTCATCGCAGTCGGCGTAGGCGACCAGCCGGGGATCGGTCTTGTCCACTCGCGAGAAATCGCTCAATCCGGTGGTGCCGTCGTCGCCGGTCCGCGTATAGATCCGCGTCAGATGCACACTCATGCTCCCCCGCCTCTCCGGGTGTTCTGGATGATCACTGGGCGCACATCCTCCACTATCCCGGACGACGCCGAATCCGTTCGGACGGACGGGACTCGACCCAGGACAGGAACGCCGCCAGCGAACCGCGATCGAGCGCGAGCTCATAGCTGCCGTCACCGTCGGAGACCGCGATCACGATGATGTCGTCGGTCATGATGTCGTACTCGTCGCCGACCGGTCCGCGTCGATCGACCACCTCGATGCCGAGGCGCCGGATCGTGGAATCCGCACCGAATTTCAGGCTGGTCAGCTTGTAGAAGACCAGCTGATTCTCGCGGTACCGGATCAGGCCGTGCCGCCAGCCCTGACCGCCCTTGGCCGGGAGCACCCGCAGGATCGCCGCCGTTCCGCCGCGACGCAACATCAGCAGCCGATAGAGCGAGGCCAACCCCAGACCGACAAGCACCAACACCAGAATGATCAGCAACGCCATTCCGGTCCGCAATCCAGGTCCGTCCCTTCAGCTCTGCCCCTGATGCCGGTGCAAGTGGCGTGCCATCCCATACAACGTCACTGTGTGGGCGAGTCTACAAACAACCCCGCACCGGAAATCGGCCGGTACACCCGAGTCGCGGGCGTTCTCCCGTACGGTCCGGGTCGAATCCGGCGCACTCGTGAAAAACCTACGGGCGCAAGGTGATCCAGAACCCGTCGAACGACGACGGCGACCGGGTGACCAGCACACACGCACTGGAACCCGGTCGCACGCCATGATCTACCGCGCGCACTCAGCCCATGCTGAACGGCGCTCCCCACACCGAGATGATGCTCTCCCCGGCATCGGTCGAGACATCGGCGAAGGTGAACGCCCGAGCCTGCGCGTATCCGCCGCACCCGTCGACCGCGAAGGTCTCGTCGGTCCAGCTGACGCTGGCGTGGTGTCCCTGCACGGTCGGGTGCGCCTTGTGGATCTCGTTGCCGTAATCGTCCGGCTGCTCGATATCGAGCAGATATTTCGTGACCGCCTGACCGGGAGCGACGGTCAACGTCTCGGTGGTGCCGATCGTCGGCACCGCGGGAGTGACCCCGGTGCTGCTGACCGAGGGATTCTCCGAACCGGAGTCGTCGTTGCTCAGCGACGCGATGTCCACCTGGCACCCGACGACGTATCCCGGATTGAGCTGAATCGAAGCCGAGGACGCACCCGGTCCGGAAACGTCGACGACCACCCGCGCGGAGGCCCACACGTTGCGATGCAGCGGCGTCGCGCCCATCGAGCCGTTGATCTTGGCCGACTGATTCAGCAGGGACATGTGCACGACCGTGCCGTCGCCGAGGGTGCGGGTGATCACGGTGTTCGGCTGCCGCATGAACGTGTCGGCATTCGCCGCGCCCGACGCGGACAACCCCAGGCCGACGGTCATCGCCGCCAGCAGAGCGATCACGCGGCCACGTCGCACAGATTTACCGCAAATCATGTGTTTCCTTCCGATCGTGACGATGTGATCAGCCGATGCTGAACGGCTGGCCGTACAGGGTGACCTTGTGATAGTCGGGACCGACGACCTCCACGACCGCGAACTGGCGGGCCTGCGCATATCCGACGCAACCCTGGATATCCATCGGAACATCCTGGTAATTCAGGTAATACCGGCCGGACCTGGTCATGTCCTTGTTGTCGATCTGCACCCATTTGACCTGGCCGGGGCTGATCGGGAAGGACAGCCCCGCGGCGAACGTCGGCGAATCGGACAGGCTCACGCCCAGGGACGGGCCGAACGATCCCAGCGCCACCTGGCATCCGACGAGATAACCGACGGTCAGCCCGGACGCGCCGTGTGTCGAGGAGTCGTTGGTGCCCGCGTTGTTCTGCGCGCCGTTGTTCGGGCCGATCACGCCGTCCGGAGTCTGGATGTCGACCGTGACGTCGCCGCTGACCCACGTGGTGCGCCCGGCGCCGTTGGCTGCCAGGGACGGCGAAACCACCGCGTGCTCACGCGTACTGGTGATTATTACCCCGGGTCCTTCGATATGGCCGTTCGGCAGCGGTACGAACGTGTCCGCTCGCGCGGCGCCCGGAGACCAGAGGCCGATCGCCGTGACAACCGCCCCCATTCCCACCGCGATACGCGTGAGCCAGGAACGATTACTTGCCGAATACTTGCTCATTCACTCCCCGCATCCTCATCCCGAGGCCGCAATACCCGAGCACATAGCGGCCACGCTGCGTCAATCAGTTGGTTGATCAGATGAAGCCGAAGTATTGCTGGAGTCAAATTACACGAGTGTGAGTAGGACCTGCCATTGGGCCCCCGAAGTACCGACGAACGTCCCCAAATGCCCGAAAAGGTTGTCGCGGAACAAAAACCGCGCGGCGGTCCGAAGATATCCGGACCGCCGCGCGGTGTATCGAATTATGTTGTCGCTGAAGAACTTCTCAGGGGCGAGCGCTCAACTCCACTGCCCGCAGACGACCTTCCGCAGCGTTCTTGTCCTGTTGGGAGGCATTCGGATCGGCGATCACCGCACGCGCGGCCTCGACGTCCACGTCGTCCGCGAAATCCGCCGTCTCGGCCAGAATTCGCACGGTCGCACCCGTCACGGAAAAGAACCCGCCGTTCACCGCGGCGACGATGCGCTCGCCCTCGGTGCCGACGATGGTCACGACGCCGCCCTCGACCAGCTGGCCCAGGACCGGCTCGTGGCCGTGCAGAATACCGATCTGCCCCTCGGTGGTCTGGGCGCTGACGAAACTCGCCTGCCCCGACCACAGCCGTCGCTCGATGGCGACCAGATCCACTGACATATCCGCCATGATGGACTACTTCCCGGCGATCTTCTTCGCAGCCGCCTCGACGTCGTCCAGGCCACCGCAGGAGTTGAACGCCTGCTCGGGGAAGTGGTCGAACTCGCCCTTGCAGACGCGCTCGAAGTCGTCGATGGTCTGCTCCAGCGGCACGACCGACCCCACCTGACCGGTGAACTTCTCGGCGACGATGAAGTTCTGACCCAGGAACTTCTCCAGGCGACGGGCGCGGCCGACGAGGACCTTGTCCTCCTCGGAGAGCTCGTCCATACCCAGAATCGCGATGATGTCCTGGAGTTCCTTGTACTTCTGCAGGATTCGCTTGACCTCGTTGGCCACCGCGAAGTGCCGATCACCCAGGATCGAGGCCTCCAGAATGCGGGAGGTCGAGGTCAGCGGGTCGACGGCGGGGTAGATGCCCTTCTGCGAAATCGGGCGGGAGAGCTCGGTGGTCGCGTCCAGGTGGGCGAAGGTGGTCGCCGGGGCGGGGTCGGTGTAATCGTCCGCGGGAACGTAGATCGCCTGCATCGAGGTGATCGAACGACCACGCGTCGAGGTGATGCGCTCCTGCAGCTGACCCATCTCGTCGGCCAGGGTCGGCTGGTAACCGACGGCCGAGGGCATGCGGCCCAGCAGGGTCGAAACCTCGGAACCGGCCTGGGTGAACCGGAAGATGTTGTCGATGAACAGCAGCACGTCCTGGTTCTGCACATCGCGGAAGTACTCCGCCATGGTCAGCGCCGAGAGGGCCACGCGCATACGGGTGCCCGGCGGCTCGTCCATCTGGCCGAAGACCAGGGCGGTGTCCGGGAGGACGCCCATCTCTTCCATTTCCAGGTGCAGGTCGGTGCCCTCACGGGTGCGCTCACCGACGCCCGCGAACACGGACGTACCGGAGAACTCACGCGCGATACGGGTGATCATCTCCTGGATCAGAACGGTCTTGCCGACACCGGCGCCACCGAACAGACCGATCTTGCCGCCCTTCACGTACGGGGTCAGCAGGTCGATGACCTTGATGCCGGTCTCCAGGATCTCGGTCTTACCCTCGAGCTGGTCGAACGGCGGCGGCTCGCGGTGGATGCCCCACTGCTCGCCGTCGCGGCCCAGGCCGGGGGTGTCCAGGCAGTCGCCGAGGGCGTTGAAGACGTGGCCCTTGACCGCGTCACCGACCGGCACCGAGATCGGCTTGCCGGTGTCCTCGACCTCGACACCACGGACCAGGCCGTCGGTGGGCTGCATCGAGATGGTGCGAACGATGTTGTCGCCCAGGTGCTGCGCGACCTCGAGGGTCAGTGTCTTGGCCACCGAGGGCAGGGTAACCTGCGCGTGCAGGGCGTTGTAGAGCTCGGGGATGGAACCCCGGGGAAACTCGACGTCGACGACGGGGCCGATGACTCGGGCGACGCGGCCTGTACCAGCGCCCGCCCGGCTCGTGTTCTCTTGAGTGACAGCTGCGGTCATTGTTCTCTTTCTGGATGGGCGGTGGGCTAGTCGCGGTCCGAGCTCGCTGCCAGCGCGTTCGCGCCGCCGACGATTTCGCTGATTTCCTGCGTGATGTTGGCCTGCCGAATCGAGTTCGCCTGCCGGGTCAGGTTGTTGACCAGATCATTGGCGTTGTCGGTGGCCGCCTTCATTGCGGTGCGGCGCGCGGCCGACTCCGAGGCCGCGGCCTCGAGCAACGACGAGTAGATGCGGGTGTTGATGTACTTCGGCAGCAGCGCGCCGAGCAACTTGTCCGCATCGGGCTCGAACTCGTACAGCGAGGAAATCTGCGCGGTCGGCGAATCGGACATCATGTCCTCGCCGAGGTCGTAGGTCTCCTCGATGATGTCCACGTGGATCGGCGCGAGCCGCCGAACCTCGGGCGTCTGCGACAGCATCGACACGAACCGGGTGTAGACGATGTGCAGTTCGTCGACACCGGCGATGGTGCCTTCGCCGGTCGGCGAGGGCACCTCCCCCTCGGATCCGGTCATGAACGCGTCCACCAGGTGGTTGCACGCGGCGGAGGCGTCGGTGTAGTGCGGCTGCTGGGAGAACCCCGTCCACGAGCCGATCGGACGCCGGCCGCGGAAGGTGTAGTACGACAGGCCCTTCGCGCCCATCACGTAGACCACCGGCTCCTTGCCCTCGGAGCGCAGCGTCGTCATGAGCTCTTCGGCGCGTTTGAGCACGTTCGAGTTGTACCCACCGCACATACCGCGGTCGCTGGTGATCACCAGGATCGCTGCCCGGGCAGGCTCGGCCCGCTCGGTCAGCAGCGGATGCGAGAGATTCTGCGATGCGCCGGCGAGTTCGCCGAGCACCTTGGTGATCTCCTCCGCATACGGCTTGGCCGCGGCGACCCGGGCCTGCGCCCTGCTGATCCGCGAGGTGGCGATCAGCTCCTGGGCCTTGGTGATCTTCTTGATCGAACTCACACTACGAATGCGGGAGCGCAATTCGCGAATATTGGCCATCAGCTATTCACTCCCTTCATTCGGTGTCCGGGGGCGGTGCGGGCGGACGCTGCGTGATGACGCAGGTCGCCGCTCGCACCGCGGTTGTCCGACAATCGCATTGGCTGCTCGCTGTTTACTTCTCGACGTGCTTGCGGTGGACGGACACGGATTCGACCTCTTCGTGATCCAGCTCGCCCGCTGCGGGCTCGTTCACCACGCGGCTGCCGTCGGAGGCGATGAAGCCCTGCTTGAACTTGTCGGTCTCGGCCTTGATCAGGTCCGCGGCCTCACCCTCGATCTTCTTACCGCCCTCGATCGCCTTGAACGCCGCGGCCGCGCTGCGGTGCAGGCTCTCGAGCAATTCGGAGTTGAACCGGCGGACGTCGCCCACCGGCACCGTGTCGTAGGCGCCGGCGTCGACCAGGAAGATCGAGACGATCTGGTCCTCGACCGCGACCGGGGTGTACTGGTCCTGCTTGAGCAGCTCGACCCAGCGGGCACCACGCTCGAGCTGAGCCAGCGAGGCGGCGTCCAGGTCGGAGGCGAAGGCGGAGAACGCCTCCAGCTCGCGGTACTGGGCCAGCTCCAGACGCAGCGAACCGGCGACCTGCTTCATGCCCTTGGTCTGCGCGGCGCCACCGACACGGGAGACGGAGGTACCGACGTTGATCGCCGGGCGCACGCCCTTGTTGAACAGGTCGGACTCCAGGAAGACCTGGCCGTCGGTGATGGAGATGACGTTGGTCGGGATGAACGCCGAGACGTCACCGGCCTTGGTCTCGATGATCGGCAGACCCGTCATCGAGCCCGCGCCCATCTCGTCGGACAGCTTCGCGCAACGCTCCAGCAGACGCGAGTGCAGGTAGAACACGTCACCGGGGTACGCCTCGCGGCCCGGCGGGCGACGCAGCAGCAGCGAGATCGCGCGGTACGCCTCGGCCTGCTTGGACAGGTCGTCGAACACGATCAGCACGTGCTTGCCCTGGTACATCCAGTGCTGGCCGATGGCCGAACCGGTATACGGCGCAAGCCATTTGAAACCGGCCGAGTCGGACGCGGGCGCGGCGACGATCGTGGTGTACTCCATCGCGCCGTGCGCCTCCAGCGCGGCCTTCACGCCCGCGATGGTGGAGCCCTTCTGGCCGATGGCGACGTAGATGCAGCGCATCTGCTTGGTCGGGTCGCCCGACTCCCAGTTCGCCTTCTGGTTCAGGATGGCGTCGATGCAGACCGCGGTCTTGCCGGTCTTGCGGTCGCCGATGACCAGCTGACGCTGGCCGCGGCCGATGGCGGTCAGCGCGTCGATGGCGGTGATGCCGGTCGCCATCGGCTCGCCGACGGGCTGACGCTCGAGCACCGAGGCGGCCTGCAGTTCCAGGACGCGGCGGTCGTCGGCCTCGATGTCGCCCAGGCCGTCGATCGGCGCGCCGAGCGGGTCGACCACGCGGCCGAGGAATTTGTCGCCGACCGGCACCGACAGCACGTCGCCGGTGCGCCGGACCGTCTGGCCCTCCTCGATGGAGTCGAACTCACCCAGGATGACCGCACCGATCTCGGTGTCCTCCAGGTTCAGCGCGACGCCCTGCACGCCACCCGGGAATTCGAGCAGCTCGTTGGCCATCGCCGAGGGCAGGCCACTGACGTGGGCGATACCGTCGCTGGTGTCGGTGACCGTGCCGACCTCCTCGATGGAGGTCTCGGGGGTGTATGCCTGGGTGTAGCTCTGGATCGCGCTACGGATCTCATCGGGGGAGATCGTCAGCTCCGCCATGTTCTTCCTGCTCTCGCTGTATTGGATTTGCCTGTGCGGGGGCGGCCTCCGTGGTTACGCTACGCTGCCGCCTCCGGCCGCTGACCCGCCCAGGCGGCCTGGTCTCGAATGTCGGGGTGGGTGGCCGCAGGTTACGTCAGGGACTGACGCAGCCGCTGGAGCCGGCCCACGGCACTGCCGTCGATCACATCGTCGCCGACGTGCACGACGACACCGGCCAGAAGGCTCGGATCGACCTGCACATGCACCGTGATCGGCTTGTCGTAGATGCGCTGCAGCGAGGCCGCCAATTGCTCGCGCTGCTGCGGCGTCAGTTCCGTCGCCGCACGCACATGGGCCACGATCTGCTTACGCAGCGACGCGGCCAGATCGGACAATTCATCGAAGACCACACCCATGTCACCGTGCGCGCGGCTGACCGCCTGCTCGGCCAGCTGCAGGGTGATGTCCTCGACCTTGCCGGTGAGCAGGCGCGCGACCAGCTCACGCTTGGCCTGCGCCGACTTACCGCGGTCGGCCAGTGCCTGCTCGAGATCCGGATTGTCCTCGACGACCCGGCCGAGCCGGAACAACTCGTCCTCGACCGCGTCGATGCGCCCGCGATCGGCGGCCGCACGCAGCAGCGCCTCCCGGCCGAGCAGCACCAGGGTGTCGACCAGATCCCGGCTGCGGGACCAGTCCTGGGCGACGGCCGTGGTCAGCACGGCCTGCGTGGCCGCGCTGATCTTGCCGCCGAACAGGCGTTCGGCCAGTTCGGCGCGGGCCGAACTGGACACCGACTTGTCCGCGAGCGCGATACGCAGCGAACGCTCGCCGTCCAGGACGTCGACCACGGCGAACAGTTCGGATCCCGTCGTGGCGGCGACGGTGTCACTCCCGGTGAGAGCAGCCGAAAGAGCTTCCCGTGCACGGGAATTCGCCTCGCGGCTCGCTGCGTACATGCTTCCCACTTTCACTGTGTTGGCTCCTGCCTGTGCGTGGCGGCCCGTGTGGTCGCACATCGCTGCCGCTTCCGGCCACCGACCCGCCCAGGCTTAGTTGGATTATGCCTGTACCCGACAACCGGCGTGGTGACGCCCCGCTGCTGACTCCGGTGGCTCCGGCCGCTGTCCCGCCCGGACATCTCGCTACCGTCCGACCCCGATACCGGCCTGCAGATCCAATTCTGCAAGGAAACGGTCGATGGATGCGGCCTGTTTGGCTTCATCGGCGACCGATTGTCCGATGATCTTCTCAGCCAGATCGACCGCGGTGTTGCCGAGTTCGGCACGAAGTTCGGTCACGATCTGCTGGCGCTGGGCCTCGAGCTGGGTGTGACCGGCGGCCACGATGCGGTCCGCCTCGGCCTGGGCCTCCGCGCGCAGTTGCGCGAGGATCTGCTGGCCCTGGCTGCGCGCCTCTTCACGAATGCGCGCGGCCTCGAGCCGGGCGTCGGCCAGCTGCTGCTGGTACTGCGCCAGCGTTTCCTGTGCCTGCGCCTGTGCGGTCTCGGCCTTCTCGAGCCCGCCCTCGATCTTGTCCGAACGCTCGTCGAGCACCTTGCTCAAGCGCGGGACGACGTACTTGAAGAAGACGACGGCGACGACGATGAAGACCACCGCCGACCAGAAGATGTCGTACGGCTCCGGCAGCAGCGGGTTCGGGTCCGAACCGCTCTCGGCCGCGAGCAAAACCATCCCGTTCATGGCAATCAGAAGATGAAGCCGGCGACGAGACCGATCAGCGCCAGGGCCTCGGTGAACGCGATGCCCAGGAACATGTTGGTCCGGATGGTGCCCTGCAGCTCGGGCTGGCGGGCGATGCCCTCGATCGCCTTACCGACGACGATGCCGACGCCGATGCCCGGGCCGATGGCGGCCAGGCCGTAACCGACCGCGCCGTAGCCCTTCACCGTCTGGGTGTTCTCGGCGAGGGTGGTGGCCACGTTGGAGAGGCTCATGAGATTTCTTTCCCTTTCTGTTGCCCACATCGCAGGGTGTGTGGGTCAGTTTGTGCGGTTGTCTGTGCGCGCCTGTGCGCGGTCAGTGTGAATCTGCGTGCTGCGCCAGGCCGATGTAGACGGCTGTCAGCAGCGCGAAAACGTACGCCTGCAGGAAAATCACCAGCATCTCGAACAGCGTGAAGGCGAAACCGCCGGCCAGCGAGAACGGGGACAGGCCCTTCATCCAGGCGGCGCCGTCGAACAGGAAGAACTGGGTGGCGCTGAAGAACAACACCAGCATGATGTGTCCGGCCAGCATGTTCGCCATGAGTCGCACGGTGAGCGTGAACGGGCGCAGGATGAACGTCGAGATGAACTCGATCGGAATCAGCAGCACGTGCATCACCGGCGGCACATCGGGCACCACGATGGACGAGCGCATGTACTTCCAGAAGCCGTACTTCTTGATGCCGATGTAGTTGAACGCGATGTACGCGACGATCGCCAGCACCAGCGGCATGCCGATTCGCGCGTTCGACGAGACGTTCAGGAACGGGATGACGCTGGAGAAGTTCAGGAAAAGGACAGCGAAGAAGATCGACGCGATGAGCGGAAAGTACTTCCTGCCGGTTTCCTTGCCGAGCACCTCGAAGCAGATCTGCTCGCGCACGAATACCAGGCCGTATTCGGCGACGTTCTGCAGGCCGCGCGGTACGAGTTTGGGGCTGCGGAACGCGAGCACCATGACGGCGATCAGCACCGCGGCCATGATGATGCGGATCAGCATCAAACGGTTGAGCTCGAAAGGCGTTCCGCCGAACAGCACCGCCGAAGGGAAGAAGTCTTGTAGCGACGGCGCATGGAACTCGCCCGCCAGAGTGGTGACGCTCAGCGTTCTCTCCCGTGTTCGGGCCGCAGGAAATAAGGGTCTCCCGCGGTTCGATCGGACATTGACGATCAGGTGGGTCGACTAGGGTCGGCTCGAAGTTCGTCAGCAGCTGAGGCGGGAAGAACCCGCTCGAGGCGTCTGTACGTCGGCGACATCGTCGACGGTGCAGAGCCGAACCCCCTCAGGTTCGGCACGGCTGCAAGCATACCGTCAATGGCGAGATCACAACGATCGCCCCCACTCATCGGATGCTTACGGTAAAGAGTTTACCAAGCCATCTACGACACTGTGTAGGGGGTATCGCTCACAGTTTTGAATGATCTTGGTCAGAGCCCTCGCCCGGCGGGGTGACGACCGGAACCCGTTGGCGCAGCACGCCGTACGTCTCCGAGCCCAGCACGATGAGCAGCGCACCCACCACGGTCAGGAACAACGCCATCGGGCTGTAGAAGTCGAAGTGCTTCAGCACCGCGACCACCACCAGGACAACCAGGAGTTTGCCGACCCAGCTGCTCAGCATCACCATGCCCTGGATGCCGGACTCCAATTTCGCACTGAAAAGCACCAGCGCGGCGGTGGTCAGAATGAAGAACCCGCCGATCGCCGAGCCGATCAGCGCACCCCAGAGTCCGGGCAGACCTGCGATGATCGTGGCCAGCACACACGAAATCACCACCAGCGCAATCAATCCGGCGATGCCGTAGCGCAGCGCCGCGCGCAGGGGGGCGTCGGGATGGGAGGGCGATGACGTGCTCACGGTGCGAAGTTTACTCGTTGCTTACTTCCGGCCCGTCCGCCGCCGGACTGCCCGGACCGGACCGGCCGCGCTTGCGCAACCCCACCGCCTCGCGCAGCGAGGGCACCGCGGTGAGCACCAGCGCGCACACCAGACCGGCCGCGAACAGCAGCACCACCAGCCGCCGATCGATCAGCGAGGAGCCGACCGCGCCGAAGGCCAGCACACCGACCCACAGGTAGATCGTCAGCACGACGCGACGCTGGGAATGCCCGATCTGCAGCAGCCGGTGATGCAGGTGCATCTTGTCCGGTGTGGAGAAGCTCACTCCCGCCCGCACCCGGCGCACGATCGCCAGCACCAGATCCAGCACCGGAATGAACATCACCGCGCCGACCAGCAACAGCGGCGACAGCAGACCGACGATGTCCCGCGCGCCGTAGCCGGTCAGCGGAATCCGGCCCGAGGCGCCGGTGGAGACCGCCGCCAGCATGAGCCCGATCAGCATCGATCCCGAATCGCCCATGAATATCCGAGCGGGCTGGAAATTGTGCGGCAGGAATCCCAGGCAGCCGCCCGCGAGCGCCGCGGCGAGCATCGCCGGCGGATATCCGTCGGTGGCCCCGCCCTGCTGGTACAGCAGCCCGGCGGCGAAGACGAAGACCGCGAGCGCGGCGATCACGCCGAGTCCGCCCGCCAGGCCGTCCAGGCCGTCCACGAAATTCCACGCGTTGATCATGGTGACGGTGATGATCACCGTCACCGCGCCGCCGTACAACTGGTCCAGCACCACCGTGGTGTTGGTGAACGGGTTGTAGATCGCCACCCAGCTCAACCCCATCACCGCCATCACGCAGGCGGCGGTGATCTGGCCGACGAATTTGGTCAGCGCGTCCAGGCCCCAGCGGTCATCGATGATGCCGACCAGCACGATGAGGGTGCCCGCGATCATCACCGCCGGGATATCGTGCGGATAGTCGAAGCCCCGCCGCAGTGCGGGTAGCTGATGGGCGAACAGCACCGCGGCCGCAATGCCCAGATAGATGCCGACCCCGCCCATCCGCGGAATCGGCTTGACGTGCACGTCACGTTCGCGCGGAATCGCGACCGCGCCGAACTTGATCGCCAGCACTCGAATACCACCGGTGGACAGCAGCGTCACCACCGCCGACACGAGCAGGACCAGAAGAAGCTCGCGCAGCGGAACGACCGCGCCCTGGCTGAATATCATCTACCAGGCCGTCACCGTGACGTTCGGATCGTCAGGTCCCCCGGCGCTATGCCGAGCACCTCGCCCACCTGTTCGGCGCTCACCGCACCCTCGCGCAGGATGCGCGGGCTGTCCGCGGTGAGGTCCACGATCGTCGAGGGGACGCCGTGATCCGCCGTTCCGCCGTCCAGGTACACGCCCACCAGTTCGCCGAGCTGATCGCGCGCCTCCTGCACGGTCGTGGCCGGAGGCTGTCCGGAGACGTTGGCGCTGGACACCGCCAGCGGGCCGACCTCCCGGAGCAGTTCCAGCGCCACCGGATGCAGCGGCATCCGCAACATCACCGTGCCGCGGGCGTCGCCCAGATCCCACGCCAGCGAAGGAGCTTGCTGCACAACCAGACTCAGCCCGCCCGGCCAGAACGCGCGGATCAGATCGCGCGCGTGCTGCGGCACCGAGAACACGAGTCCGTCGATGGTGTTCCAGGACCCCACCAGCACCGGCACCGGCATGTCCCGGCCGCGGCGCTTGGCGGCCAGCAGTTCGGCGACAGCCCCGGAATCGAAGGCATCTGCCGCCAGGCCGTACACGGTGTCGGTGGGGATGACCGCGAGCCGTCCGGATTTCAACGTCGTCCGCGCGGCGGTCAGCCCGGCGGCACGTGAGTCGGGATCGGAGCAGTCGTAGACGATACTCACTCGGGAGAGTGTATTTGCTGGCGCGCGAAAGGGTGCGGCCGGAGTCTCGACATCCTTGCTTCACCGCACCAATCGACCCAGAAGCGCAGAGGCACAGGTGATTCCGAGTACCGCCGCGAAGATGAGAACGCCCATGTCGAGCCATAGATCGGTCGCGGTGCCGATGAGCAGACCGCGCAGGGCGTCCACCTCGTAGCTGAGCGGGTTGACGTGACTGATCACACGCAGCCAGCCCGGCATGAGGTTGATCGGGTACAGCGCGTTGGAGGCGAAGAACAGCGGCATGGTGATCGCCTGGCCGATGCCCATCAAGCGGTCGCGTTTGGTCGCCAGGCCCGCGATGGACATCGACAGGCAGGCGAAGAAGGACGCGCCCAGCACCACCGCCACGACCGAGCCCAGCAATTTGAGCGGATTCATCGTCATGTGCACGCCCATGACCAGGGCCAGCACCACGATGATCAGCACCTGGGCCACGGACCGCACGCCGGTGGCGAAGCATTTGCCCGTGATCAGCGCCGCGCGTGGGGTCGGGGTCACCATCAGCTTGTTCAGGATGCCCGCGTCACGCTCCCAGATCAGGTGGATGCCGTAGAAGATCGCGATGAACAGCGCCGATTGCGCGATGATGCCCGGAGCCAGGAAATCCAGGTAATCCAGATTGCCCGTCGGAATGCTGTGCAGCCGTGAGAATGTGGTGCCGAAGATCAGCATCCACAAGATGGGCTGCACCGCGCGGGTGACCAGTTCGGTGGGATCGTGGCGCAGTTTCTGCAATTCCACCAGCGCGAACGTCCCCATTCGCGAACTCAGGGCGACCGCGCGGCCCAGGCCGCTCGGGGCCTGGCGCAGGGGTGGGAATTCAGCCGGCGCGCTGAGCGGTTCGGCGTGTGCTTCGGACACCACGCAGCCCTCCCTCCGCATTCGTGCCTTCATCCAGTCCGGCGCCGGAGTGGTGCCGGAAGACGTCCTCGAGTGTCGCCGCCGGGCCGAGTGCGGCCTTCAGCTCCGCCGGTGAACCGACCGCACGCAGAATCCCCTTGTGCAGCAGTGCGATTCGATCGCACAGCTGATCGGCCTCGGACATGTAGTGCGTGGTGAGCAGAACGGTCGTGCCGGATCGGCGCCGCAGTTCGCGCACCCGCTCCCAGACGCTGTCGCGGGCGATCGGGTCCAGGCCGACGGTCGGTTCGTCCAGGATGAGCAGTGCGGGCCGGTTGACCAGCGCCTGCGCCAGTTCCAGGCGGCGCACCATACCACCGGAGTAACCGGCCGCGAGCCGATCGGCGACGTCGAGCAGATCCATCGCGGCCAGCGCCTGTTCGACGCGTTCGGCGCGCTCACGACGCGGAACGTCGAACACGCGCGCGAACCACGCGACGTTCTGCCGTCCGGTCAGCGCGGCCTCGATGGACAGCTGCTGCGGGACGTAGCCGAGGTTGTACCGGATCGCGGTGTTGTCCTTACCGACCTGCCAGCCGAACATGGTGACCTTGCCGTGCTGGATCGGCATCAGCGTGGTCAGCAGTCGGATCGTGGTGGTCTTTCCCGCCCCATTGGGGCCGAGCAGACCGAAGACCTCGCCGCGTTCGATACGCAGATCCAGATCGTTCACCACGGTGTGCTCGCCGTAGCGGTGCGTCAGGCCGACGCATTCCACGGCGGGGATATCGCCGGGTGGCTCAACGGATTTCGCCGTCATCGCCCTCCCCATTCTCGCTCGTGCCGAAAATCGTTCCGCCGCAGGCGGATTCGTTCATTGCGGCGTCGTTTGTAGTTACCGTGCCGGAGACCCGACCGGTCGCCGTTGATCAGCGGGGCCTCCGGGTTACCGCTGACGGCGTTGTTCACGCTCGTGCAGCAGGTCTGTCAACTTGTCGACCACGGCCAGACCACGGGCCAGGTCCTCGCGTTCGCGTGCGGTGAGTTCGTCGAGTGCGGTGCCGACGAGTGCGTGTCTGCGCCTTCGGGTTTCGTCCACCGAACGCTGCACCTCCGGCGTCAGGCTCAATCGCGACGCGCGGCGATCGTCCGGATCCTGTTCGCGCACCAGCAGATCCGCCTTGACCAGCGCGCTGACGAAGGTCGAGACGCTGTTGGGCGCGAGCCCGAGTTCCGTGGCCGCGGCCTTCACCGAAATACCCGGATGCCGCGAGACGATCCGGAGGAACTCCGCCTGCGCATCGCTGATCCCCGGCTGATCGAATGCCCGCCCGGCCAGCCTGCGCACCTGCCGCCGAAACCGCCCGAACACCCGCAACATGCCGTTGACCAGCTCCGGAGAGTTCTCCGGAACCGCGGCGACACCTTCCCGAACCGTCTGCACCGGCTCAGATTACCTCTACAGCAGAGGTATTTGCATCTGAATCAGAGCTATTTCCGGAAATTGGCTTCCGGTTCGGCCGACGACCGAGTAATCGTTTCGCGGTCAGTCGGCGGTGCGGCGGGCGGCGACGAAGCGGGGTTTACCGGCCAGGTCCGGATGTTCGACGATGGCGGTGAAGCGGCCCGTCGCGGCGAACAGACCGGCGACCTGGGGGCCGTGGGTGTCGTCGTGTTCGACGGCGGCCACGCCGTCGGTGCGCAGTAGCCGGGTGATGGTGCCGATCATCGGGGTGATGACGGACAGGCCGTCGGGGCCGCCGAACAGGGCCCGGTGCGGATCGTGGTCGGCGACCTCGGGGTCGAGGGTCGCGTCCTCGGGGATGTAGGGCGGATTCGCGACGAGCACGTCGACGCGATTGTTCAAGGGGGCCAACACATTCGGATCGGTGACGTCACCGGCGTGCAGATGGATCGGCGTATCGCCCTCGGCGGCCTGCCGATCGGCGTTGCGGCGCGCCCATTCGCGGGCCGCCGGATCGATCTCGACCGCGTACACCTCGGCGTCGGGGCGCGCATGCGCGATCGCCAGGGCCAGCGCGCCCGATCCGGTGCACAGATCCACGACGATGGGCGGATGCTCGTGTCCGGCCGCCTCCAGGTGCGCCAGCGCCCACGCGAACAGCAGTTCGGTCTCCGGGCGCGGGACGAACACCCCCGGGCCGACCGCCAGATCGATCTCGCCCATCGCGGCGACGCCCGTGAGATGTTGCAGCGGAACACGTTCCGCGCGCCGGTCCACGAGCTTGCGGAACTCGGCGAGCTGTTCGGCCGTCAGCATCGGCGCCAGCGCGAGCCGCGAACGCTCAACTCCCAGCACATGGGCGGCGAGGAATTCGGCATCGGTATGCGGACTGTGCACACCGGCCACCTGCAACTGCCCGACCGCCTCGAGGACCGCCGGGCGCAAACTGACACGACTCACGCGGCGGCCTACTCGGCGGCCAAACGGGCGGCGCGGTCGGCCTCACCGAGTGCGTCGAGCACGGCGTCCATGTCTCCGTCCAGCACCGCGTCCAGGTTGTGTGCCTTGAAGCCGATGCGGTGGTCGGTGATCCGGTTCTCCGGGAAGTTGTAGGTGCGGATTCGCTCCGACCGGTCCACGGTGCGGATCTGGCTGGCCCGGCCCGCGGCGGCCTCGGCGTCGGCCTGTTCCTCGGCCAGCAGTTGCAGCCGGGCCGCGAGCACCTGCATCGCGCGGATCTTGTTCTGCAACTGGGACCGCTCATTCTGGCAGGTCACCACGATGCCGGTGGGCAGGTGGGTGATGCGCACGGCGGAGTCGGTGGTGTTGACGCCCTGACCGCCCTTACCGGAGGAGCGATAGACGTCGATGCGCAGATCACCCTCGTCGATCTGCACCTGCTCGACCTCGTCGGGTTCGGGATAGATCAGGATTCCGGCGGCCGAGGTGTGGATGCGTCCCTGGGATTCGGTGACCGGCACCCGCTGCACGCGGTGCACGCCGCCCTCGAACTTGAGCCGGGACCACACGCCGTCGCGGCTGGGCTCGCGGCTCTTGATGGTGATCGTCGCCTCCTTGTAGCCGCCCAGATCGGACAGGGTGGCGTCGAGAACCTCGACCTTCCAGCCGCGTCGCTCGGCATAGCGGATGTACATCCGGGCCAGATCGGAGGCGAACAGCGCCGATTCCTCGCCGCCCTCACCGGACTTCACCTCGAGCACCACGTCGTCGGGGTCGTGCGGATCACGCGGGGCGAGCAGATCGGTGAGCGTCTTCTCCAGCTCGTGGGCCTGCTCTTCCAGCTCCGGCACCTCGGCGGCGAAGGACGCGTCATCGGCGGCCAGCTCCCGCGCGGCACTGAGATCCTCGCGGACGGCCTGCAATTTGGTGTAGGCGGACATGATCGGAGCCAGCTCGGCGAACCGCTTGCCCACGCGCCGGGCCTCGGCCGGGTTGTTGTGCAGCGCCGGGTCGGACAGCTGCGTCTCCAGCCCGGCGTGTTCGGCCAGGATGTCGTCGATCGCGGACGGGGCCGTCACATCGGCCATCGCGGGAGCTCCTCTGTGCGATTCTCGGTCATATCCAAGGCGGAAAACACCAACGCCCGCCCTGTACGGACAGGACGGGCGTCGGGGGTACAGCTACTGGGCGTCGGACTTCTTCGCGGTGCGCTTGCCGTAGCGGGCCTCGAAGCGGGCCACACGGCCGCCGGTGTCGAGGATCTTCTGCTTGCCCGTGTAGAACGGGTGGCACTGCGAGCAGACCTCGACGGTGATCTTGCCCGACTCCTTGGTGCTGCGAGTCTGGAAAGTGTTCCCACAACCGCAGACGACGGTCGTCTCCACGTATGTGGGGTGGATTCCTGCCTTCATGGATGTCCTTTCGATGGTCGCCGGGTCGCCCTCGCAGACGAGGACGTGAACCGGAACCGACTAGGCATTGTTGCCGACGACCAGTGTAAACGCCGTTCCGACCCGGTTTTGTTCCGGGATGGCCGACAGCCTGTTCCCCAGAACGGGGAACAGGTATGTTTGCCCCCCGAACTGCCCCTCTGGTAATCCCCCAGAAAGTACGGGCACGCATGTTCGCAGCTCTCGAGCCACTCTGAAGTCGGGTAGTCGGCTACTCGCGAATGCGAACAGCGTTGTTCATAGATTATCGCCAGGGGTCCGGCTGGGGCAGGAGGGAACGCAGTGAATCGTCACACCGCTCGGGGGGCTCGGGGGTCGCGGTCCCCCGGAACGGCGATCGATCGTAGGTTTCGCGTCCTGCCGGGGGGTTGGCGCGCGGAACTCGTAGCCGGAGCCGTGCTGATAATTCTGTTCGTGCTGATCGCCGTCGGCTGGTGGGCCGCGCCGACGGATCGGATCGCCGCACCCGGCACGACCGGTGACAGCGAGCCCTACCAGTTCACCGCGACCGCGCTGCCGACCGGCGGCCTCACCGCCGCGACGGCACTGATCCTCGGCGGCTTGATCCTCGGCGCGATGATGGTCGGGCGAATCCTCTACTCCCCCACCCGAAAACGCCACTGAGGCCCTGCCACGGCAGGACCTCAGCGGGTGGGTTCAGGCATCCGGCGAAGACACGGCTCTCTCGCCGGAAACACTCGCACGCCGTGCGGGCCCGTCGCGACACCGGCGAACCCGCACGAGCGCGAGAGCGCTACTCGTCCAGAGCGCCCGGCGCGGTCTTGGAGACCTGCAGCAGGAACTCCATGTTGTTCTTCGACTTGCGCAACCGGTCGATCAGCAGATCGATCGCCTGATGCGAATCCAGGCCGGACAGCACGCGCCGCAGCTTGTGGATGACCGCGGCCTCGTCCGGCGACATGATCAGCTCGTCGCGGCGGGTACCGGACGGGTTGACGTCCACCGCCGGGAACACCCGGCGCTCGGCGATCTTGCGATCGAGCTTGAGCTCGGCGTTGCCGGTGCCCTTGAACTCCTCGAAGATAACCGTGTCACCGGTGGATCCGGTCTCCACCATCGCGGTGGCGATGATGGTGAGCGAGCCGCCGTTCTCGATGTTGCGCGCCGCGCCCAGGAAACGCTTGGGCGGGTACAGCGCGGTCGAATCGACACCACCGGACAGGATGCGGCCGGAAGCGGGCGAGGAATTGTTGTACGCGCGGCCCAGACGAGTGATCGAGTCCAGCAGCACCACGACGTCCTGGCCCATCTCCACCAGACGCTTGGCCCGCTCGATGGCGAGCTCGGCGACCGAGGTGTGATCGCTCGGCGGACGGTCGAACGTCGAGGCGATCACCTCGCCGCGCACCGAGCGCTGCATATCGGTGACCTCTTCGGGACGCTCGTCGACCAGCACGACCATCAGGTAGCACTCGGGGTTGTTGGTCGCGATCGCGTTCGCGATGTCCTGCATGATCGTGGTCTTACCGGCCTTGGGCGGGGACACGATCAGGGCGCGCTGGCCCTTGCCGATCGGCATGATCAGGTCGATCACGCGGGTGGTCAGCTTGTTCTGCGCGGTCTCGAGCCGCAGCCGCTGGTTCGGGTACAGCGGGGTCAGCTTGTTGAACTCCGGGCGACGGCGAGCCGAATCGATATCGGTGCCGTTGACGGTGTCCAGGCGCACCAGCGGATCGAACTTCTGGCGCTGGTTGCCCTGCTCGCCCTCGCGGGGCGCGCGGACCGCACCGGTGATGGCGTCACCGCGGCGCAGGCCGTTCTTGCGGACCAGGTTCATCGAGACGTACACGTCGTTCGGACCGGCCAGGTAGCCGGAGGTGCGCACGAACGCGTAGTTGTCCAGCACGTCCAGGATTCCGGCGACCGGCTGCAGGACGTCGTCCTCGCGGATCTCGACCTCGCGGGTCTCGCCGGCGCCGCCCTCGCGGTCCCGGCCCCGGCGACGCTCCCGGAACCGACGACCGCGACGACCCCGGCCGTCACCGTCGTCGTCACCGCCGCGATCGCGATCACGATCGGCGCCGTTGCGGTTGCCCTGGCCATTCTGCTGACCGCGGTCGCTCTGCTGACCGCGGTCGCCCTGCTGGCTCCGGTCGCTCTGCTGGGTCCGATCACCCTGCTGGTTGCGATCGCGGCGACGCTCACCGGCGTCCTGCTCGGACTTCACCTCGGCCCCGTTGGTCTCGGCCTTGGCCTCGGCGCCCTCGGCCGGGCGCTGCTCGCGGCCACGCCGCTGCCGGCCACGGCCGCGCTGGCCGCCCTCTCGACCGGTCTCCTCACCCGAATCGGCCGGGCGCGCAGGCGAATCAGCCTTGGCCTGAGCGGGCTCGGCGGTCTTCTCCGAGGACTTGTCGGCGGCCTTGCCCGCCTTCTCGGCGGACTTCTCGACGAGCTTGTCCGCGCGCTTCTCGACCGGCTTGTCGGCGACGCCGTCGAGCGTCTGCTGTTCACCGCGCGCGGAAGCGGACTTGGCCCGTGGCGATTCCGCGACGGCCTCGGACTCGTCGGTCTTGGCCGACTTGGCGGGCGCGGATCCTTCGCGGCCACGCGCGGGCTTACCGGCCTGATTTTCCTTGATGGCGGCGATCAGATCGCCCTTGCGCATTCCGGAAGTGCCTCGTATTCCAAGTTCTCCGGCAAGTGCGCGCAACTGCGGCAACAACATTCCAGTCAGCCCCGATCGTGCGACGTCGGTTTGTTCGCTCATCTTCGAAATCTGTCCGGAGTCACTTTCGCGGCTGTCCGAGGAACGTCCATCGGTTTCCACCTCGGGTGTCGCGAGCAGGTCCGTATCTGTCACGGAGATCCTTTCCTTCCCTCGATTGCCGTGTGCTTGTTCGAGGGTTTCGTCCCGAAGCCCGATCACCGTGCCGAGCCCGGATGCCGTATCGCCTGCCCCGCCGGACCTGCGGTTCATCACCACAAGGTCTGCGCCACCGGTTCACAAAGGTGGGAGTTCATTCCAGTGCCGACCCCAAGATCTCGAGACCCGTCTCGCGAGCCTGAGCAAGGAACCTGCTGGAGCGATTGCCCAAATGAAGCACCGGCGTCTGATGCGCACGATGTACGGACTCGCTCAGGATAGCCCCCCGCAGGAATGCCTGCAAGGCAGGCACGCCGTCAATCGGTTCGCACACCATCGGAAATGGCCGGCTCGAGCACGCGCAGCCCCTCGGCAATCGCCAGTTCACGCAGTTCGGCGGGAAAGTCAGCGGTGGTCAACGCCAGCACGGTCGGGCCCGCACCCGATACCGTCGCGGCGATTCCGGCCTCGCGCAGCCGGTCGATCCACCTCGTCGTCACCGGCAGCGCCGAGGCGCGGTAACCCTGATGCAGCCGATCCTCGGTGGCGGGAATCAGCAGGTCAGGACGTTGCGTCAAGGCCACTACCGCGAGTGCGGCGCGGCTGGCGTTGAATGCGGCGTCACCGTGCGGCACCGTTTCGGGGAGCAGCCCGCGGGTGTGCGCGGTGGCCGAACGGTCCTCGGGGACCAGGACGAACGCCCGCAGCCGATCGTGCGGATCCAACCGCACGGCGCGATACCGGCGGCCGAGCCCTTCCCCGTCGGGAAGCTCGTCGTGCTCGGTCCAGGACACCACGATTCCGCCGAGCACACTGGCCGCGGCGTTATCCGGATGTCCCTCGAATTCCGCTGCCAGCTGGACCAATTCGGCTTCGTCACAGTGGAGTTCCGGATCGAATTTCACGGCCAGGGCCCGGCCCGCGGCCAGTCCGCCGACCACCGCCGAGGCCGAGGATCCCATCCCCCGCGAATGCGGAATCACGTTGCGGCACACCACGTCCAGGCCATCGGCCCAGACGCCCGCGGCCTGCAGGCCGCGTTCGATCGCCCGGACCACGAGATGCGAAGGGCCCCAAGGCACATCGTCCGCACCCTCGCCCTCGACCCGGATCGTGAGCCCGGAATCGGTGGTGCGCACGACGATCTCGTCGTACACCCCCAACGCGATTCCGAGCGAATCGAATCCGGGTCCGAGGTTGGCACTGGACGCGGGCACCCGCGCCGTGACGCACAGTCCTGCGGGCAGGGTCCGGGTCACACCGGGGCCGTGCCGCTCGGCGTCGGCCCCCGCGGGCGTTGTGACAGGATTCACTCGTTCACGTTGCCCTTCCCGTGCGGTCAACTCAGGCCAGTTCCAGCTCGTGGGCGACCGCGACCGGGTCGACCGCGATCGCCTGGACCTGTGGCATACCCGACAGCGCGGTGTCGGGATCCTTGAGGCCGTTACCGGTCACCGTGCAGACGACGGTCAGGCCCGCATCCAGCCAGCCCTCCGCACGCGCGGCCAGCAACCCGGCCACACTGGCGGCCGAGGCCGGTTCCACGAAGACACCCTCGGTGCCCGCGACCAGGCGGTATGCCTCGAGGATCGCCTCGTCGGTGGCCGCGCGGAACGCTCCGCCCGACTCCTCCTTGGCCGCCACCGCGCTGTTCCATGACGCGGGTGCGCCGATCCGGATGGCGGTGGCGATCGTCTCGGGATCCTTCACCGGCGCGCCGTTGACCAGCGGCGCGGCGCCCGCGGCCTGCACGCCGAGCATGCGTGGGCGAACACTGGTCAGGCCGTCGGCGTGATATTCGCCGTAGCCCTTCCAATAGGCCGTGATGTTCCCCGCGTTGCCGACCGGCAGCGCGTGCACGTCGGGAGCGCGGCCGAGCGCGTCGCAGATCTCGAAGGCCGCGGTCTTCTGCCCCTCGATACGCGCCGGGTTCACCGAATTCACGAGGCCGACTTGCGGGAACTCCGAGGTCACCTTGCGCGCGAGCTCGAGGCAGTCATCGAAATTGCCGTCCACCTGGATGATCTTCGCGCCCAGCATGACCGCCTGGGCCAGCTTGCCCATCGCGATCTTGCCCTGCGGAATCAGCACCGCGCAGTGCATGCCCGCGCGGGTGGCGTACGCCGCGGCCGATGCCGAGGTGTTGCCGGTGGAGGCGCACAGCACCGCCTTCTGACCGCGTGCCTTGGCATCGGTCATCGCGACGGTCATTCCGCGATCCTTGAAGGATCCGGTCGGATTCAGGCCCTCGACCTTGAGATACACCTCACATCCGGTGATTTCGGAGAGGTGGTGCGCGGGTACCAGGGGCGTACCGCCTTCGTACAGCGTGACCGTCTCCCAGTCGGCGCCGACCGCCAGACGATCGCGGTACGCCTCGATCAGCCCCGGCCAGGGCTTGTGTACCGCGGCGGGAATCGGCACTCCTGCCTTGTTCATTCCTCGGTGCCTTCCAATCTCACAACGCTGGTCACGGACGTGACGGATTCCAACTCGGCCAATGCGGCCACCGTATCTGCCAGTGCCGACTCGGTCGCGTGGTGGGTGACCACGACCAGTCGCGCACCCTCGTCCTGTCCCTCCTGACGGACCGTCGAGATGCTGACACCGTGCTGGGCGAATTCGCCCGCGACCGCCTGCAGAACTCCGGTGCGATCGGCGACCTTCAAGTTCACGTGGTAGCGGGTCGGTGTGTCGCCGATCGGCGCGATCGGCAGCTCAGCATAGACCGATTCGCCCGGTGCGCGGCCACCGAAGAATTTGTTGCGCGCGGCCATCACCACGTCGCCCATCACCGCCGACGCGGTGGGCGCACCGCCCGCGCCCTGCCCGTAGAACATCAACCGGCCCGCGTTCTCCGCCTCCACGACCACGGCGTTGAACGCGCCGTTCACCGAGGAGAGCGGATGTTTGCGCGGAATGAGCGCGGGATACACCCGAACCGAGATGCGGTCCTTACCGCCCTGCGCCGATCCGGGTTCGCCGGGACCGGCCGGAACCCGCTCGCAGATGGCCAGCAGCTTGACGGTGCAACCGAGAGCGGCGGCGGTCTCGAGATCTTCGGAGGTGATCCGGGAGATGCCCTCGCGGTAGACGTCCGCGGCGGTGACGCGGGTGTGGAAGGCCAGTGACGCCAGGATCGCGGCCTTCGCGGCCGCGTCGAAACCCTCGACGTCCGCGGTGGGATCGGCCTCGGCGTAGCCCAGACGGGTGGCCTCCTTCAAGGTCATCTCGTAGTCCGCGCCCGTCTCGTCCATCGCCGAGAGGATGAAATTCGTTGTGCCGTTGACGATTCCGACCACGCGATTGACCCGGTCGCCGGACAGCGACTGGATCAGCGGGCGCACCACCGGGATGGCTCCGGCCACGGCGGCCTCGAAGTACAGATCCGCGCGGCTGCGCGCGGCGGCCGCGGCGAGCTCACCGGTGTAATCGGCCAGCAGCGCCTTGTTCGCGGTCACCACCGACTTGCCCGCGGTGAGCGCGGTGCCGATCAGCGCGCGGGCCGGATCGATACCGCCCATCACCTCGACGACCAGATCCACGTCGTCGCGGGTGACCAGGGCGTGCGCGTCGGTGGTCAGCAGCTCGGGATCGATACCCCGGTCCACGTCGATCCGGCGCACCGCGACCCCGCGCAGCACCAGCGGCGCCCCGACGCGTTGACGCAGGTCCTGGGACTGTTCCTGGATGATCCGGACGACCTCGGTACCGACATTGCCCATCCCGAGGACCGCGACGCCGATCGGGTGATCGGATCCGAACCGGAATCCCGAGTCCGCAGCCGGCCCACCCGTCTCCCGACCACCGCCCCTCATCGAATCGCTGCGCGATGCCGTCATGATTGCACCTCCAAGCTCAAGAGATCTCCCACCGTTTCGCGACGCAGGATCAGGCGCGCCTGCCCGTCGCGCACGGCGACCACCGCCGGGCGGGTCAACAGGTTGTATCGGCTCGACATCGAATAGCAGTACGCACCCGTCGCCGCCACGGCGATCAGATCGCCCGGACCGACGTCCTCGGGCATCCAGGTGTCGCGAATCACGATATCGCCGCTCTCACAATGCTTTCCGACCACGCGGGCGACGACCGCGGCGGCCTCGCTGGACCGCGAGACCAGACGGCAGTCGTATTCGGCCTGATACAGCGCCGGGCGGATGTTGTCGCTCATGCCGCCGTCCACGCTGATGTAGCGGCGCTGGGCGCCCGCGTCCAGGATGACGTCCTTGATCGTGCCGACCTCGTACAACGTGACGGTGCCCGGTCCGACGATGGCACGGCCCGGTTCGATCGCGATGGTCGGCGTGGGCAGTCCGATGTGCGCGGACTCCTCCTCGACCAGGTGGCAGACCTTCTTCGCGAATTCGTCCAGCGGCGGCGCGTCGTCCCCGGGCAGATACGAAATGCCCAGGCCGCCACCGAGATCCAGGGTGTGGATCTGCGCCGTGCGCTCGACGCCGAACTTCTCGATCGCCTCGCGCAGCAGGCGCAGCATGCGCCGCGCGGAGATCTCGAAGCCGTCGATGTCGAAGATCTGCGAGCCGATGTGACTGTGCAGGCCGACCAGACGCAGATTCTGCGCCTCGAACACCCGCGCCAGCGCCTCCATCGCATCGCCGCCGGCGATCGAGAAGCCGAACTTCTGATCCTCGTGCGCGGTCGAAATGTATTCGTGCGTATGAGCTTCCACGCCGACGGTGACGCGCACGAGGACGTCCTGCACCACACCCGCGCGACCGGCCGCGGCTTCGAGCCGGTCGATCTCGATCAGCGAGTCGACCACCACGTGGCCCACCCCCGCCGAGACCGCCGCATCCAGTTCGGCGACCGATTTGTTGTTGCCGTGCAAGGCGATTCGCTCGGCCGGGAATCCGGCATGCAGGGCCACCGCGAGTTCGCCGCCGGAGCACACGTCCAGGGACAGGCCCTCGTCGCGGACCCAGCGCGCGACCTCACCGCACAGGAAAGCCTTGGAGGCGTAGTGCACTCGGGCATTCGGCCCGTACGCGCGCACCATATCGCGGCAGCGGGAACGGAAGTCGTCCTCGTCCACCACGAACAGCGGGGTGCCGAACCGCTCGGCGAGTTCGCGCACCGGCACACCGGCCAGCCGCACCACACCGTCGGCGTCGCGAGAGGCGTTGCGGGGCCAGACGTTCTCGGGCAGATCGATCAGCTGCGCCGGATCGCTCGGCCGCTCCGGCAGATTCGGGGCGTGCGGGATCTCGGCGTGCCGCGGCCCGGCGGGATGCGCGCTCATGCCCGCGGCCCGTCGATGCTCGAGACGCCGACAGCGCGCCCGCGGCCCTCGTACACACCCCGGCCAGGCTCGGAGATGAGCGCGCCCGCGGCCCGATCGATGATTCGCTCGCTACGCTCGCTCACGACGGATGATTCCTTCCTCAGTACACGCTCGTGTCCGCGCCGCACTGCACGGATCTGCCACCCGACCTCGGGCGTGATCGAAAGAGCCTGCCGGACAAGGCATCCGGCCGGTTCCCTCGAGGTGTGGCGCTGGTTCACATGCGCTCCGGGGCACTGACGCCCAATAGCGCCAGACCGTTGCGCAACACCTGACGCGTCGCCTTCACCAGTTCCAGACGCGCGGCATGCCGCGGCGTGAGCGGCTCGTCGCCCTGGGGCAGCACGCGCATCTCGTTGTCGGACTGGAAGGGGTGGTACACACCGGCCAGCTCCTCCAGATAGCGCACCACCCGATGCGGCTCGCGCGTCTCCGCGGCCGTGGCCACGATCCGGGGGAACTCGCCCAGGGTGCGGATCAGCTCGCCCTCGCGGTCCGCGGTCATCGCGGCGAAATCCGGTGTCACCGAAGCGAAGTCGAAGGAATCCGAGTTCTCGATGATCCGGCACGTGCGCGCGTGCGCGTACTGCACGTAGTAGATCGGGTTGACGCTCTCCTGCTTGGTCCACAGGTCCAGATCGATATCGATGCTGCTGTTGGCCGAGGAGCGCATCAGCGAATAGCGAGCGGCGTCCACGCCGATCGCGTCGACCAGGTCGTCGAGCGTGACGATGGTGCCCGCGCGCTTGGACATCCGCACGGCCACACCGTCTTTCACCAGATTCACCATCTGGCCGATGAGCACCTCGACGGTGGCGGGATCGTCGCCGAAGGCGGCCGCGGCGGCCTTCAGACGTCCGATGTAGCCGTGGTGGTCCGCGCCGAGCATGTAGATGCACAGGTTGAACCCACGCGAACGCTTGTTGTGGAAATACGCGATGTCACCGGCGATATAGGCGGAATTGCCGTCGCTCTTGATGACCACGCGGTCCTTGTCGTCACCGTATTCGGTGGAGGCGATCCACCAGGCGCCGTCCTTCTCGTACAGCTTGCCCGAGGACTTCAGCGTCGCCACCGCACGCTCGACCTCACCGGATTCGAACAGCGCGCTCTCGTTGAAATAGACGTCGAAGTCGGTGCCGAACTCGTGCAGCGAGGCCTTGATCTGCGCGAACATCAGCTCCACGCCCTCGCGCCGGAACAGCTCGTGCCGCTCGGTCTCGGGCAGCTCCGGCGCTCCCGGATTCGCCGCGACGATCGTGTCGGCGATCTCGGTGATGTACGCGCCCGCGTACCCGTCGTCCGGGGTCGGTGCGCCGGTGGCCTTGGCGACCAGGGAGTTGGCGAACCGGTCGATCTGCGCGCCGTGATCGTTGAAGTAGTACTCCCGGGTCACCTCCGCACCCTGCGCGATCAGGATGCGGCCGAGGGCATCGCCCACCGCCGCCCAGCGGGTGCCGCCGAGATGAACGGGACCGGTCGGATTCGCGGAGACGAATTCCAGGTTGATCTTCGCGCCCGCCAGGGTGTCGGCGGTGCCGTAGCGTTCGCCCGCGGCGAGGACCTTCTCGATGATCGCGCCCTGTGCGGCGGCGGCGAGGCGGATGTTGAGGAATCCGGGCCCGGCGACCTCGGCGGTGTCGATTCCGTCCGTGGCCGAGAGCGCCTCGGCGAGCAGACCGGCGAGTTCGCGCGGATTCATTCCGGCCTTCTTCGCCACCCGCATGGCCACATTCGTGGCATAGTCACCGTGCTCGGGATTGCGCGGACGCTCCACCGTGACCTCGTCGGGCAGGACCGCCGGGTCCGATCCACGTTCCACGAGCACCTTCGCCGCGGTAGCACGAAGGAGATCTGCAAGGTCAACTGGAGTCACGAGTCACTATCCTATGGTTCGAGCAGGGGGGCGCCGCCAGCGGGTTTCCCGGACTCGGATCAGCCGACCGATCGAAGAGAGCCCATCAGCGATGCCGAACACCAGCGCAAAATCGGCCAAGGCCATTCGGGCCGCCGCCCGGTCCGCTCCCGCGAGTAGAACCGGAGGGGGTCCGAAACTGCCCGGGGGACGGCGGATCCAGTGGCCCATCGTCGGCGGCGTCGTGGTGATCGTCGCGCTGGTCGCCGCGCTCGCGGTCTACCTTGTGCCGAAATATCAGCAGAAGGCCGATGCGCAGAAGTTCACCCCGACCGCGGAGCACAAGGATCCCTCGACCGATATTCCGGGCGTGGTGCACAAGGATTATCCGGCCGGTCTGCACGTCGCGGCGACCCAGCGGGTGGCCTACGACATGAGCCCGCCGATGGGCGGCCCGCACGACGCGTCCTGGGCAACCTGCACGGGCGTGGTGTACGGCAAGGCGATCCGCACCGAGAACGCGGTGCATTCGATCGAGCACGGCGCGATCTGGATCGCCTACAACCCCGACAAGGTCACCGGCGCGGCCCTGGATTCGCTGAAGCAGCGCGTGCAGGGCAAGCCCGCCATGCTGATGTCGCCGTATCCCGGTCTGGATCACGCCGTCTCGCTGCAGTCCTGGGGCCACCAGTTGAAACTGGACAACGCTGAGGACAAGCGCGTCGGCGAATTCATCAGCGCCCTGCGCCTGAACCAGTACACCTATCCCGAGGTGGGCGCGGACTGCGCCAACCCGACCTTCGACACCGACAACCCACCGGCGTTCGACCCCACTCCCCCCGGCAAGGACGCGATCCCCATGGACGGCAAGGGATTGCGGGCGGATCTGAGCGAAATGGGCGGTGCGTTGCCGGGCGGGATCCCGGGCATCCCGGTTCCCTCCGGCGGCGGGCAGATCGTTCCCGGAGCCGGTCGGTAGATGGCCGCGCGGGACGCTGCCTCGTCCGGTCCGACCGATCCGGTCGAGGGGATCGCTACCGCCGATTCGACCGGACACACCGAACCGACGGGGCGATCCGTGGATGCCGACATGAGCGAGGACACGACGTCGGCGAATGCGACCGGCGAGGTCCGATCGCCTGGATCAGGTCGGGTCATCGATCCGGCCGGCCACGGCGAATCCGCTGCCGAGCAGGCCGTCGAGGGGCTTGCCGCGCCCGCGAATACCGCTGCGGTGTCGTCCGGGGACTTCGATTCGGACCGGGACGAGACCGAGGCCGAGCAGGCTTCGGACGACTCGGGATCTCCGCGGCGGCGTACGACACTGCTGGCGCTGATCGGGGCGTGCCTGCTGCTGACCGGGTTCGCGATTGGCGTGATCGCGCGAATTCCGTTGCAGGACAAGGGTGATGCCGCCCCCAACGCGGTGGATGTCGGGTTCTGTCAGGACATGTCGGTGCATCACGCGCAGGCGGTGCAGATGGCCGCGCTCGAATTGTCCGGCGGCGGCGATCCGGAAGTGAAGCGGCTGGCCTACGACATTCTCACCACCCAGCAGAATCAGGCCGGGCGCATGCAGGGTTGGTTGCAGCTGTGGGAGCGTCCGATCGTTGACCCGGACGGCTATATGGGCTGGATGGCCAGCGACGACACCATGCACGGATCGATGGGTTCGATGCCGATGAGTTCGACCCCCACCGGCCTGGTGCAGGCCATGCCCGGCATGGCCACCGCCGCCGAGATGAACAACCTGCGCCAACTCAGCGGCCCCGCCCAGGACACCCTGTTCCTGCAACTGATGCTCCGCCACCACCAGGGTGGAATCGCCATGGTCAGCTACGCGACCTCCCACGCCGACACCGACGCCGTCCGCACCCTGGCCGACAGCATGAACATCACCCAACAGGGCGAAATCCAACTGATGACCCAACTCCTCACCGCCCGCGACGCAACCCCCTCCCCATGACCTGACCCCCGCCTGAAACCCGCTTTTTGGCGCACAGCCAAGGATGCGATACGCTTTCCCAGCCCGATCGGACATAGGACGAGCGGGTCCATCCCCGCCCTCGTAGCTCAGGGGATAGAGCGTCTGCCTCCGGAGCAGAAGGCCGCAGGTTCGATTCCTGCCGAGGGCACCCAGCCGTCCACCGAAATTACTGGTGGGCGGCATTTTTTATGCGGAGGAGATTCGGGGACTACGGTGCTTTCGGGGCGCACCTCCACCTGACCTGACGTTCAGTCGGCGAATCGGGCGATAGCGTCGAGGATTGTGGTTTGCATGGTGGGGCTGCCGGTGTGGCCGGAGTCGTCGATGATTCGTAGGTCGGCGTCGGGCCAGGCTCGAGCGAGTTCCCAGGCGGTGAGCAGTGGGGCGGACAGGTCGAGGCGCCCGTGGATGAGGACGCCGGGGATACCGGTGAGGCGGTGGGCGTCGCGCAGTAACCGGCCGTCGGCGAGCCAGGCGGCGTTGGCGAAATAGTGGGTGCAGATCCGCACGAACGCCAGCTTCGCCGCATCCGGTTTGGCGCTGTATTGGCCTGGCGCGCCGAGGGTTTCGTGCGCGATCACGGCATCCTCCCAGACGCACCACTCCCGGGCCGCGCTCGCGCGCACAGCGGGATCCCGGTGCTCCATGAGTCCTCGGTAGGCCTCGACCAGATTCCCGTCCCGCTCGGCGGCAGGTACAGCGTTGCGGAACCGCTCCCACTCGACCGGCAGCAGCAAGCGCAGGCCGTGATAGAGCCAGTCGACCTCCTGTGGCCGGGTCATGGTCACGCCGACCAGCACGATCCCGATGACGCGGTCCGGATGACGCTGGGCATAGGCGAGGGTCAGAGTCGAGCCCCACGAACCGCCGTAGAGCAGCCAGCGCTCGATGCCCAGGCTCTCGCGCAGTCGTTCCATGTCGGCGAGTAGGTGTTCAATGGTGTTGTGCGCCATATCAACTGATGGATCGGCGGCATTCGGCAGGCTCTCGCCGCAGCCGCGCTGATCGAACAGCACGATCCGGAACGCATCCGGGTCGAACAGTCTGCGACTGCCGCGTCGGCCGCCACCGCCGGGGCCGCCGTGCACCACCAGAGCGGGTCGCCCGTCGGGATTCCCGCTGGTTTCCCAGTAGATCCGGTTGTCCGCACCGACGTCGAGCAGCCCGGACGCGTAGGGCTCGATCATGGGAAAGGGTTGCCGCGCTTTGGAAGCAGACATAACCCTCGACGGTAGTCATGACAAGTCGGCTGTTGTACCGCTTGCCCTGGATGTGGCACGCGCTCGGTCGCGGATCGGCCGTTGCACATCGGACGGCGGCCACTCCCGAAAGGATCGGATCGGCCGACCTCGAAAACGGCAGCGGCACTGCGGCACAGGGTCAATCGGGCTGTTGCGCGGCGATCACCTTGCCGGGGTTGAGAATTCCGTGTGGGTCGAGGGCTCGTTTGATGCTGTGGTGCATGGACATGGCTACCGGGTCCAGTTCTCGGGACAGGCCGGGCATCTTCAGCAGGCCGATGCCGTGTTCGCCGGTGACGGTGCCGCCGAAATCCAGTGCGGCATCGATGATGTCGGCGAAGGCGGCCTGGGCTCGGGCGCGGGCGGCTTCGTCGTCGTGGGAGGTGATGAGCAGGGGGTGGAGGTTGCCGTCGCCGGCGTGGGCGATATTGGCGATGACGGTGTCGTGACGCAGGGCGATCTGCTCGATGCGGGCGAGCATATCGGGCACCGCGCGGACGGGGACGCAAATGTCCTCGGTAAGAACGGGTCCCAGGCGTTCGACGGCCGGATAGGCCAGGCGGCGGGCCTGGAACAGCGCCTCGGACTCGGTCTCGTCGGTGGATACCGCACTCCAGGTGGCGCCGGCCTTTTCGAAGCAGCCGCGCATGGTCTCCGCATCGGCCTCGCCGACCGATCCGGCCACGTCGACCCGGCCGAGCAGGACCACCTCCGCATCCACCGACAGTCCGAGCTTCTTCCAATCGTCCACCGCGCGTAGACAATGCCGATCGATCAGTTCCAGCGCCGAGGGGATCACCCCGGAACCGACCACCGCCTCGACGGCACGTCCGGCGTGCACGATGGAGTCGAAATATCCGGCCACGGTGCGCTCGGCCGGACGACGCGGACGCAGCCGCAGCGTGACCTCGGTGATGACGCCCAACGTCCCCTCCGAACCGACCATCAGCCCGGCCAGATCGTAACCCGCCACCCCCTTGGCGGTGCGACGGCCCAGCCGCACCAATTCTCCTGTGCCGGTGACGATCTGCATACCCAGGACGTAGTCGCGGGTCACCCCGTACTTCACGCAGCACAGCCCGCCCGCGTTCGTTGCGACGTTACCGCCGATCGTGGACCACGGCGCGCTCGCCGGATCCGGCGGATACCAGAGCCCCTGCTCGGCACAGGCGCTGCGCAGGTCCTCGTTGATCACACCCGGTTGCACGACCGCGACGCGTTCGAGCGGATCTATCTCCAGCACCGCGTTCATGCGCTCGAACGAGAGCACCACACTGCCTCGAATCGCGTTCGCCCCGCCGGACAATCCCGTTCCCGCACCGCGAGCGATCACCGGCGTGCGATGCTCGGCACACCACCGCACGATGGTGCGGACCTCCTCGGCCGAATGCGGACGCAGCACCGCCAGCGGCGTCTCGTAGGGCGCCCATTCCGCCTCGTCGTGCCCATAACGTTCGATGACGTCCGGATCCGTGACGACGCGGCCCGCGGGCAGCCGCGCGGCCAGTTCCTCCACCGAATTCACCACCGCACCTCGCATTCCTCGTGCACGCCGTGCCGCCACGACGGCAGCTCAACCCTACGACCCGGCCGAGTCCGGGCCGCGGGGGTCAGGATTCGCCGGGACGGGCCGTCAGATATCGCTGCAGGACGGGTGCGAGGTCGGCGGCCAGCTCGGCGTGCGTCATCGCGACCACCGGTTCGAGCCGCAGCACGTAGCGGCACAGCGCGATGCCGAGCATCTGGCTGGCGATCAGGCCCGCACGGCGCGGGGCGTCGGCCGGATCGCCGACGCGCAACACCATCGGCATGATCTGCCCGCCGAAGATCCGCTGGGCGTGCTGTGCCACCGAATCGTCGGTCATCGCCGAGCGCAGCAGGGTCAACAGGATCTCGTCGCTGGGCGGCGTCTCCCACAGTTCGAGGAATCGGCGCACGATCGCCTCACCCAGCAGATCCTGTTGCACCACACCGAGATCCGGCAGTTCCAGATCGATCTCCAGAGACGAGTAGAACAGCCCCTCCTTGTTGCCGTAGTACCGCATCACCATCGACGGATCGATCCGGGCGTCGGCGGCGATGGCCCGGATGGTCGCCTTGCGGAACCCGTCCTGCGCGAAGCGGTGCCGGGCGGCGGCCAGGATGGCGGCCCGGGTGGCATCGGAGCGGCGGGGAGCGGTCTCGGCGGTCATGCCAACAAATGTAGGCCAACAACTGTTGACGCGCCAGTGCCTTGGCCTTATCGTTGATGTCAACAGCCGTTGGCCTACAAATGTTGGCAAATCTGAGGAGCCGTCATGAACACCGTTCCCGCCACCGCTTCGGTCGTCGTCATCGGTGCAGGTCCCGCCGGAATGACCGCCGGAATCGCCCTCGCCGACGCGGGCGTCGACGTGGTATTGCTGGACCAGCTGGCCGAGGGAGCGAACACCTCGCGCGCCGCGGTCGTGCATGCCCGCACCCTCGAGGTGCTCGACGAATTCGGCGTCGCCGGGGAGCTGACCGAGCGCGGCCTCATCGTCGATCAGTTCGACCTCAACGACGGCGCGCGGCGCCTGGCCACCGTCGGGTTCGACGGCCTGCCGACCCGATTCCCCTACGCGCTGCTGATCAGCCAGGCCACCACCGAGGAAGTCCTGCTTGCCCGGCTCCGCAAGGCCGGTGGCACGGTTCTGCGTCCCTACACGGTCAGCGTGGTCAAGGGCGACGAGACCGGTGTCACCATCGAATTCACCGATGCCGCAGGCGATCCCGGATCCATCCGGGCGGACTACGTGATCGGCGCGGACGGAATGCACAGCGTGGTCCGCGAGCAGGCGGGTATCGGATTCACCGGGGCGAGCTATCCGGAGTCGTTCGCGCTCGCCGACGTCCGGATGGACTGGCCCGATCCGCGCACCGAGGTCTCGCTGCACCTGGCTCCGCAAGGATTCATGCTCGTCGCGCCACTGCCGGACGAGCAGGACGACCGGTTCCGCATCGTCGCGACGATCGATGAGGCGCCCGAATATCCGGACCTGGCTTTCATGCAGGCGATCATCGACGACCGCCATCCGGGCGGACGGGTGCGAGAGGTGTTGTGGAGCTCGCGTTTCCGCGTCCATCATCGGCTCGCGGACCACTACCGCGCCGGGCGAATCCTGCTGGCCGGTGACGCCGCACATGTGCACAGCCCCGCCGGCGGGCAGGGGATGAACACCGGCATCCAGGACGGTGCACTACTGGGCCAACTGCTCGCGCGGGTGTTGCACGGCGAGCCGGACATCCTGCTCGACCAGTACGAGGCGATCCGCCGCCCGATCGCTCAGGGCGTGGTCGCCCTCACCGATCGGATGACCCGCATGGCAACCCTGCGCCCGCGGCCGGCGCGCGCACTGCGCAACGCCGTGATCCGCATCGCGCTCTCCTTTCCGGGCATGCGGCGGGCCATGGCCTTCCGGCTCGCCGAGCTGACCGCTCGCTGACCGGACGAGTTCCGCTCAGCGAGATCGTCCGTGGGAATTCCCGCGGACGGTGGCCTCGCACCGATACCCTCTCCGACCACACCGATGCCGAAAGGGCGACCGAGATGAAATTGATGTATGCCCTGTGGGGTTCGGAGCTGGCCGAGACGCTCCGCTCCCCCGGCTCGCACGCTCGACTCGCCCGCGCGGGCGCGAGCGAACTACAGGTCAACGTGGTCGACGGCGACGTCGCGGAGGCGAAGTTGCGGCTGTCGACCTACGACGATCCGGTGGACGCGGTGGTCAGCGTGTGGACCGAGAGCGACCACGAGCCGATCACTCGCGAACTGGCCTCCCTCACAGATCGATTCGAGGGCTGGATCGTCGAGGAACGCGTCCCGATGAAGCCCCCGGCGACGCCCGACGGAGTGCGTTTCGACGCGTTGTCCAATATCGCGTTCCTACGCATCCCGTCGGAGATGACGCCCGAGGCGTGGCGGCAGTACTGGCACGAGGTACACACCACGATCGCCATCGAAACCCAGGCGACCTTCGGTTATCTGCAGAACACCGTCGTCTCGGCGATAACTCCTGGACGTCGCGTCGACGGCCTGGTCGAGGAGCTGTTCCCCATGGCCGCGATGATCGATCCGCACGAGTTCTGGGGCAGCGGCGGAGACGACGCCGAGTTGCAGCGCCGCGTCACCCGCATGATGAGCAGCATCGATATCTTCGGGGCCAACCGCGACATCGACGTCGTCCCGACCAGCAGATACCACTACACCCTCCGCTGAGATCCATCTCACGGACAGATCATTCCGAATTATCTTCTGACACTGGATATTCCGGCCATCGGTTCAGAATTCCGACCATCTGCTTCCTGGAGGCCCTTGGCCAGTCACCTCACCTTCGACCACCCCGCCACGCATCGGCCGCCGCTATCTGCCCCCAGCCGTGCTCCACAACGGTGTTCGCGGCCATCACAGATCCCGCTGCCAGCGAGAACAGACCGCCGTACTCGTACTATCACGCACGCGAACCGTACTGGCCGCACCGCTATTGGGGGTTCCCGATCGCCCGGCTCCGATGGGTGCGCGCCAACGCGCGCGAACATGCGTGGTCTGAACCAACGTGCACGAACCGGCGTGCGTGATCACGAATCCGAAGCCCGCGTGCCGTAGTCTGCGCGGTGACGATGCCCGCCCTCGGGACGGCGGGCCGACGGGTGCGAACGGGGATGCCGCTGATGACGTGTTGTGGTCCGAATCGGCGACGCCTGCTCGCGGCACTGGCGGCGTCGCCGATCATGGTCGCGGCGGGAACCGCTCGCGCACAACCGAATTCGATGGTCGCCACCGATCTCGAGGTGGTCACCCTGACGCCGACCTCGGTGATCCTGACCTGGACCACGCTGGGAGCGGACGCGTCCGGGAATCGGATTCCGGTCGACGCGGGCACACAGGTCCGCCTGGCCCGGGCCGATGCGACGGGACCGGCCCGGACCGTCCACGACGACAGCGACCGGACGCCGTACCACTACGCCGAGGTCACCGGCCTCGAACCCGGGCGCACATATCGTTTCGAGGCATGGTCCGACGGTGTGCGCGCGGTTCCGGCGGCGACCGTGGTGACGCATCTGCCCGGGAGCGCCGAATGCGCCGGACGGTTCACCACGCTCGTACAGCCGCCGGGACGTCTGCTGCGCACCGTGGCGCTGTGCAACGACGTGCATTTCGGTGAGGAGATCGCCGGACTGATCGTGAACGAATATCCGCCGGGCATCCAACAGGAACCGGGCCTACCCCCGTATCCCGAGGTGATGCTCACCGCGATGCTCGGCGATCTGCGCCGACCCGACCGCGGCGCGGATCATCTGTTGCTGGCCGGCGACCTCACCGCGGAGGCGACACCGGGCCAGAGTCGTTCCGTACGAGCACATCTGGATCGCTGGGGCAGGGCCGAGCGGGACTGGTTCGCGGTACGCGGCAATCACGACCGGCCACACGTCGGTGCGGAGTACGCCGGATGTCCCCCGGTAGTCGATGCCGACCACCACGACTGCTGGGGCGAATCATTCGGCGCGCGAGGGCAACCCACCGAGCATCGGGTGGGCGAGTTGCGGCTGCTCGGCCTGGACACGACCCGCCTCGACCAGGCGGGCGGCGCCATCGATCCCGAACAGTTGGCGCACCTGCGCGAGGTGCTCCGAGCCGAACCGGACCGCCCGACGCTGGTCTTCGGCCATCACCCCGTCACCCTGAACTCGGCGCTGTCCAATATCAACGGCCCGGATTTCGTCCTGAACCGCCCCGACGCGATGACCCTGCAGAATCTCTACCGATCCGCACCCGGCGTATTCCTGCATCACGCGGGTCACACCCACCGCAACCGCCGCACGGCCCCCGACATCCCGCTGAACGTCGAATTCCTCGAGGTCGGCGCGGTCAAGGAATATCCCGGCGGCTACACCCTCGTCCGCCTCTACGAGGGCGGCTACACCGCCAATTTCTACAAGACCCGAACCCCCGACGCCCGCCGCTGGAGCACCCGCAGCCGCGCCGAATACCTGGGCCTCATCCCCGAATACACCCTCGGCACCACCACCGACCGCAATCACGTTGTGCTACAAGACTTTTCCGGCCTGAAGTAGTCCGACCACCCCGAGTTCACCCACCTGCCGCGAACCAACATCCGGCCGACGACCAACGAGAGTCAGCCCCGGACAACGTCAACCCTTATTGCGACGCGGCTCACCGCACCTGCACGGGCGAAAACCAAGGAACAACCCCCAAAGCCAACACCCACCCCGCGAACCTCACGCCACGTTCACCCACATACGGCGCACGCCAACACCAGCAGCGCGGCTCGCCACCAGCGAACACCGAAGAGCAACCGCACAGCCGACACAGAATGCCCCGAGACACCCACCAACGCCACGAAGACGTAGCCCCGCACACCTCGTTCCACCAGCCCCCGACAACGCCGACACCTGGTTTGCGGCGCGGCTCGCCGCCCGGACGCGTGGCGGGTGCGAGGAACGAGTGC
>NZ_BDBQ01000094.1 GCF_001613065.1 Nocardia miyunensis NBRC 108239
GCCGCCCGGACGCGTGGCGGGTGCGAGGAACGAGTGCACGCCACGCGTCCGGGCGGCGAGCCTCAGGGCGCCGCAAACCCGCCGTAGCGGAGCGGAGGCAATCAAACACAGCAGAGCGAGTGGCGGGAATCGAACCCGCGTACACGGTTTTGCAGACCGCCCCCTAAACCACTCAGGCACACCCGCATCGGAATTCATAGTGCCGCCCACGCCCCCTACGGCCCAGGGTTGCGGTCACCATGATCGAAAACGAAAGCCGTCGAGGCGGTCGCACCGCGATGGCGTGGGAACCGACATTTCACGTCACCCCTCTAGACTCGATCGTATGGCTACACCCCGCCCGCTGCCCCTGGACCCGATCGCCGAGGCCCATCGCCAGTGGACCTCGCACGGTTGGGGTGAGGTCGCGGACGGGATGGCGGCGGTGACGTCGCTGGTGCGGGCGCAGCAGATCGTGATGGCGCGGGTGGACGAGGCGCTGCGGCCGTCGGGACTGACCTTCTCCCGCTACGAGCTGCTGGCGTTGCTGAGTTTCAGCAAGACCGGGGCGCTGCCGATGGCCGTGGCCAGCGCCCGGCTGCAGGTGCATCCGACCAGCGTCACCAACACCGTCGACCGGCTCGAAGCCGCTGAACTGGTCAAACGAGTTCCGCATCCGAGTGACCGCCGCGCGACGCTGATCGAGATCACCGATGCCGGTCGCCAGTTGGTCGCGCAGGCGACCGAGGAGTTGAACGAATCGGTCTTCGCGCGTCCCGGCCTGTCACCGCAACGCCTGCGCCAGCTACTGCAGTTACTGTCGGAGTTCCGCCGGGCCGCGGGCGATTTCGATATCGGCGACGCACCGACGCACTGGTCCTGACGAGGAAAAACTGCCGACCGGCAGGCATGAAATTCCGACTCGGAGGCCGACTGCGCCACGCGCAGATAACCATTCAGCATCCTGCCAGCGACATGGCGGTCATGACCTTCCCATTCGGGCGCGAAAGGTTCACCATGGAGCGCATGGTGCTGGTCTTGGGGGTATCGGCGGGCGCTGGTGGAGCTCGGGCGATGTTGACGCACTCCGATCAGCCGCATCTTCCGCCGATCGATCGCTGCACGGTGCTGCGCCGAGCCGGCGGCGGCGTCGAGGAATCGGTGTTCACGGCCATCCGCCGGATGCAGGATGCGGCGGCACAGCGCGAGGAGTTCATCACCGGCATCGCGGTCACCTGCCGCTGTTCGCTGCACCAGGAGGCGGTGCGGACCGCGGCCGGGCGCAGCAGCCTCACCATCGTCGATGAACCGCTCGCGCAACTGCGCTATCTGCGCTTCAGCGATCAGCTTCCGGACGAGGGCGCTGTGCTGCTCTACGACCTCGGCGCGTCCGGACTCACGGTCACCGAGGCCGACTGCCGCACCGACGCGATCCTCGCGGTCAAGCGCAGCACGGTGCTGGGCGGCGACGGACACGACGCGCTGTTGCGCTGGCATCTGGCACACGGCGGGCTGAGCATCGACAAGCCGGCCAGTCGCGCCTACAAGGAGGCGCTGACCACAGCGCCGGTGCTGACCGCGACCGACCCGGACAGCGGGCAGCGAATGGTGCTGACGCGCAACGATTTCGAGGAATTGGCCGACGCCGGAATCCACCATTCGGTGTCCTATGTGCGGCATATGATCGAGGAGACGGGCGTCCCCCCGCAGGCCATCGCCCTGCTGGGCGGCTGTTCCCGCAATCCCGGCATCCGCGAGGCCGTGGGCCAACTACTGGACCTGCCGGTCATCTACGATCCGGAACCGGAATTCGTCTCCGCACGCGGTGCGGTGCTGATGGCCGACCAGTTGCCCTCGGCCCGCCGGGTGCGGGGCGTGCGATTCGGCGCGCGGCCAACCCAGCGGCCTACCGCTACCGCACCTGTTTCCAAACGCAAACTTATTGCCGCGCTTGCCGTTACGGCGATGCTGGGCGCGACGGTGGCGGGTCTGCTGAGCACGAACCGGGATTCGAGCACACCCGCCAGGCACAACACGCCGTCGCCCGTCGAGGTAGCGGGAACGCCGGGAAAGCAATTGCCGCCCAAGTAGTTTCGCGCTCAGATACCGTCGAAGGCCAGCGTGGTCCGCAGCAGATTCATCGCCGCGGCGCACGGATCGGGCTGAGCGGCATGATCGCGGTTCTGCACCCACCAGGTGACGGTGCCGGTATCGGCGGTGGTGACCCCGCAACTGCTCGGATCCCGCGGGTCACGCCAGTACATGCCGCCGAATCGCTCGACCACCACTTTCTCGGTCCGATACCCGTACTGCGCGGCAACCTGCATCTCGCGCATCAGCACATCACCGGAGAACCAGCTGTAGCTGATATCGACTGTGCCACTGGGAGTTCGGGCGATCCAGGTACAGGTCGTCGGCGCACTCTGCCGACGCACGGACGTCGCCTTCAGCTGACCGGCGAGTGCCTGATCGCTCAGCGGCCCGCATCCGGCGAGGATATTGGGATCATCGGCCGGGGCGCTCTGGCTCTGCGGCGTACCGCCGCTCGAACATCCGGCCACCCCGGCGGCCAGCATCACCGCGATCAGCATCCGCCCCACCGCACGCATCGCTAGCCTGCCTTGGCGAGAGTATCGGCGGCGAGTTGCTCGAGATCCGAACAACCTTGCGGCCGTGCGGATTCGGGTCCGCTACCGGTGAGGATCCAGTCGATGAAATCCGCCCCGCCCGAAGCGACCGCGATCTCACACGCATTCGCACCCGACCAGAGAATGCCCGGATGACCCGCGACCTGCACGGTCGAGGGCGTCCCGAGGGTGACCTGCCCGGGCCGATCCCACAGCGACGTGCCGCGGAACCACTGGAAGACGACGGCGTAGTCATCGCCCGCGCCCGCATCCCAGCTGCAGCGCATCGGATTCGCCGCCACCTGCTGCAATCCGGTGAGCCCGGTGGCCCGGGAGATATCGGCATCGGAGACCGATCCGCACCGCCCGATCGCGACGGCCTGAGCGGGGACGACGGGCACGCTCGTCCGCGCGGGGCCGGACGAACCGCCCGGCCCGCCGCATCCGGCGACGGACAGCACCGCGCAGGTCATGACCGCGGCCACTGCCACCTGCTTCCACACCGGGCCAAGATTACGGGATCTTTCCCGGACGCCGAGGCTCAGCGGTTGGTGAAATCGGCCGCGCGCTTCTCCACGAACGCGGCCATCCCTTCCTTCTGATCCTCGGTCGCGAACAGCGAGTGGAACACCCGGCGCTCGAATCGCAGGCCCTCGCCGAGCGTGGTCTCGAACGCGCGGTTCACCGACTCCTTGGCGATCAGCACCGACGGCAACGACATGGACGCGATGGCCTGCGCCGTCTCGAGGGCCACGGTCAGCAGGTCCGCGGCCGGGACGATGCGCGAGACCAGGCCCGCGCGCTCGGCCTCCTCGGCGTCCATGTTGCGGCCGGTCAGGATCAGGTCCATCGCCTTGGCCTTGCCCACGGCCCGGGTGAGCCGCTGCGACCCGCCCATACCGGGGATGATGCCCAGTTTGATCTCGGGCTGACCGAATTTCGCGGTATCCGCGGCGATCAGCAGATCGCACATCATGGCCAGCTCGCAGCCACCGCCCAGGGCGTATCCCGCGACCGCTGCGATGATCGGCTTGCGGAACGCGACCACCCGGTCCCAGCCGCCGAAGTGATCGACCAGGAACATGTCCATATAGGACTTGGACTGCATCTCCTTGATATCCGCGCCCGCCGCGAAGGCCCGCTCGGACCCGGTGAGCACGACCGCGCCGACGCCCTCGTCGTTCTCCAGCAGATCCAGTGCGGCCGAAACATCCACCAGCACCTGGGAATTGAGCGCGTTGAGCGCCTTGGGCCGGTTCAGCGTGATCACCGCGACGCGACCGGTGCGCTCGAGGAGAATGGTCTCGAAATCCGGTCCGCCGTTCCGCTCGGATTCGTCCTGCGAAGTCATTTGGTGTTCCTCTCCCGATCGAGTCCGGACATCGGTGACCCTAGCGGAGTGGTCGCCGTTGGCCTGGGCATGGTTGGCACTGCGTGCACCGAACCCAATTCGCGATCGCCGAGTTCGCGGAAGTACGCCTCGACGTCGGCGCCGGTGACCTCGGCGAGGGTGGCGGGCGACCAGTGCGGATCGCGATCCTTGTCGATGACCTGCGCGCGGATGCCCTCCACCAGATCATGGGTGCCCAGTGCGGCGATCGAGACCCGGTACTCCCGGTTCAGCGTCTCCACGAGATTCGCGTCGGCGCGGGCGCTGCGCAGCGAACGCAACGTAACCTTCAGCGCCACAGGCGATTTCGCGAGAATATCGACGGCGGCGCGGGCGGCCTCGGCACGGCCGTCGCTCTGCAATCTGGACACGATCTCCTCGACGGTGTCCGCGCCGTAGCAGGAATCGATCCAGTCCCGATTCGCGACGAAGGCCGAAACCGGTGCGGGCTGAGCGAATTTGGCGATGGCGACCTCGGGATCGGCGGTGCGCAACGCGTCGAGCAGGGCCGGAATCTGTTCCGAGGGAACGAAATAGTCGGCGAATCCGGCGGCGATGGCATCCCCGGCGCTCATCCGCGCGGTGGTCAGCGCGACGTGCGTGCCGATCTCGCCGGGTGCGCGCGAGAGCAGGTGGGTGCCGCCCACATCCGGGACGAAACCGATACCGGTCTCGGGCATGCCGACCATGGAGCGTTCGGTGACCACGCGATGCCCGGCGTGCCCGGACAGGCCGACGCCGCCGCCCATGACGATGCCGTCCATGATCGCCACATACGGCTTGGTGTACCGGCCGATGAGCGCGTTCAGGATGTATTCGTCGCGCCAGAACCGCCCGCTGGGCGAATCGACCCCGGCCGTATCGCCGTTCTCCACGGCATTCTTCGCGTCGCGATGGATGGCGACGATATCGCCGCCGGCACACAGTCCGCGTTCGCCCGCGCCGGTGAGCACCACGGCCCGCACCCCGTCGTCGTCCGCCCAGGCGCGCAGGGCCTCGAGGATGGCCGACGCCATCGGGTGGTTGAGCGCATTGATCGCCCTGGGCCGGTTGAGCGTGATCAGGCCCAGCCCGTCGCGCACATCGATCAGGACCTCGGGCTCGCTCATACAGTCTCCTTCGCAGCGTGATCGGGGTCTGTGATTCACCCCATCACGACGAGACGACATGCGTCGAGCCCTGGCGCGGCGACCCCCGCCACAGTACAGTTACTTTGACGTCCTACTATCGGGACATCAAATTATTCGACGGCCTCTTCTGATGGAGGATGTCATGGCCGACCTGCACACTCCGGTACATCCGGTTCGTTTCGTCACCTCTGCTGCCCTGTTCGACGGGCACGATGCGGCGATCAACATCATGCGCCGGATCCTGCAGTCGCAGGGCGCGGAGGTCATCCACCTGGGGCACAACCGTGCCGTGCGCGAGGTGGTCGACGCGGTGCTCACCGAGGACGCCCAGGGCGTCGCGATCAGCTCCTACCAGGGCGGACACGTCGAATACTTCGAATATCTGGCCACCGCGCTGCGCGAGGCGGGCGCGGGGCACGTGCGGATCTTCGGCGGTGGCGGCGGCGTCATCGTGGATCAGGAGATCAACCGCCTCGCCGCGGCGGGAGTGCGGATCTTCTCCCCCGAGGACGGGCAGCGGCTCGGTCTGCCGGGCATGATCAACGAACTCGTGCGCGACTGCGACGTGGATCTCTCGCGCGAACCCGCCGATATCGAGGCCGTGCTGGCCGGTGAGCGCCAGGCCCTCGCGCGCGCCATCACCTGCCTGCAGCAGGACGCGCTGCCCGAGGCCGATCTCGCGGCGATCCGGGCCGCGGCGGCCGGACGGAACGTCCCGGTGCTGGGCATCACCGGCACCGGCGGATCCGGAAAGTCCTCGCTCACAGACGAACTCGTGCGGCGGCTGCGTTCGGATCAGCAGGACAAACTCCGCGTGGCGATCCTGGCGGTGGACCCGACGCGGCGACGCGGCGGCGGCGCCCTGCTGGGCGACCGGATCCGGATGAACTCCCTCGACAGCGATCACGTCTACTTCCGTTCGCTGGCCACCCGCGGCGCGCACGAACTGCCGGTCAATACCGACGCCATGATCCTGGCCTGCAAGGCCGCCGGATACGACCTGATCATCCTGGAGACGCCGGGCATCGGTCAGGGTGACGCGGCCATCATCGACCACGTCGATCTCTCGCTGTATGTGATGACGCCGGAGTTCGGCGCGGCATCGCAGCTCGAGAAGATCGATATGCTCGATTTCGCGGATGTGGTGGCCATCAACAAGTTCGAGCGTCGCGGTGCGGCCGATGCGCTGCGGGACGTCTCGCGGCAGTTGATCCGCAACCGGGAGGCGTTCAGCAGCACGCCGGACGATATGCCGGTCTTCGGAACCAGTGCGGCGACGTTCAACGACGACGGCGTGACCGCGCTGTATCAGCATCTGGCCGAGCACCTGGCCGACAAGGGGCTGCCGATCGGCGAGGGCGTGCTCCCGCGCGTGGACACCCGCGCCTCGACCCGCTTCGCGCAGATCATCCCGCCCGCACGCGTGCGGTATCTGGCCGAGATCGCCGATACGGTCCGCTCCTACCATGCCGATACCGCAGCGCAAATCGTTGCCGCGCAACGGGTTCAACGTTTCGAGCAGGTACTCGAGGAATTGAACACAGACGAGTCCGCTGTGGCCACCCTGCTGGAGTCCGCCCGCGCCGAGCTGCACTCCGATAGCGCTGCGCTGCTGAAGAATTGGCCCGCGCTGGCCGAGTCGTACCGGGGCGAGGAACAGGTCGTACACATCCGCGATCGCGAGCTGCGCACCCCGCTGCGACGGAAGTCGTTGTCCGGCAGTTCGATTCCGCGCGTGGCACTGCCGCGATTCACCGATCACGGTGAGCTGCTTCGGTTCCTGCGTTCGGAGAATCTGCCCGGACGCTTCCCCTTCACCGCCGGCGTGTTCCCGTTCAAGCGGGACAACGAGGATCCGGCGCGCATGTTCGCCGGTGAGGGCGATCCGTTCCGGACCAACCGCCGGTTCAAGGTGCTCTCGGAACATTCGGACGCGAAACGGCTGTCCACGGCCTTCGATTCGGTGACCCTCTACGGCCATGACCCGGCCGAGCGACCAGACATCTACGGAAAGGTCGGCACCTCAGGGGTTTCCATCGCGACGCTGGACGATATGAAGGTGCTCTACGACGGCTTCGATCTCACCGCGCCGACCACCTCGGTGTCGATGACCATCAACGGGCCCGCGCCGACCATCCTGGCGTTCTTCCTGAACACCGCGATCGATCAAGCGCTGCAACGGTTCTCCGAATCCGAGGGACGCGAGCCCGATGCCGCCGAGGCCGCGGACATCCGGACGCGGACCCTGGCCACCGTGCGCGGCACCGTACAGGCCGACATTCTCAAGGAGGATCAGGGCCAGAACACCTGTATCTTCTCCACCGAATTCAGCCTGCGCATGATGGCCGACATCCAGGAATGGTTCGTGCGCAACGACGTTCGCAACTTCTACTCGGTGTCGATCTCCGGCTATCACATCGCCGAGGCCGGTGCGAACCCGATCAGTCAGCTGGCCTTCACGCTGTCCAACGGATTCACCTATGTCGAGGCGTATCTCGCGCGCGGGATGGACATCGACGACTTCGCGCCGAACCTGTCCTTCTTCTTCTCCAACGGCATGGATCCGGAGTATTCGGTGATCGGCCGGGTGGCGCGGCGGATCTGGGCGATCGCCATGCGCGACAAGTACGGCGCGAACGAGCGCTCGCAGAAGCTCAAGTACCACGTGCAGACCTCCGGACGGTCGCTGCACGCACAGGAGATGAGCTTCAACGACATTCGCACCACCTTGCAGGCCCTGATCGCGCTCTACGACAACTGCAACAGCCTGCACACCAACGCCTACGACGAGGCGGTCACCACGCCGACCGAGGATTCGGTGCGCCGCGCCCTGGCCATCCAGTTGATCATCAACCGGGAGTGGGGCCTGGCGATGAACGAGAATCCGCTGCAGGGCAGTTTCATCATCGACGAGCTCACCGATCTGGTCGAGGAGGCGGTGCTGCAGGAGTTCGAGCGCATCTCCGAGCGCGGCGGCGTCCTCGGCGCGATGGAAACCGGCTATCAGCGCGGTCGCATCCAGGACGAGTCCATGCTGTACGAGCAGCGCAAACACGATGGTTCGCTGCCCATCATCGGCGTGAACACCTTCCGCAACCCGCACGGCGAGGAACACCGCGAACTCGAACTGGCCCGCGGCACCGAAGAGGAGAAGCAGTCCCAGCTGCACCGCACCCGCGCGTTCCAGGCCGATCACCGCGACGCCGCCCACGACGCCCTGGCCCGCCTCGACGCCGCCGCCCGCACCGACGAGAACGTCTTCGAGGTCCTCATGGACGCCGCCAGAGTCTGCACCCTCCAACAGATCACCGACGCCTTCTTCACCGTCGGGGGACAGTACCGCCGCAACGTGTAGGGAGCCCGGCGTGCGTGCGTGGATGTCACGCACGCACGCCGGTTACTCTGCTGATTCGCGATGTGCCAGAGGACATCCGGGATGTGCTGATCGAGGGCGCTCCCACCCGGGGGCAGTCACTACGCGAAATGTCCACTCGCACTGATCCAGCGTGCCGCCGCATTCCCGTGAGCGACAGCTGCCGTCGAGAACGTCACTGCTGGAAGGTGTTTCAGCCCCAACCGCGCGGATCCACATCGGGTGATCCGAATCTCCGAAAATCGGCAGCGTTCGATTTCGTCGAGCGGCAAAATCGGGTGCCGGTTCAGATGGGGTGGGCTTCGGCGAGTTGGGTGGTCAGGTCGGCCCGGGCGGTCAGGAGAGACGGGCCGTACCAGGTGAGGTGGCGGCCGGAGACCAGGGCTACCGGGATGTGCGGGAAGGCATCGGGTCCGTCGGTTTCGGTGAAGACGTAGGGTTCGTCGGGAAGGACGGCCAGGTCTACGCCGGATATCAGGTCTGTAGGGGACACCTTGGGGTAGCGGTCCGGGAGGTCGGCGTGTACCAGGCGTAAGCCGAGCCGGCGGGCCAGGTCGCCGGTGAAGGTGTCGCGGCCGACCACCATCCACGGGTTACGCCAGATCGGGATCACGGCGTTGCGCGCCGGTTCCGGAGGTGGTGCGGCCCAGACGGATTCGGCCTCGGCCAGCCAGTTCGGGCGGTCGACGCCGAGCGCCACGGTGAAGAGCCGGATCATCGACTCGAAAGCCTCGTCGACCGTGCGAATCCTGGTGACCCACACCGTGATTCCCGCATTCCGCAGCCGGTCGACATCGATGCGGCGATTCTCCTCCTGATTGCAGATCACCAGATCCGGCGCCAGTTCCACGATCCGCCGCACATTCGGATTCTTGGTACCCCGCACCCGTTCCACCGTCAGCTCCCGCGGATGAGTGCACCATTCGGTCGCGGCCACGAGCATTCCCGGGCAACTCAGCGCGATCGCCTCGGTCAGCGACGGGACCAGCGATACGACACGACCCACCGGACGGGCGATCGGCACCGGCGTCCCGAGGTCATCGACCGGATCGGCATCGGACATCCCTCCACCCTAGTCAGCGGATTCGCCGAGGCACAGCGCATCCGACCACATCCCATCTGCTGAAATACGCCCACCACGGGGTCTGCGCAGCGCTGGGAGGTGATCGCTCGCGGCATCAGCGGTATGGGCCCGCGCGCTTGGTGGCTGTTTCGCTGGGCAGCTATGGATGATGTGCGGATCGCTCAGCGGTCCAATGTGCCGTAGAGGATGTTGAGATCGCGCAGGCCCGATTCGGCGGTGGGTTCGTCCTCGGCGGTCATGCGCAGCGCCTGTCGGAGGGGAATCGGATCCAAATCGTCCACGACGGGGCGGAATTCGGGCTCGGGAAGGCTGGGGAGGGTAATGTTCTCACCGTACAGGTCATCGGAAACCGTTGGGCCGCTGTCGTTCTGGACGCCGCCGATGAGGGTGTCCAGATCCAGGCCACGCAGGGTGAGCATGACCGAGGGCTCCTCGTCCAGGCGTTCGGCGATGATGTAGCAGACCGCCGCCACATGTTTGCAGGGCCAGCCGTCGTCCGGACAACTGCAGGCGAAATCGAGTTCGGCGGCGGTGGTGGGCAGCAGCAGCGGGCCCAGTTCCTTCGGCAGCGCACCCGAGGCCAGCTGGGCGAGCATGCCGGGTGTCGCGCGGACCAGATCGATCAGCTCGTCGAGACGTTCGTCGCGCAGCGTGCGCAGGGTCAGCGCGGCGGAGAACGGGCGCGGCTGACTGCCCTGCACCTCCGCGGCCACCGCACCGGGTTCGATGTGGTAGTTCACCACCTGGCCGGCTCGCGCGTAGGTGCGCCCGCGAGTCAGCCGACCGGCGTCGGCGACCTGCTCTACCGCCTCGATGAACGACCTACCCCACCAGGTGCGCGCGAACGATCCTCTGCGACTGCGTGATTCGACACCACCCCGCACCGGCAGGCGCTTACCGTATCGTTCGTAGTCGACGAACGGACTCATCCCCGGACCTCCCCAGCGCCGTCGCAGCTCATTCGCCGACCGCCTCGGAACCCAGGGCGAACAGCGCGCCGATCTCCTCGGTACTCAGTTCGGTGATCCAGTTCTCGCCCGCGCCGACGGTCAGATCCGCCAATTCCCGCTTGCCGCTGATCATATCGTCGATGCGCTCCTCGATGGTGTCCACGCAGACCAGCTTGCGCACCTGCACGTCCCGCCGCTGGCCGATCCGGAAGGCCCGGTCGGTGGCCTGGTTCTCCACCGCCGGATTCCACCAGCGATCCAGGTGCACAACGTGATTGGCGGCGGTGAGATTGAGACCGGTGCCACCGGCCTTGAGCGACAACAGCATCAGCGGCGGCCCGTCCTCGTCCTGGAACCGCTCGACCATCGCATCTCGCCGCTTCTTGGGCACACCGCCGTGCAGGAACGGAATCTGCGTGCCGAACCGCTCGTTCAGATACGGGCCGATCAGGTCGCCGAACTCACGAAACTGCGTGAACAGCAATGCCTTCTCGCCGTCGGCCAGCACGGATTCGAGAACGTCCTCGACCAGGCCCAGCTTGCCGGACCGATGACGGCCGCGGCGCAGCACACCCGAACCGTCGCCCAGGAAATGGGCGGGATGATTGCACACCTGTTTGAGCCTGGTCAGCGCGCCGAGCACCGCGCCGCGACGCGACATCCCCTTGGCATCCTTCAGTTTCGCCACCATATCGTCCACCACGGCCTGATACAGCGCGGCCTGTTCCACGGTAAGGTTGGCGCGCACCGTCATCTCGATCTTCTCGGGCAGATCGGAGATGACAGCCGGGTCGGTCTTGACCCGCCGCAGCACGAAAGGCGCTGTGACCGTGCGCAATCGGGTGATCGCGTTCTCGTCGTGCTCACGCTCGATGGGGATCGCGAACCTCGCGTGGAACTGGGATGCCTTGCCCAGCAACGACGGCGCCGCGAAATCGAGGATCGAACGCAGCTCCTCGAGCCGGTTCTCCACCGGAGTTCCGGTCAGCGCCAGGCGATGTGGGGCAGGCAGGGCACGCGCGGCCCGCGCCTGACGGGTGTTCGCATTCTTGATGTGCTGCGCCTCGTCCAGCGTGATCCGCCGCCATGCCTGCCGCTTCAACTCGCCGAGATCGCGATCGAGCAGCGCGTAGGTGGTGATGACCAGGTCCGAATCGGCAACGGCCGCATCGAGTTCCGCACCCGAGCGGCGCGCTGCCCCGTGGTGCACCAGAACCCGCAGGTCCGGGGCGAAGCGCTCCGCTTCGCGCTGCCAGTTGCCGACCACCGACATCGGGCATACCAGTAGCGTGGGATCAGGCACGGAACCTGCTGCGGCACTTTCCCTTTCGTGCACCAGCAGGGCCAGGACCTGTAGCGTCTTACCCAAACCCATGTCGTCGGCGAGGATCGCCCCGCAACCGAGCCGGTTCATCGTCGCCAGCCAGGACAGGCCGCGCAGCTGATAGGGCCGCAGCTGCGCCTTCAGCCCCGAGGGCGGCTCGACCGGATCCGCCGAGCGGGCGGCGGAGAACAATTCGGCCACCCAGCCGTTCGCGGTGACGTCCTCGATCGGCACGTTCCGGACCTCGGAGGCGGCGATCTCGGCCAGCAGCGCGGTCAGCGATCCGATCTGTTCGTCGGTGCGGCCGTCCAGATACATCGCCGCGGCGGCGAGCATCCGATGGTCGGCCTGCACCCACTTGCCGCGCAGTCGCACCAGATCGGATTTCGATTTCACCAGCCGGGACATCTCGCCCGGGGTGAGCACGATATCGCCGAGGGCCAGCTCCCAGCGGTAGGCGACCAATCCGCTCAGGCCGACCTCGGTTTCGGTCGCCGCGGGACTCTGCACTCGCAGGCGCATGCTCGGAGCGGCGATCCGCCAGGCGCGCGGCAGCAGCAGATGCACTCCCGCGGAACGCAATTCGTGCGCGCCGTGAGCCACCAGATCCTGCACGACCTGGGTCGGCAGCAGGAAATCCATCCCGCGCGGATCCCGCGGCAGCTCCCGCAACATCGGATACGCCTGGACCGCCGCGGTCACCCGCTCACCCGCCAGCCGCACCAGCGCGGGATCACCGAGGATCGGAACTGGTTGCGGCGCTTCACCTTCCATGCGGAGGCAGACTTCGAGCCGCCACAGTGCGTCGACGGTCTCCGCATCCTGCTGGGGATCGTCGTCCGGTTCGAGCAGGCGCAACACCAGTTCCGGTTCGCCGGTGGTGAGGCTGGTCCGCCACTGGTCGAGCACGTCGGCCACCCGGTGTGAGCCGGAATCGAGCGGCGCGTCGGCGATCAGCGCGGTCAGCAGCGGGTGGCCGGGGCGTCCGTGCGAGCCGATCACCGTCGCGTCCAGGTGCAGGCGGGTGATCGGATCGGTCAGCTCGGCCGCGAGATCCTCCAGCAGCGTGGCCGGACGCCCGGCCACCCGCAGCGCGGGCGGCATCGCCGCGGCCAGTTCGGCCAGCCAGGCCCGCTGCCGCTGCCCGCCGACCAGCCGCCAGCGCACCCACCACTCACCGTCGTCGCGCCGAACCTCCGGCACGATCCGCCCCGCTCGCACCCAACGTTCCACACCACGCGCGACATGCGCGAGAAACCGCAGATCACCCGCCACCACGGCGGGCGGCAACCGCTGCAGCAGCACCCGCGCGGCCATCGGCGGCGCGAGCGCATGCCCGCGCACCGCCGTCTCCTGCGGCCCTTCCGCCCCCGTGACCAGCACATGAGCCCGGTGCCGGAACCGCGCGGACTGCATCACCCCACCCAGCGGATCGGGCAAGCTCACCGAATCGATCGCGGACACCGCATCGGCCTCAGGATGGCGCCACAGCACCAGCCCCGACCCGGGTGTCCACAATCCGTGCAGCATCCAACCATCCAACCAGGCCGCACCGACAACTCGTCGTGCTGTGCCGACCGGGCCAGGTGACTCGTGGTCTACCTCGGCGTTCTGGTCCATTCGTATTCCCGCTCGACGCGACAGATCCGCGCCCGGTACCCGCGGTAATACCGTTCCCGGCCCAGACGTTGAGCTGCGAGATGGTCGACATGGCCCCATTCTCCCGAGACCGAGAGCCTGCCGCATCCGGACGGGCATGACGCAGGACCGAATGGTCCTGCGGCACAGGAGTTTCGAACTCGGGTGTCAGCTCCGGTCAGACCGCGCTGCCGATGGCGGCGCCGGCGACGCCGCCAATCGCACCACCGACCACGGCGGCGGGAACGCCCACAACCGCAGCTCCGACGGCAGCACCGATCGCTGCTCCGCCGATGGTCCCGATCGGGACCGAGGTACCCAGGGATGGAACAGCCAATGTCGCGCCCCCCGCAGTACCGATGGCCCCACCGACCACGCCGCCCACCACGCCACCAGCCACCGCGGCGGGAACTCCGGCCACCGTGGCGCCCAGAGCGGCACCGGCCAACGCACCCGCGGCGACCTTGTCCGAGCGGCTGGGGTTGATGCCCACCGAGTTCAGGCTCGTGGAGAGGTTGGCCTCGGCCTGTGCGGCGGTCACGTTGACGTTGTTCAGTACGTCATTGGGTACCGCGGCCGGGACCGGGGAGGTGAAGTTGCCCAGGCGCAGCGTCCGCGGCGGCGGTGCGATCGGCTTGACCGGCTTGACGGCGGTGGGCGCGTGCAACTCGGTCCAGTTGACGGCCGGGGCCGTTTCGTACTCGTCCTGCGGGATGGGCCGGAAGTTCGGCGGGACAACGTAATCCGGGGCCGCCTCGGGCGCCGGGGTCACGCCGGGTTGCGGGCCGGCCTCGGGGGTGACACCCGGCTGCAACGTGGTGTGCGGGTTGTACAGGCTTTCCACACCCGACGGAGTCACGCCGGGCTGCGGTGTGCCCGAGGGCCCCACCGACGGCTCCTGCTCGTGACTCGACGGAGGCGTGACCGCCGTACCGGGCGCGGTGGGCTGGGTCGACTCCTGGGTCGGCGCGGTCTCGGTGGTGGATGCCGATGCGGCAGTGGATGATTGACCCGCCTGGTGGGTCGTGCTGGAGCAGCCGACAACCAGCGCGAGCGGGATCGCCCCCACCGCGGGCAACATCACCCGCCGTGCCGCCGTGCCGAACTTTCGATGCCGACCTGCCACGTGAACACCCACCTCATCAGTTTGCGGAAACAACAGCCCCCCGTGACCACAAGTCACGTGCGCACGCAGGATCGTAACCAGCGAATAACGTTGTCACGAAATCATTGTGATCAGGAGCACACTACCGGACGCCCCCGCCGAAAAGATCGATTCTTCCGAATAGCCCTGCCTACCAGTGCAATTCCGGTCCCTATATTTCGACGGCCATCAGACACGCCGAATTCACGCCGCGCCGACCTCCGCGCTCGCGTCCTCGTCTTCGTCGCCTCGCACATCATCTACATACGGCCGCAAGGTTTCTCCGCCTAGAGTTGCTCAGTTCCACGAAGTCGTAAGTAATCTCGGTGAAAGTAATCTCGGCGAATCCGTCACGTCGTCGTGCATACCGGCCCGCCACTGGCTAGAGCTCTATCTCCATCGAGCCGTCATCGTAATAAGCAGCATTTCACTCCTTACAGAACGCATTTCCGTCGTTCGTGGCGTGTGCCGGTCCCCTCCACCTCGGGTCAGCCCTCGAGCCGCGACCACCGAGCAGCCGAATATCGGTCCGCTGTAGCTCATCGGCGATCGACCACGACGACACTCGACCTCTCCCACTCCTCCCAGCGCAGACGACCGTATCGACCACCGCCGATCCGCCGCTCACGCCCGCCTCCCCGAATTCTGTCGGTGCCTCCGTGTAGAAGTCGTTCCGTGCATTCGAACAGGGGCGGATGGGGGTGGGCACTGGCGGCGCCGGTCGTCGCGGTGCTGATAGCTGTTGCGGTGCTGGTGGGGCCGGGTCTGTTCAACGGGTCGTCGCCCGCGCCGGGCAGTCCCACGCGGGCTCAGCTCGAACGGCTGCTGGCCGTGGTGCGGGTGCTGCCGCGGCGGCCGCACCCGGGCGGGTATGAGCGTGGCTGCGGGGCCGGGCAGGGTTGCGTATTCGGTCCGGCCTGGGCCGATGGGTCCGGCGGCTGCGATTCGCGCAACAGCGTGCTCGGCAAGCAGCTCAGCGCCGTGCGGTTCCGCGCGAGCAGCGAGAAATGCGTGGTCGCCGCGGGCACCCTGCACGATCCCTATACGGGCAGAGATATCGCCTTCGACAGATCCCGCGCCCGCGCTGTGCAGATCGACCACATCTATCCACTGGCCGCCGCCTGGGATATGGGTGCCTCGGAATGGCCACTGCCGCAACGCATCCGCTTCGCCAACGATATCGAATTCAACCTGCTCGCCGTGGACGGCCGCACCAACCAGGACAAGGGCGACCGCACCCCCGCCGACTGGCTGCCGCCCGCCCCTGCCTACCGCTGCTACTACGCGGGCCGCTACCTCACCGCCGCAGCCCGATACACCCTTCCCATCACCGCCCCGGACCGAGACACCCTGTCCCGCATAGCCCGCGACTGCCCGTGATGCGCATCCTCCGGACGCGTCACAGCAGACGTAGGGAGATACCGCGGCAAACCCATAGCCGAATCGGACGAAATCCAGCTCAGCCGAAGGAGGTTCGATGCCACCGCATCTCGCTCCACTCGATCACACCGAATCGGGCCCGAAGGCGATCGGCGGTGCGGACCACAGCCGACCCTGGCGGGGCTGCGATCAGGGTGATGTCGTTCGATCAGTCGGTGGCGACGGGGCGTTCGGGATCGTTGGACCACTCGGACCACGACCCCGGGTAGAGGGTGGCCGCTATACCTGCCGCCGCGAGGGCGGCGATCTGGTGCGCGGCGGTGATACCGGAACCGCAGTAGACCGCGACCGGGCCGTCGCCGAATTCGGCGAACCGGGCACGCAGCTGCTCGCGGCTCTTGAAAGTGCCTTCGGAAGTGAGGTTCTCGGCGGTCGGGGCGCTCACCGCGCCGGGGATGTGCCCGGCGCGCGGATCGACCGGTTCCACCTCGCCGCGGTACCGCTCGCCCGCGCGGGCATCGAGCAGCGGACCGTCCCAGGCCGCCGCGCCGTCGGCATCGGTGATCGGCAGATTTCCCGCGGTCAGCACGACATCGCCTGGCGCGGGATCGGATTCGCTGCCGGTGGCGAGTTCGCCGCCGGACCGCTCCCACGCCGGGAGTCCGCCGTCGAGGATCCGCACATCGTCCACACCCGCCCAGCGCAGCAGCCACCAGGCGCGCGCGGCGGCCATACCGCCGGTGGCGTCGTAGACGACGACCGGCTCACCCGTGCGCAGACCCCAGCTGCGGGCGCATTTCTGCAGATGCGCGATATCGGGCAGCGGGTGACGGCCGCGCGCCGGAGAGGACGGCGCGGCCAATTCGGTCTCGAGATCCACGAACACCGCGCCGGGGATGTGGCCGTCCAGATAGTGCTGCGGCCCGTCCGGGTCGCCGAGCGCCCAGCGCACATCGAGCAGATGCGTGTGAAACATGCTGTCACCCAGCTGTTTCCGAAGGCCATCCGCCGAAATCAATACCGAGGCCAAACCGACTCCTCTTTCACATCTGTACCCCCGGGACGCGAATGCCTCTCACCCTACGGCAGGACGTTCCCCGGTGGGTCGGCGTGGCGAATCGCCCGCGCGGCGCACCGAGAGCACCCAGCGCACCAGCAACCCGGCCACCAGCGCCCAGAAGGCCGCGCCGATGCCGAACACCGCGAAACCCGATGCCGCCACCAGGAAGGTCGCCGCACCCGCGATCCGATGCTCGGCCGAGCTCAGGGCCGCGGTCAGGGCGGTGGCGAGCGTTGCGATGAGAGCAAGTCCCGCAACGGTTTCCAGCACGCCCTTCGGTGCGGCGGCGGCCAACACGACCAGCGCGCCCGAGACGAGCGTCAGCACCAGATAGGAGCAGCCGACGGTGAACACCGCGATCCAGCGCCGCCGCGGATTCGGATGCGCGGACGGCGCGGCCGACAGTGCCGCGCTGATCGCGGCCAGATTGATCGCGTGTGCCCCCGCCGGTGCGCCGATCACGGTGCCGATTCCGGTGACGGCCATCGCCGACCGCCACGGCACCCGGAAACCGTAGGACTCCATGATGGCCACGCCCGGGATGTTCTGCGCGGCCATCGTCACGATGTACAGCGGTATGGCGATGCCGATCACGGCTGGCCAACTCCAATGCGGCACAGTCAATTCCACCCTCGGCACCATCGCGGCGAGATCCAGGCGCCGATGTTCGACCGCGATATCGATACCGGCGCCGATCGCGGCGGCCGCGAATGCCGCGAGCACGGCCCAGCGCGGGGCGAACCGCTGCAACACCAGCCAGACCGCGATCACCGGGACCACGATCGCCGGACTGGTCGTCAACGCGCGCACCGGGGCCAGACACAGCGGCATCAGCACACCGGCGAGCATCGCCTGGGCGATCTCGGCGGGAATGGCCGCGATCAACCGGCCCAGCCGCTGCCAGAATCCGGTCAGCACGATCAGCACACCCGCCACCGCGAACGCGCCCACCGCCGCGGGCCAGCCACCGGACACCGCACCGGTCCCCGCCAGCAGCGCCGCGCCGGGCGTCGACCAGGCCAGCGCGATCGGCATCCGATACCGGCGACTCAGCATCAGCATCCCCAGCGCCTGCGTCAGACAGATCGCCAGCAGTCCGGACGCCGCCTGCGCAGGCGTGGCCCCCACCTTGGTCAGCCCCGCGAGCACCACCGCGAACGTGCTGGTGAAACCCACCAACGCGGCCACGATCCCGGCGCTGACCGGCTGCCAGATCCCCGGATCATCGATGCGGTCCGGTGGCAACGCACCATCCGAGCCGTCGGCAATGCGGCCTTGGTCCCGGGCGTCCACATCATCGGACATATCAACGTCGTCCGGCGCAACCACTCTGCCCGAGGACGGGTCTGTCGCCCGATGATCACCACCCAACGCACCCACAGCGCCGGCGTACTCCTCTACCGCGACCGCCTCACCCGGCATCGCGACGTCATCACACGAACCATCAACGCCCTCCCCCGCGACCACACTGCCCGAGGACACGTCCGTCACCTGGCGATCACCGCCGAACGCGGAGTCGGCCTCAGGATCCTCGTCGACCGCAATCGCCTCACCCGACACGAGGACGCCATCCCGCGAGCCGGCGGCACCCCGTGCGATCAACGGGTCGGCGGCATGCCGTTCCTGCCGTTGGCCGCCGTCCGCGATTCCGGTGTCGTCGGCGTCCGGGCCTGGCCCGGCAGACGTACTGGATTGCGCGGCGGATCGACCGGACCGCGGGGCGGGATCACTGGTCTGCGGTGCGGTGGATGCCATTCCGACATCGTTCCGGGCGCGATCGGTCCAGTCAGCGGCCAATCGTTCGAAAGTGGACCGAATTCGGTCGGGCGCCCAGGTTACTCACTCGGCCAACGTGGCCTGATATCGCCGCATCCCGGACAGCCAGCGGTCGTAGTCGGCGCTCTTGTGCCGGTACATCTCGAGCACCTGGGCGTGCGGCAGGATCAGGAATCGCTCGCCGGCGATACCGGACAGCACCTCGCGCGCCACCTGTTCCGGGGTGAGCACCTCACCGGCGGAAACGACCGCGCGGATCGCCTGCTCGTTCGCCGCGGCCTCGGTGAAATTGTCGTTCCCCGCACGCAGCAGATCGGTGTCCACCCCCATCGGGCATACACAACTGACTCGAATTCCCTTGTCCCCGAAGGTGATACTGAGCCACTCCGCGAACCCGACGGCCGCGTGCTTGCTGACCGCGTACGGCGCGGACCCGATCTGGGTGAGCAGTCCGGCCGCCGAGGCGGTGGCGACGAAATAACCACTACCTCGCTGTGTCCATGCCGGAATCAAGATCTGGGCGGCCCGCACATGCGCCATCACATTGACTTCCATTGCGGCGGACCACTGCTCGTCACTGCCGTCCAGCCCCCGCGCGCCGAAGATCCCCGCATTCGCGAAATACAGATCCACCGGGCCGAATTCCCCCTCGGCCCGCGCCACCAACCCCCGGATCACCGCCGAATCGGCGACATTCCCGACCATCGACACCGCACGCTCCCCCAACTCCGCGGCCACCCCCGCCACCGCCTCGTCCAGATCCGCCAGCACCACGCTCGCCCCGGCCCCCACCAGCGCCCGCGCCAGCGCCGCCCCGATCCCCGCCCCGGCCCCCGTAACGATCGCCACCTTGCCCGAAACATCCATGTCCGCACCCTAACCCCGCCCATCTCCCGCGATAGGTGAACTCGATGGGCGAGCGGGATCTCGAAGCGGCCAGGCCCGACACGATGGGCACTCTGCGACGATCACCAGCCAGGACGGGACCGTCGGCGCGATCACCGGACTGGGACCGCAGGGATCACTCGAGCACCCACTTCGCGATGCCCGAAGGTGACGGCCGACGTGTGTTCCCGACGCACCTTCCAGCGATTCCGAGGCCTGCCGCAGTGCATCGAACGAGCTCGGCGAATATGTGCGCCGGACCCTCGAACGATGAAACCCCGCTCATCGATCAGAGCAGAACGTCGCGTCCGCGATCCCGGGCGACCCAGGGCATTCAACGGGACGGACGGGTGGCGGCCCGGGTGGCGTCCTGCCGGCTGGAGCCGTCGGCGCGGGAGAGACGTCGCAGGAGGGGCGCGGTGCGGGGCCCGACGAGTTGCTGCATGACCAGGGCCATATTGGTGCGTTCGACGCCGGGGATCTTCAGGATGCGGCCCGCGATGCGATAGAGGTCGTCGGCGTCGCGGGCGACGACGCGGACGGTGAGATCGGTCAGGCCGGTCATCCCGCAGACCTCGGTGACCTCGGGAACCTCGGCCAGTTCGGCGACGACCGCGTCGAGTTGATGCTGATCCACCACCACCGCCACGAACGCGGCGAGCTGATAGCCCAGGGCACGCGGATCGATGCGGCGATCGAATCCCGCGAGCACACCGGCCGCCTCCCAGCGCGCGAGTCGGGCCTGCACGGTATTGCGCGACAACCCCAGCCGCGTGGCGAGTTCGACACCCGTCGCCCGGGGATTCGCGACCAGTTCGAGCAACAGCCTGGCATCGGTCGCGTCGACGACGGCTCCGGCGGGTTCTGCACTGGACATGTAACGCAGTATGACAGCATTTCGCGGCCAAAGATCACGCATTCTGCGCAGTTCGCATGTCGCTACTTGCGCAAGTCGCCCAATCGTGGATGCTGTGATGTAGAGCACATCGCTTCCTCGCACGGCCCGGAGATCCCGGACCGGCGACATGCCAGGCAGGCAAACGTACCGGAGTGGCTACGTTTCAGGAAGGCGGCACTCATGCCCACCACCTCCACGGCATCGCCCGCGACCCGGGCCACGCCCACCGCTCGTGACACCGCAACCGACACGATCCCCACCAGCGCGATCGCCACTGACGCGATCACCGCGAACGCCATCTCGACCGGCATCGTCACCGCCACGGCGAGCCCGCCGGAGAAGATCGCCTACCCCGTGCAATTGGTCCAGCCCGACGGCCGCCGCGTCCTCGATCGCGAGCACGCGGCCCTGGTCGCCGACATCGGCCCGACTCGATTACGGCAGCTCTATCTCGACATGGTCGTCGCCCGTCGCATCGATACCGAGGCGACCGCACTACAACGCCAGGGCCAGCTGGGCCTGTGGCCGCCGCTGCTGGGGCAGGAGGCGTCGCAGATCGGTTCCGCGCACGCCCTGCACCCCGACGACTACGTGTTCTGCAGTTACCGCGAGGCGGGCGTGGCCTATTGCCGCGGCGTCGATCCGGCGCAGATCACCCGTCTGTGGCGTGGCGTGGCGCATTCGTGCTGGGATCCCGCGCAGATCAACATGACCAATCCGGCCATCGTGGTCGGCTCGCAGGGATTGCACGCCACCGGCTACGCCTATGCCGCCCATCTGGACGGCGCGGAGATCGCGGTGATCACCTATTTCGGCGACGGCGCGACCAGTCAGGGCGATATCGCCGAGGCGCTGGGCTTCGCGTCCTCCTGGAGTGCGCCGGTGGTGTTCTTCTGCCAGAACAACCACTGGGCAATCAGCGAACCGGTGCGGGTCCAGAGCGCGACCCCGATCGCGCGGCGGGCCTACGGTTACGGCATACCGGGCATCCAGGTCGACGGCAACGATGTCCTGGCGGTTCTGGCCGTGGCCAGGCAGGCCGTGGCGCGGGCCCGCGCGGGCGGGGGCCCGTCGTTCATCGAGGCGATCACCTATCGGATGGGCCCGCACACCACCGCCGACGATCCGACCCGCTACCGCTCGGCCGCCGAGACCGAGTTGTGGCAGCGCCGCGATCCGATCGACCGAATCCGCCGGTTGCTCGAACGAGAAGCCTTGTGGGACAGCGATTTCGAACAACAGGTACGAGAACGCTCGGACGAGGTCGGCGCTCGGCTGCGCACCGCGACCATCGACATGCCCGATCCCGAACCGACCGAGCTGTTCGAACACGTCTATGCCACCCCGCATTCACTGGTGGAGCGGGAACGCCGGGAGTACACCGCGTATCTGGAAGGAGTACGGCCATGACCAGCACCTTCGCGGCGGCACTCAATCTCGGGCTGCGCCGGGCCCTCGAGGACGACCCCAAGGTCGTGCTGATGGGCGAGGACATCGGCCGTCTCGGCGGCGTCTTCCGGGTCACCGACACCCTGCAGAAGGATTTCGGCGACAACCGGGTCATCGATACGCCGCTGGCCGAATCCGGCATCGTCGGAACGGCTTTCGGCATGGCACTGCGCGGCTATCGGCCGGTGTGCGAGATCCAGTTCGACGGATTCGTCTATCCGGCCTTCGACCAGATCGTCTCCCAGGTCGCCAAGATCCACTACCGGACGGCGGGAAAAGTCCTCGCGCCCATCACGATTCGCATCCCGTTCGGCGGCGGGATCGGTTCGGTGGAGCATCATTCCGAATCGCCAGAGGCGTACTTCGCGCACACCGCGGGCCTGCGCGTGGTCTCGCCGAGTACCCCGGCCGACGCCTATCTGATGATCCGCCAGGCCGTTTCGCTGGACGATCCGGTGATCTTCCTCGAACCCAAACGCCGCTACTGGGACAAAGCCGAGGTCGACTTCGCCGCCCTGGACCGGGACCCGTATCCGCTGGAGCGGGCCCGTATCCGCCGCGCGGGTTCGGATGCGACGGTCGTCGCCTACGGCGGTATGGTCCGCACCGCGCTGGCGGCCGCCGAGATCGCCGCCGGGGAGGGGCGTTCACTCGAGGTCGTCGATCTGCGCAGCCTCTCCCCGATCGACTTCGACACGATCGAGGATTCGGTGTTGCGCACCGGACGGCTGATCATCACGCACGAAGCGCCGGTCTTCGCCGGACTGGGCGCGGAGATCGCCGCACGCATCGCCGAACGCTGTTTCTACCAGCTAGAAGCACCGATTCTGCGCGTCGGAGGCTTCGACATCCCGTATCCCCCGGCTAAGCTCGAACGGCACCACCTGCCCGACCCCGATCGCATCCTGGACGCGGTCGACCGAACGCTTGCCGCCTGATCCGCCCGTTCGAACAGAGGTGCCCGTTGGACGACGCTGCCACACACGACCCACGGCCGACCGGCCGGAGCCCGGAGGAGACCACCCGCGCGAGCGCGGAGGATCCCCTACCGAACGACACCGACGACGCGCGGGTGCTCGAGTTCCGGCTGCCCGATCTGGGCGAGGGGTTGACCGAGGCGGAACTGGTCTCCTGGGCGGTGTCGGTGGGCGATCCGGTCGAGTTGAATCAGACCATCGCCGAGGTCGAGACGGCCAAGGCGCAGGTGGTGCTGCCGTGTCCGTTCTCCGGTCAGGTCACCGAACTGCTGGCCGCGCCGGGCGACACGGTGGCGGTGGGCGCGCCGCTGATCCGGGTGCGCAGCGATCGCGGGGCGGCCGCGCCGAGTGAGCGTCGGTCGGTGCTGGTCGGCTACGGACCGAACGAGGAGACGACCTCGCGTCGCACCCGGAAGCGGTCGAATCCCGATGTGACAGTTCAGGATTCACCGGATATCACGCAGCAGCTGCCCGCACCGGCGTATCCGGATCGCCCCGCGGCCACACCGGGCGCTCGCGCGCTGGCCCGCGAACTCGGCATCAATCTGGCCTTCGTCGCCGGTTCCGGACCGGGCGGGGCGGTCACCGTGGAGGATGTGCGGCACGCGGTGCCGGTGTCCGCGCCGGTGAATCGAGTGCGCCCCGAGGACGAGGCGCTGCCCAATGCTCCGCGCCCCAGCATGCCCACGGTGCCCACGATGCGCCCGGACGGCGGCGTCATCCGGCCGACCCCGAGCTCCGGCGAGACCCGCGTCCCGGTGACCGGGGTGCGCAAACGCACCGCCGCCGCCATGCTCGCGAGCGCCCGGACGATTCCGCAGGCCAGCGCGTTCGTCACGACGGATTTCACCGCTTCGATGGAACTGCTCGACCATCTGCGCACGACCGATTCGTTCATGGGCCTGACGCTCACCCCGCTCGCGCTGGTGGCCAAGGCGACGCTGGTGGCGATGGCCGAATTCCCGGGCGTCAACTCGTTCTGGGACGAGGAGAACCACGAGATCGTCACCAAGCACTATGTGCACCTCGGGATCGCGGTGGCCACCGAACGCGGGCTGCTGGTGCCGAACGTCAAGGACGCGCACACTCTGAGCCTGCGCGAGCTGTGCCGGGAGATCGGCTGGCTCGCCGACATCTCCCGCGCCGGTTCGGCCACGCCCGCGGATCTGCGCGGCGGCACCTTCACCATCAGCAATGTGGGCGTCTTCGGCGTGGATGTCGGTGTGCCGCTGGTCAATCCGGGCGAGGGCGCGATCCTGTGCCTGGGTTCGATCCGCAAACAACCGTGGGTCTACCGCGACGAACTCGCTGTCCGCTGGGTCACCACCCTGGGCCTGAGCTTCGACCACCGAATGATCGACGGCGAACTCGGCGCACGTTTCCTGGCGACGGTCGCATCACTGCTGGAAGATCCGCTGACCTTATTGGGCCGGATCTGACTGTATCTTTGGCCTCCGCTTCGCTTCGGCGTGTTCGCGGCCCCCAAGGCTCGCCGCTGAGCACTCGAGACTCGGGCTTCGCCCATGCGCTGTGTTCGATTGCCTCCGCTTCGCTCCGGCGTGTTCGCGGCCCCCAAGGCTCGCCGATGACCACTCGAGACTCGGGCTTCGCCCATGCGCTTCGAGTGCTCATCGGCGAGCCGGCCGCGAACGGTCGCTCGAAGGCTCGCTCCGTGCGGGGCCGGTAGAGCACGCACCTCACGGTCAACAAGCAACAAGCAACAAGCAACAAGCAACAAGCAACAAGCAACGGTCAACGGTCAACGGTCAACGGTCAAGGATGTGTCGTTGTCGGCTGACAGGCAGCGTGGCGACAGCTCACGCGAAGGAGCCGTTGCGGGGGCCGGGGACGGAATGCGGCACTGTGGGAGTGGCCTCAAACGGTTTTCGGTTCAACGACCAGTGCGGTGGCGGCTTCTCGGATGACGGCCGGGATCTCGACCGACTTGCGGGTCTCGTTGTCGACGTAGACGTGCACGAAACCGCCGGTCGCGGCGAGTTCCAGAGCATCACCGGCCTCGCGGAAGATGGCCAGTTCGTAGGTGATGCTGGAACGGCCGAGGCGGCCGACGCGCAGGCCGACGCGCAACTGGTCGGGGAAGCTGAGGGATCCGTGGAAATCGCAGGAGGTCCGCGCGACCACCCCGATGGCGGGCAGGTCGCGGATGTCTGTGCCGGTGGCGTGCATCAGCCAGGCGTTCACCGCGGTGTCGAAGTACGAGTAGTACGTCACATTGTTGACGTGACCGTAGTGGTCGTTGTCCGCCCACCGGGTCGGTACCGGCCAGAGCACCGGATAATCCTGCGCAGTAGTCACGGTCAAACAGTAACCATCCGCCCGGTAGAGCCGGACATCCCTCCGCGGTGACCAATACAGTTGTTGCGATGGGCGCTTCGACACTGATTCCCCGGGTCCGGATCTCGCGGGCCGCCGTATTCGGAGTGTTCGGCCTGAACGGATTCCTGTGTTCCATGTGGGTGGTGCACATTCCGGTGATCACCCAGCGCACCGAAGTATCCAAGAGCACGCTGGGATTGCTGATCCTGCTGGTGGCACTCGGCGGCATCGCCGGAATGCAGGCCGCCGGACCGCTGGCCGACCGGTTCGGCAGCCGAACACTGGTGGCCGTCGCCGGGACGTGGATATCGCTCGCGGTGCTCGGCCCCGCCTTCGCGACCGGCCCGCTGACGCTGGCGGTCGCGCTGCTGCTGTTCGGCACCGGCAACGGCGCACTGGACGTCTCGATGAACGCGCAGGCGGTACAGGTCGAGCGAGCCTATCCACGGCCGATCATGTCGGCGTTCCACGCGATGTTCTCCTGTGGCGGACTGGCCGGATCGCTGGTCGGCGCGGCGACGATGCATCGCGGCTGGGATATTCGCATCACCATGACCGCCGCCGGCGCAATCGGGCTGCTCATGCTGGCGCTGTGCATCCCGAGACTGCTGCCGCGCGGCGAATCCGATTCCGGCGCAACAACATCCATCGAGGACTCCGCCGAGCCGCCGGGAGTGCGACGGTCCGCGTCACTGCGGGTGCTCGCCCTGGCCGCCATCGCCTTCGGCTTCCTGCTGACCGAGGGCGTGGCCAACGACTGGAGCGCCCTGCAAGCGCGCGATCATCTGGGCGTCAGCGATGCCACCGCCGCCCTGGCCTTCGGCGCGTTCTCCACGACGATGACCGCGGGCCGATTCACCGCCGACCGGGTCAGCGCACGATTCGGTCGCGTGGCGGTGGTGCGCTGGGGCGCGGTGCTCGCAGCCGTCGGATTGGCGCTCGTAGTCTCGTCGATCTGGCTGGTTCCAACCCTGCTTGGCTGGGCCCTGCTGGGGATCGGCCTCGCCGGTGGCGTGCCGCAGATCTTCAGTGCCGCGGGCAATCTCGGCACCCGGTCGGCCGCGACGGATATGTCTCGGGTCTTCGGCCTGGGCTATCTCGGTTTCCTGGCCGGTCCGTCGGTGATCGGCTGGCTCGCGGACCTGGGTTCGCTGACCGCGGCGCTGATCTTCCCGCTCGTGCTGATCCTGGTGTGCGCGGCCTCCGCCCGGATCGTCGCACCCAGTTCTTGACCTACAGGTCCAGAACGCTTATCGTTCATGTCATGGGTAGACCGCGCACCTTCGAGGACGACACCGTCGTCGATCGCGCGATGGAGGCGTTCTGGATCAATGGATACGCCAACACCTCCCCCGCGCAGCTCGCCGAGGCCACCGGCCTGGCGAAGGGCAGTCTGTACAACGCCTTCGGCAGTAAACGCGAATTGTTCGAGCGGGCGCTCGAGCGTTACGACCGGATGGGCATCGACCTGACCGCCGAGTACATGTCCCGGCCCGGGAGCACTCGCGAAGTCGTTGGCGCATACCTGCGACACCTGGTCGATGCCGAAATGGCCGATCCGGCGCGGCGCGGCTGCCTGGTCGCCAATACGGCACTGGAACTGTCCGGACACGACGCCGATATCCGCCGGATCATCACAGCGATCACCGAACACAACCTCACCGCCCTGGCCGACCGGATCGACCAGGGTCGCCGCGACGGCGACGTCGCCCGGGACACCGACCCCCGCGCCGCCGCGGAGTTCCTGATGAACACCATCGCCGGACTGCGCGTCATGGCCAAGAGCTACGACCTGAAGGTTCTGCACGGCATCATCGATACCGCCCTGAGCACGCTCTGAATTTCCCTTGCACCGCAGCGCTTTTCGCTGCCCTAGTTTTTGACCCATAGTTCAAGAAAGGCAATTCCATGGATCTCCAGTTGAACGGCAAGACCGCGGTGGTCACCGGCGCGAGTCGCGGCATCGGCCTGGCCGTCGCGCAGACGCTGACCGAGGAGGGCGTGCGCGTCGTCGGCGGGGCGCGCAAGGTCACGGCGGAACTCGAAAAGTACAGTGTCGCAGCAATTTCCGCCGATCTGAGCACCACCGAGGGCATCACCACACTGTTCGACGCCGCACATGCGGAACTGGGCGGGATCGATATCCTGATCAACAATGTGGGCGGCGGCGACGTCGAGCAGATGACGCTGGGCGGATTCCTCGACATCGGCGACGAGCAGTGGGACCGGCTCTTCGAACTCAACCTGATGAGCGCGGTCCGGGCCACCCGGGCGGCGCTGCCGAGTCTGATCGAACGTCGCGGTGCGATCGTCACCATCTCCTCGATCAACGCCCATCTGCCCGCTGCCGGTCCGGTCGGTTACAGCGAAGCCAAGGCCGCGCTGACCTCGTTCTCCAAGCGGATCAGCGAAGAGTTCGGGCCGCGCGGGGTGCGGGTGAACACGGTGTCCCCGGGCGTCGTCGGCACCCCGCTGTGGCGCGAACCCGGCCGTTTCGGCGCGAAGTTGGCCGAGGTCAGCGGCGTCGGCCACGAGGAGTTCCTGACCGCCCTCCCACGGGAGTTCGGCATAGCCTCGGACCGGATCACCGAACCGGAGGAGGTCGGTGCGCTGGTGGCGTTCCTGGTCTCGGAACGCGCGGGGAACATTCTGGGTGCGGATTACGTCATCGACGGCGGCACCCTGAAAGTCGTTTAACCGCCGGGTCCGAACCGCTAGAGTTCGGTGATGTTCGAGAATCGGCGGCTGGAACGCAGGTTGCAACGCATCGAGTACAAGCTCGATCTCATCATGCGGCATTTGGAAATCACCGATTCGCCTGCGCCGCCGCCGGATTCACCGACTCGGCCGATGTCCGGGCCCGCAGCCCTGTCCGGCGCGAGCATCGCCGAGATCGATGCGCTACTGGCGCAGGGCAAGAAGATCCACGCCATCAAGCTCTACCGGGAGATGCTGCCCGGGACCTCACTGAAGGAGGCCAAGGATGCGGTGGAGGCCCGGGAGCGGCCGCACTACTGAGTCTTGTCGACCGTGACGGTCAGATCCGGCCACGGCGGGCGACGCAGGACCGCTGCGCAGGCCAGCGTCGCGGCCGAGAAACCGATCAGCAAGGCCAGCAAGGTGATTCGGGTTTCGTCGGTGGCCGGTATCCATTTGGAGTCGCCGTCCTGGACGACGATCGCGCCCAGTGGGCGAGGCCCGCTACGGAATCGTCCGCCGGGCCGGGCGACCGTGATCACCGTGGCGCCGTCCGGTGTCTGATGCGGCGTACCGAAGATCGCCGAATCAGCCACTGCCGCTGGAATATCGAGATTGTCGTTCGATGCCACCGTGCCCCCTTCACTCGAATGTCGGCTTCGCCTCCGCGAAGTGATTCAGCCGATAGCCTACGCAACGCAGAACGCGTTCAGCGGCGAGACACCCCACGGGTGACATCACCCTTCCGACTGTGGCCGGGGCGGGTGCCGAATGATCGGTCGACGCGGCGAGAGCTGTCACCGTTACGATGATGCCGAGCGGATACGCGAACGGCCCGCACCGGATTGTCCGGTGCGGGCCGTAGCGTGAATTCCCTAC
>NZ_BDBQ01000095.1 GCF_001613065.1 Nocardia miyunensis NBRC 108239
CCTGGGTGCGGGACGGTGGATCCAACGATGTTTCCGGCCCGCAGTTCGGCTGGGTGGAGGCGGCCGGTCGCCGTGGCCGATGAGGTAATGGTTTCCGTTCGAGCTCGAGGCGCGGCGCGAACTGCCTCTACTGCCAAAGGTCAACGCGGCGAGATCATCTCAGCCACGTGCACGCACCGACATGCCGAATTGAGTGCGTCGGACCGACGAGCGATGATGAGGCTGTGAGGCCGGGCGAGATCGAGGGCAATCTGCAAGTCCTGCTCAACCAGATCAGCGAATTCCTCTGGCACGAACTGGCAGATCACTTCGGCCTGAACCACCCGGAACACTGCGAGGTGGACCCCACGGCCGACCGCCTCGTCTCATGGTGGATTACGGCCAATTCAGCATGATGCCGGGGGGTAACCCGACCATGGCTCGAGTCGAGATCGAGGCAGGGTCCGGCTGGTCATCTTGCGGCCTTCGCCGCAATCGAAATCGGATGGCGTGGTGTCAGAATCTGAACCGCACGATGCGGGTGGACCGTTTCATGCCCGGTACCAGGTTCAGCAGGCGATACAGGCGGCGTATGTTCGCGGGCGCCTTGGCCATCAGGATCGGTGAGTCGTTCATGGGCGCCTCGTCGACGTAGTCCAGGCGCGGGTGCCAGTCGGCCAGCGCGGCCGGATGGTCGAAGCCGCAATGGAATTGGGTACCGTACCTGCGCAGTGTGGGGTCCCATTTCGAGGTGCGCCAGGCCCAGACCGACACCGTATCGAACTGAATTTGCCCGGTAGGGAAAGCGTCGACAACGCCGGTCAGTAGCTGCCGGAGCTCGGCCGAGGTCAGGTAGGGCGCCAGCCCCTCGGCGATCATCAGCACCGGACGGCCGCGGGGAATACGGTCCAGCCATGCCGAATCGGTGACGCTGGAGCCGATCAACGTGTAGTGCTCGCGTGGCGGCAGTATCTGTTGCCGCAGTTCGATGACCGACGGGTAGTCCAGGTCGTACCAGTCCACGGTGGCGGGCGGGTCGATCCGGTAGGCCCGCGAGTCGAGCCCGCACCCCAGATGCAGCACCACCGCATTCGGGTGCTCGGCGAGGAAACTTCGGGCCCAGTCGTCGTGCGCCTTGGCGCGCACCACGGCGACCAGACCTATCTGGCTGGTGCCGAATCTGCGGCTGTCGTAGTCGGGGTCGAGGCGGCGCATCGCCCGGTCGGCGTATTCATCGCCCAGGATCGGGTCGGGCAGCAGGTTGTCCAGCGCTTTGGCCTTCAGGACCGGGCTGAGGGTCTGCTGCGCGCCGACGAGTTCGATATCTCGCACATCGGCGAGACTACTCATGCGGAGGCTTCCGGGAACGATTCGCACTCCGACAGTTCGTGATCGCTCGGTTGTATCCGATCGCTCAGTGGTTGTGCTGCCAAGGAAACGGTGTCAGGTCGGGTTCGACCCAACCCGTCCTGGCTGTGCGGCTCGCCAGTGTGGTGGTGCGGTAGAACCTGGTGAGCAGCCTCTTGTCCAGCAGTGCCGGGTGGTGGTCGATGAAGGTGTCGAAATCGGCTGCGTCGGTGTCGATTACGTGGTGGCCGACCAGTTCGACCCAGGCGCGGCTGACGGTGGCGTGGTATTTCCGCGGCGCGCCCTGGTAGCGCGCGGTGCGCTGGATGCCGTCGCTGACCAGTTCGATCGCCCGGGAGGCGCCGTAGCGGCGGACGGCCAGGTAGGTGAGGTGCAGGTGTTGGCGGTGACCGAACCGGTCGGTGTCTGCCGTCACCTCCGCGAGCAGGTCGGCGTAGGGCCCGGATTCCTCGGACGGATCCTGGCCTGGGTGCGGCGCACTGTTTTGCGTGGTCATCGATTTTCCTCGATCAGGGCATCCAGGACGGTGTAGAAGCCGGCGACGGCTTCGGGGGGCAGGCCGCCGAGCGTGCGGGATTCGAGGTCGGCGAAGGTCCGGCGGATGGCGGCGGCGGTGGCGCGCCCGGTGTCGGTCAATTCGATCAGGACCGAGCGCCGGTCGCCCGCCCGGGCGACCCGGGTGATCAGTTCACGCTTCTCCAGCCGGTCGAGCACGCTGGTCAGGGTGGTGGGGCGCGCTCCGATCAGGGCGGCGACCTCGGAGACGGTCCGGCTCCGCCCATCGGCAAGGTTGCCCAGGGCGTTGATCTCGGAGGCGGTCATGTCGAGATCGACCAGCTCGCCGGCAATCCCGCGGAGCGTGGCGTGCGTCGCGCGTTGCAGGGTCAGCAGCGCCGATCGATCCGAAGGTACGAAATCGTATTTCACGATTTCGGATAATACCAAATCGTATTAAAATGTCCTATGGTTTGCGGCCGCCGGCGGGATGCGAGAGGTGCCGATGTGCGGCTGGCGCGCAAGATCGAACGTCAGTGCGTCGACGGATCGGTCCCGCTGAAAGTGTTGCTGTACAACTACATTCAATTCCGACGTGCCGCCGAAGAGCGGTATGTCGAGCCGCTTCGCCACCGGTGCGACCTCGTGATCGACGGAACCCGGCCCGTCGCCGAACTGGCCGAGCAGATCCACTCGGCCTGTTCAGGTCCGCATTCCAGCGATCTCATTCCCGTACGGGAAGATCGATGACATCCGAGTCGCCTGCCTGTGACCGGTAACGCCGGATGCACGCGTAGCCGCAGAACACTCGGCCGTCGTGTCGGTAGATGACCCGATTGGGGCCGCCGCACCAGTCGCACCACAGATCGTCCTCGCGGCTCATCGGATCAACCTCACATCCCGAAGTGCGGCTGATCCGCCGGGACGATGCGGTGTGCCTGAATCAATCTCGCCTTCGCCTGCCGTTTGACCGCGCAGATCGTCACCGGACAGTCGATGTGCCACTGCATGATCCAATGGGCGAGTTCGATCGACATCACCGCCAGCGGCGCATGATCGGTCGGCGGAAGCATCTCGGCCACGACGCGTCACCCGGCCGCCGTGTCGGTGGAACGCCACGCGCGCAACGCATCTCGGACACGCCGGATCAGTTCGGGCGTAAGCTCGTCCACCTCCGCGAGATCACGTACGCTCGGACACGTCACCGGCCACACTCGGTGGACACCGGGTGATCGCCGAGGCAATGCGCAGTCCGGTTGCGATTTCAACATGGTTCCGCCCCTTCACATTTCACGATGTTGATTGGGAATCTCACAAAATCCACACAGCGGGATCAGCACCCGGACGACAGAAGGGATCTCGACTTGACGACCAGCCGGATCCCAGCGGGCGCTGCGTCTATGACACACGTGCGCCGCACTGAAGTCACCCCGAAACGGAGTCTCCGAACCAATCTCTCCGAAGTGCCAGCTAGTTCTCCGCACGAAGTGAGAGCATTTCCCCGAACCGGAGATTCATACATCCCCGAAACGGAGCCCCAATGCCGGAGACCCCAGCCATCGGATCAACGCTGCCGCGGCGGCAACTCGGGCGTTACCTCGTGGACTGGCGCACCCGCGCCGGATACACCCAGGTCAAGGCCGCTCAGCTCCTGGAGATGGGCGCCACCAGCCTGAACCGTCTGGAGAAGGGCGAAACGGGCCGGATCAAGAACATGGTCATCCAGGCCATCTGCGACTTGTACAACGTCCCACCGGATCTCGCGGAGGCGTTCAAAGGGCTTGCGCAACAAGCGAATGTGAAGTCGTGGTGGCATCAGTACGGCGATCTCATCCCGAAGAACTTCGATGTGTACGTCGGACTTGAAACGGCTGCAACGCAAATCATCACGTATCAACCGGATCTCATTCCGGGATTGCTCCAAACCGCTGATTACAACCGATCTTTGGTCCAGTTGATCTGGCCCGACGAGACGGTGGAGCAGTGGGAGCAGCGCGTACAGATCAAGACTCAGCGGCAGAGAATCGTGACCAGGAAAACCCACCCCGTCCAGCTGGATGTCGTAATCGGCGAAGCCGCACTACATCGCGTCGCAGGAAGCCGAGCGATCATGGCCGATCAGCTTCGCCACCTGGCTGACATCAGCACGATGGACAACGTAAGTGTCCGTGTTCTGCCGTTCGCGGCCGGATTCCCAGGCGGAACGTCCATGCCGCCCTACGTGATCCTGAACTTCGGGCAGGATCAAACCGGTGCTCCGGTCGAACCATCGGTGGTCTTCCTCGAGGGTGCCGTGGGCGAGATCTATCTCGAGAAGGAAGAAGACGTGCTGCACTACTATGGTCGGCACGAGATCATCGAGGCGGCGGCCTTGGACGAGACAACGAGCAGAAGCCTGCTTCGGCGGGTGGCAAAGGGAGCATGAGCAACGTGAGCGCTGACCTATCGGACGCGAAGTGGTTCAAGAGCAGCCGTAGCCAGGGCGGTAGAGAGTGTGTCGAGGCAGCCTTCCTCGACGGCGGCATGGTCGGTGTGCGCGACTCCAAGAACCCGACCGGCCCGGCCCTGGTCTTCGCACCCGGCGAGTGGGATGCATTCACTGCAGGGATCCAAGGCGGCGCATTCGACCAGCCTTGATCGGCGAATAGATCACAGCGGCCAGATACCGACCTCGTCGGAACCGGGCCGTTGCTCTATTCACACTCGGTTCGAATCTTCAAGCACACCAACCAGTTCCAGCCACAGGGCACGGATGGCGGTCGCCAGATACTGGTGACCGCCGCCGAACTCGCGCAGATACCGCCACACCCCGCCGCGGCAACCATCGGCCAGTACAGCTGGCATCCTGAACCAGATGCCAGGTACCGGGACCGGGCGCGGATCATCCCTTCGGAGTCAGCTCCCGGTTGGCAGTAACGGGATGACCTTTTCGGGCAACATGCCATGAACTGGCAGACACCTCCGGATTTGTAGCCAGATTTCGAATATTCATCGATACTAGCTCGTGAGAGTTCGCATCATATTTAGTAACACTTTCCCTCCCGCCGCTATCGTCTGGTCGTCTCGACCCCAGAAGGTGAACTTGCCATGCCATCCTTTCACTGTGATCGAAAGGGTCACATGCGGTTCGGTTGTCGTGAACTCACCCGTGTCCACGGGAATCGACTCATCAATTACAGTATTATCGACGACAATTGTCTTCGTAACCGAATTCTCAGTGGTGTCACCGGTAGCCTCAGTGGAGTGAACCAACGAGATCTGCCCAAGATAATTCCGGTCGCTGGTATCATGTCCGAGAATTTCATAGTCGCATGCATTACCTCCTTCAATCTTGTCCGTCATCGGATGCCCCGCAGCCAAGCTGACGCTGGGATTATCAGCATTGAATTCATTCTTGTAGAACTGCTTCGGAATGTCGCACAGCTCTTGCAGTGTGTGGCTGCTCGTTATGTTCGCTACCGGATCGGACTCGCTATTCACTCTATGACCACAACCGGAAGCAATCACCGCCAGCGCTGCCGCAGTCGAGATATACGCGAGCGCTCGGCTCATTCCGCTGTCCATTCCGCTCCTTGCACACTTGTGTCAAAATTCTTTGTCGTGGTCTGCGGCCATTTATTCTGATAGAAGCCCTTCGGAGCCTTGGTGGCCTCTCCGATTTCGCCGATAACCTGTTTCTGGGTCATAAGTGCAGTGGTTAATTTGGTGGCAATATCGACCGCTTCGGATATTACCGATCCGAGCAGGTCGAGAGCGTCAGAAACACCCCACGGCGATTCGGCCACCGTAGATATCTTACTCAGAGCAACTGCAAACTTCGTCAGGAAATTTGTCAGCTTTGCTGCCATGTCCGAGTAAAATGTCCAGGCAGCATTGGAGATAGCGACGAGGCTGCCATGTAGCGTGTCGCATAGACCTTTTGCAGAGTCCATAGCCGTATCCTGCAGGGTACGACTGTCTCCGTAACGCTCGGCTGCAGTGCCCTGCCAATAACCGGTTACGCTCCCCTTGGCCACCTCATCGTTCTGGGCTTCGCCAATTTTCGACTTGAGCGCCAGCCAATCGCCGCTCACTTCCAGAAAAGCGACTGGAGCCTTCATCGCTTCGATGCCGTCGTGCAGTTTCTGGAGCAGCTCTCGGATCTTGACTTTGATCTCTTCTTTCTTCTTACTCATATTTCCGGTGAAATCATCATGAGTCGCCCATCCGAAGATTCCGCCCACAACAGATCCGATGGGGCCGAGGACAAGACCGCCCTCATAAGACGCCGCAGCAACCGCCAGCATATTGAACGCATCATCAACCTTACTTGGCTGATTCTTCACGTCCTCGACTTTGTCGGCAAAAGATTGAATTGCAGAATTAATATTTTCCAGCGTTTTATCATCACTCATTACATTCCCGCCTGTAGCTTTTTGATTGCCTCGGCAAAGTCCTGATCGTGTGCGCCATAGACCTTTGCGACATGCACGAGCACGTCACGGATGGCATGCGCTTCGTTGCTTGCCTCCGTCAAACGATCATGAAGATATGCTGCGGCGGCTACCTGCGTAGACCAAGCTGGGCCGAAAATTCCCCATACGACCTCATTATGGCTATCATGAATCGTCTGGGCCCGGGTGGCTGCCTGACCCAGCTTGTCACCCGCATCCCCCCAGGCTGCTGAGGCGGTCACCAATTGATTCAAATCCACCTGAAAGTCGGCCATCAGGAATTCCTCTCCAGGTACCGCTTATATTCTTGAAGTTCTTTTTCGAGATCTGATTCGGATCGATCCGACCAACCATCATCGTCACGAAATTCTGGTCGTTGTCGACGAATTTGATTCGCACATTCGATCAGATCGTATCCGATATATGAAGGTTGCGTGGCACCGGCCCAACGTGGGTCGATCTGTATGTCCGAGATTCTCCCCAGTCCCGCCGTCACCGTAATCGATGGTCTACCGAAATCTGTTATTGGCCCATAGCCCAGGAACTCTATATCGCCGTTGACTGCGCGCTCGAGGGATTCGAATTCTTCCGGAGTTCGAGTGTTCAGGAGGGCGGTAAGAAAATTACGGCGGTCAGGTCGCCCGCTCAGTGCTTCGAAATCACCACGAGCTATCGCCGGCGCATCATGTCTCCAAAGGGCGAGGTAGTATCCGGTCAGTACTGCGTTGGATATTTCCCGAGGGTCGACACGGCTGTGAATTTCTCGACCTACCTTGACTTCAGTCGGCAGCCGTCCTTCATCGAGCGTCATCTGAATCAGCCCAGGGGCTGTCCAATGATCTATTAGATTACTTCCCAAGGCTTTTCTCCAAAATTTGAACTTCGATTAGTTGGTTCAACTGATACCACAGACTAAAGTGATGCATTCAGACACAGAGCGTCTCTGTTCCATATCAACAGATAAGCCGACCTAATTTGACAGGGACTGCTGGGTGTTGGTGCCCCGCCACCGGAGAGAATCCCATTGTTTCCAGGAAGAAAGTTCGAGCCTGACCCCGCGTCTACCACTACAACACCACTGTGGATTACTTCTCCCCCGCTGCTCATTTTGTCCTCTCACCACACCGATACCGGGACTTTCCCGCCCCCGAGGTGGTCCAGTTCCCCGCCCCCGAGCAATCCGCACTCGACGGTACAGCTTCAAAGCAGGCGGTGCAATCCGGCTAACACCGGATTGAAACGGCTACGCCATGGCAACTTCCAGCTTCACCAGTGCTGCTGAAAGGTAACGGGTCTGGTCCCCGGGCTGAAACCAGAGCAGTCGTAGCCAGGACGGTGTGCATTTGAGGCAGCCTTCCTCGACATCGGCCTGATCGGTGTGCGCGACTCCAAGAATCCGACCGGCCCGGCGCTCGTCTTCACCCCCGGCCAATGGATGCGCTCACCGCAGATATCCAGGAGGAAGAATTCGACCAGCTTTGAACAAGGGCTGCTGTGGCAGGGCCGCCAAGCCCCCAGAAGGCTAGCGCCCTGGTTCACGCGCAGACAACAGACGGTTGCGGAGGACATACCATCCCGCTCGGGGTGTCCGACACAAATTCCCCGCGCTGGACCCGTGCACCGACAGTTGTACTACCGGAACGATGACCTGAAACGGTAGATGGTGTTCGTGCCTTCGTCGAGAATGCTGACAGCATTTCCGGATGACCATCACCGCACGTCTGTTTGCTGTCACCGTCGACTGTCCGGATCCCGCGCAGCTCGCTCGGTTCTACCAGGGGTTCCTCGGTGGGCAACTCCGTTCGGTCAGCGCGGACTTCGTTGTGCTGACCAGTGGTGACGCGGTGCGTTTGGACTTCCAGCGGGTAGCCAACCATCAGCCACCGCCGTGGCCCGACTCCTCCGCACCACGCCGACTCCACCTCGATTTCCGCGTCGAAGACTTGGCGCAGATCGAACAGCATCTGATCGGCCTCGGCGCCACGCTCGCACCGCATCAGCCCGGCGGCAATCGCTTCCGCGTGCTGGTCGCCCCGGCAGGGCACCCCTTCTGCATCGCCACTGCCGCGGCGGCCGAACTCCCAGCAACCATCGGGCCTTGACACAGCACCTGTCACAGATTTGACTTACCCCAAGCTTGTGTTACCTCATCCGACAACGCTCCGAGAGGTCGACATATGCACTTCACCTGGTCAATGGGCCCGGGACGGCGGGCCGGATCGTTTGCTCGGCGCGGGACCATATCGGTACTGGCAGTGATCGGTACGTGCCTGCTCTCGTTGGCGGCCACCCGGACGGCCGATGGCGAACCGGTGGCGAATACCACTGACACCGGTTTCGCCGTCCCCTTCGCCGGGGCGCCCGCCTACCAGCAGGTGGCACCGACGCAGATGACCGGCCGGAACCAGCTCAACCAGCCGCTCGGTCAGGCGCAAGCCGATGCGATCGCCGCTCGGATCGGCCTCGGCAGGGCCGACGCGCTGACCCAGCAGCAGTATCACGACCTGAGCACCGGCGGCGGAGTCGGCGGCAGCCGCCAAGCGGCCGATGTCATCGATGCCTGCGTCCAGATCCTCACCAATACCGTTGGCCGACCGCTGCATTCACAGGTCAATGGGACAAGCACACCGTCGGTGCTGGCCAGCTACGGGCTGTACGTGAACCCCGCCGGGATGCTGGAGAGCCCGGCCAACGCGGACGCGCCGACCCGGCAGGTGAACACCCTGATCGCGCCGGGCGGTTACGTCGGTACCTGGCTACGCGACAACGGCGCGGAGCGAAGCCTGGGCGCGCTCTACCGGTCGGCCTATTCGCAACAAGCCGCTTACGGCTTTGCAGCACAACAACTTTCAGGGTCTGCCCAGTTGGTGACCAATACCAAGGGCGCTGTGCGATCCGAGGTCGGCATGTCGATGGCGCCGCCGCTGTGGATCGTGAACTTCGCCCTGATCTACGTCCTGAACCCGACCCTGGCCGCCCAGATGCCCGCGCACTGGGCTGCCATCCCCGCGCGGGTCGCCGACGCCATCAAGGCGAGCCCCAGCGGCCAGGTCCCGTTCGGCGCCTACGCGTCCTACTTCCGGTGACGGCCCGTCGTCCCGGCGCACGTGTTCGATAACCGATGGCCAGAGAGCTGTTCCCAGTCGACTACAGCGAGAGGGTGTTCGCATGACTCGTCGGTCCAAGCATTCCAAGACCAGCGCGTTGCGACGCGCCCTGCTGCCGGCCCTCGGCGCGATACCGGTGGCCGTCGTGGTGACCTGCGCCGGCACCGCGGGCAACGCCGCGGCACAGCCGAGCGTCCCGGCCCCCGCGCCCGTCGAACAGCTCTGGACCGGCGCTGCGCAACACAGCATCACACCGCGCACGATAATTCCTTCGGTCGTGCGGAGCCTCGGTCTGGTGCACTACGGCGTCGCCGCGCCGCTACTCCCACCGAGCGGTGACCATGCGATTCGCGAAAATCACCGAGCGACTCGGCATCCGGAACCCACGCGGGCGACCGACTGGCGAAAACCGAACTCGCCCGGATCCGTGCGGATCGGCGGGCTACGCCCGGTCCCCGTCGACAGCAACTATTCGGACAGGGTCACCCAGCAGACGGTGAACGGCGGAACCGCCGGGGCCGTCATCGGCACGGCTCTGGGAGGGATCCCGGCCGCGGTGCTCGGGGCGATACCGGGAGCGATCGTCGGCCTTGGGATCGGCGCGAGCATCGGTGGCATCGCGGGTGGTATCGCCCTGGCCGTTCCGACCATGGGGTTGGCCATTCCCGTGGGAGTCATCGGGGGCGCACTCGCGGGGGCGGCCGTCGGCGTCGTGGTAGGCGGTGTGGCCGGCGCGGTGATGACCGGTGTTCCCGTCGGCATCTTCGGCGGAGTCGTCGGCTACGCACTCGGTGCGGCCACCGGACTCGGCAACGGTCAGCAAGGCTGAGCAGCGCCGGAACTCGCAGGTACCCAACGGAATTCACCATGCCGCACGGGGAATTCACCATCCCACCGGACAATGAGGACGCAAGGTTCGACACGTCCTCGGTCCGATGGGAGCCAGCGCCATGCACGATGACCGCCTGCTGATCGCCCGCGAGGGCCCGGTTCCGACATCATCGGGGCCGGGCCGTACATCAAAGCCACACCGTCACAATCCTATTCAGCGACAGGCCCGCTTCAGGTGGCAGCATTTCCGGATGACCATCACCACACGTCTGTTCGCTGTCACCATCGACTGTCCGAATCCCATCCAGCTTGCTCGGTCTATCAAGGCTTCCTGGGTGGGCAACTCCGTTCGGTCAGCGCGAATTTGGTTGTGCTGACCGGTGGTGACGCGGTGCGTCTGGACCTCCAACGGGTAGCCAACCATCAGCCACCCGCGTGGCCGGATTCCTCCGCACCACGTCGCCTCCACCTCGACTTCTGCGTCGGCAATTTGACGCAGATCGAACAGCAGGTAATCGGCCTCGGTGCCACGCTCGCACCGCATCAGCCCGGCGGCAATCGATTCCGCGTGCTGGTCGACCCGGCTGGGCACCCCTTCTGCATCGCTACTACCGCAGCGGCCGAAGTCCCGCGCCGAGCAGTCGAGCCGCCCGCTCTCTGAACGCACCGCTGCTGGAGCGAAATCCCCGGCGGCGCAAGCCATCCGACACCGCCGAGAACACGACATGCTTACGTATCGAACAACTGGATATGGACATAGCGAGTCGCCTGGTCCCGTTCGTCCACGATAATTATCCGGTATATGGATTTGCCGTCGGAGCCCCGGTATTCGTCCTCGGCTCGCAGGATCGACGGCGAGGTGTCCAGCGGAGGGCCCGCGATGGTGGTTTCGGCGACCCGGAATACCTTGACCAGGGGCGTGGAGAAATTCGATGCCCGCAGAAGCTGCTGGACACCCTCCGGCCCTGTTGACAGTGCGAGCCGGTACAGGGTGTCCCTACCGTGTTCGGTTCGAGCATCGAGTACCGAGGCATCATCCGGAATCACGATGCCACCGAATTCGGTGGCCTCCTTGGTAATGATGGTTGAACTTTCCGACGGTGTCGCCCCCGATCGAGGGTTTTCGTCGTGACCTGAGCCGGAGCACCCGGCTGTTCCGGCAACAGCCGCGACCACCAAGCCGATCGAGAGCCAGACCATCCGTGCACTGCCGAAATTTCTTCGTCTCATCTGGTTGGATCACTCCTTTCCCCGTCCCGACTGTCCTTCGACCCCGGCAGATTCAGCGGCCCATTCGCGGGAATGGTTCCCTTGTACCAGCGAACCTCGCTCGAGCCCTCGATATTGTACTCACGCGCCAGTCCGGCCGTAACCAGTTCTCCCATACTTTTGTCGGTGACCGTCACGCCGGCGATATCCGTGCTCTTGCCTTCATCCCAGTTGTACCGGTCGAAAATATGCACCCGATACGCTACGACCACGCTCGGCTCGGCTCGCTTCGCCGGCTCGAGCGTGGTAACCGCGCCACTCGCCGCCATTCGAATGCCGCCCATCGCGAAGAACCAATCAGCGCTCAGGTCCTGCGAGATGTAAAATCCATTCCAGCCCGACTGGAATGTCATGGACGTACCGTAGTCCGAGGCCGCTATCGCATTATTGGCGACCCTTCTGATTTCCTCTTCTGCTATCTCGTTCGCTCTGGTGTTGGCATCCGGCACATCGTGTAGTACCGAATCGACATTGAGGTTCAGCAGATCCCCGGTGTTGTCGAGGTAGTGCGCCAGGTGTGCGGCCGCGTGCGTATATCCATACGCATCCGCTGCCAGGACCACCGCTCCCGCTACTTCGGCAAATCCGACATCGTCGAATCGGTCGTACCACGGCTGTGAGCCCCACTTGCCAGATCCGGAATCGGTCGGCGGCGCAGCCGGTGGACCAGGCATCGAAGGCGGCATGGGCGGCGGAGTAGCCAGCGGCCCGGCTTCCGGACTGGGGGTGGGCTCGAGTTTCTTCATTTCTACTCAATCGTCACTACAATGAGGTTCCGTTTTGCCACCACACATTGTCTCCGAATCCATAACGTATGGCACCCGGACTGGCGACCAACTTTTCCGGAATATCGAAGGAAGCCGTATCGAATTTCGGCGATGTCCGCTCAGGGGAATAATCCAGGGCGGACGAGATGCGCTCGATGAAACCGGCCAAATCGTCTTTCCTGGACTCCGCCGCCGTCTTCAACGAATCGACGGCCGACAGGATTTGAGACTTGTACGCGCTCTGCATGGAGTGGTCCGTCAACAGAGCCCACACTCCCACGGGGAGCGTCAGCCCGACAAAGGTCATCGGCTTCGTGAGATCATTGCTCAACCCTACCGTCTGGTTGTACACCAAGCGCTCGATGCAGGCACCGGCGTTCTGCACGATTTTCGATATCGCATCCATGTCCCAACTGCGCGTGGCAATTGTGTCCCCGAGGACACTCGCCCGGTCGCCGAACGCTTGCGAGCCCAACCTGGTCCACCCCGTTTGCAGCCAGTTGGTTCCACCGACGATATTCTCCGATGTGGCATAGTCGTTTATACCGAGTAGGCCGATCCGCTCACCCACAGTTTGGAGCGACTCCCAGTCGGCCACCAGCGGCGCGAGGTAATCCGCCGCCGGCTTGATACCGATTCTCTGGCTCAACGGCTCGTCGAAGGGAGTAATGAAGTCGATACCCGCGGAAACAACGTTGCGGAGACTGGCCTGCGTCTCCTGGACCTCCGGCAGGTCGGGTAGGTGTAATCCGCTGAATCGGGTGATGCCAGCCGTATCCACGGACTGGTCCGGAGCTCGCATGTGCACGGCTGCCGCGAGCGCAACAGTGGAGTTGTCTTCGGCCCCACGGTATTCGCGCTTCGCGGTGTCGAGGTGTGACCCCAGGCTGTCGACTACGGCCAAGTCACTGTGATGCGCGGCGGACACCGCGGAGTTGAATTTTTCGAACGCCGGAGCCAGAGTAGCCATAAGTTCGCTCGTCCCCCTGGGCAGTGCCACCCCTGGCAGCAGCCGCCTGGCGTTCGACGAGAAATTTGTCATAACGTCCCCCAGATCCAGCCTAAATCCAGCCAGGTTCGGCATTTCGACTTCGAGCTTGTCCACGACGCCTCCCTACGTCAGTCGTGCCTCGTTGATCATTGCTCACCACGCTGCATCGACTCCCAGATAAACCGTGACATGGAATGCACGAATGCGGAAGCCAGACGAATTGGGGGCTTCGTGTCGCTTACTCGGCAGTTCGAGCCGCATTAGCAACGGCACCCGGCTCGACACTCCCGGAACCCACACGCGCCCAGCGGAATTCACCACGTGACACGGAGAGTTCCCCCTGTTGCCGGACAATGAGGACGGTCTGCACGTCCCCGGTCCGATGGGAGCCAGCGCCATGCACGATGACCGCCTCTTGATCGAGGGGCGCCTCGCGCGCGTCCTCAGCGAACGGATCGTTCCGGCGATTTATCCGGAGTCCACGCCGCTCACGGCGGGTATCTGGGTCGCGCCGGGCGAGCCGGTTCAGGTGGAGGAGGGTTTGGCCGCGCCCCGGACTCCGATCGCGTCCGGCGCTGCGTGGGGTGCGCCGTGGGGAACCAGCTGGCTCACCGTCGAGGGGACGGTGCCGCAGGCGTGGGCCGGGCGGACCGTCGAGGCGATAATCGATCTCGGATTCGATTCGGGGATGACCGGTTTCCAGTGCGAGGGGCTGGTGTACCGGTCGGACGGTTCGCCGGTGAAGGGGCTGCACCCGCAGAACAGCTGGGTTCGGGTGGCGTCGCCCGCTGTCGGTGGCGAACAGGTCCTGCTGCATGTCGAGGCGGCCTCGAATCCAGTCGTCCCCTTCCCCGGACCGACCGCGCTCGGCGACCGGACCACCGCCGGGGACGAGCCGCAGTACCGGTTGGGGCCGCTGGATCTGGCGATCTTCGACGAGGAGGTCTGGCAGCTGGTCCAGGATCTCGAGGTGCTCGGCGAACTCATGCACGAAATGCCCGACAATCCCGCGCGACGTTACGACATCGTCCTGGCCATCGAACGCGCACTCGACGCCATCGACCTACAGGACGTGAACGCCACCGCGGCCGCCGCACGCGCCTGCCTGACCGAGGCGCTCGCCGCGCCCGCCATCCCCTCGGCGCACACGGTCTGCGCCGTCGGGCACGCGCATATCGACACCGCGTGGTTGTGGCCGTTGCGCGAGACGGTTCGCAAGGTCGCGCGCACCGCCGCGAACATGACCGCGCTGCTGGCCGAGGAACCCGAATTCATCTACACGATGTCCCAGGCCGCGCAGTACGATCTGCTCGCCCGCCACCGGCCCGAGGTCTACGAGAAGGTGCGCGCGGCCGTCGCCGAGGGGCGGTTCGTGCCGACCGGCGCCATGTGGATCGAGGCGGATACGAATATGCCGGGCTCGGAGGCGATGGCGCGACAGTTCGTGCACGGCAAACGGTTCTTCCTCGAGGAGTTCGGCACCGAGATCCGCGAGGTGTGGCTGCCGGACACGTTCGGATTCGCAGCCGGGCTACCGCAGATCATTCGCGCGGCAGGCTGTACGCGGCTGCTCACGCAGAAGATCTCGTGGAGCCGGACCAATCAGTTCCCGCACCACACCTTCCTGTGGGAGGGTATCGACGGCACCCGGATCTTCACCCATTTCCCGCCGGTGGACACCTACAACTGTTCCATGATGGGTCGCGAGATAGCCCATGCCGCAAGGAATTTCAAGGATAAGGGCCGCACGTCGACCTCGCTCGCACCGACCGGCTATGGCGACGGCGGCGGCGGGACGACGCGCGAGATGATCGCCAAGGCCGCCCGCATGCGGAACCTCGAGGGTTCGCCGAAGGTGGTGTGGACCGAGCCCGCCGCCTTCTTCGACCGCGCCGAGACCGAATACGCCGATCCCCCGGTGTGGGTGGGCGAGCTGTATCTCGAACTGCACCGCGGCACGCTGACCAGCCAGGCCGGGACCAAACAGGGGAACCGGCGCAGTGAACATCTGCTGCGCGAGGCCGAACTGTGGGCCGCGACCGCGACGGTCCGCACCGGCGCGGCCTACCCGTACGAGGAGCTGGACCGGATCTGGAAGACGGTGCTGCTGCACCAGTTTCACGATGTTCTGCCCGGCTCGTCCATCGCCTGGGTGCATCGCGAGACCGAACAGGCTCACGCGGAGGTGGCACGGGAGCTGACCACGATGATCGAGCAGGCGCAGTGGACGCTGGGCGGCGGGGAGGCCGGGCCAAACGTCTTCAATCCCACTCCGCACGAATGGTTTTCGATTCCAGCCGGTGCGGCGGGACCGGCGCGGGCCCATCGTCGGTGCGCGGTCACCAAGCGCGCCGAGGGCGGATACGTCCTGGACGACGGACTGATCCGGGTCGAGGTGGACGCGCGCGGGCTCGTGGTCTCGGCGTTCGATCTCGAACGGCATCGCGAGACGCTGCCACCGGGCGCGGCCGCGAATCTGCTGCAACTGCACCAGGATCTGCCCAACGCGTGGGACGCCTGGGACGTCGATCTGTTCTACCGCAACCGCGTAACGGACCTGACCGACACCGATTTCCTTGCCGTACAGCCGGATTCGAGAGTGGGCACGGTCGTGCGGATCGGCCGCTCGTTCGGATCCTCCACCGTCGAGCAGACCCTGTCACTGCGCGACGGGGCCCTGCACATCGAGACCGACGTCAACTGGCACGAAAGCGAGAAATTCCTGAAACTGGCGTTCCCCCTGGACATCCACGCGGACCGCTACGCCTCGGAGACCCAGTTCGGGCACATGTTCCGGCCCACCCACACCAATACCAGCTGGGAGTACGCAAAATTCGAGGCGTGCAATCACCGGTTCGTACACCTCGCCGAGCCCGGCTGGGGCGTGGCCCTGGTCAACGACGGCACCTACGGACACGACGTCACCCGGACGGTCCGGCCCGACGCCGGGACCACCACGACCGTGCGCGCCTCGCTGCTGCGCGCGCCCCGCTTCCCCGACCCCCACGCCGACCAGGGCCCACATCGCTTCCGGCACATGTTGATTCCCGGTGCGAGCATCGGCGACGCAGTGCGTGAGGGTTACCGCATCAATCTCACCACACCGCGTCGCGGCGTGGCCGAATCCGTCGCGCCGCTGTTCACCGTCGACGACGACGCCGTCGTCACCAGCGCGATCAAACTCGCCGACGACCGCAGCGGCGATATCGTGCTCCGGGTGTACGAGGCACACGGCGGTCGTGCCACGGCCCTGGTGACACCCGGTTTCGAAGCCTCGGGAGTCCAGATCTGCGACCTCCTCGAACGTCCCGTCGCCGACGAGGTCTCGGCGTTTCCCGATGGATCACGAGTTCGCTTGCAGCTCAGACCTTTCCAGCTGATCACCCTTCGCTTCCGTCGTTCTCCGGGAGCCGAGGCCACCGAAGTAGAGTCATCGCAATGACCGACGACCAGGTGAGGCGGGAACCGCTCCGCGCGGGTGGATTCGCGAGCACGCCGGAGTTGTACATGGACCGGTCCGTCAGCGAACTCGTGCGCGCGTGGTCACGGCAGATGCCCGATTCAGCGGCGTTCGTGACCGCCGACCGATCGATTACGTGGCGCATGTACGACCGGTTCGCCGACGATATCGCCGAACAACTACGCGAGATCGGCGAACCCGGCTCGCGCGTGGCGCTGCTGCTGCCCGATACCGCAGTCATCCATGCCGCACTGTGCGGGGCCTATCGCGCGAACCGGATCGCGACGGCGATCGCGATCCGCTCCGGAGTGCGCGAGATCGCGCACATCATGGGCCGGGCGGAAGCCTCGACGCTGGTCACCATCGACTCGATTCGCGGGCGTTCGTGGCGTGAACTACTCGCCGAGTTGCGTGAATACGATATCGAACCGACGAATGTCGTTGTCCTGGAAGCGGAATCGGGCAGCGTCACCCGATACCAGCTCGCCGACTATGACACTCCGCGCGAATCCGCCGAACCCTTCACAACCTCCGACATCACCATTCTCAACTCGACATCCGGCACGACCGGACTGCCGAAGGTGGTCAGCCACACCGAACGTCGCTGGGTCGCCTTCGCCCGGGAAGCCATGTCCGGCGGGCGAATCGGCCCCGACGACGTGATCTGCTCGATCGTCCCCGCCCCGTACGGCTTCGGCCTCTGGTCGGCACATTTCCTCCCGGCCCTGCTGGGCATCCCGGTCGTGCTCACCGCACGGTTCGACGTGGACGAGACCCTCATGCTCATCGAGCGCGAACGAGCGACCGTATTGTGCTGCGTCAGTACCCAATTCAAGATGCTGCTGCGCTCCGAGGCCGCCCGCGAGCGCGATCTGTCCAGCCTGCGCGTCCTGTACACCGGAGGCGAGCCGGTCCCCTACGATGACGCACTCGCCTTCGAAAAGCTCACGGGCGCAAAGGTTCTCCAGTTCTACGGATCCAACGAGTCCGGCGCGGTCAGCAGCACCACACTGGACGACGACCTCGACACCCGCCTGCGCACCTGCGGCCATATCCTGCCGTCGATGGACGTCCGGATCCTCGACGACACCGGCGCGGACGCCACGCGCAGCCCGCGCCGGGGGCGACCGGCGGTGCGGGGACCGCTCGTCTCCCCCGGCTACTGGAACGATCCGGCCGCGAATGCCGAGCTGTTCACCGACGAGAACTGGATGCTGCTCGGCGACATCGTGGAGGTCGACGACACCGACCGGGTCCGAGTGGTCGGACGCACAGCGGATTTCGTCATCCGAGGCGGGAAGAACATCTCGATCGTGGAGATCGAGCAGCTCGTGCGCGCGCACCCGTCGGTGGCCGATGTCGCGGTCGTCGGCGTGCCCGACCCGATCTTCGGCGAACGAGTCTGCGCCGTGGTCGTTCTCGCCAGCAGCACAGACCTGACCACCGAAACCCTCGCGAGCTGGCTCCGCGCCGAGGGCGTCAGCCCCGAGTACCTGCCCGAGTACGTCGTCCCGGTCGAGCGGCTCGAACTGGGTCCGGGCGGCAAAACCGATCGCCGTGCCGCCCGGGACGAGGCCTCTCGCGCACTGCATCTCGGATAAAGTCCGAAAAGCCTCGCCGCACAGTCGAACCCGCAGCACCGCAGCACCGCAGCACCGCAGCACCGCAGCACCGCAGCACCGCAGCACCGCAGCACCGGCGGAGCGCTACTTCTTCTCTGCCGAGAAATCCAACTGCGCCGCGGCGTTCGACAGCGCGGTCACCATGCCGGTCCCGATCGGACCCGACGAATCGAACAGCGTGGCCGTGCCGACGGACAGGCCATTGGCCGCCAAGTGCGTCTCGGCGCGCAGACCGATCCGATCCCCGACCGGGAGGCGATCCAGTGCGACGGTCAGATCCGCATTGATATACCCGACACCCCGCGAGCCCCAGTTGGTCGCCAGGCTCGTGGACTCCGCGGCGATCACCGCCTGAACGAACGGACTGCGTTCCTCACCCTCCACCGCGTTCAACGGCACGATCCACAGACTCTTGCGCCCGGAGTTCTGATGGTCGGCCATATTCGTCGACCAGTCGTGGTCGCTGCGATGCCACCAGTCCAGGCCCGCGTCTGCGGGCGGATCGAACGGGTGCTCCGAATGCCACTCGTCCCCGGGCGGCGCATCGGTGGCGCGCAACTGCACCAGGCGCGCCTCGGCGACCTCGATGTCGCCCTGCAACACCTTGGCCCCCGAGACGTGCACCCGGCGACCCGCGCGCACCACCTCGGTCCGCACCTCGAGCGGCTGCCCCTTGGCGGCCTTGAACAGATCGATGGTGAATCGAGCCGGGATGAAACCGTCCTGGCCGTGTTCCAGCTCGAGCGAGCGCGCGGCAGCGGCACAGACCGCCGGGCCGTTCAGCATGTCCGCTCCCCAGCGCCCGTACGCCCACTTCTCCGGGACGTAACGCCCGTCATCGTCGACCGTGAACATGGCCGGCATATCACTCATGTGTCCTATATTCCCGTATCGCCGAACACACCTCGCACCGACGGTGTCCGATCCTGAGCTTCCGAGACAGCTCTCACCCACAACCGAATTAACTTAGAGGTTCTAATAAGGTAAACTAATAAGCGTGGGTGGAAGGACTTCCGAGGGCGATCTCGCCACGGTGACCACGCTTCGAGCGTCGGTCATGCGGCTCGCTCGCCGCCTGCGTCACCAACGGATCGAGCACTCCCTGAGCCCGACCGAGATGCAGGTGCTCGCAACGCTTTCCCGCACCGGCCCGGCGACTCCGGGCGAACTGGCCCGACAGGAGCACGTCCAGCCGCCGTCGATGACGAGGATCATCGCGCTGCTGGAGGACAAGGGGCTGGTCCGGCGCGAACCACATCCGCAGGACCGGAGGCAGGTGTTAGTCATCGCCACCGAACCCGCCGCGGAGATCTTGGAGCAGAGCCGTCGACTGCGGGACGCCTGGCTGGCGGACCTGGTCGGCAAGCTCACGGATGAGGAGTGGGCGCTGTTGCGTTCGGCCGCTCCGGTGCTGGATCGTCTCGCGCAGCTGTGACTGCCGACCTTCCGGTGCCGCGACCGAGCACATCGCGACCCGGAGAGGCGATACGTGACATCGAGCGACACCGACGAGAAGGACCTCACCCACAACACCCGTAACAATGATGATCCGGACCACACCGAACTGGTGCCGCCCTCCCACTCCCGGGTCGGTATGTTCACCTCGCTGCGGGTCCGCAACTATCGATATTTCTTCCTCGGCCAGGTGGTTTCCAACACCGGCACCTGGATGCAACGCATCGCACAGGACTGGCTGGTGCTCAGCCTCACCGGTAGTTCTTTTGCTGTTGGGATCACCACCGCCATGCAGTTCCTGCCGATGCTGCTGTTCGGCCTCTACGGCGGGGTGATCGCGGACCGCTTCCGCAAACGACAACTGCTGATCCTCACCCAGGCGGTCATGGGCCTGCTCGCCGCCATTCTCGCGGTACTCACCCTGACCGACGCGGTGCGGGTGTGGCACGTGTATCTGCTGGCCCTGTTGCTGGGCATGGTCACGGTGGTGGACAATCCGACCCGGCAGACCTTCGTCTCGGAGATGGTCTCGCGCGGGCAACTGCGCAACGCGGTCAGCCTCAATGCGGCCAACTTCCAGACCGCACGACTGATCGGGCCCGCGGTCGCCGGTGCGGTCATCGCGGCGGTCGGCACCGGCTGGGCCTTCGCGATCAACGCCCTGTCCTTCGCGGCGGTGATCGGCGGGCTGCTGCTCATGCGTCCCGCCGAGTTGCACATCATGCCGCGCGTGCCACGGGAGAAAGGTCAGCTGCGCGAGGGCCTGCGCTATGTGCGGGCGCGGCCGGAACTGATCTGGCCGATCGTGCTGGTGGGCTTCATCGGGACGTTCGGCTTCAACTTCCCCACCGTGCTGTCCGGATTCGCGTACAACATCTTCCACATCGACGCCGGGCGATACGGTCTGCTCAACACCGCCCTGGCGATCGGATCCCTGGTCGGCGCGCTACTGGCGTCGCGGCGCACGAAGATGCGGCTGCGGATGATCGTGTTCACCGCGATCGGCTTCGGAGTGCTCGAGGCGGTGACCGCGTTCGCGCCGGAGTACTGGGTGTTCACCGCGGGGCTGACGATCGTGGGTCTGGCCGGGATGACCTTCAACACATCGAGCAATTCGATGGTCCAGCTGGCCACCGAGGCGTCGATGCGCGGGCGGGTGATGTCGCTCTACATGATGGTGTTCACCGGCGGCAGTCCGATCGGCGGACCGGTCGTCGGCTGGGTCACCGAGCGGTTCGGCCCCCGGATGGGACTGTTCGCCTGCGGTGCGGTCTCCGCGCTGGCGGCGCTGGTGGTCGCGCGAATCCTGGTCCACCGCAGCGGGTTGCGTTTGCAGGTCTCGCGACGTGGCGTCGCGTTCGTGCCCCGTCAGCTCGCGGTCGCGCGCTCGGAGATCGTCTCGGCGGTGGCGATGAGGGGCACCAGTTGCTCGTCGGCGGTCCAGGCGCCGTGATGTCCCAGTAGGTTCGATTCGAGCGGTTCACTGCCCGGACGCACCAGCACGGTGCCGCCCTGCGCCACTGCGATCAGGTCGCCGATCCGGGCGGTGATGACCTCATCGGGTGGTGTCGGGCCGAACCAGTGTTCGTCCAGGGCCTGCTCCCGCGCGACCACCCTTGCGTGCGTGGACAATTCACCGGCCCAGCGGTCCCGCACATCGGCGAGTGCGGCGAGGCGGTCGAGGTAGATGTGCCGTACCCGCGCCTCGCCGCCGATCAGCCGCACGTCGCGGTGCAGGTGGTCACGAGAGTCCAGGTCGATGACGTTGTCCGCCAGGATCATTCCGTGATCGCCGGTGATCAGCAACGAGCACGTCGCGGGCAGATCGCTCAGCAGTGCGGCCACGCAGGCGTCGACCTGACCCAGCACCGCCAGCCACTGCGGTGATTCGGGGCCGTGCAGATGCCCGGTCGCGTCGAGATCGGCGAAATAGGCGTAGGCGAACCGGGATTCGACGCCGGAATGTCCCGCGACCGCGAGAATTCCGGAGCGCAGCTCGTCCAGCGTCGCGGCCGGGTGGAGGGCGCCCGCGGCACGGAAAGCGGCCCTGGTGAGGCCGGAGTCGCGCTGATAGGCGGGAACCACGTAGTGCACCTCGACGCCGTGCGCCGCGAGATCCTGTAACCGACTGGGCCGCTGCTGGATGGTCTCCGGCGGATGGGTTTGCAGGGCGTCGTCACCGGCGGCGGTGTCGAGCCGCCAGCGCAGCGAATTGAGCAGACGCTGACCACCGGCGTCCGGTACGGCGAAGCTGTAGCCGATGACGCCGTGCGTGGCGCAGGGCGCGCCGACCGCCAGACTGGTCAGGCTGGTGGAGGTCGTGGCGGGGAACCCCGCGGTCAGAGTCGTGGCGACGTGACCGGCGAGAGTGGGTGCGACGTCGCGGTGCCGGGCGAGCAGCTCGGCTCCCAGGCCGTCGATCAGGAGCACCACGACGTCGCGATGCGGTACGAGGCCCAGCGGGGCTTCCGCGGCCATCCCGAAGGATGCGGCGACGGACGGCAGGATATCGGCGAGTGTGTGCGGCATCGTCGTCCATGCTGCCCGATCGGCCGCCGCGACGCTCGTATCCGCCTGGCCCGCAATCGGGTACGGATGGGCGGTCATGACGGATCGCCGTCGAGGGTTGCGCTGGTCCCGCCCACGGTCCGTTCGGATTCCGAGCTGCTCGCGGTCCGTTCGACGATTTCCCGCACCCGGTCCAGGAAATCTCGCACCTCGTCCGGGGGCAGCTCGAATGCCTCCGATCGAGCACGCTCGAAGCTGAGCAACGCACGGTCGACGAGAGCCCGGAATCTCGGCTCGGTGTCCGAGACCGACCGTCCGGCAGCATATTTCGCGACCCACCGGCCTGTCCGGCAGAAGACGACCGCCCGACAGCCGTTGAGAACCCGGTTGTCGGACAGATGGCCCTCACCGCGCGCATGATCGCGCACCGAGTGCAGGACCGCGGCGAGCTGATCCGCGCGCGAAGGCGCGGCAAGCACGTCTCGCACCGGGCTTCCGAACAGCAAACGGCCCGACTGATACCCGACCGCACGATCGATGACGAACCAGAACGCCGGTGAGCGCGATGAATCGTAGGCCGCCTGATACCGCAGCAGCGGCCCGGTATTCAGATTCAACCGGAATCCCGCCTCGGCGGAGGGCCGCGCGGCGAAGTCCGCGTCGTACAGGACCAGTTCCAGGCCAGCGGCCGGACAGGGCAGAGCCGTCAGCGAGTTCGCCAGGTCCCGCAGTGACAACCCCGGCAGCGACGGATCGACCACGACGGTGACATCGACGTCGCTGCGACCGTGCCGGTAATCCCCCAGTGCGATCGAACCCACGGCGAACATACTCACCAGACGCGGTCCGCAGACCGCACGCGTTCGCCGCACGAGTTCCGCGAGATACGCGCGCAACTCGACCGGCAGGGACTCCGGATCGGCGAGGAAGCCGGTCATCGGGACAGCATCACCTCTCCCACGAGCCGGACCCCGGGACGCCCTCCGCCCGCGTCACGGATGCCCCGCATCGGGCTCACCCGGAACGTCGATCGGAATCTCGCCGCCGAGGTGGTATCCCTCGTTGAGCCGCAATGTATCCCCACTCCAGAACCGGCCCGGGTCATACCAATTCGCGCGTCGCTCGGGCAGCAGGCCCATGGACTGGTAGGTCAGGGCGACTATCTCCGCACAATATGCGCTGCGCAGATCCTGCTCCGATATCGAATCCTTCTGAGCCGCACGCTTTCTCCGCGGCACCCGAGCCAGCCGACCGCCGAACCAGCGCGCGGCCAGAGTCGAGGTCGACGGAAACGGCAGCCCGTCCAGCCGGGCCACCGTGCGCAACGCGGCATCCTCCATCTCGGAGGTCACCGGGCGGTCCAGCTGACGCAACCACGCGCGCTGACCGTAACGATTCACCCAGACCAGCACCGCATCTCGCAGATCGTGCAGCTGCGCGCCGCGCTGGTGGCGGCCGGACCACATGTCCGGCAGCGACCTGCCCAGTTCGGCATGCCAGATCAGGACCGGCAGGTCGTCCATCGCGATCACCATGCCGACGTGATTCACCGGACTGTTCGTGGTCATGCGAATCGCCCGGTCCGCCGCCGAATGTCCACGGAACAACCACAGATCCCCGGTCCTGGTGAGCTCGAGTGCCCGGTCCAGATCGATGCTCGTACTCGCCATACCCAGTAGCCTAGGCACATGCGCTGGTGGAAGGTACTCGGTTTGGCAGGTGCGGCAGGTGTCGCGGCCACGGGAGTGGTGATCGTGCGCGCGGAACGCAAACGGCGTTCCTACACACCGGATCAGATCCGCGACCGGTTGCACGAGCGAGTCGCCGAACTCGAATCGGGCGGCGACGATGCGGGCCGGAAGCCCTGAGAGCGCGAATATCTCAGTCCGGCAACGGAATCGAGCAGTCCCGAAGCCGGATCAGCAGGCGATCGGCAGATCCAGGCTCGCCAGCAGATCCCGCACGCGACGACCTATCTCGTCGCGAATCGGGATCACCTCGGCGACCGAGAGCCCGGCCGGATCGTCCACGATCCAGTCCTCGTACCGGATGTCCGGCACCAGCGGGCACATATCCCCGCACCCCATGGTCACGATGACGTCGGCGGCCCGGATGATCTCGTCGGTCCAGCTCTTGGGGAATTCGTGGGAGATGTCGATACCCGCGTCGGCCATGGCCGCGACGGCGGCCGTGTTCAGGCCGCCGCTCGGCTCGGATCCGCCGGACCAGGCCAGTGCGCGGCCCCTCGCGTAATGTTCGAAGAAGCCCAGCGCCATCTGCGAACGCCCGGCATTGAACGTGCACAGGAACAGCACCACCGGAATCGCGTGTTCGATGCGCCCCTCGACGCGGGCGCGCGCGTACAGCCGCTGCCGGGCGAAACGCTCCGCCAGCAGCGGCATGTACAGCTTCACAGAAGCCTGCGTCCCGAGTTCGGCGTAGGAGTCGAGGAGATATTCGTGAATCGTATTGGCTTCGAACAGGATGGTGAACTCACAGCACAACCGTCGTTCGGCACGGGCCAGCGCGGTGCTGTGCACGATGTCCAGTAACCGGTAGGCCGGAGTTATCTCGGCGTATCCGGCCCCACGGGTCCGTTCGGGCATGGCCACGATATTTACGATCGCACCGGCGCACCCCGGCGGCAACCGAACTCATGATGAATCCGGTTGAACCTTCCAGCAACGAACGACCGTACGTCCGACGAAGCCGCACGATATCAGGGCCCCGCGAAAATCGTTAGCACAGCGAATTTCTCACCTGGAAACGACCGGCGTGCCGACGATCACCAAGCCGCCCTGAGCAATTCCGGCCTCCACCCTACTTCATCGGTGACATATCAACGGAACGAGCGCATTTCGTGGACGCTACGTCGCTGTCGCGGCGAGGTACTCCGTGATCAGGTCGCCGACCAACCCGGGCTGCTCGAGATGCAGGAAATGCCCCGCACCGGACACCGGGACGATGCGACTACCCCTGGGCAGCCTGCCCCGGGCGAAATCGAACAACCGCGGTCGCAGACATCCGTCGTCGAGCCCGTGCAGTTGCAGACTCGGCTGCTGCGGTGCGGCCATCACGTAGTTCTGGAAGGCGGCGTGCCGATCCGAAAGGCGATGGGGCCGTGCGAAACTGCGGTAGTAGCCGATGACCGCGCCGCGCCGGGCCGCGTCGGGCACGGATTCGGACAGGTACCGCAGGTCTTCGCTCGCGTCGTAACCGGGCGACCAGGTCTGCCACAGGAATGCGGTCATGCGGCCGAACACCTTCTCCGGCACCACCGGCAGCTGATTGACCATGACATACCAGCTGCTCACCGATTGCAGCAGGATCTGCGGAATCTGTGCGGTGAGGCGGCCGCGCACGGGGGTGAGACAGCCGAACGGCGGCACGGCCAGTGCGACGATCCGCCGGAACGGTGAATCATGCATCGCCGCAACGCTGTTCGCGGTGATCGCACCCCAGTCGTGGCCGATCAGCACCGCGTCCTCGGCGTCCACCAACGAGACCAGATCCAGTGCGTCGGCGACGAGCGCGCCCACCGAGAAGTCACCGTTCGGGGGAATCGTGGACGGCCCGTACCCACGAGTGAACGGTGCGACGACGTAGTACCCCTGGTCCACCAGCCGGGGCGCGAGATGCCGCCACGTCCACGCCGTATCCGGGTACCCGTGCAGGCACAGTGCCAGCGGCGCGCCCGGATCGCCCCAGGTGAGCGCGTGGATCCGGACGTCGTCGAGATCGAAGGTCCGCCGCCCGGCCGCCGCGCTCACGCCACACCCCGTACTCTCACCACAAGTTCGGACAATCTTCGGCCTCGATTCGGGAGGTAGTGAACTGTGTTAACCGACACCGTAATTTCGGCCGCCGGGCGCTGGCAACCTCCGATCCGACCGGTGTGAAAGTTCCGATCGCGCACGACGCCTCGGGCCGGGTCCGGTGAGCGGGCCCGATCGCGTGTGCACGCTGTGGGCACTGGCTCGGCTACCGGCCGTCGTTGTCGTCGCAGCCGCAGGTCTGGGGCTTTTCGCACCGTGGCCGTCCTCAGGAGATATCGACCCCGCCCTGGTGGACGCTCGGCCGCTCACCTGCCTCGACGAGGCCCTCACGGCGTACGGCGATTCGGGCCGCGGGTGGACCGGCGGGGATTCGACATGGTCAGCCGCGTTGCCCGGCGGCCGGGAGGTGTTCGCGTTCTCCGATACGTTCCTGCCGCCCATCACGCCGCCGACGCGTCCGCCGGACGCCGGATTCGTCCACAATTCCCTCGTCCTCCGCGATGCCGACGGCCACCTGTCCACCGTCGTGGGAGGTACCGTCGCGCAACCGGATTCGTTGATCTCCCCCGCTGACCCGACCCATTGGTACTGGTTGGGAGCGGCGACTTATCTCGATGGCGCACTACAGATCCCGCTCACCGAATGGCGTTCGGCCGGACCCGGCTCACTCGACGTCACCTTCGTCGGCTCGTCCCTGGCCCGCCTGAACCCGGACGACCTGCACGAGCCCGCAGCGATCACGCCGTGGCCCCGCTCGCGCGGCATCCAGTGGGGACAGTGGGTCCAGCCGCAGGGCGCGCGGACGTACGTCTACGGCATCGAGCAGGTCGCGGGCGCGAAATACCTCCACCTCGCCCGCGTCGCGGGAACCGATCTGCGGCAACGTTTCTCGTACTGGACGGGCCACACCTGGTCGGACTCGGAAGCCGATTCGGCCCGCATCACCGACGGCGTATCCGCCGAATTCTCCGTCCAGCGCCTCCGCGCGAATGTGTACCAGCTGATCACCATGCAGGACGGCGCACTCGGCTCCCGAATCACCGCCCGCTACGCCCCCGCCCCGATGGGCCCGTTCGGCCCCGCCACCCTGCTCTACGCGGCACCGCAGGCAGGCGCATCAGGCTCGTACCGCGACCCGGCCGTCTACGCCTACAACGCCCACCTCCACCCCGAATTCTCCACCCCCACAACCCTTGTCGTCTCCTACAACGTCAACAGCCTGAACACCGCCCCCGGCAGCACCGTATACCGCCACTCGAGCATCTACCGCCCCCGATTCATCGTGGTGAAACTCGGCGGCCGACACGCCACCCCGACCGACGCTCCGCAACCAGCCTGCCGGTGACCCACCTACCGCCCGGCGCGAGGACGGCTCGATCGGCACCGCCGATGTCGAGGCCCTCGGCACCGTCCTGTACGGCGCTCTGACCGCCGCCGCGCTCACCATCGCCCGCGCCGAAGACGAGCGGCGGGCTCGAAATATCTTGGGCCGCAGGACTATCGAACTACTCAAGAGCCTGCGCCCATCGAGGTGATGCGGAATCGGGCCGGGCCACCGGATGCCGATGACCGACCCGAATCCGCCTGGCTCACTCCAGGGTTCGAGACCCCGCGGATGTCACCGGGGTGGCGCTGCCGATCCCGGCGGACCCCAGGTCCAATTGGTTGAGCAGGTTCTGAATCGTGACCCAGATGTCCATTCGTGCACTCCTTGTCTCCGAGACCGGCCCTCGGCCGGAATCCGTTCACCTCGGGCCGCGCCGATCGGCGCGGAATTCATCGCCGCTGCCAGCGCAGCGCGCGAGACGGGCAGAGTTTGATCGCCTCGGCGGCGACCCCCGGATCGGGGGCGGCGTCGCGGAGGATCGGATAACCCCAGTCATCGAGATCTATTGCGCCGGACAGAATGTGGGCGCATATCCCGTGACCGGTGCAGGCGATGCGATCGACGGCCAGGATGCTCGTTTCCGAGGGTGCGGCGGTGCCGAGGAGGCGGTTCATCGGTGACATGGGGTCGTCCTGGGGATGCGGTGGACAGCGACGTTTCGGCGGGTGGCCGGACGGTGCCGAACACCTCGAGCGCCGAGGTGAGGAATCCGGCCACCCCGTCGGGAAAGCCGCACGCGCCCCGGCCGGTCACCTGGCCGAGTCCGCGGGCGAGACGATCGGCCGCGCCGACGGGCGGGCGGTGCCGCAGGACATTTCGCAGATCCTCCAACAGCGCTGGCAGCCCGAACATGCAGGGCCCGCACTGCCCGGCCGACTCTCCGGCGGCGTAGGCCAGAATCTCGAGCAGGTCGTCCCACGGGTCGATTCCCGCCTCGATGATGCGCAACGTCCCGACCGAGGCGCGAATCCCGTACCGCGCCAGAGTCTCTCGCGACCAGAGCGCGTTCTCGGCATCGGCGGCGGACAGAAATCCGCCGCCGAGCCACACCGCCGCGCCGGCACGGTGAGTCCCCCGGCGCGATCGAGGATCTCGCGGACCGCATCCAGATCGTCGTCGTAACCGCATGCCGCCAGCATCGCGCCGAGCGAGGCGCACACCAGCCCCTCGGTCGAATGTTCGACGCGCATCGCCGCACGCAGACACGAACCGAGGGTCCAGCCGACCGGGATCCGCAACCGGGCGCAGCCACCCGTGCGCGCCGATTCCGCACTGCGAGCATTGATCTGCCACAGTTCCGAATCCCGCCGGAACCGTGAGGCGGCCCGGTCGAGTTCGTCCAGCCGGGTACGAACCAGCCGGGTGGCGAAGGCCAGCTCGCGTGCGTCGGTGCACACGATCACGACGGTGGTTCCGATGGCGGACAGGGTCGTCGATGCGCTGACGGCCGCCCGCGACCCGCTCATGACCCGGCCGTATTCGCGTGTGGTGGCTTGTTCGTCGTGTGAACCTGCGGCGTCGGCGTCCACGACGGTTGCGGAGTCCGATCACCACTTTCCGATACCTGACTCACTCGTTGCGGCGCAACCGAATTCACCAAACGGACAGGCGTAGCGGCGACCGGGACGCCCCAGCCCGTCCCGGTCGCCTCGTTACTCGCCGGGTCGAAAGCGCCTTCCTCCCTGGCTGTTTCGACGGTGAGTCCGGCGATCGCCAGAGCAGCGGCCACGGAGATCCCGGCCGCGACCCGACGGATTCGCCGCAGATTCAAGCTGCTGTTCATCAGGTTCGTCCTTCTGTGCTCGACCACCTGAACGCGGCGGCGCTCACGCCGCGGATCTCCTCGCCCGTTCACCGGACCGAGTGGATCAGTGAATTACCGGTTGGTTTGCGGGATTTCGATGCTCAGCGGCATGCGCAGCTCGGAGACGTACCACATCGTGAACTGGCGCAGGAACTCGTCGAACATCCAGTAGGCATCCTGCGTGGGCGGGACAGCGCCGAGGATGCCTTCCCGCACCGCCAGGAACGGCCCCCAGCTGAACTGCAGCAGTGGTCCCCAGACCGGCTCCCGCGCGACGTTCAGCTCATCGGCGATCTTGTCGCCCAGGATGAATCGCGTGAACGCGCCCAGGATCCCCCGGCTCAGCAGGGTCAGATCCAGGTCCGCACCCAGATTCAACAGCTCGTTGGCCAGCCACCTGCCCTCCGGCGTGGGCTCGAGGATCGGGTCCAGCACCTGTGCGGCCTGGGCGTCGGCCTGATCCCACGACGCCGGGATGTACTCGTCGCGAATACCCAGCAGATGACCCGCGAGCTGCCAACTATGCAGGTACCCAACCGATTCCGCGGCCGGGATGGGGATCTTCCACTCGGTCAGCACCCGCATGATGCTGGTGCCCAGACTGTGCCAGGTGACCATCAGATCGTCCTGGCTGATCGGGGTGTGTCCCTTGGGCCAGACCGGCGCGGTCGGCAGCAGATGCCGCACGGCCGCATGGATGATCCTGGTCTTGACGCAGGTCACGATCATTTCGCCGTCGGGCGCGTAAGCGTTGACCGCGCCGATGTCGTAGCCGAATTTCGCGGTCTTGGCAATGCGCTCCTTGAGGTGGGACCCACCGCGGGAGTAGTACACCGCGAGCGCCTCGTGCGGGATGACGTTCGACATCATGCCGCTGCAGAACGCGTAGAGCACCCCGAGGTAGGTTCCGCGCTTCTGCTGAAACTGGAACGAGCTGGCCAGCTTGCCCTGATCGGTCCACGAAGGCAGCTGTCGTGCGTACTCCATGAAATCGCGCAGGTTCTTCGGCAGCCCGGCGGGAATGGGCTGGTCGTTCTTGATCCAGGTCGCCAGCAGCCGATTGACCTGCGGCACATCGGCATGGTCCATCACGTCGGCCACGACCGGATCGGCCTCGGCGTCCCACACCGTCATCGGGTCCGCCCCATGGCCACTGCCCAGGATCGAACCGCTGGGCGACCAGGTCCAGGGTTCGGCCCTGACCGTTCGCGCCCCTAACGCGAGTGCGCCCGCGGCTCCCACGAAGCCGCTGCCCACCCGCAACGCGTCACGTCTGTTGAGTCCGATTCCATCCATGCCACGTTCCTCTTCGTCGAGTCACTGATACAGAGATACAAAGTCTGCATCTGCGTATCTCCATATCAGCACACTGTGTCTGCCATCACAAGCGGAGGAACCGGATTTCCGCGCTAGACGAGCGGTTTGCCCTGGCCGTGACGCGTGCGCATCTCACGCAAGTACGTCTCGAACGGATACAGCCGGCACCATTCGGGCAGGACGGTGACGACCGTGCCGATCGTCCGCATCGCCACCTCGAACGCCCGCTGCCTGCCCGGCCCCCAATCCAGATCCAATTCGTCCCGGAACTGTTGCGGCAGAAAGCCCGTGGTGAAGAACCGGTTGACCCGCCGGAACAGGATCCGCTCGACCGCGGAGTAGGGCCCGAGATCCACGACCTGGTCGAGCAGATACCGGCGCACCTCGTCGTCGAAGGACATCGCGCTCACATGGGTGTCCCAGTACTCCGCGAACGCGGTCCGGTCCGGCGGCCACATCTGCGGGCGGACCTGCAATGTGGTGCCGAATCGTGCGGCCTCGCGATAGAGCTCGTCGGCGGATTCGTCGTCGATGCCGCCGTAGAGGAAGGTCAGCGCGTCCACCGTGCCGCGATACAGGCATGCGGCGACCCACAGTTGCAGTTCGGGGTCGAAGGCGTTGTAGGCCACCGGGCTGTCCGCATCGGAGCGAACCTGCCGATGCGAGGTGTTCACCGCCTCGCGATAGATCTGGCGATCCTCGTCGGTGCCGAGCATCGCCACGGCCAGGTAGGTCAGGGTCGTGCGGCCGCGTTTGCGCGGATGCAGATCGAAGCGGCCGCTGTCGACCTTGCTCTCGATCACGCCCCGGCCCACCGGAGGCAGGCCCAGTTGCATGATCACGTTCGCCGGACCGCCGAGCAGTGCCGCCGGGCCCGCCATGAACCGTTTTCGATCGGTCGGCGCATCGTCGGCCGGATCGTGCCGGCGCAGGAATCGCATGGGGAGAGACATGGATGCTCCACGAGTTGATGAGATACTTTTCACACCATCATGTCAGCGCGGGCAGCGCCTGACAATGCGCGCGGCGGGGCTCGCGTCTCGCGCCAACGGATGTTATAAGTTACCCAAAATTCTTGGTCGCCTAGTGTGTCGGGCCCAGCGCTGAGTCGTCAGTAAAATGCTGATACACAGGTGAATTCACTCATACTTTTCGATCGATCAGGAGTGCTAAGTGAGGCCACCATCGAACAATCTACGAGCGGCGGCGACGGCGATCGCGGAAGCCTTCGCGGCCCTGTCCGACGCGAGAACGTCGGCGCGATCCTGCTCGACGAGGAATTCCTCGGTCTGCTCGGCGACATTCCCGAGACCGTCCCCCGATTCCTCACCTGGACAGACGATCCGGACACCGCGTCCGGCCTGATCACCACGATCGACGCCCTGATCCAGGCCCACCCCACCGGCGCGATGCGGGCACCGAAACGTCCGGGCGGCATCGTCATCCTCACCAGCGGGACCACCGGTACGCCCAAAGGCGCTCCGCGCGACAAGGTTTCACCATTACAGTCCGCGCAGTTCCTCGATCGGATACCGCTGCCGCGCGACGCGGTCATGATCATGGCCGCACCGACCTTCCACGGCACCGGCCTGTCCCAGCTCACCCTCGGCTGGGCGCTGGGCAACGCGATCGTCTGCCGCCGACGGCGGTTCGACGCCGAACAGACACTGGCCGACATCGCGAAATATGGTGCGGCAGTGCTGGTTCTGGTGCCGACCATGCTGCAACGGATCGTCGATCTCGGCGAGGAGGTGCTGGCCCGGTACGACACCTCGACCCTGCGCGTCGTCTTCGCCGCCGGATCGTCGCTGTCCCCCGACCTCGGCCGCCGCACCGAACAGGTCTTCGGCGAGGTCCTTTACAACGTCTACGCCTCCACCGAGGTCGCCGTCGCCGCCGTGGCGACCCCCGAGGACATGCGCTGCGCACCCGGAACCGTCGGGCGCCCGCCGGTGGGCTGCCGGGTCGCGATCTACGACGCGCGACGTCGCCGGATCACCGAACCGGGCGTGATCGGCACGATCTTCGTCTCCAGCGGCCTGGGCTTCGCCGGTTACACCGACGGCAGGCACAAGGAGATCGTCGACGGCCTGCTCTGCAGCGGCGATCTGGGTCATTTCGATTCGGCCGGAAGGCTTTTCATCGACGGCCGCGAAGACGACATGATCGTCTCCGGCGGGGAGAACGTCTATCCGCTCGAGGTGGAAAATCTGCTCGTCGACCGCGCCGACGTACTCGAGGCCGCGGTCGTGGCCGTCGACGACCACGATTTCGGCAAGCGGTTGCGCGCGTTCGTCGTCCCGGCCGAGGGCGTCCGCGTCGACGCACAGGAGATCATGGCCTATGTCAGGACGCATCCGGCCCGTCACAAAGTGCCGCGCGAGGTGATCTTCCTCGAGGAACTGCCGCGCAACGCCACCGGCAAACTGCTGCGCAGGGAGCTCGAGCAACTCGATATCGGCTGACCGAACGATCCGCCCGTCTTCCTCGCACCGCGTCGCTCCGGCGCATTCGCCGCACCGAGTCGGGCAAACCGAGTGATACGCTGAATCGAACGTCGTATCTCAGTACCATTCGACGAGATCAACGTCGGCGTATGTCACATATCTCGTCGTCTCGTCTGGGCGTGGATCGTGCGGGTAGGAGGAGTCGTGGCAGGTGCGGAATCGGGAACGGCCTCGGGCGCGGAACGGCTGCTCGCCCGCGCCTACACCGAGGCGCTCGAGCAGGTCGACGAGGTCGACGAAATCCGTTTGCGCCTACTGGATTCGGCGTACGAACAGTTCTGCCGGATGGGCATCCAGCGCTCGACCATGGAGGACGTCGCCCGCCGCGCCGAGGTCTCGCGAATCACCGTCTACCGCCGCTTCGCCACCAAGGACACGCTGGTCGAACAGGTGATCCTGCGGGAGTTCCGGCGCTATTTCGACCAGTTCCTGCTGGACATCCGCCACGCGCACACCGTCAGCGACCGGGTGGTCCTGGGCTTCGTGAGTTCGTTGCGGGCGATTCGCAGCAATCCGCTCATCGGCGGCCTGCTGGCCACCGACCCCGACCTGCTGGTCAGCATTCTCATGCGCGACGAGGGACGTACGGTCGCCGCGGTCCGCCAGTTCGTCGCCGGTCAGCTGCGCCGCGAACAGGGCGCGGGCAATATCGGCGCGACGGTCGACACCGAACTGGTCGCCGAACTGATGGTCCGCGTCTGCGCGTCCTTCCTGGCCATCCCGAGCCGGCTCGTCGACCTCGACGACGACGCCCAGCTCACCACCCTGGCCCAGCGTTTCCTGGTCCCCATGCTCGAGGTCGCGGACTGACCGGTACAGGGTGGTCGCCGCCCGGCGGCACTCAGACCTTGCGGCCGATCGCACCCCACAGCGAGACCTGCTTGTCGTGGCCCTTCGGATGTTCGATGCCTTCGTTGCGCCAGCGGTGGATCACCTCGACGCCGGGATCGAGCAGTTCCAGGCCGTCGAAGAAGCGGGACACCTCCACGCGACTGCGCGGGCGCACCGGAATGCCGCGGTCGATGTAGACCTGCAGCAGCCGCATCATCCCGTCCGGATCCTCCGGGCCGTCGTCGAAATCCGTTGTGACGTGGGACATCGCGAGATACGAGCCGGGGGCTAGCGGTTCCATCAGCGCCTTGACGATCTCGTAGACGTCGCCCGGAACGAAGTGCAGCAGCGCCATCAGCGAGACCGCCACCGGCTGCGTGAGATCCAGCGTCTCGGTCAGTTCGGGGGCCGCCAGAATCGCGCCCGGATCACTGGCATCGGCCTGCACGTAGGCGGTGCGGCCCTCATCGGAGCTCACCAGCAGCGCCCGCGCGTGCGCCAGCACGATCGGATCGTTGTCGACGTATACCACCCGCGCCTCCGGCGCGCCCTCCTGAGCCACCTGGTGCAGATTGGGCTCGGTCGGGATGCCGGTGCCGATGTCGAGGAACTGACGCACACCCTGCCCGACCAGAAAACGGGTGGCGTGCCGCATGAAATCGCGATTGGTGCGCGCGGTCACCCGGACCGCCGGAAAATTCTGCAGCGCCTGCTCCGCCGCGGCCCGGTCGGCATCGTAGAAATCCTTGCCGCCGAGGAAATAGTCGTACATCCGGGCGGGATGCGCTACATCCGTACGCAGGTCGATCGGGCCGTCGGCCACGGCGAACTCCTTGTCAGGTCGATTCTTTACCATGCAGATATACCCCATTCGGGCAAGTAGCCCAACGTATTCCGGCACACCGAACCCGAGCCGACGCCTTCCGGTCACCCGGTGCTCGCGAACATGCCGTTCCAGCTGTGACCGGAATCGTTGCGCGCCTTATTAGTTGACCGCAGGACCGCTCGGCAAACGATCAACTGATCGGTTGCCCGTCATCGCCGAGCCAGGCCGGCGCCGCGACGGTGAGCGCGCGAACCGACACATCCGGCGGAGACTGCGGCGCGGGGTACGATGATCGGACTGTGATCGACCGGAAGATACTGCGCCACAATATCTTTCGCATGCGGCGGTAAAGTCCGCGCGACCGCTCGTTCGGCTTGTCGTGTCACTGATCGCGGGCGGAAGGGGCGACGGTCGTTCGAATTCGGGTTCCGCGGAGGACTTCGCCGTCACGGCCTCGGCCCGCACGGTCCGCTCGGCCCCGAGAGCACCCGCTCGCGGTGGCCGCGTCGTGGACGGCGGATGGTCACCCGCAACCCACAGCATCACCGTCGGTCACGCGCGCTGCGCAGCACCTCGACGACACCGCCGCCGATCCCCTCGGTGTATCCGTCGGAGCCCGGTGCGGCCACTGCCCGGCCCGCGATCCCTCTGAGACCGTTCACTACCGTCGCGCTCCCGGTTCATGAGCGAGGTCTCCTCCTTCGGGGCGAGCCGGTGGACGAAGGTCCGATACGGCGTCTTACAGCTACGCCCCGAGGCATGTCGGAGCACGGCGGTATGGTTGGCCTCGTGGGTGATGTTGTTGTCGCCGGATCCGGTTTGCCCGACGCGGGCTTGGTGCGCAAGTGGCTCGACGAGGCGGCCGACGCCCCGGCGGGGCTGCCCGATGAGGGATATATCGCGCTGCTCGGCGCGGACGGGCCGGAGCTGGACGAACTGTGCCGAGCCGCCGATCTGCTGCGTCACCGGGCCACCGGTGACGTCCTGACCTATGCGGTGAACCGCAATCTGGACACCGCGGCGGTGTCCGGTACGAGCGAGCCTGCCCGACGCCGCCTCACCGCCCTGGTGAGCGAGGCGCGGGAGCTGGGCGCGACCGAGATCTGCATGCAGGGGCCACTCCCGGCCGACAGCGATGACGACTATCTGGCGTTGATCGATGCCATCGCGCAGGCCGGGCCGATCCATCTGCACGCCTTGCGCGCCCCCGAACTGCTCGACGGCGCCGCGCGCCGCAAGATGCCCCTGCCGGATTTCCTGGCCGCGGCACGCGAGGCCGGGCTCGGCTCGGTCCCCGGCACGGCCGCGCGCATCCTCGACGACGACGTGCGCGCCCGCCTGCTGGGCGGCCCGGATCTGCCGGTGCGCAGTTGGACGGAGGTGATCGAGGCCGCCCACCGCGCGGGCCTGTTCTCCACCTCCACGATGGTGTACGGCCACATCGAGACACCCGCACAGCAGGTCGCCCATCTGCGGCTGATCGCCGAGATCCAGGACCGCACCGGCGGTTTCACCGAATTCATCGCGATGCCGTTCGTATCCGGCCCGGTCTCGCCCGGCGTCGGCTCACTGCCCGGTCCCTCCTGGCGGCAGACGCGCGCGATCCATGCCGTCGCACGGCTCATGCTGCACGGCAGGATCGCGAACATCCAGGCCGCGTGGCCCAGATTCGGCTTCGACGCGGCGGTCTCCCTGCTGCGCGGCGGGGCCAACGATCTCGGCGGCCTGCTCCTGGACGGACGCCTGGCGCCCGAATCCTTCGCCGAGGCCGGACGCACCCTTTCCGCCGACGAGGTCGAGCGGGCGGCGGACACCCTCGGCCGGACCGCCAAGCAGCGCACCACCGGATATGCCGATGTCTGAACTCACCCACGTCGACGTGCTCATCGTCGGCGCCGGTTTCGCGGGAATCGGCATGGGCGCGCAACTGGCCCGCCGCGGGCGCGAATCGTTCGTGATCATCGAGCAGGCCGACGACGTCGGCGGCACCTGGCGGGACAATCGCTATCCCGGTGTGGCATGCGACATTCCGGCGCATCTGTACTCGTTCTCCTTTCTGCCGAATCCGCGATGGAAGCGAATCTTCGCCGAGGGCGCGGAGATTCACGAATACCTGCGGTCCTGCGTGCGGCAGGAGGGCCTGGAACCGCATCTGCTGCTGAATTGCACTCTGCGCCAGGCACATTGGCGCGAGTCGGACGGCCGCTGGATCGTGCACACCAGTCGCGGCAGCTTCTCGGCCGTCACCCTGGTCGTGGCCACCGGGCGACTCACCGAACCGAAGATCCCGCAGGTCGAGAATTTGCGCGAATTCCGCGGCAGGCATTGGCATTCCGCGCGCTGGAATCCCCGGGTGTCGCTGGTCGGCAAACGGGTCGGGCTGGTGGGGACCGGCGCCTCGGCGATCCAGATCCTGCCGCGGCTGGCCGGGGAGGCCAGCGAGGTCGTGGTCTTCCAACGTTCGGCGCCCTACGTCCTGCCGCGCGGCGACCGGCTGTACAGCCACGAGGAAATGCTGCAGTTCGCCGCCGACCCGGCCGCCATCACGACGTTGCGGGACGAATTGTTCGCCGAGGCCGAGCGCAGCATCCCAGCCCGCAAGCGGCGGCATCCCGAGATCGACCTGCTGCAACAGCGAGCGGTGGACCATCTGTCGGGTCAGGTGCGCGACCCGGAACTGCGTCGGCAGCTGACACCCGATTACGAGATCGGCTGCAAGCGAATCCTGTTCTCCGACGACTACTACGCCTCCCTGCAACTCGACCACGTCCGGCTCGAGCCGACCGAGGTGACGCGGGTGACCGAGGACGGCGTCCACGCCTCGAGCGGAAACGTCTACGACCCCGAGATACTCGTATTCGCAACGGGTTTCGACACCACCCGGCTGCCGATAGCCCGCCAGATCGTGGGCCGGGAATCCCTGGCCCTGGCCGATCGCTGGAGCGACGGCATGGTCGCGCACGCCTCCACGACGGTCGACGGTTTCCCGAACATGTACGTCCTGGACGGCCCGAATGCCGCGCTCGGGCACAATTCGGCGATCTACGTCATCGAGACGCAGATCGATTATGTCCTGGGCGCCCTGGACCACCTGGCCTCCACCCCTGGCACGGTCCTCGAGGTCACCCCCGAGGCAGTGCAGTCCTCCGCCCGCCTCATCGACGACCTGGCCCGCGACACAGTCTGGACGCAAGGCGGCTGCACAAACTGGTACCGCGACGAGCGCACCGGCCGCCTCACCCTGCTGTGGCCGGACTCCGCGACATCGTTCCGCCAGCAGAACGCGACGTTCGACATCAGCGCCTACCGAGCGTCGACCGGCTGAGCCGACTCGTTACACCTGCGCCCACCACTTCTCGGGTGAACGCGGGCCGGTAATGGTGTGCCGCAACACATCCGGTCTTATCCGACCTGCGCACAGCTGCTCAGACCACCATCGCCCCGGCCGCGATGCGTGGGGTTGAGCAGACGTTTGTTTCAATCACACTGAGCCAGTGCACATCTCACGACATCGGTCCCGACGATCATCGATCGGTGGACAACCGCCCCCGGGATCATCGGTGCGCACGGATGGCATTCGCCAGCCAGACGAACGCGGGTACGGCGCGCGGCCCCGGCGGGCGATCGTCGATCAGGCTCAGCAATTCCCAGTATCGTTCGACTCGGGGTTCGGCCACCAGATCCAGCCATTCGAGCAGTGCGGCGGTGTCGGCCACGCCGAGATCGGCGGGCACGATGCGGTCGAGAATCGCACTACCGCGTCGTCCATATCCCCAACCTGCACCTTCCACCCACTGGAAAGTCAAACCGCCGCGTTCGCGCTGGAGGCTGATTCCCCTCGGTCCCCGACGAACTGTGCCCGGCTGTCGTGAGACCGGGCCATGATCGACTGACATCGCATCCGGGCTTGACCTTGCCCCGGGGGCAAGGTTCGACGATGGTTCGCATGAACAGCAACGCACTGCATACCACCGAAACCCGGATCCGCGAACAGGTGTCCGCCTACTGCGAGTCCAACAGCATTCCCGGGTTCGTCGCCGGGGTCTATCACGCCGGCGAGCAGATCGTCCTTGCCCACGGCATCGCGAATATCGCCACCGGTGCACCGATATTGGAGGACACCGGATTTCTCTTCGGCTCGGTCACCAAGGTCCTGACCACCACGCTGGTCCTCCAGCAGGTCGAGCGGGGACTGCTGGATCTGGATGCGCCGGTCGTGAAATATCTGCCCGAATTCGCTCTGACCGAACCGGGCGCGGCGGACAAGATCCTTGTGCGGCACCTGATCTCACACACCAACGGCATCGATGCCGATCTGTTCTTCCCCGATGCGAAAGGCCGCGACGCACTGAAGGCATACGTGCGGCGCCTCGCGACCAGTTGCGGCACCCTGTTCGATCCCGGCGAGCAGCTCAGTTACTCCAACGGCGGCATGATAGTCGCGGGCCGCCTGCTCGAAGTGGTTACCGGCACACCCTTCTCCGATCTGCTCGAACGCGATGTCTACGCACCCGTGGGAATGACGACCTCCGGGACCTCCGCCGAGCGGGCCATCCTGCGCAGCACCGCGGTGGGCCACTTCCCGAACCCGCAAACCATGGCGGCTGAGACCACCGGCATGTTCATGCTGCCCGATACCTGGGGACCGGCCGGCGGCACACCGATCGGCACCGTCACCGACCTGCTCGCCTTCGGCCGCACCCACCTCGCCGGCGGTGTATCCCCCTGTGGCACAAGGGTTCTGTCGACCGAGTCGACCACGCTCATGCAGCAGGTCTGCCACGATATGGCCACCCCGAACGTTCCGCCGATGGGGCTGGGCTGGGTGCGATATCCGTTCGGCGACACGACCGTTCTGGCCATGTCGGGCGCATCGCCCGGCGGTGTGTCGATCCTGTGCGTCGTGCCCGAACACGATCTGGTCTTCACCGCCTACGGCAATACCGGCGGTGCCATCGTGTTGCACGACCAGATCCTGCAAGGCCTGCTGCGCGAGCACCTCGGGGTCCGAATCCCCTCTCTGATCACCGAATCCGAGCCCGACGTCGACCTCACGCCCTACGTCGGCACCTACCGCTCCGATCAGCTCCGCATCGACGTCACCGTCGTCGACGGTCAGCTCGAGGAGCGGATGACCTACGAACCGGCGGATGAATCGCAGCGGCGGATCTTCACCGCGTTCGCCGGCGGCACGACCTCGGCCCCGCCGCAGCGGTACGTGCCGATCCGGCCCGGCCTCTTCGCGCCCGCCGGATACCCGCTCGGCACCTTCGACGGATACCTGCGACTGCTGCTCGTCTCGTACCACGACATCCGCGGCGGCCGAGCAGGTTTCCGCAACGGAGGCGGCCGCCTGACCCGGCGGGCATGACATTCCAGACGACCCGACCGCCGAGTGGAAGGATATCCGGCATGATCACGATCGGCCGGCTCGCGGACTACGCCGGGGTGACCACCAAGACCGTCCGTCACTATCACGAGCGCGGCCTGCTCGCCGAACCCGACCGTGACTCGTCCGGCTACCGGCGCTACACCGCCCAGGACGCCATCGACCTGGTCAAGATCAGAACCTTGGCCGAGGCCGGTGTGCCACTGGCCCGCATCAAGGACCTGCTGGACAACGACCCGGACGCGCTCACCGCGGCCATCGCCGAGATCGACCGCGGCCTGCGGGATCGAATCGCCCAGCTGCGGCGCACTCGCGATCGGCTCGCCCAATTGCGCGGCGGCGACCGGCTTTTCGTCTCCCCGGAGGTCGCCGACTATCTCGACGAGCTCCGCGAGCTCGGCGTCAGCGATCGCCACATTCACTTGGAACGCGACGGCTGGATTCTCCTGCAAACGGCCTCACCCGAGGACGCTGCCGTGTGGATCACCGAAAAACGCGAGCTCATCACCGATCCCGAATTCCGTGCCCTGTACCTCGAATACGACGCCGCCTACGACTGGTCGCCGAACGATCCTCGCCTTCCGGCCCTCGCCGACCGTCTCCGGAGCTGGTTCACCAAGCACCACAGCAGATCCGAGGCCCGCACCGTGCACAACCCGGCTGCCGCCCGGTTGGTCGCGCAATCCCAGCCCGGAGCCTCCTCCCCTGCCTGGGACCGCCTGGCCCGACTCGCCGAAGGCTAGCTAGTCCCCGAGACGCGGGCGCCGCATTCAGCCGGCGATTCACCACGCTCGTCGGCCAACCGCCGATGAGTCACCTACCGTGATCGGCGTCGGCCGGGCCCTGTGACCCGGCCGAATACTCGTCGAGCGGCACCAGATCACGCGACCACGCCGACTGGATCGGGCTCACGACCCGCCAGGCCTGTTCCGCCTCGTCGCCGCGGATGGACAGGGCCGGATCGCCGTTGAACACGTCGAGCAGGAGCCTGCCGTAGGCCGGTAGCTCCGGAGGCTGGACCTGTGCGGTCAGGGTGAGCGGGACCAGAGTGCCGACGGTGGATCCGACCGATGTCAGTTCGAGAGACAGGCTTTCGGGGTCGAGCCCGAATCGCAGCACGTTGGGTTCCGCCGTCCCCTCGTGGCCGAAAGGCATATGGGGCACCGGGCGGAAGTGGACGGCGACCTCCTTGCGATCTGCCCCGAGCGCCTTGCCGCTGCGGAGCACGAAGGTCGTTCCCGACCACCGCCAGCTGTCCAGCGCGAGCTCGATTTCGGCGAACGTCTCGGTCCGGCGGTGCGGGTCCACGCCCTGCTCGTCGACGTAGGAAGGCACTTCGCGGTCACCGATCCGGCCTGCGAGATAACGCCCGCGGCGGGTGCGGCCGGGTAGGTCGGCATCGGTCAGGGGGCGCACCGATCGCAGCACGTCCACCTTGCGGTCGCGAAGGTCTCGCTCGGACAGCGTGATCGGGGGTTCCATGGCGATGAGACACAGCAGTTGCAACAGGTGGTTCTGCACCATGTCCTCGAGAGCGCCGACGTGGTCGTAGTATCCGGCTCTGCCCTCGAGGGTGAGGGTTTCGTCCCACACGATCTCCACTTTCGAGATGTGCGCACTGTTCCAGATGGATTCGAGCACGCGATTGGCCAGCCGGCTGCCCAGCAGGTTCTGCACCGTCGTCATGGCGAGGAAATGGTCCACCCTGAAGACCGCCCGCTCGGGCACGAGGTCGGCGAGTAGCCGATTCAAATTCTCGGCGCTGTCCAGATCTTCGCCGAACGGTTTCTCGAGCACGATCCGGCTGCCCGTCGGCAGGCCCACCTCGTGCAGTGTCGTGACCGCCGCCGGGAACACCGCCGGAGGCAGGGCCAGGTAGACGGCGATCGGGCCATCGCCGCGGATCGCCGCTGCCACATCGTCCGGATTTCGGATGTCGGCTCGCTGGTATCGCGTGGCGGCCGCGACCGCCTTACGCGCCACGGACGGCAGGTCCGCGGCATGACGATCCAGCTGAGCCACCACCCACTCGCGGAACTCCTCCTGGCTGCGACCCGTCCGGTCGGCGCACACCACCTCGAAGCGGGCGTCCAAATGGCCGGCGCCGAACAGCGCGGCCAGGCCCGGCAACAGGTAGCGACCGGCCAGATCGCCGGTGCCGCCGAAGACGATCAGACGCGTGATCATGCTGCAGCCGCCTTTGCTCGCGCGAGATTCACGCCGCTGGAGATGATGCCGATATGACTGAAGGCCTGCGGGAAGTTACCCATGAACGCGCCGGTCGACGGGTCGATCTGCTCCGCGAGCAGGCCCACCGTGCTCGCTCGTGCGCACAGCGAGGCGTAGAGCCGCTCGGCTTCCTCGACACGCCCCTGAGCGGTGAGGTTGTCGACCAGCCAGAAACTGCACAGCACGAATGCGCCCTCGTCGCCGGGCAATCCGTCCGGGGATTCATCGTGCAGATAGCGATACAGCAGTCCGTCACCCGCGCCGAGCCGACTCGCCACCGCTGCCGTCGTCGCCACCATGCGCGGATGATCGGCGGGAACGACGTGCCGCAGCGGGAGCGCCAGCAGACTGGCGTCGAGTTCTCCACCACCGTCGAGGTGAGCGCTCAGCGTCCGAGCCCGCTCGTCCCACGAGTTCTTCAGGATCGCGTCGCGGATCTCGCGAGCGGTTGTACGCCACTGCGTGACCGGGCAGGGCAGGCCGAGTCGTTCACCGATGGCCGCCGCGCGGTGCAGAGCGACGTGACACAGCGCGGCGGAGTAGGTGAACACCCGGCCCTGGCTTCGCACCTCCCAGATCCCCTGGTCCGGCTCCTGCCACGAGTGGCCGGCCGCCTCGGCCAGGTCGGCCAGGTTCGACCACAGCACGGGCTGCAGGTCGCCGCCGGCGCGCAACCAGTGATCGGCGCAGTCGAGTATCTCGCCGTAGACGTCGTGCTGGCGTTGGTCGGCGGCGCCGTTGCCCCATCGCACCGGACCGGATCGGCGGTAACCCGCCAGACCGGTGTCCTCCATCTCGTCGGGGACCGGATCACCGTCGATGTCGTACATGATGCGTGGCAGGCCGCTGCGCTCGAACGCGTCGAGCACCCACCCCAGAAAGGCGTCGGCCTCGTTCTGGAATCCGATGCGCCGCAAGGCGAAAACGGCATACGACGCGTCGCGGATCCACACGTAGCGGTAGTCCCAGTTGCGGACGCCGCCGATCGGCGCGGGCAGCGAGGAGGTGGGTGCGGCGACGACGGACCCGCTGACCCAGTGATCGCACAGTTTGAGGGTGATCGCGGCGCGCCGGACCAGCGCCTGCTCGGGACCGTCGTAGGCGCACCGCGCCATCCACGACCGCCACGCGTCGGCCGTGTGGCGCACCATCGATGCGGCGTCGAAGCGATGGTGGCGCTGGAAACGTCCCCAGGACAGCACCAGTTCCAGCCGCTCACCGTGGGCCATGTCGAAAGTGGTACGCAAGCCGCGCAGCGGCGGGTCGGCGCGCAGATGCAGCCGCAGGTTCGGTTGTGCCGCGGTCCGGATCTCCAGCCCGCTGAGCACCGGGCGTACCTGAGCACCGCCGTGCGGATCGATCTCGACCCGCACCTGGACGTGCCCGCTGACGACGGTCGCGAACCGAACGAGTTCGGCCCGATCGGCGGGCGCGTCGTCGCCGAGGTCGGAGCCGGGGCGCAGGACCATCGCGTCGGTTATCCGGAGAATGCCTGTGGCACTGCGTAATTCGGTCTCCAGCACGCCGGTGTCCGGCTGATAACGCTGACGGCCCTCCAACGGTTCGGTGGGCGCCACGGTGAAACTGCCGCCGCGGGCATGATCGAGCAAACCACAGAACAGCGGTTGCGCGTCGAAACGTGGTAGGCACAGCCAAGGGATCGAACCGTCCCTCCCGACGAGCGCGGCGGTAGCGCCGTCTCCGATCAGACCGTAGTCCTCCAGCGGCAGATACCCGTCGTGCCGGCGGATGGGGCGAAACGGCGGATCGGGATCATGCATGCCGTCCTCTTCCACGAGTGGGACGCCCGGCGCTGGGCGACTCAGGAGAATTTGATCAGTACCTTCACCACATCGTCGATCTTCTTGTCCGCTACCTCGAACGCCTGTTCCATGTCGTCGAAATCGAATTCGTGTGTCGTCATGAGCGACGGGTCGACGCGCTGCGAGGCCAATACGCGGAGCAGGCGTTCCATACGGAGTCTGCCGCCCGGGCACAGCCCGCTGTTGATCGTCTTGTCGGCCATGCCGACTCCCCATGCCGCTCGCGGAATGCGAACGAACTCACCGTTGCCGAAGTATCCGACATTGGAAATCGTGCCGCCGGGCTTGGTGATCTCGACCGCGGTCTGGAATGTCGCGTCCGCGCCGAGCGCTTCGACCGCGGTGTCCACGCCCTGGCCATCGGTCAGCTCGAGCACGCGCTCGACGACGTCCTCCCGCGTGAAATCGACGATCTCGTCGGCGCCGTAGCCGCGGGCCAATTCCTGGCGGTTGGCGACCGACTCCACCCCGATGACCAACCCCGCCCCGCGCAGCCGCGCCCCCGCGGTGACCATCAGCCCGACCGGCCCCTGCGCCAGCACGGCCACGGTTCCGCCGATCGGGATATTGCCTTTCTCCGCTCCCATGAATCCCGTCGAGAGCATATCCGCGCAGTACACGGCCTGCTCGTCCGGAATATTGCCGGGGATTTTCGCCAGATTGGCGTCGGCGTCGTTGACATGGAAATACTCGGCGAAGACGCCGTCTTTGGAATTGGCGAATTTGAAGCCGCCGAGCGGCCCGCCGGTCTGCGACGGGAATCCGTTCTGCGCCGCCACATCGCCCCAGTCGGGAGTGATGGCGCCGGTCAGGACGCGGTCACCGGGGCGAACATGCGCTACTTCGCTTCCGACCGCGTGCACGATGCCCACCGCCTCGTGCCCCAGCGTCAGGTCGGTCCGCGGTCCGATACCGCCTTTGACGGTGTGAGTGTCGGACGTGCAGATCAGCGCCGCGGTCGTCTGTACCACGGCATCGTTGGGACCGGGTACCGGAACGGGTTTCTCCGCGAAACCCACCGATCCGATTTCCTTCATGACGAATGTCTTCACAGCCCCGCCCTCCTCGTCCAGTAGGTGTGACGTGCATCGACGGCGACAGCAACAGTCAGGCTATCAGTCGGCATTCGGCATGGAAATGAGTCCGACCTGATGTTTCGATACTCGAGATCTTCCCAACCTGGAGAAGGGATCGAAGTCTCTCGGCGCGGTCTCGGTGAGACTGGTGCAGACGAACGGAAGATCATGTGAGTGAGTCACTGTGGATCGACACTGGCGAGGTGCGCGCTTCAGCGCGGGAATTGGATCAGGTCGCCGACGAGACGGCACAGATGGTGGCGGAATTGAAGGCCGCGCTGGCCCAGGAGGGCGACTGCTGGGGTAACGACGAACCCGGTAAGACGTTCGCGAAAACCTATGTCCCGGGCGAGAAACAGGGCATGGATGGTTTGGACAACCTGGTGGCCGCCGTGCGCGCGATGGGCGCCGACCTCCGCGACCTCACCGATGCGTTCGAGAATCAGGACATGAGCGGCGCAACGCGGATTCGCAACGCCGATCCGGCGAACACCGACACCTCGACTACGAATCCGACGGCGTCGGCTTCGCCGACCTCCTCGCCCGCCTCCGGCTACCCGGACCGCGCCCAACCCACCCAGCAATCCACCGGATCGTCGGGCACACCGACCGCCGCGGCGCACGACACGGGTTCCGGGCCGTCCGACAGCACAGCAAGCCCTGCCAGCACCTCGAACCAGCAACCGGCCACGCGGCAGCAACCCGCCGCACAACAACAGCCCGGCTCGTCCGATTCGGGCTCTCCCAGCAACGGCTCCGGCTCGGCCGACGACAGCTCGAACGCAGACCAGCAGCAGCCCACGGCGCCCGCATCGAGCACCTCCGCCCCCTCGGCAGCCCGTGGCGCCGATGCCCGCACCAGCACGACTCCGGCCGTTCCGAACGCGGCGGCCCGCACCGTCTCCTCCCGCCCGGCAGCCGATACGCCGTGGGCTCGAAACTCGTCGGGACCGAGCACACCGGAGACTGCGAACTCTCCTGAAAGCCGCACGCCCCCAAGGGTTTCCCCACCACGCAAAGCCGACCGCCCACCGAGCCCCGCCAAGCCGGGCAAAGAAGAACGCCGCGCCACACCGGCGCGCAGGGAGCCTGCGGCGGTGCGGCCGCGGCCGCGGACCGATGACGAGGCCATGCGTATCCTGCGTGAGCTGGCGGCCCGGCACGGCCTCGAGATCGCCGGATTCGAGGCGGCAAGCGTCGCGGAACAGACCGCGCAGGACATCGCCGACGCCGTCGACGCGGTACTCGCGAAGTATTCGATCATCTTCCGCGGCATCGCGATCGCCGCGAACGGGCCGCTGTCGCGCGTCGAGAATCGTTGTGAGACAGCCACATCGGGCTCCCATCCGGATTCGTCGCAGGCTCCGGAGCCGTGGATCGTCTTCACCCGGATGGCCGTGGAGGACCCGGGTCTGCTCATCGGACGCGACCGTGTGGCAACCCGGTTCACGGACAAGACACCGCGGCGTCCGATGTACGCGACGATGCTGCTCGAACTCGGCCACGTGCTCGACCTCACCGGTGGCCTGCGCGCCCAGCGCGAAGCGCAGCGCGCGTTGATCACCGAATACCTGCGCATCAGTGGCGCTCAGGACAACAACCTGGGCCGCATCGTCAGCGGCTACAAGCGCTGGCGGGCCCAACTGGACGACTACAGCTTCGACAACGACACGCTCTCGCCCGGTCGAGCTCTGGCCGCCGGGTTCGCCGCGGTCGAAATGCACGGCAGCAAGGCCCGCGGCCCGGCCAAGGTGTTGCATCGCTTGCTGGTGGTGATGGCGCGAGCCACGTTGCCGGACAAGCGGTAGCGACATCGGGGGCGCGGGCCGCACCCTTCCCGTCAGTGGTGAGCCGGAAAGATTGTCACCTATGGACCGGTGGAAGCGAGAAGGCCTGCTCTCGGCCAACAATGGCTTGCGTAACCAGGTCGAGCACCTCCTGGACGCCTACGAGCAGAAGCAGGGCCGACTGACCGAGGCGTACAGGCAGCTGGAAGCTATTCGGGCGCAGGCCGGTTCGCCCGACCGGTCGGTGGAGGTCACCGTGGACTCGGCCGGCGTATTGGCCGACCTGACGCTGACCACCGCCGCGATGCGGAAGACGCCCGACGAGCTCGCCCGCATCATCGTCGAAGCGGTCCAGGCGGCTGCCGGGCACGTCCACGAACAGCATCAGGCCCTCATCGCCCCTGTCGCCGCCGAGCTCGATGACATGCCCGAGCTCGCCGACATCATGCCGGAGGCATCCGGCCTGCACGGCATGCGCGCCTACCTCCGGGGCGAGCAGAACCCACGGGGTTGACGGGTCTGGATTCGATATGACTTTGCGGTTGCCGCCGTGGCTGCCCGCGCCCGTGGTAGCCATCGCGGCTGGTCATTTTCCCGAGGCCCGGGAAGACGGGATGCGTCGCGACGCCGACCGGTTGTCGGATGCCGCCGAATGGTGCCGAGAACGAGCGGAGTACTTCGAGCACAAGGCCGACACCCGGCACCAGATCATCCGCGGCGCGGCAGGCGACAAGGTCGAGGAAAAGTATCGCGACCTGGCCGGGAAGTTCCGTGCGCAGGCCGATCACAACGACATCCAGGCCGAGCACCTGTACGAGGGCGCCAACAGCTTCGAGCTGCAGAAGTGGACGGTCATCGGGTTCCTGGTGATCCTGGCGTGGACGCTGGCTCACGCCGTGATCATGTTCGCCGCCGGCGGCGCGATCGAGGCCTATCTCGCCGAGATGGAAACCAGAACAGCGCTGCAGATCGCCTCGCGCAGACTGCTGGAATACCTTGCCGGGCAAGGCGCGAAGGCGGCAGCCGAACGCGGCACCCTGGTCCTGGCCGGTAAAGCGGCGGCCATCGGAGCGCTCCAGGGTGGCGGCATCAACCTGGCGGTGCAGGCCAAACAGGTCGCCTACGATCACCGCAAGTCGGTGGACTGGAAGACCGTGGGTATCACGGCGGCCGCAGGCGGCGTCGGCGGCGGCTTCGGCGCTGCGGCGGGCAAGGTGATCGGCGACCGCTGGATCATCCCGAGCGCGCTCGCCCGCGCCGAACAGGCCACCGGCGCCGCCGGACGAGTGTTCTTCCAAGTCGGTGGCACGGTGATAGTCGGGACAGTGGGCGGGTTCGTCGGCGGGATCGCCGGTGCCGCAGTGTCGATCGCGGCCTCAGGTGAGAAATTCACCGTCAAGGGCTTCACCGAAGGACTCCTCCCCGCCGTCGCCGGCGGATTCCTCGGTGCTGCCGCCCACGGCCTCGCCGGCATCCGCGCCGCCGCACCGGCACCGGGGGCACCGGTCGACGCGGCACGCGCACGGCAGGCGCTCAGGGACGCACTGGACGCGCACGGCATCGTCCCCGCCGGCGACACACCGAGGTCTCGCCAACAACAACTCAACGACCTGCTCTCCGCACTGCTCCAGGAGCCCGAGCACAACTCGACCGATTGGCAGCCCGATCTGGGCTTTGCACTGCCCGACAACGTCAATCCCGTGAAGACGGTCTCGTTTCCATCGGACACCAGTCCCGCGCCGAAGGCGGCAAGCGACCAGAAAGCCAGCGCCGCACTGGTACCGGACAACGACCGACCCCCGGCCCGGACGGGTGCCCAACCCACCCAGCCTGGTGACGACACCGGCAACCTGTCGGCCGGACAAACCCCGCGGCCGGCCGGGAAACTGCACGCTCGTCTGCTCCAGCGGATCGCCGCGCACGAGTCACCCGAGTTCGTCGCCAAGCCGCACAAAGCCACCGACCAGGTGTCCGCGGATCTCAATGCGTTGCCCGGCGGCGACTCCATGGCCGCACCACCCCACATCACCAAGACGGACAAACCCACCGGCCCGGCAGCAGAGCCGAACACGCTGTCCGGCAAGGATTTCAGCGGCGCACCACCGCGCCCCGACACCGAACCCGAATCCGCGGCGACCGGCGCCGACGACTCCGGCTCGGCAAACGCATCAGCCGACCTCGAACCTGCCAAGTTACTATCCCGCCCCACCGACGATGCCCCGCAATCGCCCGTATCGGATGAAAGCGAAGCCACGGTGCAGGATTCGGCGCAAACCGGTGATGACAGCACCCCGCGGCAACCGGACTCGAGGATGTCGGCAGCGGACGACCCCGATGCGCCACCGGCAGCCAATGGCGACGATGCGGCGCCCGCCACCGCGCAGACGAAGGCATCCGCGGCCGAGCCATCGACCAAGTTGCCGACCGCAGAGGAAACTCCTTCGGAGACAGCGCAACCCAAGACATCAGCGGAGGCGAAGCCGCCGAAGACAGCGGAGCCGATCGGCACAACGCGGGCGGCACCGGAGAAGACGGTCTCGGCCTCGGAGACCAGTCCCCCACCGAAACCGCCGACCACGAAACCGGAGCCGGACAGTACCTCCGCCGCCGAACCGGTCGCCGCGAAGCCGGATGCGGAGTCCGCCTCGAAACCAACCGACCAGGCACCCGAGAGCGCCGAAAAAACCTCGAAGCCAAAATCTTCCGAGGAGGCCCAGGAGCCCGGCGAGTCCGCGGAACAGAACGGCGCACCGAAGACCGATGGTGAGTCCACCGACGATTCCGGCACGCCGCCGGACGCCACGCCGGAACCCGAACCCGCTCCCGCGCAGGATGAATCGGATACGACCACCACCACGCCCGAACCGGACGCGCCCGCGGATACGGCCGATCTCGCGATGCAATACAAGGCCGAGACCGACGCCATCCTCCACGATTACGAGGCGATGGACTGGAGCACGGTGTCACCGGAGGGTGTGGACTGGATGCTCCACCACGGCACCGAACGTGAGGCGATGATGGCGGTGATCGAGATAATCCGCCGCGGCGATCCCAAGGGCAGGCTGCTGCGGTGGACACAGGTGATGGCCATACTGGTAGCCCGCGACGGCGGTGTGGGCAACATGCAGGCCGGTGAGGGTAAGACCCTGGTGTTCCTTGGCGCGGCGGCATTGAAGGCCGCCCGCGGCGGACCGGTGAAGGTGATCACCACCCGTGACGTCCTCGCCAACGAAGCCTTCGACGAGTACCGGATGATCCTGGGCAAGTTCGGATTCGACATCGTGCGCATGAACCCCGACCACCCCTATGCCGAACCCGTCGACGGGAAACCGACCATATACATCGGCACCATGAACGACGCCGGCTTCGGCGAACTCCGTGGCAACGTCGCACCCGCCCGGATAAACGGCGTCGACGAGATCGATGAGGCGCTCGTCCACGCCGACACCACCTTCATCCTCTCCGAAGGCTCCGGAAACCCCGCCAGCGCCGAGGTCCAAGCGCAGGTCACCGACGCCCACGCCTTCCTTCATGACGCCCTGAAGGCCGGACTGATCACGGAATTCGATTTCGGTCGCGATCCCGGCCAGATCGGTGGCGGCACCGCACTGACCGACACCGGCCGCGCCAAGATCGAAGACATCCTCGGCCGGCCGCTCACGACCGAGGAAACCCACCGGCTGACCATGGCCGCCACCGCCGGATGGGAATACATCGAAGACGACCACTACGTGGTGTGGCACCACCCCGAACTCGGCCCGGAATTCCTCACCGACTCCGACGGAAATATCGTGACCAACGATGCCGGTGACCCGGTACGCAATCCGGCCTCGCACAAGATCTACATCATCGACCAAACTTCCCACAAGGTGATGTTCGACGCCGAAACCTCCACCGAAAGCCGCTGGAACGGCGGCTTGGCGCAAGCTGTCGAAGCCAAACACGGTATCCAGATCCGGGATGATCCCGCCAGCTCCGCCTCGGTTACCGCAGGGAAACTGTTCTCCTCCGAAAAAAGCGATGAGCTGTTCGGTTTCTCCGGCACCGCCGACGGCGTCGCCGAAGAATTGGCGGAAAACCACGGTGTCAAGCGCGTGGTCGATATTCCGCGCTTCAAAGAATCGCAATTGAAACGCATCGATGACCACCACGCTATCGGCCAGGAGGGAGTAATTTCCCATCAGGATGCGAAACTCCTGGCCATGGCCCACGTCATCGCCGAAGGCCAACCCGAGGGCAATCCGATACTTGCCATCTGCAACCGCAACAGCGAACCCGCCAAACTCTCGAAACTCCTCGGCGACCTCGGGGTGGAGCACGTTGTCGTGGACGCGAAATTCTTTCTCCGCCACGGCGTCCACGCCGAAGCCGAACTACAGAAGATCATCGCCGAAGCCGGAAAAGAGGGCAAAGTCCTCGTCATCAACCGGCAAGGCGGACGCGGCGTCGACATCCCCGTCGACCCGGGGATCAAAGGCGGCCTGCGCGTCCTCATCTCCGGCCGCTCCGCCGAATCTCGCGCCGTGGACATCCAGGCCGAAAATCGCACTGCCCGCAGCGGCGGTGAAGGCAGCGTCCAATACTTCACCGCACCCGATGACGCCCTCTACGCGCATACCCCCCAGGCCCAGATTGCCATCATCCGTAGCGTCCAGCATGAAAACGCGGTCAACGAACACCGAGCGGCACTCGCCGAACATGCCGCGGCACCGACCAAAGAAACCCAATCGAAACTGCACAGGGCCACCAATAAACTCGCGGCCTCCCAGAAGAATCTCGACGAGGCCATCGATAACATCCGGTCGGTCACCCACAAGCTGCAGCCCCTCGGCGTGCGCAAGCCCAGCACCCACGACCCCGCCACCGCTCACCTCCCCAATTCACCGCCGACGACAGACCCCACCGCCGACGCGCACACCCCTGGGCAACCCGGGCACCCACCCCCGGTCCACCCCGAAGGCGAAGCGCCGACCGGCAATCCGGGCGTCGCCGCGCATGAGGCAACACCGGACAACACGAAACCCGGACAGCCACAACAGCTTCCGGCATCGACAGGTTCGGCGCCAGGGATATCCGCGAGTGGCTCTGCCGCGCCCGTGCAGATGTCGTCGAGCACCGCCCCCGACGCTGCGGCCGGACAGCCCGTCCACGCTTCCGGCGCACAGACGGCCAGTGTGAGCGCTGCGCTGCCGCAAGCCCAACAGGGCCACCCGGGCGCTGTCCGGACACTGGTGAATACCTATTGGCCCACCACTCTCCAGCAAGTGACCACCACGCTGGGCTGTAACCTCACCAGCGGCACACCCGCACAGCCGGTTCAGCAGTTGGCACACGCACTCGCCTTCGCCGGACTTCGCAGCGCGGAACTCGACCGATGGTCTGTGCCCGCTGACACGGACCTCGCCGACTGGCTGCACCAGAAGACCGACGATGCGCTGCTCGACGGCTTGGGCCGGCTGAACGATGCCGAGCGCCACCTCGTCCAGGCCGCGCTCCACGCTCAGCCGCGTGATCTCACTCCGGATCAGATCGACGTGCTGCAGCGGCTCACACAGGTGGTGCACGCGCAGCATCGCGCCGACGACACGATCGACGGAGCGCCCGAGCCGACGGGCCCGCTCACGAGCGCACCACAGCCGACCTCACCGGGCACCGCCGGGCCGAGCGTTTCCCTCGCACCGGCCGATTCCCGCGAACCACTCGCGCCCGCTGCCGGGCCGGTCGCCGCCGCGCCATCCACGCCGAACCGGGCGACCGATGCTCGGTTTCCATTCGATCTCATTGTGGCACAGGGGCATTCGACCACGGCACCGAAGATGGATCCGGGCGTCGCACTGGATCTGAAGGCACTGCAACGTGGAGTCGTGGCCGCCTACATGGCCCTCGAGGGGGTCTCGGAATCCGATCCCGTCGTCGCGGCCCTCGCCCTGGCCCCCCTCGCCCTGTTCGGGCGGCTGGTCGATCGGCTCCACCCGAGCCAGCGAGAGGCCCTGCGGCAACGATTCCGCCAAGGACTGTCGGAAGAACAGACGGCCTATGTGCACAACGCGCGCGTCACCACCGGAATGCGTTGGCACGCTACGGGAGTGCGAGCCCTCGCCGCCGGCGCGCTGCGCCGCATCGCCCGATCGATCGCCGCGGAACACGGGATTCCCGCAACGCCCGCCGAGCTCACCGCCGAGGAACTCGCCGTCCTCGAACTGACGGCACAGGGTTTGTCCAGGGCGGTGATCGCGCAGCGCCTGGGCCTGCCGCGGCAGACCGTGACAGTCACCGCCAGGCAAACCGCGGAAAAACTGAACGTACCCAACCGGGCCGCATCGGTGGCCGAGGCGACACGCCGTGGAGACCTCGACATCACCTCCTTCCCCGCGATGAAACATCAAGCGACAGCAGGCTTTTCCGGAAACCACACCAACGTGCTGACCCTCACCGCCAAAGGCCTGACCCGGCAGTCCGTCGCGGAAATTCTGTCCATGCCGGCCGCGGAACTGCAGAACCACCTCGACGACATCGCCGGCAGGCTCGGCAACCCCGCACCCGCATGCCTGGTGGCGGCCGGGATTCGGGAGGGTCTGGTCGACGTCAACGGTCCCGGGTGGTCGAACCGGGACGGAACCGCCACAGCCGAATCCCCTTCGGGCCCAGGGTCTGTCGTCACCGCCGTCCATCCTGGTGGCAGGCCGACGCCCCCGGGTCTCGTCGCGCTGGACGAGTGGCCGATCGACACCTCGACGCTGTCCCGGGCACAGGCGGGCGACAAGGCTGCCTCGCAGTCGCTGGATCGCCGGTACAGTCGCGCCGATGTCCGGCGTGTGCTGGCGCTGCTGGGCTGGGACCCGGCGCGCGGCGAGCCGCCCACGCAGATCGCACGGCTGGCACACGCGATCCACTTCGGTGTCCTGACTTTCGCCCGAAACAACCGTTGGCCCGTCCCCGCGGGGCAGGACATCGGCGACTGGATGTTCGCCGTAGCTCAGGACACACTGCTCGACAATCTAGACCACCTGGGCACTGCCGACCGCCAACTCGTCTCGGCCGCGATCGGCGCATCGCACCGCGGCGAGGACCTCGACGACGACCAGGTCGCCGCGATCGAGCGCCTGGCGACGGTGGCACATCTACGGTCCCGGGGTGAGGACTCCACCGGGCCGACCGCCCGGACCGACGTCGTCGCAGCGCCTTCTCCGCCCCCGGCGCAACCGGCCGATCCGGCCCCGGCAGAACCGATTGCCAACTCGAAAGCACCCGTTGCGGGACTGGACGAGGCGTTCGATGAGCCCGGCGTCGCCAAACCGGTCGGCCAGTTCGACCCCGCCCTCGTAACGGCGATCAACCCCGACAACCCCATCGGCTCGCACACCGCCGTCGGAGGCAAGCCGTCCGCCCAACCCGGGCCGATCAACACGGCGACGTCCGTCGCGGAGCAACTGTTCGTGGACTGGTGCCGGACACGACTGGCAGACCGATCCGGACAGCCGCGCCAAAGCCTTGCCGAGTATGCAGCCATGCACAGTCTGGTGCCGTCGCAGGTAGCCAGGTGGCTGGCTCGAGCCGAACTGGATGCGGATGCGCTCCACGCTACCGGGGCTGGTCGTTTCCCCGCGCCGAGTGGGGGAAATGCGACGACCTGGTTGTCGGCGATACGCAGGTTCCTGTGCGTCGACCCGGAACATATGGACGAGTTGCTGGGTATGCGACGCGGCGGGTGGAGTGCCGCCGAGCGGGGTACCGAAGACCTGAGCACAGAGCAGATACGGGCCTTGCTACGGAGGGTCCCGGGCGCCCGTGATACATACCCGGATGCGGCACATCACTACCCCGCTCTGCTGACCGCGGACGGGGCTGCCGCATATCCGGAAGGATATTCTCATATTGGGGAATATATCCAGTCACTCCGCGAATCTGCCAATCTTTCTCGTACTGCGCTCGCCGAGAGCATCGGCAACTCCAGTAGCATTGTAAGACTATGGGAGAACGGGAAAGCTGCCCCTCCGGCTGAAACAATTGAACGCTTGACCGGAGTGCTCCCATTTCCATCCGAGGTAACATACGGAGAGCTAGCCGAAAATTATTCGCACCTGCAAAAAGATTCGGTAGCATTCCCAAGCGTTCGCGTCGCCGAGTCGTTCGGCGAGTATTTGAAGCACTTTCGCTTGCTGAACAATCTGAAACGGGCGGACGCAGCACGCATTTTCGGCTTGTCCAAGCAGACCATACAGGCACACGAAGAAGGCACTAGGGAGACCAGTGACGAACTGGTAATGTTGCAGGCGTATGACCGCGCGCTGCATCGTTCCGGCCCGTGGAACGATATCGCCGAAGCCTGGGGGTTCGGCTATCGAATGGATGAGGCCGGAGAGAAAATTCCGGACCCCGCTGACTGTAAAACGCCCTCCGATTGGGTGAGAGCGGTGCGACTGTATTACCGAATGTCTCAGTCGGAGTTCGGCGCACGGATGAGGAGATCCCGAGCACGGATAGCCGAGATGGAAACATCCGGTTCGCCGGGTATTGATTTCACTCGCGACCTACGCGCTGTATTGGGAATTCCGGATAAAATATCGGCAGCGGCGTTGCGCAAATTCTATCTCAGGCCTTCCGAGCAGAAAAACTTCTTGGAATGGTTCCGAAACCGGCTGAATGACGAGTCGGGCCTGCCGCGCCTGAGTCTCACGGGTTACGTCGAAATGCACCGGCTGGAGATGAGCCAGGTTCGCCGATGGCTGATGGAATCCGAATTGGATATCGGCCATTACCAAAACGAGCCGGCACAACCGCTTCCGGAACCAGGAGCTGACGGGGTAGAAGCATGGTTGTCGGAAATGCGTCGGTTCCTGGGAATCTCACCGGAACGAATGGATGAGTTACTGGACGCGCGGCCCGGGACATGGCAGGCAGCCGAGCGGGGTGAAGGCAAGCTGGCAGTTCGTCACCTGCGGGCGCTGCTGCGTCTGGTGCCGGGAGCCCGCGATCTTTACTCGAACATCGCGCAGTCCTACCCAGAATTGCACACGCGAGATGCATCACCCGGGAATCCCGAAGGCTACACTTTCATCGGCGACTATCTTCGCTCGCTGCGCGCCCGGCAGAAACTGACCAGACAGCAGTTGTCCAATATTTCCGGAATGCCTCTCAATGTTATCAGAAACATAGAGACGGGCCGGGCGCAGCCACCCCCAGAGATTGTCGATACGTACCTGCGGAGCTTCTCCCCTCGCATTGCAGCCACTTACGACGAGGTCGCCGCGTGCTTTCCGTACCTGCCGCGGGAACCGTTGGTTTTTCCGGATCCCCGTGCCTCCGAATCGTTCGGCGAGTACCTTCGCCACCTGCGCCGGATAAACAATCTGACACGTGCGAATGCGGCGCGAATCCTAGGATTGCATCCGCTGACGCTGCGGCTGCATGAAGACGGAGAAACGGACGAGATCGACGAACTCCACATTCTGGAGATGATCCGCCGCTTCTCACAGCGAGGGATATCCTGGAACGACCTGGCCGAAGCATGGGGATTCAAGTACCGCGTGTATCCGGACGGAGAGATCAACTTCGATCCGGAGCTCTTCGGTTCGCTGCACGACTGGCTCAAGGCAGTACGTCTGAATAAAAGGGTTAGCCCGGAAAAGCTCGGCGAACTCACGGGAAGGCATAGCTCATCGATTCGAAGGATTGAACGTGGCCTTCACCGGCGTGGCCGAGCGGGAGTTCCTGATTCCATCCACGACAATCCCACCAAGCCCACCATCACCTACCTACGCACACTCCGGGATGCTCTCGGATTCCCTAACGAAATCCTTGTCAGGGCGCTGCGGCGCTTCTATTCCGGCTCGGGTGCGACATCAATCGATATGGATGAGGAAGGTCTGTTCTGGGATCTTATCGCAACCCGGCCAGGATCCGACGAAGAGCGGACGATTCGGAACCAGATTTACGAAAAGCACGCATGGATCCCGGGTGCGGTAGCTCCGCGCTGGGCGACTTCAGATGACCTGCGCCATGACCTCATGCAACAGGCCGCCGAGGCGATACTCGCGGCCATGCTGAATTTCGTTCCGCCAGGTAATTTCACCCGCGCGGCGTGGGTAGCGGCTCGTTACGCGATGCTCACGGCATATTTTGAGCGCAGGTTCCCCGATGTGGACGGGCCGACCCGGAAGCTGCTCATCAAGGTCAATGCATACATCAACCGACGTTTCGGTGAGACCGGGACAATGCCCGATGACGCCGAGACCGCTCGAGCGCTCGGCCACGAGCGGGCCGAGATCATGCAGGCACGCAGGCTGATCGAACAGCGAACCGTCCACCTGGACACACCGCTCGACCCGTCGAGCGCTAAATCCGGCTCACTGCAGAGCCTGGCTGCGGACCCGTCCGCTTCGTCCGCCTTTGCGGACGCGGAATTCACAGCAACCATGCAGCAGGCTCTATCAGCCATGCCCGACCCAGACCTCGCCGAGAGCGTCGTGCTTCTGCACTTCATCGAAGAACTCTCACTCGGTGAAGTCAGTACACGTCTGCGAATCCCGCTGCATTCCGCTGAACAAATAATCGCGGATGCCACCGAAATACTTCGCGCCGCGTACGGTTCACAGGATTCCGCTGGGCCACGAACAGACGCAGACGCCGCGGAGGCCACCGCCGGGGTTCCGGCCACAGACGTCATCGAGCTCGACGAATACCAGGAGCCGCCGTCAAGTCGCGACGACCAGCACGTTCACCCGCCCCAGCATCACCCGTGGCGACCTGCCACCGAACATCCCATTGTTGCCAGCAAATCGAACTCGGCCGCAACGCCTTTCACCACAGCCGAGACACCCTCCGATGGCATCGGACCGGTCGAAAGCCGTCCACAAGCGAATAGTGGGATTCCGAGCTTCGGCCGCAGCTCACGAGGCCCGGGCCCGCTGACCGACGGCGCTGCGCCCCGTACAACACGCAGCACCGCAGCCGACGACACCGCAGCGCACTCCGTCACCACACAACGAACGCCAGCATCCACGAGCCAGCCGCAACCGATCAATCACTGTGTCCCCCATGCCATCACCCACCTCATCAACCAGCAGGGCCCAGTCGCCGAACACTTCCACCTCGACGACATCTGGACAAAGGGCGTCTCCTGGAAAGAACTCAAAGACGCCAACACCTTCCACGGCGCCCAACCCGAACAATTCCACCCCGACAACCAACACTCCACACCTCACGCCGCCCTCATCCAAGCCATGATCGCCCAAGCCGGCGCTTCCGATGACACCACCATCACCGCACTCGTCTTCGAAGACCGCGGCACCACCACCACCGACGAATACGGCATCGGCGGACACGCCTATACCCTCACCTACCACCACACCAACGACAACAACCGACCACAATTCGACATCAACGGCCGCACCGTCACCTACCTCGGCGTCATCAACGGCCGAGAAACATTCCGCACCACATCCGGCGAACACAAAACCCTCCCCCAACTCGCCGGGGGCACCCACGAAGAAACGAAAGCCCTCTGGGCAATAACCTACCGCCGCACACCCGAGATGCGGCACGACAACACCCCGGGGCAACTCCTGCGCGGCCTCGGCGACCCCACCACACCACCACCCGAAACACTCCGCTTCGGCACCGAACCCCGGGCCGTAGACGAGAGCCGGCGCCCTGGCGATGGCCCATCGGCCCATGCCCCCCCGCACTCACAGCAGGATGCGCCGACAGAAGCTTCTGTGCACTCGACAGAAGAGGCACAGTTTCTGGAATGGTGCCGGGCACGTCTGGCGGACGACTCCGGGCATGCGCGACAGACCCTCGCCGACTATGCCGCCATGCACCATCTCGATAGCACCCAGATAAACAGATGGCTCGCCCACGCCGGACTCGAGGTAACCGCCCTCGCAACCGTGCCGACAGCACCGTTCCCGTCGCCGGACGGGGTCGACACGGTGACCTGGCTGACGACCATACGCAACTACCTGGGAGTGACGCCGCAACGCATGGACGAACTGGTCGACGCACCGGACGGCACGTGGCACGCAGCCGAACGGGGTGAGACGGAGCTACGGGTAGGACATGTACGGACCTTGTTACGCCGCGTCCCCGGCGCTCGCGACACGTATCACACCGCAGCACAGCACTACCCGGCGCTACTCGCCGAGACCGGTGTGCCGAAATATCCGGAAGGATATGCACACATAGGCCAGTACGCTCAATTCTTGCGCGAGTCTCGGGGTTTGAGCAGATCGCAGCTGACCAAACAGCTCGGAAAGGGCAAGAACACGATATCCCGGTGGGACTCCGGGACTGCCCGACCCGCAAAAGATGACGTGATAGCACTCCTGGACACGGTTGCAGCCGACGAGGAAGTCAGTTATGACGAATTGTCCGAGAATTTCACTTATCTACCTAGAGATTCTGTCATATTTCCAAGCGTAGCTGCCACAGAATCTTTCGGCGAATATCTGAGATACCTTCGCCGAATCAACCACACTTCACTCGCGGATACCGGGAGCCTGTTCGGAATTCCCAGCGAGACAGTCAGGCGCCAAGAAGCAGGAATCGGTGCACCCAGCGAACTGGACATGCTTCAGACATACGATCGCGGCCTGTATCGAGCAGATTCATGGAATGAGATAGCAGCATCGTGGGGGTACAGCTACTGGATGAATCCACATGTCGAAACGTATCCTCACCCTGATGACTATCAATCTCTGCATAATTGGGTGAGATCCCTTCGATTGTATCGAAGGATGCCCCAATCGGAGGTTGCAACGCTTGTTGGCACATCCGAGGCATGGATCGGATTAGTCGAGAACAAATCCAGGGATCCCAATATCGAGTTTCTGCGGAAGCTGCGAGACGCGTTGAACATACCGAACGATTTGCTTGTCGTGGCGCTGCGGCAGTTCGTCAGCCGCACAGACGTGACATCGGGAGATCCGGCCGAGGAGCGCTTGTTCTGGGAGTTGATCGCAACCGCACCCGGGTCGGCGGCCGAAAAGCGAATCCGCAACCGCATCTTCGAGAAGTACGCGTGGGTCCCGGTCGCCATGGCATCGCGATGGTCTCGATCTAGCAGACATTTTGACGAGATAGTTCAGCAGGCGAGGATGGCTGTCTTGCTCGCCACGCGAAACTTCGTACCTCCGGGCGAATTCACCCCGGCAGCCATGGCAGCTGCCCGATATGCCATGCTCAGGGCCTACTACGAGGACCGTTATCCCAATGTAGACACGAAAACCCGGAACCTGCTGATCAAAATCGACGGGCATATCACAAGACGTTTGAGAGAAACAGGTTCGGCGCCTACCGATGCCGAGATATGCGAGACACTCGACCTCGACCCGAAGGACGTCGCGGCCACGCGCGCAGTTCTCGGCAGGCAGGTTTCCGAGATCTCTTCCCTCGAGGAAGACGATGGAGATAACAGGCCACGCCAGTTCGTCGACCAATCCGCCTCACCATTCACAGACATCGAATTCGAAGAGCGCCTGGTACAAGCGCTGGCGGACCTCCCCGACCCGGACCTGGCCAAGCGGATTGTGACGCTGACGCTGGTAGCGGGATATTCTCCGGAAGAAGCAGCCGCGCAAGTGCGGATGACGACCGTTGAAGTTCTGGAACTGATCACGGAGGCCAGCGAAAGGCTTCGGGCGGAATTCCGCCCGACCACCGCAGAGGCGGAACAGTCGACGCCCGGCGTCGGTACCGACCAGCGGCTGCAGGATCGGCCGACCGGTGGTATCAACCAGGACGGGACAAGCCCGTGGGCGTTCATCGAGGATGGGCTTCGCCCGACATACGATGTCCTACAGGCGGATTCCGGCAGCCAACCCGACCCCAGCAGGATTACCGAGAGCAACACCAGAGCACTGACCGGACGCGGCAGCGTGTTCTATGGCCCGGATGGTTTGCCGCACACCACAACCACTACTGCGAGCGAAACCTTCGTGGTGGGCGCGGCGCCGGGAGACTATCGCAGCGCCAACTCCGACGAGGTCGAACATATCGACCTGCTCGGCACGTTCGACAACCCGGAGGAGGGGCCCAGCGGCTCGGGCGTCTGGCGGTTCGACCGGCACGGGCGGATCGAGTGGATCGGGGTCGGCGGCGGGACGATCGGCGAAGCGGTCGCACATCCGAAGTTCGAGGCACAGGTTCGCCATCAACTGATGCTGGCCGGTGTCGACCCGTCCACCGTCCACTTCGGCGATCTGTGGCGCAGCGCGATGTGGACATCCGATGGCCAGATCGATTCCGTCGCAAGCTATATCGATCGCGGCGGCGCAGGGCTCGAACGGCAGATACCCGGCGCCGGGAACTATTTCTGGGTCGAATTCGCCGGCGTGCGGGCCGAACCCGATCGGCTCTCGATCACGATTACGCTCAACCCGGTTCGCTCTCATCCGGGTCGGGTCACGCTGGTGCTCGAGCGCCGCAACGGGGCCATTACGGCCCGCTACACCGATTTCATAGCTGGCGAGGATCCGGTGCGGGTCACCGCGGCGCTGGCGGACTTTCATGCGACGGCGATCGCCCGATGGTTCGCTGAATCCGATGTCGCCCTGCTTGATTCGGGTCTCCTCGCGCAAGGCTGGGCGTTGCGCTTCCGGGTGACGCGGGTGACCACGCCCACCGCACCGAATACGTGGGCGCGCACCTATCCCTCCCAGAGACAGGACGGACAAGACCGATCGCCGATCGCGAGTTCGGCTGTGCAGCTGACGGGCCATCGGTCCTCGCAATGGCTGCAAAACCGTTCTGCGGAACTGCTCGCCCAAGCGGGCTACCTGGTCGCGCACAGCACCAAGACCGCGAGCCCCACCGTCAGGCCCGCCTACCAGATCGAGGACCGGGATTTCGGGCATCTCGCCCCGGACAGCGATAGCGCCGCCGATATCGCCCACCGTCTCATCGAATCCGCCAACGCGAGTTATGGGATGTTGAGCCGCTGGGTAGTAAATCTCAACGGCAGCCGAGTCGCGCCGGCCGATCTGGCGACCGCCTTGTACCAGGCCGAACGCAGCGAACTTGTCGAGGTCATCGCCATCGACTCCGAGGATAACCCCGTAGCGCTGTTCGCCCGGCCGGAGCGGTATCCCTCCGCACTCAACGACTGCCTGGCCACCTCGACCGGCGGTGTCATCGCTGACCAGGGCGACGTCGTCGACACCTTCCAGCACAACCCGGCGAATCCGCGCGGCGTGCGATGGAAGGATGCCAAATCACTGTTCCGCGGTGCGGAGCTGGAGGGATACGGCATCGCAGAACAGCCCGCGCACGCGGAACTCCTGCAACGCCTCATCAGCACCGATGCCGAGGGAGGCAACCGCACCGGCGAAGGCACCACAGCATGGGTTCTGGATCAGCGCACCTACCAGGACCGCTACGGCGTCGGCGCACACTCCTACAAAGTCACCTACAAGGGCGTGGATGCCCACGGCCAGCACATCTTCGACGTCGACGGCCGACGGGTCATCTACGGCGGTACCGACGAACAGGGTCACGAGCGGCTCATCACCAGCGACGGTCGCACCGTCACACTGGCCGATCTCACCGGAGGCACCACCGACACCACCGCGAAAACCTGGGCAATCGTCTGGCGCGCAGGGCAAGTCGTCACCGGAGTGGGCGAGCCGGTGGGCGACGACGGCCGGGCCGAATCACCGGCCCCGGACCTGCGCATCGGGCAGCGCGACCGCGACAACACAGACGAATCGCGAGGCCCGCCGGCGAACGGGGAGTCCGCCGCCCCGCTGATGGCCGAATTTCCGGAGGGTACACCGCTCGCGGTGATGCCGGCGGACGTGAGCGAGCTCATCAGCCAGGTGACGGCCGGTCAGGATCCGCCGGCCGTGGAGCTTTCACCCCCCGAGCTCGAGCTGCTCAATCTGGCGGTGCACGGCCTCACATTCGACCACATCGCGGCCAGGATGGGGGTCAGCCGACACGTTATGCGGACCCACCTGGCTCGCGCTGGGAAGAAGCTCGGTACCAAGGGACTGCTCTCGACAGTGGTGGCGGCCCTGAACCAGGGTCTGCTCGACATCGGTGCACTCGATCTCACCCAACCGCTGTCGAATTCCGCCGCTCACGGCGTCTTGTCACCCCGCGAGTACGAGGTCCTCGAACAGGCGGCGCAAGGACTCTCGAACAAAGCCATCGGGAAGCGGCTGGGCATCGCACAGGACACCGTCGACGAATACCTGCAGGAAGCGGGCCGCAAACTCGGTGCGCGCGGCCGTGTTCAGATAGTTGTCCAGGCGATGCTCCAGCGAGTGCTCGGCCGGGCAGGCTATGTCGAGCTGACGGAAGGCGAAGTATATGTCGTCCGCCTCCTCGCTGACGGCCTGCCGGAGACCTCCCTCGGAGCCGTACTGGGCATGCCGCCGGATCAGGTCAATCATCTACTCGCCCAGCTGAATTCCAGGATCACGGCCGCGGACGGCGTTCGCATGACAACGACAGCGCACGCGCCGACAGGGCGAATCCAGCTGTCTCCCACACAAGTCGGAACACTCCACCTGCTGGTGGAAGGCCTGCCCGACCCGGCCCCCGGCGGCACACCGGCCCTGCTACCGAATACCTTGCAGGAGTTCCGCACTCACCTCGCGAACCGGCCCACCAAGAGACTGAGCGGCAGGGAACGGGAAGTACTCGGCCTGATCGCCTCGGGCCAGTCGCCCAACGGCATCGCCGAGCGGCTGGGCGTGCCGCCGAGTTCGGTGCGCGACTACATCGCCCACGCGGGAGTCAAACTCCACACCGACGGTCTGATCCCCACGGTGCTCGCAGCGGTGCGCGCGGGGGAACTGGCCGATGGTGCCGACACCGTGAACCAGGTCCGGCTGTCACCGCTGGAACGACGTGTCCTGCGAATGGTGGCCGACGGCCACACCAACCAGGCGATCGGAACCGTGGTCGGGCAGCGATGGGCGAAACCCCTCCTGGCACGGCTGTACGCGAAATTCGGTGTCGACAGCAAGATGGGTCTGGCACTGGCGGCTCAACGTCGCGACCTTCTCACCGAGAAGAGGTTGCTGGAGTGCATCGGCCAGGTCTCCGAAGCGGCGGCCGCACTCGGCCTCGAGAACGCCGCCGAACCCCAACCGGGACAGAACAACCCGCGCTATCTCCAAGCCGCCCTCACTCCCGGCTCCGCCATCACCGAGCAGGCCATCACCACCCAACTCGTCCCAACTCATCTCGGCCCCAACGCCAAGGACCCCCTCGCCCACGTCATCGCCGACGTCAGAAATATGAAAGATGGCGCCGACACCGCCGTCATCCTCCTCGACGACGGCACCAACATGCACGCCTACCTCGTCACCAACGCAGACGGCCGCAAGGGCGGCAACGTCGTCATCTTCGACACCAACATCACCGACCCCGCCGACCCGCACCCGAACCCCAACGACCCCGGCCGCGTCCCGCGCGTCCGCACCCACACCACATGGACGCAGTCCTACCCGCGCGACAAAATCACAGCGGCCTATGTCGCCCTCCTCAAATCCGACGACGGCGACCTCTCCGCCCTCTACCCGCCCACTGCTGATCACGCGCCCCCACGCGACGGCGCGATCCGAGGACGTCCGGGTGATCAGCCTCGGCACTCCGGCTCCGACGATGCGCCGACCCCTGAATCCACCGGGCCCATCGCACCTTCGGCGCCCGCGGCCGGCAACAGCCAACCCGCACTGCCGGCTATCACCGAGGTCGATCCCGGCAAGCCGGCCACCGATCCCGCACAACCGGCCACAACGGATACACCGTGGACTGCCGCGGCGGCGACCGCCGATCCCGCGCCGAGCACACCTGCACCGTCGAACGACCCGCGACTCGGGACCTCGCCGTGGCACCCCTCCCCCGCCCCACGGCAAAACCCTCCGACGGGTCCGAGGAACCAGGATTCGCGGGGGCGGACCGGTATTCCGGAGCCTTGGAAGGCCAGGAAACCCGCCGCCGAAATACCCGCGCCGACCGAACGCACCACCCGCGGATCGAACGCCGTCCCCGTCGAAGGCACACCCGAGGACGACGATCCGCGGCTGGATGGCGTCGGAGGGTCGGCCGAGGCCCAAGCCGCGCTGGCGCGCAATGCCACCCGGCTCGAGCGGTACGAGTCGGTCGGTGAGGTCGTCCGCATGTTGCGGACGAGCGCCCAGCCCGGCCGAGGGGCCGTCGTGGTGGACCCGAGCGGTCGAACGCGACAGCTCGTCTGGGACGGACGCGACGTCATCGTCGTGCCGGATGCGGATTCCGGGGGCCGGCAATCCGGTTTCGACAAACGGGGCGGTGCCGCGTTCCCCGGCGACGGCACACGCCCGGCACTCGGGCCCGACAGCACTGCGCCGCAACCGAATTCACCCATCGGACCAGCTCCCGCCGACGGCGACCGCCCGGGCGCGCACCCCGGCGCACGCGATG
>NZ_BDBQ01000096.1 GCF_001613065.1 Nocardia miyunensis NBRC 108239
CCTGCGCGGTTCCCGCGATACCCACGGTGGCTCCGGCTACCAAGGCACAGGCAGCGGCGATTTTCCTCATCATTGTTCCTCTCATGAGACTCCCCGGCCTTCGCTGCCCGGGGAGATATAGCTCCGGCATCACACCGGAACGGGTCCACAGCCGACCCGCGACCGGACCAGCTCAAGGGCGATACGGGTCCGCCCGCTCGACCACTGGCGCGGACTTCCAGTCGGGCAGACCCAGTTCCGGGGTTCCGACCGGGCTCTTACCGCCGGACAGATAGGTCCACTGCGCGTGGCCGAGCTGGTGGATCGTGAAGCAGGAATCGAGCGCGTGGGACAAGCCCATCGCATCCTGGCTCTGATTCACCGAATCCTTGACCAGCAAGGCCGCCATGGTCGGTACCCGCGCGATCCGGCGGGCGAAATCCAGGGTTCGATCACCCAGTTCCTCCGCGGGGAAGATCTTGCTCACCATGCCCAGGGCGCGGGCGTCCTCGGCGTCGATGCAGTCACCGGTGAGCAGCAGTTCCTTGGTCTTGCGCGCGCCGAATTCCCAAGGGTGGCCGAAGTATTCGACACCGCACATGCCCAGCCGGGTGGCGACGACGTCGGCGAATCGCGTGCCTTCCGCGGCGACGATGAGATCGCACGCCCACGTCAGCATCAGGGCCGCGGAGAAGACGTTCCCGTGCACCTGCGCGATGGTGATCTTGCGGAGTTTGCGCCATCGCAGGGTGTTCTCGTAGAAGTAGTGCCACTCCTGGTGGTAGCGGGACTCCACGGCGTCGTGCGTTGCGCCGGTGCAGGTGAACGACCAGTGCTGATCGGGACCGGGCTCACGTTCGGCGCGGTAGTCGGGGCTGCCGAGATCGTGGCCGGAGGAGAACGCGGGGCCGTCGCCGGCGAGGACGACCACCCGTACCGCGTCGTCGGCCTCGGCCCGCAGGAAGGCCTCGGTGAGCTCCACGAGCAGGCCACGGTTCTGGGCGTTGCGATATTTCGGGCGGCTCAACACGATTCGCACGATCGTGCCGTCGTCGTGGGTCTCGTAGCGCAGGTATTTGTATTCGGCGGGATGGTGGTCGCCTCGCGGCATGGGTGAATGTCCTTTCCGGTCAAGGGGTTTCGGTCACGACCGGACGAGCCTGAGCGCCTGGTCGAGCAGGGCCTGGGAGACGCCGTGGAAGCGGCGGCCGAGCGTGGCGTCGGCCTTTCCGGCACAGGCGCGCGCGTGGGTGCCCTCGAGGATGATCGCGAGGCGATAGCAGGCGAGCACCTGATACCAGTCGAACTCGGACATGTCCCGGCCGCTCGCGGCGCCGTAGTGGGCGATGACTTCCGCGCGTGCGGGAAGGCCGTCCAGCCGGCGCGCAAGACCCACGGTGCGGGACTCCTCGGGGTCGGGCCAGGTCGCCAGGAGATGACCCAGATCGAGCAGTGGATCCCCGACAGTGCCCAGCTCCCAGTCGACGACTGCCGCCACCTCCGGGCGGTCGCGATGGAACATCACGTTTCCGAAGTGGTAGTCGCCGTGGATGATTCCCTTGCGCCACCGCGCGGGCCGGTGCGTGTCGAGCCATCGGCCGATCTCGTCCACACCGTCGAGGTCGGGGCCCGGCCAGCCGTCGAGTTCGTGATACGAGTCGAGCTGCCGTCGCCAGCGATCGACCTGCCGGTCGATCCATCCGTCGGCGCGAGCGAGTTGCGCCGAGCCCAGGACCGCGGGGTCCACCGACGCGAGAGTTGCCGCGCCGCCGACCACGGACAGGCCCATCGCGTGCTGCAGATCGGGCGACGAGGCGAACGGCTCGGGCACCTCGGCGGTGGCGGTGAACCCTTCGACCGCCTCCATCACGAAGAAGACGCAGCCGAGCACCTGGAGGTCCTCGCATGCCGTGACCAGACGCGGATGGGGGACCGCGCTGCCGGCGAGCGCGGCGAGCAGCCGTGCTTCGCGACGCATCGTCTCGTCACTGTTGCTGCGTTTGTGCAGGGGCGGACGACGGAAGACGTAATCGACGCCGTCCCGGGAGAAGCGAACGAGGATGTTCTGGGTGCCACCCGTCAGTGCGCACACATCGGTGATGGGGCCGGTCCCGACCTCGTCCCGGTCGAGCCACGCCGTCAGCGCGGCGACATCTACCGGATCCCGATCGATCATCGACTTCACCTCGTGTCTTTCCGTATCCGATGTGTGAGCGGCGGTGCCGCGGGAGTGGGTGCCGCGGAGTGATCCAGCTCATCCGCGCCCATCGGAGACTACACATCTCTAGCAACCATTGTCATGAATTATTTCAAATTGAGGCGCATGGTTGTTATCGTTTGTCGCAGGCTGCCCGAAGGTTGCCGGACTCGCAAGGCCCGGCTGGTCGGGCGCACATCATGAAACGACGCGTTCTCACCAGGTGGTGCAATGGGTATCGAAATGGTTCTGGACATGGCTGTGTCGGTCCATCCGGACAGGCTCGCCGTGGGGCGCCATGCGGCAGGCATGACCTACCAGCAGCTCAGCGACGCCGCCTCCCGGGGCGCGGCGGTCCTGACCGGGTACGGTGCGGCGCACGTCGTCTTCGTCGGCGTCAACGGCCCGGTGCTGCCGGTGCTGACCTTCGCGGCCGCCCGCGCCGGGATTCCGATCGCGCCGCTGAACTACCGGCTCGCGGCCGGCCAGTTGCGCGATCTGATCGGACAGCTCGACCGGCCGGTGATCGTCGCCGACCCGGCGTATCGGGACAACCTGGACGGAGTCGCCGACACCGTACTCACGACTGAGCGGTTTCTCGAACTCGCACACTCGGCCGGACCCGCTGTCGCCGATACCGCGCCCGACGACACCACCGCGGTCGTCTTGTTCACCAGCGGCACCACCTCGGCGCCCAAGGGGGTGCTGCTGCGTCACCAGCATTTGCTGTCCTACCTGCTCAACACGGTCGAATTCGGTTCCGCCGCAGCGGAAGACGCGACGCTGGTCAGCACGCCGCCCTATCACATCGCCGGGATGGGCGCGGTGCTCAGCAACGTCTACGCGGGTCGGCGGATGGTGTATCTGCCGGACTTCACCCCGCAGGGCTGGCTCGACATCGTCCGGGAGGAGGGGATCACCGGCGCGATGGTGGTGCCGACGATGCTCGCGCGCGTGGTCGAGCACCTCAACGGCGCGCCGGGTGACGCGCCGAGGCTGGCATCGCTGGCCTACGGCGGCGCCCGCATGCCGCAGCCCGTGCTCGAGCGGGCGCTGGAGGCGTTCCCCGACACCGGGTTCGTCAACGCCTACGGGCTGACCGAGACCAGTTCGACGATCGGCGTGCTCGGTCCCGACGATCACCGTGCGGCCCTGGCGGATCCGGCGATCCGCGCCCGCCTGTCGTCGGTCGGGCGGATCGTGCCAGGGATGCAGGCCCAGATCCGCGACGAGAACGACGCCGTACTCGCAGACGGCGAGACCGGCCTGCTCTGGGTGCGGGGCGCGCAGGTCAGCGGGGAATACATGGGCAAGGGGTCGGCGCTGGACGCCGACGGCTGGTTCCCGACCCGGGATCAGGCTCGCATCGAGGACGGTTACCTGTACATCGGCGGCCGCGCCGACGACACGATCATTCGCGGCGGTGAGAACATCGCCCCGGCCGAGATCGAGGACGTCCTGGTCCAGCACGGCGACGTCCGGGAGGTCGCCGTCATCGGTATTCCCGACGACGAGTGGGGCGAACGAATCTGCGCGGTGATCGTGCCGAACGCCGAAGTCCACGCCGACGCCGACGCGGTCCGGACCTGGTGTCGCGAGCGCCTGCGGGGCTCCCGGACGCCCGATGAGGTCGTGTTCGTGGCCGAACTGCCCAGGACCGCCACCGGAAAACTGGTGCGCCGCGATCTGGTCGCGCGGGTCGCCGGCTGACGCCGCACATCTGTTCACCATAGTTTTCCGTTCTTCTGGAGGATCCATGCGAAGTGCCGTGATCGTCGACGTCGTCCGTTCGGCCTCGGGCCGAGGCAAAACCGGTGGCGCGCTGTCCGGCGTCCACCCGGTCGACCTGCTGGCCGAGGTGCTGCGATCGCTGATGTCGCGCAGCGACATCGACCCCGTCCTCGTCGACGACGTCATCGGCGGCTGCGTGAGCCAGGCCTCCGAGCAGGCCGGCAACATCACCCGGTCCGCGGCGCTGGCCGCGGGACTGCCCGAGTCCACGCCCGCCACGACCGTGACGCGCGCGTGCGGTTCGAGTCAGCAGGCGGTGCACTTCGCGGCGCAGGGCGTCCTCGCGGGCGCCTACGACGTCGTCGTCGCCTGCGGGGTCGAGTCGATGAGCCGGGTACCGATGGGCACCGCGCCGATGGGTCGTGATCTGGTGGGAACCGCACTCGCACAGCGATATCCGCAGGGCTGGATCAGTCAGGGCGTCGCCGCGGAACTGGTGGCGCACAGGTACGGCCTGCACCGCGACGATGTCGACCGGTATGCCTTCGAGTCGCACCGGCGCGCCGCCGCCGCGGTCGCCGCGGGCCACTTCGATCGCGAGATCGTTCCGGTTCCGGTGCCGGGTGGCGCACACGCCACCGACGAGACGATTCGCGCCACCACAACCGTCGACGGCCTGGGCACATTGCGCGCCTCCTTCCACTCCGAGGAGGCGGCACAGCGTTTCCCCGGCCTGGACTGGATGATCACTCCGGGCAACTCCTCGCCGCTGACCGATGCGGCCGCCGCGACCCTGATCATGTCCGAGGAGAAGGCCGCCCAGCTCGGGCTGACGCCCCGCGCGCGCTTCGCCGGCTTCGCGGTCGCCGGTGACGACCCGCTGTACATGCTCACCGCGCCGATCCCCGCCACCCGCAAGATCCTCGATCGCACCCGTCTCGCCGTCGCCGATATCGACGTCTACGAAGTCAACGAGGCTTTCGCCTCGGTGCCGCTGGCATGGGCGCGCGAGTTCGACGCGGATCCGGATCGGCTCAACCCCGTCGGCGGCGCGATCGCGCTCGGTCATGCGATCGGCGCATCCGGAGTACGGCTGCTGGCGACCATGGTCGGGGAGCTCGAGCGCACCGGCGGCCGGTACGGCCTGCAGACGATGTGTGAACACGGCGGGATGGCCAATGCCCTTCTCGTCGAACGTATTTGAGCATTCGACAACGAATTCCGACAGCAGCCGAGGAAGGCGCATTCGTGGATATCAATGGCAAGGTCACACTCGTCACCGGTGGTGCGTCCGGTCTCGGACTCGCAACGGCCCGCCACCTGATCGAGCGGGGATCCAAGGTGGCGCTGCTCGACCTGCCGACATCGCCGGGCGCGGCCATCGCCGCGCAACTCGGCCCGAACGTTGTGTTCGCCGCCGCCGACATCACCGACGAGTCGGCTGTGGCGCGGGCGCTGGACGCGGCCGAAGATCTCGGCGAACTCCGCGCGGTCGTCAGCTGCGCGGGCACGGGCCGGTCGCTGCGGGTCGTGGGCCGCCAGGGCGTTTTCCCGCTCGACGCGTTCGCCGCCGTCGTGCGGATCAACCTGATCGGTACGTTCAACGTGGTGCGGTTGGCCGCCGAACGGATGTCGCGCCTGGATCGCGACGGCGAGGAACGTGGTGTCATCGTGACGACCGCGTCGGTCGCGGCCTTCGAGGGACAGATCGGTCAGGCCGCCTACGCGGCCTCGAAGGCCGGCATCGCCGGGATGACGCTACCGTTGGCACGGGATCTGGCGTCGCTCGCGATCCGGGTCGTGTCCATCGCGCCGGGACTGTTCGACACCCCGCTGCTCGCGGGCCTGAACGACGCGGCGAAGGCATCGCTCGGCGCGCAGACCCCGCACCCCGCACGGCTCGGCAATCCCGTGGAATTCGCTTCTCTCGCAGCGCATATCGTGTCCAATTCGATGCTCAACGGCGAGGTCGTCCGGCTCGACGGCGCGATCCGGATGGCCCCGCGCTGATCGCGATATTCGATTACCCGACAAGGAGATACGACGATGACAGCTCCGACCCTTCCACTCGAGGGCAAGGTCGCTCTGGTGACCGGCGGCAGCCGGGGGCTCGGCCGTGAGATGGTGCTCGCGTTCGCGAAGGCCGGGGCCGACACGGTCGTGGTCAGCCGCAAGCTCGACAGCTGTGAGAAGGTGGCGGCCGAGGTCACCGCGACCACGGGACGACGTGCGCTGCCGGTGGCCTGCCACGTCGGCGACTGGGATGCGCAGGAGCGCTTGGTCGCCCGGGTCTACGACGAATTCGGCAAGGTCGACATCCTGGTCAACAACGCGGGGATGTCGCCGCTGTACCCGAGCCTGGAAGAAGTCTCCGAGGCGCTCTTCGACAAGGTGTTCGACGTCAACCTCAAGGGGGCTTTCCGGCTCACGACGTTGATCGCCCCGCGGATGGCCGCGGGCGGCGGCGGGTCGATCATCAACATCAGTTCGATCGCCGCGGAACGGCCCACTCCCGAGGAACTGCCCTACGCCGCGGCCAAGGCCGGGCTGAACATCCTGACCAAGGGATTCGCGCAGGCGTACGGGCCCACCGTGCGGGTCAACGCGATCATGGCCGGTCCTTTCCTCACCGATATCAGCAAGGCGTGGGATATGGACGTGGTCGCCGAGAAGATGAAGGCCCTGCCGCTGGGCCGCGCCGGAAATCCCGGCGAGATCGTCGGCGCCGCATTGTATCTCGCGGGACCGGGGTCCGGTTATACCTCCGGCGCGATCATCCCGGTCGACGGCGGCCGCACCGCGATGCGGTGACCACCCGACCAGAACCTTTCCCTACCAACTGTTTAGGAACCACGATATGAGCTGGGGATTCGAGACCGACCCCGAGTATCAGCAGGTGCTCGACTGGGCCGACGAGTTCGTCACCGCCGAGGTCGAGCCGATCGACCAGGTCATCACTCACGCGTGGGACCTGCGGGATCCGTTGCGGCAGAAGCTGATACCACCGTTGCAGGACAAGGTCCGGGAGAAGGGGCTGTGGGCGACGCATCTCGGGCCGGAACTGGGCGGGCCGGGTTACGGCCAGCTGAAACTGGCGCTGCTCAACGAGATCGTCGGACGCACCCACTCGGGGCCGATCGTGTTCGGGTCCCAGGCGCCGGACTCGGGCAACACCGAGATCCTCGCACACTACGGCACCCCGGAACTCAAGCGGCGCTACCTCGAGCCGCTTATCGAGAACAAGATCGTCTCCTGCTATGCGATGACCGAACCGCAGGGCGGATCGAATCCGGTCGAGTTCGAGACCACGGCCGTGCTCGACGGTGACGAATGGGTGATCAACGGCGAGAAGTGGTTCGGCTCCAACGCGCGCTTCGCCTCGTTCTACATCGTCATGGCGGTGACCGATCCCGAGGCCGAGCCGCACCGGCGGTTGTCGCAGTTCATCGTCCCGGCCGAGACGCCCGGACTCGAGATAGTCCGCAATACCGGTGTGTGGGGCCACGACTACGAGGTCGGCACACACGCCTACACCCGATGGACCGATGTGCGGATCCCCAAGGACCACATCCTCGGTGGCGTCGGGCAGGGGTTCGAGGTGGCGCAGACCCGCCTCGGCGGCGGCCGCATCCACCATGCGATGCGCACGGTCGGGCTGGTGCGGCGCTCGCTGGACATGATGCTCGAGCGTGCGGTCTCGCGCACGACGCGGGGCAGCAGGCTGGGGGACAAGCAGCTCGTGCAGGAGATGATCGCCGATTCGTGGTTGCAGCTCGAGCAGTTCCGGCTGCTGGTACTGCGCACCGCGTGGCGGATCGATCAGGAGAACGACTACCGCAAGGTCATCAAGGACATCGCGGCGGTCAAGGCGGCGATGCCCAAGGTACTGCTCGATGTGACCTCGCGAGCGGTGCAGTTGCACGGTTCTCTCGGTGTCTCGAAGGAACTTCCCCTGGGCAAGTGGTTGTTCGAGGCGTACCACATGGGCCTGGCCGACGGGGCCACGGAGATCCACAAGATCGGGCTGGCCCGTCAGCTGCTGCGGGATGCGACACCGCACGAGGGTTTGTTCCCGAGCTACCACGTGCCCGCGCTCGAGCAGCAGGCCCGCGCGAAGTTCGCGGACGTATTGAGCGACATCGACGGATAGACACCGGTGCGGGACGGGCCGTAGAGCAATTCTGAAATGCTCTGCGGCCCTTAGCAGTTCGGTGATGTTTCGGTTGCGGACGACGATGCCTCGCCGCAGGTGCTCGCCCTGGGATCAATCGGTTCGCGCCGATGGTGGTTGCCGTGGCGACGATCCGGGCGGTGGTATCGCCGTGACGCCGATCCGGCTAGATCGTGAGGACACCGGCTTTCTCCAGCGCGGTGATCTCCGAATCGCCGAGTGCGAGAACCTCGCGCAGGACGTCCGGGCCGTCCGCGCCCAATCGGGCAGCCGGTCCGGTCCGCAGGTGTGCGCCATCGTAGGAGGCGGGTGCGGCGGCGGCCAGGTAGGCGCCGATCCGTGGTTGGGTCAGCTGGGCGAACAGCGGATTGACTTCGAGGTCGCCGGACCGGACCACCTGCTCGAACGTGCGGTACCGCTCGTGCAGGACCGAGGACGCGTCCAGCTTCCGGCCGACGTGCTCGGCGCTGTGGGCACGGAACCAGCGCGCGAACAGCGCGGTCAGCATGTCGCGATGTTCGTAGCGGTCGCTCTCGTGGCCGAAGTCGGCTCCCAGCGCCGACTCCATCGCGGCGACGAGCCGCTCGGTGCCGGTGACGGCGGTCAGGGCCCGGAAGTGGCGCGAGGTCAGCGCGACGACCATGAACCGCTCACCGTCGGCGGTGACGAAATCGGTTCCGTACGTTCCGAATACGGCGTTGCCGGTGGGGGCGCGGCCACTGCCGTTGATCTGCACCTCGGTGAGGTAGCCGAGCGCGCCCGCGGTCGCCAGGGCGACGTCCTCGAGCGGCAGGACGATCCGTGACCCCGATCCGGTGAGCTCGCGACGGCGTACGGCCGCGGTGACCGCGAGCGCGGCGTGCAGGCCCGCGGCGACGTCCCATGCGGGCAGCACGTGGTTCACCGCGCCGTCGTGCTCGACCGGGCCCGTGATCCGGGGGAATCCCAGCGCGGCGTTGACGGTGTAGTCCACGGCGGGGCGGCCGTCGTGGCGGCCGAGCAGTTCGAGCGTGATGACGTCGGAACGCAGCGCGGACAGGGTGTCGTGGCTGAGCCATTCCCGCTCGCCCGCATTGGTCACCAGGATGCCGCCGCCGTCACCGGGGGCGCTCACCAGGCGCTGGACGATCTCACGTCCCGCCTCGCCGCGCAGGTCCAGAGCCAGTGATCGTTTGCCCCGGTTGAGTCCGGTCCAGTAGATCGATTCCCCCGAAGTGGTCAGTGGCCACCGGTCGATGTCGGCCGCGCCGCCGATCGGGTCGATCCGGATGACCTCTGCGCCCAACTGACCCAGGGTGAGGCCGCACAGGGGAGAGGCGACGAAGCTCGAGATCTCGACGACTCGGACCCCGGCGAGGGGACGATCATCCGTGCGGTTCGTGGGGGTCATTTCAGGATCCTCCGGGCGACGCCGCCGCTGAGCGTGCGGTGCAATCAATGATAATAAATCGAACCATAACATTTGACAGCATGATTCGCGGAGAGTGATACTGCCACCATGGCAAGCATTTCGGCAGTGAGCCCGGAGGATTTCGCTGACATCCTGGCGCAGACTCGGGAGTTCATTCGCAAGCAGGTGGTGCCGCGGGAACGGGAGATCGCGGATACCGACAGCATCCCGCGGGACATCCGCGCGAACGCCGCGGCCATGGGTCTGTTCGGTTACGCGATCCCGCAGGAGTGGGGCGGACTCGGGCTGGACCTGACCCAGGATGTCGAGCTGGCGATGGAATTCGGGTACACGGCGTTGTCGCTGCGCTCGATGTTCGGCACCAACAATGGGATCGCCGGTCAAGTGCTGGTGGGGTTCGGCACCGACGAGCAGAAGGCGCGATGGCTCGAGGACATCGCCTCCGGCGCCGTCGTCGCCTCGTTCGCGCTCACCGAACCCGGCGCGGGATCCAATCCGGCCGGACTGCGGACCAGGGCGACTCGCGAGGGCGACGACTGGATCATCAACGGCGACAAGCGTTTCATCACCAACGCGCCGCTGGCCGACCTGTTCATCGTGTTCGCGCGGACGCGCCCGGCCGACGAGAACGGCACCGGCATCGCGGTGTTCCTCGTGCCCGCCGATACGCCGGGGGTCGAGGTCGCGCCCAAGGATCGCAAGATGGGGCAGGAGGGGGCCTGGACCGCCGACGTGCATTTCACCGACGTCCGGGTGCCGCACGCGGCCCTGGTGGGCGGCAGCGAGGATGTCGGCTATCGCGCCGCGATGACCTCGCTGGCCCGGGGCCGGGTGCACATCGCGGCGTTGTCGGTCGGTACGGCACAGCGCGCGCTCGACGAGGCGAGCGCCTACGCCGCGACGGCGCCCCAGGGCGGAACGCCGATCGGGGACTTCCAGTTGGTGCAGGCGATGATCGCCGATATCGCGACCGGCGTCATGGCGGGCCGGGCGATGGTTCGTGAGGTCGCGGCCCGCTACGTCTCCGGGGAGGACCGGCGGATCGGCCCGTCCGCGGCCAAGCTGTTCTGCACCGAAATGGTCGGCCGCGCAGCCGATCTCGCGGTGCAGGTGCACGGCGGGTCCGGATATCTGCGCGAGGTCGCGGTGGAGCGGATCTACCGGGATGTGCGACTGCTGCGGCTCTACGAGGGCACCAGCGAGATCCAGCGCCTGATCATCGGCGGCGGTGTGGTGAACGCCGCGAAAAAGGCGGCTGGCGTGGCGGGACGCTGAGATGGCGGTGCCGCCGACCGTGACGGTCCGGAATATCGAGACGCCGATGGGTGCGATACCTGCGGCGTTCGGGGAATCGACGGGTCCGGTGTTCACGGCGACCGGTCCGGACGGCAGGCGGGAAATCGGCGCGCCGGGTACCGCCGGAACACGCGGTGGCGAATCGGAATGACGGACGAACAGGAGTGGCAGTGGGATTACTGGATGGCAGGGTCGCCGTCGTGACGGGGGCCGCGCAGGGCATCGGTCTCGAGATCGCGCGCACGTTCGTGCGCGAGGGGGCCAGGTTGGTGATCGCGGACGTCAACGACGAGGCGGGTGCGAAGGCGCAGGACGAACTCGGCGGTGCGGGTGTCGCCAGATATGTGCGCTGCGATGTCCGGGACAGCGCCGCGGTGCGGTCCGCGACCGAGATCGCCGAGGATGCGTTCGGCCCGCTCGGCGTCTTCGTCAACAACGCGGGCATGACGCGGGATTCGACGATGCGCAAGATGAGCGAGCAGGATTTCGACGACGTCGTCGCCGTGCACCTCAAGGGCGCGTGGAACGGCACCCGCGTGGCCGCGGATCGGATGCGCGAGCACGGCGCGGGCGCGATCGTCAATATCTCCTCGATCTCGGGCAAGGTCGGCATGGTGGGGCAGACCAACTATTCGGCGGCCAAGGCGGGGATCGTCGGGTTGACCAAGGCTGCCGCGAAAGAGGTGGCCTTCCGAGGCGTCCGCGTCAACGCCGTGCAGCCCGGGCTGGTTCGCACCCCGATGACCGAGGCGATGCCCGAGCGCATCTGGGAGCAGAAGATGGCGGACATCCCGATGGGTCGCGCCGGCGAGCCGAGCGAGATCGCGTCGGTGGTGTTGTTCCTGGCCAGCGACCTGTCGAGCTATATGACGGGCGCGGTGCTCGAGGTGACCGGCGGCCGTCTGATGTGACGGCCGAGCTTGCTTGCCTTAATTTATGACTATCATTATGGTGATCTGGAAGGATCCACGGCGAAGGAGCGGAGATGTCCGACAACACACCCGGTACGCAGGCTGCCGGCGGGAGCCGCCTGCGTTGCGACGAATGCGGCTCCGAGGCGATCGTCACGACCGCGGGCGGGTCCGCGCTGACCTGCTGCGGCGTCCCCCTCGAGATCACCTTCGCCGGCAGCTGACCGGAGAGAGAACACGACGATGAACGAGATCGGTAAGCGCTACACCTGCGGTACCTGCGAGACCCAGGTCATCTGTGTCAAGAAGGGGCAGGGCCGGTTCACCTGTCACGGCGCGCCCATGGAACTACTCACCGCCAAGCCCCTGCCGTCCTCGGACTAGGGCCCGGCCGCAGGCCGGAATTCTTTGTGCCGCAACACCTCTGATCGTGCGCGAACGCGCCGGGAGGGGTGCGGCATTCGCGTAACAGTAAGGAGTGTTCAGATGGCTGGTCCACTCGACGGACTCGTCGTCATCGATGCGAGCTGGGGTATGCCGGCGGCCATCTCGACGATGATGCTCGCAGACTACGGCGCCCGGGTGGTCAAACTCGAGCGTCCCGGTGGCCCGGTCGACAAGGACTCGGCCTTGCGCAAGTCGACCGACCGGGGCAAGTGGAGCGTCGAGGCCGACCTCGCGACCCCCGAGGGGCGTGCGATCGCCGAACGGCTCCTGGCCGGCGCGGACGTCTTCGTCGAATCCTTCGGCGCGGGCCGGGCCGAAGCGCTCGGCCTCGGTTACGACCGGATGCACGAGTCGTTCCCCGAACTCGTGTACTGCTCGGTCACCGGCTACGGCAACGACGGACCACTGGCGGGCCGCCCCGGCTACGAGGCGCTGCTCAACGCGCGCCTCGGGCAGATGGCCGAGCAGGGTGGCCACCGCGACGGCCCGGTATTCCTGGGACATCCGACCGTCTCCTACGGCACGGCGTTCATCACCACGATCGGAATCCTCGCCGCCCTGCGGGCCCGCAAGCTCAACGGCACGGGTCAGAAGGTCGACACCTCGCTGCTCGACGGCATGCTGGCGATCTCGTCGATGAACTGGTGGTGGAACGAGAAGGACATCTCCTATCTCGCCCGCCGCGGGACCCAGAAGGGTTTCGGCAACAAGCGGCTGATCACCGATCCCTTCCAGTGCGCGGACGGAAAGTGGCTGATCCCGCACACCGGCGGGCCCGGCTCCTACAAGCGGATGATGGATCTGCTGGGCTTCGGCGAACGGACGCGGTCGATCTCCGGGCCCGAGATGGCGGTGCCGCTGGACGACGTGGAACTCGACATCGCCCGCAACAAGGTGCCGGAGGCGTTCCGGTCGCGTCCTCGCGATGAATGGCTCGAGCTGTTCCACGCCGCCGACATCGCGGCATTGCCCGTGCTGCACCCCGAGGAGACCTTCGCGGACGATCAGGTGATGTTCGCCGAGGTCGCGATCGAGCTGCCCGATGCCGAACACGGCACGCTGCGGCAGATCGGCCCGGTGATCCGCTTCGAGAAGTCCGTGCCCGCGACGCCCGAACCAGCACCCGCCGTCGGCGCGCACAACGAGCGGGTCGGCGAGATCGCTCGTTCGCCGCTGTGGGCGGCCGCGCCGGTGGGCGAGAAGGTCGGCGCGCCGTTGCAGGGTGTGCGGATTCTGGATTTCAGCTCCTACTTCGCGACCGGGTTCGGTGCGCGTCTGCTGTCGGATCTCGGCGCCGACGTGATCAAGATCGAGCCGCTGATCGGTGATCAGATGCGCCCGCTGGGCGATCTGTTCGAGGCCGCCAACCGCGGCAAGCGCAATATCGCACTGGATCTGCGCACCGCCGAGGGGCAGGAGATCGCGCATCGCCTGGTCGCCGAGGCCGATGTGGTGATGCAGAACTATCGCCCGGGCAAAGCGGAGAAAATCGGCCTGGGCTACGAGCAATTGCGGTCGATCAACCCGGACCTGATCTACGCCTATCTGCCCGGATTCGGTTCGCGCGGACCGAAATCCACGTTGAAGTCGTTCGCGCCACTGGTCTCGGGCCTGGTGGGGTTGAACTTCGAGGGCGCGGGCGCGGGCAATGCGCCGATCCGCCGCGTGATCGGCAACGAGGATCTGTACAACGGTTTCCTCGGCGCGGTCACCGTGCTGCTCGCGCTGCACCACCGCGCGAACACCGGCGCCGGGCAGTATGTCGAGAGCCCGCAACTGCATTCGAGTCTGTTCGTGATCAGCGAGCACTCCGCCACCCTGGACGGCGCGGCGGTGCCCGCGCATCAGCTCGACTCCCAGCAGATGGGCCTGTCACCGCTGTACCGCCTGTACCACACCGCCGACGGCTGGATCGCGATCGCGGTGTTCGGCGACGCGGCCTTCGGCAGGCTGACCGCAGCGCTGGATCTGGCCGATCTCGCCGCCGACGAGCGCTTCACGACCACCGCGGGGCGCGCCGCGAACGCCGGGGCGCTCGCCGATCTGCTGGCCGCCCGATTCGCGGAAATGCCCAGCGACAAGGCATTCGCGCTGCTCGACGGCAATCGCGTCCCCGCCGAGGTCCCGCTCGACTACCCGGTCATGCCGGAGTTGCTGTGGGAGGAGTGGGCCGTCGAGTCGGGGCGGGTGGTCGAGCATCACCATCCCGAGTACGGGTGGTCACGGGAGGTCGGCATGGTGATCCATCTGTCCGACACCCCGGGCCGGTTCAAGGGTGGCAGTTCGCGCCTGGGCGAGCATTCGGCCGGAATTCTCGGCGAACTCGGCTACTCCGCCGACCAGGTCGAGGCCCTGATGGCCGGCGTGTGCAAGCTGCCCGCGGCGGCGAAGGAGGCCTGATCCATGGACATCACCTATCCTCCGGACGCGGAGGCGTACCGCGCCGAGGTTCGCGCGCTGCTCGAGTCCGAACTGCCCGAGGGCTGGCGCGGTATCGGCGCGCTACCCGCCGCCGAGCAGGAGGAGTTCCTGACCAGTTGGCGAAAGGTGCTCTCGGACAACGATCTTCTCGCCGTGTCGTGGCCGAGGGAGTTCGGCGGGGCCGGTCTGTCGAGTATCGAGCAGGTCGTGCTGAACGAGGAACTCATGCGCCTGGGCGTGCCCGACGGCACGGAGAACGACACGCTCGGCATCAAACTGCTCGGCAACACCATCACCGTGCTCGGCACCGACGAGCAGAAGGAGTACTTCCTGCCGCGGGTGCTGTCCGGGGAACATGTTTGGTGCCAGGGCTATTCGGAGCCCGAGGCCGGATCCGATCTGGCCGGGATGCGCACGCGCGCCGTGCTCGACGGTGACGAGTGGGTCCTCAACGGTCAGAAGACGTGGACGTCGCAGGGACACAACGCGAACTGGATCTTCGTGATCGCGCGCACCGATCCGACCGTCGCCAAGCACAAGGGACTGTCGTTCCTGCTGGTGCCGATGGATCAGCCGGGAGTGGAAGTGCGGCCGATCCTCAACGCGGCGGGCTATGTCGCGTTCAGCGAGGTGTTCTTCACCGACGCGCGCACTCCCGCGTCGCATGTGCTCGGCGGTGTGGGCGGCGGCTGGAAAACCGCCAACACCCTGCTGGGCTTCGAGCGCGGCGTGCGCGCGACCACCGACGCCGTCCGCTTCGGCCGGGAGGTGGAACGACTGATCGAACTGGCCCGCGAGCGCGGCCTCACCGCGGACCCGCGCATCCGGGCCGAACTGGCGTGGTGCTGGTCGCGCGTGCAGACCATGCGCTTCCGCGGCTATCGCGCCCTGACCAAGCTGCTCAACGGCGGCTCGTACGGCGTGGACGGATCGTTCTCGAAGGTGATCTGGAGCGAGTTCTTCCAGCGGCTCACCGAGGTCGGCATGGAAGTGCTCGGGCTCGAGGTGCTGGCCCCGAGCGGCAACGGCAACGACGGAATCCTGGTGACGCCCAACCCGGGCACGGACAACTCCTCGCGCTGCTGGACCGACATCGCGCTGTACGCGCGCGCCGCCACGATCTACGGCGGGAGTTCGCAGATCCAGCGCAACATCATCGGCGAGCAGTTGCTGGGGCTGCCGAAGGAGCCCCGCCTCGACGGCGGCCCGTTCCAGGACATCGGCCGTCGCCGCAGCGCCTGATTCGACACCTTCGCCGCAGTCACGGCGAAACGGGAGAACGGAAGACAACACCGTGTATTTCGCATTCGACGAAGACCAGGAGGAGTTCCGGAGTTCGCTTCGCCGTCTCCTGACCGAACGTGCCCCCATGAGCCGCGTGCGCGAGATCATCGCCGACGGCGCGCACGATGCCGGCACCTGGCGACTGCTGGCGTCGAATATGGGCGTCCCGGGACTGCACGTCGCGGAGGAGTTCGGTGGCGGCGGGTTCAGCTTTCTCGAAACCGTGATCGTGGCACAGGAATTGGGCCGCGCTCTCACCCCGGTGCCGATGGTGACCACGACCGGGGCGATCGAGGCCGTACTGCGGCTCGGCACCGACATCCAGCGCCGTGAACTACTGCCGAGACTGGTCGACGGCAGCGCGATCGGCGCGCTGGCGCTGAGCGGATCCGATGACACCGCAATCGATTCCGCGCGTGTGCATGCGTCGGGTGATTCCGCGACGCCCAGGTTGACCGGACGGCTCGACTACGTGGCCTTCGGGCATGTGGCCGATCTGCTGGTGGTTCCGGCGCTGGTTCCGGCCGGTAACGCGGTGGCGCTGTATGTGCTGGATGCGCGTGCGGACGGTGTAACCATCACGGCGCGAACATCTTTGGATCTGACCCGGCCGGTGGCGACGATCGAGCTGAGCGGTGTCGAGGCACAGTTCCTGGGAGCCGACCCGGATTCGATCGCCCGGGTGGTCAACGTCGTGCGCACGCTGCTCGCCAACGAGGCACTCGGTGCGAGCGAGGCCGTGCTGGAGATGGCGGTGAACTATGCGAAGCAGCGCATCCAGTTCAATCGCCCGATCGGGTCGTTCCAGGCGATCAAGCACAAGTGCGCCGATATGGCCATCGTGATCGATTCCGCGCAGGCGACCGTCATGTACGCGGCAATGTGCGCGGATGAGGACAACGACGAGTTCCCGCGCGTCGCGGTGATGGCGAAGGCTCAGGCATCGGAATGCCTGACTCTCTGTGCGGCACAGAACATTCAGGTGCACGGCGGCATCGGGTTCACCTGGGAGGCGGAACCGCATCTGTATTTCCGTCGCGCCAAGGCCATCGAACCGATCCTCGGCAATCACGCACAGCACACCGAACTGCTGGCCGAACTCGTCGGGATCTGAGATCGGACGGCCCGGTGATCCCGGGCCGTCTACTGTTCGTACACCACTCGCCCGCCGATGATCGTGCTGCGGACCGCGGCACTGTCCGGCATCGAATATGCCTGTGCGGCAGGGTGTTCCAGGAGCACCAGATCGGCCGGTGCGCCAGCCGCGACGGTGCGGGGCCGCCCGCCCGGATCGGACAGGGGCGTCAGATAACGTTCGAGAGCCACGGGGGCCCGCAGTGTCTCATCCGCGCCGAGCACAGTGCCGCCGGGAGCTCGTCGCGCGACGGCCGCGGCGACCACCTGCCAGGGGTCGGCCGGACCGTACGGGGCGTCGCTCGAAAGGGCAAGGCGCACACCGGCTTCGGACAGGCTCCGGCAGCGGTACAGATCCGGCAGATCGCGGCCCTCGACGCGACGCAGATAGTCGTCGCCGCGGTCGGCGATGAAACCGGGCTGGGTCACCACGGTGATTCCGAGGCGTCGCACAACCTCGATGGACTCCGCCGGAATCAGTGCGCCGTGTTCGATCCGGTCGCCCGCGACAGCGCCGGTCGCATCTAAGACGGCGAGCAGGATCAGCAGCGCCTCCCGGCTGACGCAGTGCACCGCGACGGGGCGGCCGAGATCGTGCGCGCGCCGGACGGCGGCTTCCAGCGTGTCGATATCGGGCAGATCCGAATCCGCGATGACGATCTTGTACGGCCCGACGGTCACGGCGGGATCGCAGGTGTGGCCGAGGGGCACGCCGAGCAGATTCAGTCGCTGCGGGACCGCGCCCGACGTCGCCGCGTCGATCAGACCCGCGAGCGACAGGGGAGTGAGATCCGGTGTGGCATCGGTGATTCCGGTGATCCCGTACCGGGACAGTTGCCTGCCGACCGCCGTGAGGTCGGGCGGACCGGTGTCGGGCAGTCGCGATCGGAGCCAGGTGTCCGCACGCCAGATCCGGCCGGTGGGTCGGCCGTCCCCGTCCCGTTCCACGCCGGGCTCCGCCGCCGAATCCAGGCCGACGAGGCGGGCCGCGACCGAGTTGAGCGTCCACATCGCGCCGCTGCGGTGCTGGATGCGAACCGGGCGTTCACGGTGCAGTGTGTCCAGCATGGCGGAATCGAGCATCCCGGCGACGGTCTCGACGTAGCCGACCCCGCGGATCCACCCGTCGCCGGGCGCCGCGGCCAGCGCATCGGCGAGTTCGGCGGCCGTTCGGACCTGCGGCGGACCACAGCGGACGGAGTTCGTATCGGCCGCCAGCGCGTGCAGATGCAGATGATGATCGTGCAGGCCGGGCAGCAGCGCACCGCCGCCCGCGTCGAGCACGGGGACCCCGGGCGCGTCCAGATGTGTTCCGAGGCAGGCGATCAGTCCGTCGCGCAGCAGGACGTCGGTGCGTACTCCGCGCACTTCGGCATCGCGAATCAGCAGACTCGTCATCCGAACCGCCTGCCCAGTTCGGCGAGAACCGAGTCCGTGTCGCGGCCGCTCGGAGGGGCGTCGCCGGTGACCTCCCGGCGGCTCGGCGTGATGATTTGCGCCTCGTCGATCGACTCGGTGACGGACGCTGGATCGAGTGTCGCAGCGACGACCGAGGACATCGCGACGTCCCACAGGCGACCGGAGCCGTCGGCGGGCTCGGACATCGCCAAGACCGCCGCGGTGAGTCCGGTCAGCGGGTCCGCGATCGCGTCGCCCACGAACACGGGTGTGCCGTCGCCGGTGCGGGCGACGAGTCCCGCGCCCGCGGCGATGTCGTCGCCGAATCCGATCCGGTTCGAGCCCCGCCCGTGCGCGGTGATCGAGATCCAGGTACCTCCGGAATCGGCGAAACCCTGTGCGTCGAGCCCGAATCCGATGAGGGCGCGGGGGCGCGAGGCCTCGATCACGATATCCGCGGAGGCGACGAGATCGGCCAGCGCGCCGCGCTGCCCGGGATCGCCGGGGTCCAGGACGACCGATTCGTGACCGGCGTGCAGCAGCCGATAGAAGCCGGGCTCGCCGCGGCGCGCGCCGTCGGGTCGGGTGGGCGTCTCCACCTTGATGACGCGCGCTCCCGCCAGACCGAGCAGATGCGCGCACAGGGGGCCCGCCCACAGCGCGCTGAAGTCGACCACCCGCAGGCCGTCCACCGGACGCGGGTGCAGCGGTTGCGGCGCGGCCGCGGGCGCCGGAGCGATGGGTGCCGCGGCCACTCCCAGTAGTTCCGCGCGCTCGGCCAGTTCGGCTCCGGAGTGTGTGCGGAGCCAGTCGGATACGTGCGGCCACGGATCGTCGTCGATATCGCGGCAGATCAGTGCGCCGAGCAGGACGGGATCGTCGGGTCGTGCGCAGCTGACCGCGGCCCAGCCGTCGGCGGTGGGCAGGAGGCGGCAGTGCCGGCCGGCCGACGTGGTTCCGCCGCGGCCGAACCCGGTGAAGGCGGCCCGTTCGGACAGTAACCGGGCCCCGTCCAGCCGGACCCGGCCGCCGGTGGCAGCGGCGATCCGATCGGCATGGCGGCGGGCGACGGTCGCCGCTGATCCGGGAGGAATCAGCGGCGGGCCATCGGCGTATCCGGTGAGCGCCGGCACACCGCTCTCCGCCCAGTCGCGTACGCGATGCGATACTTCTCCCGAGGCGCCGGACACGCGGTCGATCCTACCGGGAGCTAATAATCATATGCAGGGATCGAAGGGGGATGCCGGTCAGAAGGCGCTGCGGCCACCGTCGACGGTGTAGATGCCACCGGTGACCCAGTCGGCCTCGTCACTGGCCAGGAACAGCGCGATCGAGGCCAGATCCTCGGGGGTGCCCAGGCGGCGCAGCGGGAAACGGGCGGCGGCATCGGCGTCGAGCGCGGCCTGGTCCGCATCCGGTGCGGCGGCGCCCCGGTCGACGCGCGATTGATACACCAGCGGGGTCGGAATGGTCCCGGGGCAGATCGCATTGACGCGCACGTTGTCCGGCCCGTACGTGACCGCCATCTGCTTGGTCATCGCGATGACGCCGCCCTTGGCCGCGGCGTAGGGAAAGATCCCGGGCAGTCCGATCAGGCCGCCCATGCTGGCCTGGTTGATGATCGATCCCGTTCGGCGTTCGATCAGGTGGGGGAGTGCGTACTTCGAGGTGAGCCAGACCCCTTTGAGGTTGACCGCGATGACCCTGTCCCATTCCTCCTCGGTGGTGTCGGCCGCGTTGCCGGCGCCGTTGATGCCGGCGTTCGCGAAGACGACGTCGAGTTGGCCGAACTCGGCGAGGACTTCGGCGATCATCCGCCGCGCGTCGGCGTCGGAGGTGATGTTCGCGGTGACGGGCAGTGCGCGTCCGCCGGCCGCGACCATCGTCTCGGCGGCCGATGTGGCCGCGGCGGTGTCGAGGTCGACGATGGCGACGGCCGCGCCCTCGGCCGCGAAGCGGACCGCCGAGGCCAGGCCCAGGCCCGAACCCGCACCGGTGATCAGTGCGACCTTGCCGGTCAAACGTCCATTCGTGCTCATTGCGCTACCTCTCGAAGCTGTGGATTCAGGCGAACCGGGCGGTGAATCTCCAGGCCGGAACCGATCTCCCGGCGTCAATGTCTCTGTAAATGTTTATCATGATTGACATTTTCTTTCACCTGGCTGACGATGGCCGTGAACATCCTTGTCGGGCTCGGCGAGCCCGCGGTACGACGAAAGCGTGGGGCGTGAGCTATTACCTGAACGATGAACAGACTCTCCCGGCCATGACAGCGCCGAACGCCTCGGGGCGGGCGATGCAGATCGCCCTCGACGCGGTGCGTAGCCACGGCGGATACGTGATCGCCAAGCCCGTGCCTCGCGAAGGGCTGTGGCCGCGATGACCGTATCGAGACGCGCGGCATTGGTAGCTCCGGTCCGCACCGCGGTCGGGCGCTTCGGTGGCGCGCTGAAGGATGTCCCGGCGGTGACGCTGGCGAAAACTGTGCTCGCCGAGACGATCTCGCGCTCGGGAATCGATCCCGAACGGATCGAGGATGTCGCTATGGGGCAGTCGTACGCGAATTCGGAGGCGCCCTGCATCGGCCGGTGGGCCGCCCTGGACGCGGGCCTGCCGGTTTCGGTGGCCGGATTGCAGACCGACCGCCGCTGCGGAACCGGACTGCAGGCGGTGGTGACGGCCGCGATGATGGTGCAGACCTGCGCCGCCGACGTCGTGGTCGCGGGCGGCGTGGAATCGATGAGCAATATCGAGCACTACACGACCGGGGCTCGCTGGGGTACTCGAGCCGGTGGCCTGGAACTGTTCGACCGACTCGAGCGTGGTCGGGAGCGGTCGCAACCGGAATGGCGATTCGGACCGATCAGCGGAATGATCGAAACCGCCGAGAACGTCGCTGCCCGTTACGAGATCACTCGCGCGGAGTCCGACATCCTCGCCGCGGAAAGTCACCGCCGCGCCCACGAGGCGTGGGAGGCCGGGCGATTCGATGCCGAGGTCGTTCCCGTCGAGGTCACCGACCGCAAGGGTAACGTGACGATTTTCGCTCGCGACGAGGGGATCCGGCCGGATACCACCCCCGAATCCCTCGCGAAACTGCGTGCCGTCACACCCGGCGGGGTGGTGACCGCGGGCAATGCGAGCCAGCAGAACGATGCCGCGGCGGCGGTGCTGGTCGTGGCCGAGGATCGCCTGGACGAGCTGGGCCTCGAGCCGATCGGTTTTCTCGACGGCTGGACCGCCGCTGGATGCGATCCGGCGCTGATGGGTCTGGGTCCGGTAGCGGCGGTGCGGAAACTGTTCGCGCGCACCGGATTCGGCTTCGACGACTTCGATCTGGTCGAGCTCAACGAGGCGTTCGCCTGCCAGGTGCTCGGCGTCCTGCGCGGCTGGGGCTGGGACGACCGGGATCGGCTGAACGTCAACGGTTCCGGAATCTCGCTCGGCCACCCGATCGGCGCCACCGGTGTGCGCATGCTGACCACGGCGCTGTACGAGTTGCGGCGTCGCGGCGGCACTCGCGCGCTGCTGACGATGTGCATCGGCGGCGGACAGGGCATGGCGGCCTCGATCACCTCCGCTCATGCCTGACCGGGTCGCGATCGTCACCGGCGGCGCGAGCGGGATCGGCGCGGCGTGCGCCGAGCGGCTCGCCGCGGACGGATTCCGTGTGCTGGTCGCGGATGTGCAGGCCGAGCCCGGGGGTGCGCTGGCCGCGCGCCTGGGCGGCGAGTTCGTGCACACCGACGTGACCCGCGAGGACGATATCGAGGCGCTGGTGGACCGTGCCGGACCGCTCGAGGTGTTCTTCGCCAACGCCGGTGTGTTCGGCGCGCTGGGCCCGATCGAGCGGACCGACACCGCCGAGGCCGAGTGGACGATCGCGGTCAATCTGCGCGGGACACTGCTGTGCCTGAAACACGCTGTGCGCGTGATGCGTCCGCGCGGGCGCGGGTCGATCATCGTCACGGCCAGCCCGGGCGGGGTCGTCGGCGGCGTGGGCCCGCACGTGTACAGCGCGACCAAGGCCGGCGTCGCCGGGCTCGTGCGATCGGTCGCCGCCGAGGTGCGCGACTACGGCATCCGGGTCAATTCCGTTGTGCCCGGGGCGATCGTCTCACCGATGACCGCCGCCGTACTCGCCGGGGATCCCGCCGATCTCGGCGCGGCGGCGCGGGCGATGGCGCCCAGCCCGCTGGTGGGGCGTCCGGGTGTCCCCGGGGACGTGGCCGGGGCGGTCTCGTTCCTGGCCGGCCAGGATTCCGGATTCGTCACCGGCACAGAGCTTTTCGTCGACGCGGGGTACACCCACGCCCCGGGCCCGGCGAGCTTCGCCAAGGGCGGGTTCGCCGGGCACTGAGGGCGCCGGACTCAGCGGTCCCGGCTGAACACGAACGCGGTCGATTTCGACAGGCCGTTGGAGACGGTGACCAGGGCGCGCGCCGCGCCGGGTACCTGGCGTTCCCCGCCCCGGCCCGTCACCTGCAGAACCGCCTCGGCGAGGTGCGTCATACCGTGCAGGCGACCTTCGCCGAGCGCGCCGCCGCCCGTGTTGACCGGGAGCTTGCCGGTCAGCGCGGTGTGGCCGTCGCGCGCGAACGGCACCGCCTCACCGGGGCCCACCAGGCCCATGCCCTCGAGCCAGGTGAACACGAAAACGCTGAATCCGTCGTACAACTGGGCGTTGTCGATATCGGCAGGGCCGAGTCCGCTTGTGCGCCACAGTGTTCGCGCGATCTGCGCGGAGCCCTCGACGAGGTCCTCGAGCGTCATCACCGCACCGGTGGGCGCGGTATGGGTTCCGGCGGCGAATCCGGTGAGCAGCGCCGGTGGCTGCCGCAGATCCCGGGCCCGCTCCGCCGAGGTGAGCAGGAGCGCCACCGCGCCGTCGACCGGGATGTCGCAGTCCAGGATGGACATCGGGTCGGCGATCATGCGGGCGTTCGAATAGTCCGATGCGGACAGCGGCTGCCCGCGCCAGTACGCGTTCGGGTTCTTCTGGGCGTTGTCCCGGTTGGCCACGATGAAGGGGCTCAGATCCGCTCGGGTGAGCCCGTTCAGATCGAGGTATCGGCGCAGCACGGTCGCCGCCCAGGCCGGCGGCATACTGAAGCCGAAGGGCGCCTGGAATTGGTCGGGCCCCGCGGCGATCGCGCTGTCGTAGTTGATGTACCGGCCCTTGGGCACGTGCAGCGAACGGTAGACCAGCGCGTGTGTGCAGACCCCGGAGTGGATCGCCATCGCCGCGTCCATCAGGCTCTGCGTCACCATGGCGTTGGTGGATCCGGTCCAGGTGATCTGCGGCCGGATGCCGAGCAACTCCGGAAGGTGGTACGGCGTGAGCACATCGATCCCCTCGCCGGTGCCCTTCATCCCGCCGTAGCGCGGCATCGACGGGGACGTGGCGACTCCGTCCACGTCCGCGCGGGTGAGGCCCGCGTCGCTGAGCGCACGGTCGCACGCCTCTACGGTCAGAGCCGCCAGCGTGCGCGGCAGTCGCCGCCCGAGCTCGCTGTATCCGACACCCGCGACGGCGACCTTGTCCCGCAGTTCCCACATCTTCTTCACACTTCCGCCAACCGGAACTGCGGAAGTACACAGTCCTCGGAGATCTCTTCGAATTCCACCGTGACCGCGGCGCCGATCCGCACGTCGGCCCCGGTGGCGCCGAGCAGGTTGGCCACCATCAGCAGTCCGGGCTGCTCCACGAGTTCCACAACGACGACAACGAGCGGCACCAACTCGGCGAATCCGGGGCCGGGAGCATCGTCCAGCACGGTGTAGCTGTACACGGTGCCGCGGCCGGAGACCGGCTCGTAGCTCAGGTTCTCGCTCCCGCACGAGGGACAGGTGAGGCTGGGCGCGTGGTTGAAACGCGAACAGGCGCCGCACCGTTGGATGCGGAGCGTGCGCGCGCGGACGCTGTCCCAGAAGCCTTCGGTCACGTCGTCGGGAAAGGGGACCGGCCGGGTCGTCGAGGTCATCTCACATCTTCCACATCACGGGCGCCGCAAGCACTTTGGCGTAGTGCTTTTGGGTGTAGGCGGCCAGTGCCTGCATCTGCGTGGCCATCAGTTCCTCGGCGCGGTCGGCATCGTGTTCGGCGATCGCGGTGGCGATCTGGGACTGGATGTCGATGGTCAGCCGCCGCTGCCTGGGCGGGTACTCCACGCCGACCGCGGCCCCGTCGAGAATGTCGAACAGCGCGTTGAACAGCGCCGCGAAGATGAGGTTGCCGGAACCTTCCGCGACGGTCGTGTGGAAGCGCCGCGTCTGTCGCAGGAACCCCGCGTGGTCGTCGAGGTTCTGCCGTTCGAGCTCGACGATCTCGAACAGTTTCGCGGCGTCTTCCTCGCTCATCCGCTGGGCGGCGAGCCGGGCCATGTGGGGTTCCAGCGCGGCGCGGGTCTCGATCACCGTCTGGAACGGCGCCTGCTGGAACTGCAACAGCAAGCTGAGTGACGTGGCCAGCGCGGAACTGTCCGGCTGCTGCACGATCGGGCCGCCGCTGGGGCCGGGCTTGAGCGTGATAACGCCCTGTAATTCGAGGAACCGCAACGACTCTCGCAGCGTGCCACGCCCGACGTCGTAATCCTCGAGCATCGCCTTCTCGGGGGGCAGTCGATCACCGACCTGATTTCCGCGGCGGTTGATGTCCTCTACTATGCGCTGTGCCACGAGCAGCGCGGTCTTCTTCGGTCGTTCCAATGCGGTCATGTCCGGTCTCCCCTGTGTGGCTCTTGTGCTTGTAGCTCCCACACCCTACATTCAATGCTATTCATGTGTATAGATTGCCGTGAATCGGCGGCGTGTCAAGCGCTGCGATCGAACCTCCCGACGCTCGGATGAAGGTAGGAAATTTGCTGGGCGACAAGAGAGTCCTCGTGACCGGGGCGGCGCGGGGGATGGGCCGCGAACTCGCCGTCGAGGCGGCACGGCAGGGCGCCGCCCGAATCGGCATCACCGATATCGACGCCGCGGAGCTGGATGTGACCGCGTCGCTGGTCGCCGAATCGGGTGCACAGGTGCGGCAGCTGCGGGCGGATCTGCGTTCCACCACCGATATTCGAGAGATGGTCGAGGAGTTCGCCGGCTGGGCGGGCGGCCTGGACACGCTGTTCAACAACGCGGGTGTGCTCGATCACATGTTCACCGACCCGGATCGAACCGGCGTGGAAACGCTCGCGGAAGAGGTCTGGGACACGGTGATGGACATCAATCTCAAGGCGGTGTGGTCGGCGATCAAGTTCGCGGCTCCGCATCTGCGCGCCTCCGAGCGAGGGCCGTCGGTGGTCAACGCCGCGTCGGTCGCGGGCCTGGCCGGTACGCATATGCCGGCCTACGGGGTGTCCAAGTCCGCGGTGATCCAGTTGACCCGGGTGGCGGCGGTGAACCTGGCGCCACACGTCCGGGTGAACTGCTACTGCCCGGGGTCGATCCGCACGCCGATGAGCGAGGCGCATCTGGCCGCCGGGACGGACAAGCTCGCGCGGGCGCGATCGATGTACGGGACGCACCTCATTCCCCGGCTCGGCCTGCCGGTGGAAGTGGCGCGCACGGCATGTTTCCTGGCCAGCGACGAGGCATCGTTCCTCACCGGCGTCGCGCTCCCGGTCGACGGCGGGACGATGGCCTGGCGCGGCGTGCACGACTCGGTGGCGATCGACTAGGCCGGAAGGACCGTCATGAGCGACGATGAACTGGCCGAACTGCGCGAGCGGGTGCGTCGGCTGGAAGCGGCCGAGATCGCGCGCGATCACCTGTACGCCTATGCGCGAATCCTGGACGATCCGCGGCCCGATACGGTGACCGCGCTGTTCGCGCCCGATGCCGTGCTCACCACGCCGTCACGAAAGGTGAAGGGCCGTGCGGAGATTCGGGAATTCTTCGGATGGGCGTTCCGCGCCGATCCGTCGATCAAACGGCATTTCGTCGCCGATGCGCGCACGTCGTGGCTCGGTGATTCCCGGGTGCGCGTGCGGGCCCAGGTCCTGTTCACCAGGCGTGGCGCCGGACGTTCGGTGATCGGCTGGGGCAGTTACGACGACATCGTCGACGTCAGCGGTCCCCGGCCGCTTTTCACGGAGAAGAACATGGCGGTCGAGGTGAGTACCGATCTGGCCACCGGCTGGGCGTACGAGTAGCCGCCACGGTGCGTTGCGGTGTCACGCGATGCGGCTCCACCACTCGGTGGCCTCGGCAGGGTCCGTGGCGACCGGCCGGTGGCTGGTCGATGTGTAGTAGCTGAAGTCGACGGGCGCGGGGCCGGTGATCGCCGCCGAAGTGACGCGACCTCGGCCCCGCGCCGCCCGGTTCAGCGAGTCGGGAGCTTCGGTGGGTTGGTCCGATAGGCGGCCGGTGTGCGGGACAATCGAATCGGGTTGCGTACCTGGGCAACTCCGTGTCCTTCGGGCTCGTCGGTGGGCAGGACCACGGGCTCGAGACCGAGGCTTTCCGCGAGCGCGACGGCCTGGCCGATGTCGTTGATCGGCCCGGCCGGGACACCGGCGTCGACGAGGACCTCGAACCAGTGGTCCGCGTCGCGGATGCGCAAGACGCTCTCCAGTTCCTCGATCAGTTCCTCGCGGTGGGCCACCCGGTCGGTGTTGGTGCGGTAGCGCGGATCCTGGGCCAGTTCGGGGATGCCGAGCGCGCGGCACAGGGCGGCGAACTGCTTGTCGTTCGCGGCCGCGATGGCCAGGGGCCGGTCGGCGGTGTTCACCGGCTGATACGGCGCGACGCTCGGATGCGCGTTGCCCATCAGGCCCGGCACATTCCCGGTCAGGATGTGCCCGGATACCTGATTCGTCAGCGATGCCAGTACCGAGGACAGCAGGTTGACCTCGACTCGCTGTCCGTGTCCGGTGCGCAGCCGGTGGATCAGCGCGGTCTGGATGCCGAGCGCGGCGTGCAATCCGGTGATCGCGTCGACCATCGCGACGCCGACCTTGGCCGGGCCGGTCTCCGGGTGGCCGGTGATGCTCATCAGCCCTCCGGTGGCCTGCGCGATCAGGTCGTAGCCGGGCAGATGTGCGCCCTTGCCGGAGCCGAACCCGGTCACCGAGCAGTACACCAGGGCGGGATGCTCGGCGGCGAGTTGCTCGTAGCCGAACCCGTACCGCTCCAGCGTCCCCGGTTTGAAATTCTCGACCACGACGTCCGCGCCGCTGATCAGCTCCCGGGCCGTGGCGCGGTCCGCTTCGCTGGTCAGATCGAACCCGATCGACGTCTTGTTCCGATTCAGGCCCAGGAAGTAGGTGGACTCGCCCTCGTGCCACGGCGGCCCCCAGCCTCGCGTGTCGTCGCCGACGTTCGGGCGTTCGAGCCGGATCACCTCCGCGCCGAAATCCGACAGCAGCATGGTCGCGTAGGGACCCGCGAGTACGCGACTGAAGTCGACGATCCGGATTCCGGACAGGGCTCCTGGTTCGGTGGCCGTCATCATTTCCCTTTCACACGTCGTCCTCGCGACCCACTGCAGCGGTAGTGCGGTGCGCCGGAGGGCCGTCCGCGGTCAGTGGGCGAGTCGGAGCAAAACCCTACACATTCATGCGCATGGTTGCTATGGTTCTACTGGATTTGCGAGTGACATGGCACACGCTGGGGATATGCGAGGATCTGCCGCTACCCGGTCTCGTCCTAACCGGAAATCCATGATAATTATAATTCGCAAAGCACCGCGAAGTGAGGTGCTCGTCACGTACGTGGACGACTCGGCGGCGGCATGCTGCCCCGGCGAGTCGGCATCACCCGTGCCGTGGCCTGAGGAGTGAGCTATGAACACGATCGGCAAGCAATACGTCCACACGACCCGCGCAGCCGGTGTCACGGGCGTGCAGCAGGGCGTCGGCCGTTCCCGACCAGTGGGTTCGGTGGCCGCGCAGCCGGTCGCCGGTCGCTGATCGAACGGGAATGTGACATGAAGCTGGCTCTACGCTACGACATGCGCGCGCCCGGTATCGGGGTCGGCAGTCCCGACCAGTACGCCGCGGCGCTGGATCACGCAGCCTGGGCGGACGAACTCGGGTTCGAGACGGTCTACCTCGCCGAGCACCACGGCGCCGACGACGGGTACTGCGCCGCGCCGATGATCCTCGGCTCGGCGATGCTCGGCCGGACCCGCTGGATGCGGGTGCATCTGTCCGCGCTCGTCGCGGTCCTGCACCATCCGCTGCGGCTGGCCGAGGACCTTGCCGCACTCGACCTGGTCGGCGGCGGGCGGGTCGAGGTTACCCTCGGTCTCGGCTACCGCGATTCGGAATATCGGATGTTCGATGTCGACCGTCGCCGGCGTGTGCGGATCCTGGAAGAGATCATCGAGGTGCTGCGGCAGGCGTGGACCGGGGAGGAGTTCGACTTCCGCGGGCAGCGGGTGAAGGTCCGGCCTCGTCCCGCGCGCCCGCAAGGGCCGCCACTCTATGTCGGCGGCTCGGCGGAGGCGTCGGCGGTGCGCGCGGCCAGGATCGGTGACGGATACCGCCCGGCCGGATCCGAGAAGGACCGGCTGTACGCGATCTACGCCGCCGAGCGTGAACGGCTCGGTCGGCCGGTTCCGCCGCGCGGCCCGGTGAGCGGTCCACTGTTCCTGTTCGTGTCCGACGATCCGGCACGCGATTGGGAGATCGTCGCACCGCACGTGCTGTATACAACGAACGCCAACGCGAACTGGGCTCGTGAGCGGGGGATAGGCACCACCGCCTACCAGCCCGCCGCGGACCTGGCCGAACTGCGGACCGACCCGAACATCCGGGTGGTTACGCCGGAGGAATGTCTCGCGCTCTGCGAGAAACTCGGACCCGACGCCGAACTGGTCTTTCAGCCGCTGATGGGCGGGCTGCCACTGGACGCGGGCTGGCGCAGCCTGCGCTTGTTCGAAACCGCGGTGCTGCCCGGACTCGTCGAACTGGGCTACCGCCCCGCGGCCGGCGAACGCCGCGCATAGCGGCGGCATCCACAGACATTTTTCACCCACCGCCCGGGCTACCGGGCATCTCCATCGACTCAATGAAGAGGCAAGATGACAACTACCGCAATGGATTCGAACGGCAGTGAGGTGACGGCCGCGATGCCACGCGGCCTGGTCTTGATGATCGGATATTTCGTCATCCTGGCCACTCTGGTGATCACCGTCCCGCTCAAACTGCTCGGCCAGATCGGCCCCGCGCTCGGGGCGACCGGCGCTCTGCTCAACTGGGTGGTGATCATCGGCTCGCTCAGCGGGGCGATCGGCACCGCTCTGCTCCCACCGCTCGCGTCGCTGTTCGGGCAGCGGCGAATGGCGCTGCTCACCATGGGGCTGCTGGCTCTGGGCAGCATCATCGGAGCGTTCGCGCCGAATATGACGGTGCTGCTGATCGGCCGGTTCATCAGCGGATTCACCCTGGGCGGCATCGCGCTCGCGCTGGCGATCGCGCGGTCCAACCTGACCGGCCGGACACTGAGCGTCGTGCTGTCGTGGATCGCGGCCGCGGAAGGGATCGCCGCCGGTCTCTCGTTCGCCGTCGGCGGCCTGCTGACCGACACCGTGCACGTGAACTGGCGGGTGGTGTTCGGCATCCTCGCGGTGCTCGGGATCATCGGCGTCCTCGGGACGCTCGCCGCTGTTCCGGGTCGCGAGGGGCCGGGCCGCGGCCGGGTCGACTGGATCGGCGGGCTGCTGCTGGCCGCCGCCCTCGCGCTGATTCTGGTGCCACTCAGCATGGGTTCGCAGTGGGGCTGGTCGTCGCCGAAGGTGTTCGTGCCGCTGGTCGGCGGTGTCGTCGTGGCTGCCGCCTGGTGGCTCGTGGAGGAGCGCGTGCCCGCGCCGCTGGCGAATACGCGAGCGCTGCGGAACATGAACTTCCTGCGCGGATGGCTCGTGTTCTTCCTGGCCGGAATGCTCGCCTGGGTCGTCAACTTCACGCTGCCGAAGTTCACCGAGACGCCCACCTCGGCCGGTTTCGGGTTCGGATACGACGAACTGACCAGCGGTCTGCTGATGCTGATGTTCTGCCTCGGCATCGTCGCGGGCAGCACCTCGGCCGGGCCATTGAGCCGGTTCGTACCCGCGCGGGTGATGTGCATGCTGGCCTTCACCGGGTGCGCGATCGGCATGCTGCTCATCGCGTTCGCCCATGACTCGGAATGGCAGCTGTGGGTGTGGCCGATCATCGTCGGCGTGTCCTACGGTCTCGCCTCCGCCAGCGCCTACCTGACGTTCATCAGGGCTCTGCATCCCGACGAGGTCGCCACGGCGGCCAGTATCGGACAGATCAGTGCGCCGCTGGGCGGGGCGATCGGCAGCGCGGCGATCAGCGCGGTGCTGACCTCGCAGGTGATCAAGGTCGGGCACAGCGTGGTGCCGACCGAGCACAGCTTCCAGCTCGGTTGGGTGATCGGCGCGGGGATCTCGGTGGTGGGCCTGCTCCTCGTGGCGCTCATCCGGGCCACGAAATCGCCTGCGCACGAGGCGATCTGACGAAGTAGCCGATCCGGCCGGCTGGGCGTCTCGCGACAAGCGGACATTCAGCCGGCCGGTGGCGTCGGATGACCCCGGCGCGCGAACACAGCTAGGACGATGATGTTCATTTCGATCGATGCGGCCCGGTGCATGGGCCACGGCCGGTGCTATGCGATGGCCGAACGACTGCTGACCGATGACGACGAGGGTTTCGTGGCCGAGCGCGGTCGCACCTGGGAAGTACCGGAAGAGCTGACCGGTGAGGCCGAGACGGCGGCGCAGGCGTGCCCCGAATCGGCCATCGCCGTGCGTGATTCGTAACTCAACGGCCAGGGTTTGCCCTGTAATTCGTTATGGCTGGTCCGACCGGTCGGCGACGGACTGACCGACTGTGGGCCGCACTCGCCAGGCCAGGCGAACGCAGCGGCCCGGCATCCTACGAGAGGATGCCGGGCCGCGCGGGTGTTCGTATGCGGAACCGGTTGTGCGGCAATCAGTCCCAGACCAGGGGCACGTGCTGCAAGCGCAGCTGACTGCCGCGCTCGCGCAGTTGCGCGCCCTCGGCGATGCGGTAGTGGGGGATCCGCTCGTGCCACTGGGTCAGCGCGACAACCAGTTCCGCGCGCGCCAGATGCATCCCGAGGCACCGGTGGTATCCCGCGCCGAAACCCAAGTGCTGCTGGAGGTTCGGCCGGTCGGGATCGAAGACACCCGGGTCCTGGAACACATCCGGATCCTGGTTGGCCGCTGCCAGGCCGAGCCACACCAGATCGCCCTTGCGGATCGGCAGGCCGTGGAAATCCATGTCGCGTGCGGCTTCCCGTCCGTCCTGGATGATCAGACCGTAGAGCCGGATGATCTCCTCGATCGCATTCGGCCACAACTCGGGCTCGTCGAGCAGCCGCTGCCGGTCCTGCGGATGGGTGGCCATGTGCAGGAATGTGTAGCCCAGGGCGCTGCGGGTGGTGTCGAGCCCGGCCGCCATGATGGTCATGCAGATGGTCAGGATCATCTCGTCGGGGATGGGGGCGCCCTGGTACTCCGCCGTCACCAGGCGGGTCACCAGATCGGTCGTGGGATCGCCCGGGTTCGCGCGGCGGTCGGCGATCGCCGTGGCGAAGTAGGCATCGAGTTCCCGGCGGGTCCGCACGGCGATTCGCTGCGCGTCCGGGGCCTTGTCGAAGAATCCGATGAACTGGCCTTCCACCCAGGGCATCAGCTTCGCCCCGTCCTCGATGGGCAGGCCGAGCAGCGCCAGGAACAGCTCGGTCGGGTAGATCATGCCGAACCCGGTCGCCACATCCTCGGATCCGCGCGGCGCGATCTGGTCCACGAGCGTGGCGGCGCGGTCCCGCGCCAGGTCGGCGATTCGCCGGACCAGTTTCGGGGCGAAGAACGGATTGAGGATCCGCCGCATCTCGGCGTGCTCGGGCTGGTTGAGGTTCTCCGGCAGCAGCACGCCGGGTGGTGACCGGTGCAGGGCGCTGACCTGGTCATTGGTGAAATCGGCGTCCCGCTGCAACGCTTCTCGCACGTCGTCGAACCGGTTCAGGACCCAGAACCCCTCCTCGGTCGAGTCGTTCCAGGCGAATCGCGCGGTGTCCCGTTCGGCGTTGAGCAACCGGTGCGTTTCCAGCGCGGGGCGCTCCACGCGGTAGTCGGTGTGGAACACCGGACATCCGCCGAGATCGCGTACGCCGGTGGAATTGTCGGCCACCTCGGTCATGAGCATCTCCTCGTCGAGTCTCGCTTTCACTGCGAATTATTAGCATGAATGTGATTTCGGTCAATGATTGACGTCCAATCTAATGATGTGCATGATTCGGATCAAACGAACGACACACAGGAGGCCGCGCATGAGCAGGCTCGAGGACACCACGGCCGTGGTGACCGGCGGAGGTTCAGGGATCGGCGCCGCGTCCGCGCGGCGGCTCGCCGCGGAAGGCGCGGCCGTGGCCATCGTCGATCTGCATTCGGCCGCCGCGCAGGAGACTGCCGCGGACATCCGCCGGGCGGGCGGGTACGCCCTGGCCTTCGAGGTCGACGTCCGCGACCAGGCCGGTCTCGACCAGGTGGCCGCCGACGCGGTCGAAAGCCTCGGCGGCATCGATATCGTGAGCGCCAACGCGGGCGTCTGTGGCTGCCGCCCGACGGTCGAGCTGTCCGACACCGAGTGGCAGGACATGCTCGACATCAACCTGACCGGTGTGTGGCGCACGGTGAAAGCCGCTGTGCCACACATGATCTCGGCGGGAAGCGGTGGTTCGGTGGTACTGACGAGTTCGGTGGTCACGTTCGTCGGCGCGGCGAACGTCGCACACTACAACGCGTCCAAGAGCGGTGTGGCCGGCCTGATGAAGACGCTGTCGGCCGAGCTGGGCAAGCATCGGATCCGCGTCAACGCGGTCCACCCCGGCAATGTCGCGACCGACATGCTGTTCAGCGACTCCACCCTTCGAGTCTTCTGCCCGGATCTGGAGGACCCGACACCGGAGGATCTGCGCGAACGCGCCCGCGCCGGAGATGTGCTCGGGCAGGGCTGGGTCGAGGCGGTGGACATCAGCAATGCCGTGCTGTACCTCGCGTCCGACGAGGCGCGCTTCGTGACCGGGGTATCGCTTCCGGTGGACTGCGGCCGCCGGATCGGGTGAGGGAGACGACGATGGACTACGGAAAACGATTGAGCGGCAACCGAATCCTGATCACCGGAGGTGCGGGCGGGATCGGGGCCGCGGCCGCGCGGCGGCTGTCCGCCGAAGGCGCCGCGGTCGCGATTCTCGATACCGACGCCGACGCGGCTCGGCGGGTGGCATCCGAGCTGGACAACGCGACATCGTTCGAATGCGATGTCACCCAGGAACAATCCCTCGACGCGGCGGTGCTGGGCGCGGCGAGGGAATTCGGCGGGCTGGACGGCGTACTGACCTGCGCGGGCATCGCGCGTTCGGGCCTGCCGCACGAAATGTCGCTGGACGACTGGTATTCGGTGATCGGGGTCAATCTCCACGGAACCTTCCTCGCGATCCGGGCCGCACTGCCGTACCTGCTCGACGCGGGAACCTCGAGCGTGGTGACCATCGGTTCCGTGGCATCGCTGGTGTCCGCGAATACCAACACCTGCGGATACGACGCGTCCAAGAGCGGCGTGCTCGGCCTGACACGATCGATCGCCGTCGGCTACGCCGATCGCGGCGTCCGGGCGAACTGCCTGTGTCCCGGCGTGGTGGACACCCCGCTCGCGCGTCGCGCCCGGGAGGTGGAGGGCGTGACGAGCAACGCGGTCGCGGGGACCCCGCTGGCACGTCGCGCCGATCCGGCGGAGATGGCTGCTGTCATCGCATTTCTGCTGTCCACGGAGGCCTCGTTCATGACCGGGTCGGTCGTCACCGCGGACGGCGGCCTCACCGCACGGTGACCTCGGCTCGGCGAGCCCAACAGCCCCTATCGCGCCGAACGGTATGGCGCACATCGAGAAAGACGGATATGAACCTCGAAAGACACCGCGTGGTCGTCGCCCGGACAGGCCCCGGGCTCGATCCACCGGCTCGGGCGGTGAAACCATCCGCCGCGCACTGCGAACTCTGGCCCCGCAGGCCGCGGTCGAACGCTCCGATTCCGGCCGGGAAGTGCACGCGATGAATCTGGATGGCACTGCGGGACAAGCGATCCGGTACGACGGCGCGATTGCGGCGGTGCCGCGATGAGTGACGAGGTGCTGATCGATGCTCAGGACGGCGTCATGGTCGTCACGCTCAATCGCCCGGCGGTGCGCAACGCGGTGAATCTCGCTGTGGCCGAGGCGGTTTCCGCCGCCATGATCGAGTTGGACGCCCGTGCGGATCTCACCGTCGGCGTACTGACCGGTGCGGGCGGCACGTTCTGCGCCGGTATGGATCTGAAGGCGTTTCTGCGCGGGGAGTCACCGGTGATCCCGGGACGCGGATTCCTCGGCCTGGTGGAAGCGCCGCCGCGCAAGCCGCTGATCGCCGCCGTGGAGGGATACGCACTGGCAGGCGGCTGCGAGGCGGTCCTGGCCGCGGACCTCGTCGTGGCATCGCGCACGGCGAAATTCGGTATCCCCGAGGTCAAACGCGGACTGGTCGCCGCGGCCGGTGGCCTGATGCGGCTGCCGCGCCGGATCCCGCCGACCGTGGCGATGGAGTTGGCGCTGACCGGCGATCTGATCGACGCCGAACGCGCGTTCGCCCTCGGCCTGGTCAATCGCCTTGCCGACGAAGGGAATACGCTCGACACTGCGGTCGAGCTGGCCCGCTCGATCGCGGCGAACGGCCCCCTGGCCGTGCGTGCGTCGAAGCGGATCATCCACGAGAGCGCGCAATGGCCGGATGAGGAGATGTTCGACCGCCAGCGGGCGATCACCGGCCCGATCTTCGCCTCCGCCGATGCGCAGGAAGGCGCCCGCGCCTTCGCCGAGAAGCGCCCGCCACGCTGGCAAGCGCGGTAGAGCGGCGGCGTGCCGGGTGCTGCCCGACTCGCCGCCGTGCTCGGGAACACCGCGTACCGGCGGGTGCGCGCTGCGGGTTTCGGCTATCTGCCGGACGCAGCTGCCCGGCTCAGTACGTCGATGTCGCTGAGGCGATCGTCGTTGGCCTGCACCGTGATCAGCGCGCTGATCAGGTCGTCACCCGGATTCGCGCGCCGCAGCCCGACGAGCTGGGATAGTCCCGCAGCTCCTCGGCTGCCGACTCCACGGTCTCGAACTCGGTGGCGAGGTCGGCACGCGTGGCGCGAAGCCACCCCAGGACGCGTCCATGATCGACCGACGGCACACCGAACAGCTCGCAGATCACCGTCCCGGGCAGCGGAACTGCCAACGCGGAGACGACGTCCAGCGTGCCGTCGTCGGCCGGTGCCGCGTCCAGCAGGTCGTCGACCGGTGCGTCACGAGCCGCGAGAGTGCTTGTCTCTCAGCGTATCTGTTCTCCCGGCGTGCCGGACGACAGGCGGAGCGCACCTGAAACCTGTTGCGGCGACTGCGGATCGAGATGTGGCCGAGTACACCCGGTACGCCTGTGCCACAGCACATCCGAAGTTCGTTCGACCCACCCCGGGTGGTGCGCCGCCGCCGGTAGCGGTGCCGTTGCCGGTCGTGGCGGCCACGCGGGTGATGTTCGCGACCCGGCGTAGGCTTGGCCCCGCGCCGGGTCGCCCCGCGCCGATCCCACTGCAGACCGGCTTGTGAATCATCACGCACCTCGAGATCGCCCTGGGAGTCCAGGGCGCCAACTTCGACAGTCAAGGGGATATCTGATGAAGATCTCGGTTATCGGCACCGGACTGATCGGCTCGCAGGTCCTCGGCGACCTGACCGCTGCCGGACACGAAGCCACCGGGCATTCCCGCTCGACCGGCCTCGACCTGCTCACCGGTGACGGGCTCGACGACGCGCTGCGCGGCGCCGAGGTCGTCGTGAACCTGACCAACTCGCCCACCTTCGACGACGCCTCCCTCGACTTCTTCCGCACCTCGGTGACCAATCTGCTGGCCGCCGCGCAGGCGGCGGACGTCGGGCACATCGTGACGTTGTCGATCGTCGGCGTCGACCGGGTACCCGGCATGGCCTACTACCGCGCCAAGACCCTGCAGGAGCAACTGGTCGAGACGGGGCCGATCCCGTACTCGATCGTGCGCGCCACCCAGTTCATGGAATTCGTCGCACCGACGATGGAGTGGACCACCGACGGCGACGTCGTGCGGCTGCCCGCCACCCCGATTCAGCCGATCAGTTCCGCCGAAGTCGCGGCCGAGGTAGCCGAGGTCGCCGCGGGTACTCCGCTGCGGGGCATACGGAACATCGCCGGCCCCGACGTCTTCACGCTCGACGAATTGGGCCGCATCACGCTGGAGGCCACCGGCGACCACCGTCACGTCGTCACCGATCCGACCGCCGGCCTGTTCGCCGTGGTCGAAGGTGATGTACTCACCGCCCCCGAGGGCGCCCAGGTGACCGCCACCCACTACCGCGACTGGCTACGGTCGCACTAGGCGCGTCGGCTGTCCGGTTTGGTTGCCGCGCCGAAGATCAGCGGTCGGACGATGGGGACCATCATCCCTTCCCAGGTCGCTTCCTGGACGTCGTCGACTTCCAATCCGGACGCCCGGATCAGCTCGAGGGTGGCGCGGTTGCAGCGGCATCCCTCCGCGAACCGGCGCCAGGGACCTTCGAGGCGGTCTTGCCACAGGGCGAGCCGCGGCGACTTCGAGCGGACGTGTTCGACGAACAGCAGCCTGCCGCCGGGGCGCAGCACGCGCTCGACCTCGCGCAACACCGCATCGGGATTGTCGACGGTGCACAGGACGAGCGTGGACACGACCGTGTCCACGGATCCTTCCGTGAACGGCAGCTGATCCGCCGACGCGTCGAGCACCTTCGCCTTCCGCTGAGTGGTGCGCAGCCGCCGGTCCAACCGGACACGCATCGCGGCCTCGGGTTCGGTCAGGATCAACTCTTCGAGGTCGTCGGGATAGTTCGGCAGATTCAGGCCGGTTCCGCTGCCGAGTTCGACAGTCCGTCCGGTCGCCCGGCCGAGCAGCTGACGTCGGCGAGCCCCCATGCCCGCCCGCTCGCCCCGCCACAAGAGCGGGTCGTACAGTGCCGCGAACACCCGCGCCCACAGGTCCGAGCCCTGTCTGGCCGCCGCCGGTGCGGTGCCACTCATAGGCCTGATTATACGTCGGCTTCCATCGCTCTTCGATCATGGTGAGAAGGGCCAGGGCATACGATCGAAAGCAGCGCCCGAGAGTCCGACCAGGTGACGAATGGGAGCACCGCATGAACGATCAGCTGCAAGACGAGCCCCGGGTCACGGCGTTTCCGCGCATCGACGACTACGGGTTCATCTCCGATTCCGAGGTGACCGCCCTCATCGCGCCCAGCGGAGCCATCGAGTGGATGTGCCTGCCCCGCATGGATTCTCCCAGCGTCTTCGGCGCGATACTCGATCGTTCCGCCGGGTCGTTCCGGTTCGCTCCCGACAACATCGCGGCCCCGGCCGATCGCCGGTACATCCCCGGGACGATGGTCATGGAGACGAGCTGGCGCAGTGGCGAAGGGTGGGCGACCGTGCGTGACGTGCTGCTGGTCGGCCCGTGGCGGCACCAGCAGCCCGGCCGCAGCGCCCACCGCCGCGCGCCCACCGACTACGACGCCGAACATATCCTGCTGCGCATCGTGCACTGTGAGACCGGGCAGATCCAGTTCGTCCTGGACTGCCAGCCTGCCTACGACTACGGCCGAGCTCGTGCCATGTGGGAATACCTCGACAGTTATCACCTCGCCATGGCCGGCGCCGAAGGCGTCGATCTGCCGCTGCGGCTGACCACCGACCTGCGTCTCGGACTCGAGGGCTCGCGCGCGGTCGCCCGCACCCTGCTCAAGAGTGGCGACACCCGGTTCTGTGCGTTGTCGTGGGGTAGCCGGGAGGCTCCGGAAACCGTGGAAGAGGCCGGCGAGCGGCTGATGAAGACCGTGCACCACTGGCGGCACTGGCTGGCCGTCGGCCAGTTTCCGGACCACCCGTGGAGCGCTCAGCTCACTCGCAGCGCCCTGACCCTCAAAGGCCTGACCTTCGCGCCGACCGGCGCCATCGTCGCGGCCCCCACCACCTCACTGCCGGAAACCCCTGGCGGAGAGCGCAATTGGGATTATCGCTACACCTGGATCCGGGATTCGGCCTTCGCGCTGTGGGGCCTGTACACGCTGGGTTTCAGCTGGGAAGCGAACGACTACTTCTCCCACATCATCAATCTGGCCGAAAGCGCCAAGGACATGCAGATCGTCTACGGCATCGGCGGCGAAACCGACCTGACCGAACACACGCTCGACAATCTGCGCGGGTACGACAACGCCGGCCCGGTGCGCATCGGCAACAACGCCTTTCGTCAACGTCAGCACGATGTCTGGGGTGCGGCGCTGGATTCGGTCTACCTCTACGCCCGCCATCGCGACCAGATCGACGCGCAGACCTGGCCGCTGCTGCGCTGGGCGGTCAAAAGCGCTCTCGCCGTGTGGCGCGAACCCGACCAGGGCATTTGGGAAGTGCGGGGAAAGCCGCAGCACTTCACCTCCAGCAAGGTCATGTGCTGGGTCGCCGCCGATCGCGGCGCACGCCTGGCCCGCATCCACCACGACTTCGAACGCGCCGAGCGCTGGCAGGGGGCGGCCGACGAGATCCGCGCCGATATCTGTACCAACGCGGTGGACTCGCGGGGCGTGTTCACGCAGTGCTACGGCAGCACGGCACTGGACGCCTCCACCCTGCTCATCCCGCTGGTTCGGTTCCTTCCCCCCGACGACGAGCGGGTGCGCAAAACCGTCCTGGCCATCGCCGACGAACTCACCGTCGACGGGCTCGTATTGCGTTACCGCACAAACGAAACCGATGACGGCTGTGCCGGCGAGGAAGGAACCTTCACGATCTGCTCGTTCTGGCTGGTGTCCGCGTTGTCGGAAATCGGCGAGAAATACCGTGCCAAGCAGCTGTGCGAGAAACTGCTCGGATACGCCAGCCCGTTGGGCCTCTACGCCGAGGAGATCGACCCACGAACCGGCCGCCACTGGGGCAACTATCCACAGGCGTTCACCCACCTGGCACTGATCAACGCGGTCATGCATGTCGTCAGGGATGAACAGGTCGAGCTGCGCATCGCGCTCGGCGGGGAATCGGTCGCGCCGCGCCTGGACGACGCGACGCTCACCGGCGGGTACATCCATATCTGAACGATGTGCCATCGAGGCTGGGCGAAAGTGCCGGACCATGATCGGCGCATCGACGCGCGCGGCCATTGGCCGAAGTCGCTGGGGGACAGGCGCAGTCGCGCCTTCAACTCGGGTTCGGCCGGTTCTGCTCGGCGACCCAGGCGGCGATCTGGGTGCGTGAGGTGAATCCGAGTTTGGTCAGGATATGTTCGACGTGTCCCGCCGCGGTGCGCTGGGAGATGTGCAGACGGCTGGCGATGGCTTTGTTGGTCGAACCATCGGCGACGAGGCCGGCCACCTCCAGCTCGCGTCTGGTCAGCTCGGTCGAGGGACCTGGAAGGGCGGCCCGCGGTTCCCCCAGGGCGTATTCGGTCGCCGCGTTCAAATCCAGCGACATGCCTTTGCGATAGGCCGTCTCGAAGCCCTCCTCGCCGAGCGTGCGGCGGGCCGATCGCTCGCACTCTTCGTGATGGATCGCTGTTTGCGGAAACAGCACGGGGGAAGCGCCGATCTCCTGAGCGAGTGCCTGCGCGGAGCCCAACAGTACGGCGGTGCGCCGCGCGCTGCCGTGCGCGCCCACCACCCACGCCAGCGTTTCCAGGGCTATCGCGGCCATGAGCAGATCTTGCTGCCGCCTGGCGTGCTGCATCTGTCGCCGCAGCAGCCCCAGCGCCCGGTCGCGATCACCCTGACGCCACGCGGCGAACGCCGCCCCCCACAGGGCATAGACCAGATGTACTGAACCGCCGTGGGATTCGATGATATCCAGGGCCTTCTCGTAGTGTGACAGAGCCGCCGCACTGTCGTCCCGCAACGCGTGCACCCATCCGAGCCCGAGCAGGCACCAGACCTGCCCGTAGACGTCGCCGTCCGCGGTGAAGAACGCGAGAGCGGCCTCCAGCGGGACGCGTGCGCTCGGAGAGTCGCCGGTACGGACCGCGTGCAGGGAGTCGGTGAGGTTCGTGAACGCGTGCACGACCGGGTCCTCGGTCTGTTCGGCCAGGTGCTGTGCCTGCGTGGCCAGTGCGGCCGCCACGACGAGATCGTCCTGGGATTCGGTCACCAGGCTGGCGCGCCAAATCGCCTTGGCCCGCGTCGCCGTGGCGGTGGCGGGCTCGCCCGCGAGGGCCTGCAAGAGCCAGTGCCGGGCCTCACCGAGCTGGCTTCGGGAGAACCAGAACAGTTGCAGGGTCGCCGCCAACGACAGTGCGGCATCGGGTCCCACATCGGTCGACGTCAGGCAGCAGGCCAATGCCTCTCGGAAGTTCGGTTGTTCCCGGTCGATGCGGGCGATCCAGTCGGGCTGGCGAGGGCTGAACCAGTCGGCCTCGGCGCGCTCGGCGAAGTTGCGGTACCAATCCCGGTGGCGGCGAAGCAGTTCCGGATAGTGGCCGGTTCGCTCGAGCCGGTCGCGGCCGTACTCGCGGATCGTCTCGAGCAGCCGGAACCGCACGATCGAATCCGACTCCTCCCGGATCAGGATCGACTTGTCGACCAGGTTGCCCAGTACGTCGAGCAGATTCTCTGCCGCGAGGTCGCCCGAGCACACCTGTTCGGCGGCGTCGAGTTCGAAACCGCCGGCGAACACCGACATGTGTGCCCACGCCTGCTGCTCGGCCGGAGTGCACAGTGAGTAACTCCAGTCGATGCACCACCGCAGTGTCTGCTGCCGGTTCGGCGCGCTGCGACTGCCGCGGGTCAGCAGCGCGTAACAGTCGGTGAGTCGAGCCAGGATCTGCTCGGGCGACAGCGCTCGCAGTCGCGCCGCGGCCAACTCGATCGCCAACGGCAATCCGTCGACGCGGTGGCAGATCTCGGTAACGGCGGCCACGTTCTCCATGGTGAGCGCGAAGCCGGGCACGACGGCGGCGGCTCGTTCGACGAACAGGGTCACCGCGTCGTAGCGGTGCATACTCCTCAACGATGGCTGCCCGCCCTGATCCGGCACGTTGAGCGGCTGCACGCGCAGCACCGCCTCCCCGTCGACATTCAGGGGCTCGCGGCTGGTGGCGAGGATCCGCAGCATCGGGCACGCCCGCAGCAACGTCTCGGCGACCTTCGCCGTCGAATCGACGATCTGCTCGCAATTGTCGAGCACGAGCAGCAGTTGGTGCGAGGCCAGGTAGTCGGTCAGCACGTCCAGCACCGGCTGTCCCCGTGGGCGCAACCCCACCGCCGCGGCGATCACCGCCGGCAGCAGCGCGCCGTCGTGCAGTTCGGCGAGTTCGACCAGCCGCACCCCTTGGGCGAAGTCGCCTTTCGCATCGGTGGCTACCCGCAAGGCCAGTCGAGTCTTGCCCACACCGCCGATTCCGGTCAAGGTCACCAGTCGCGAACTCGTCAACAGATGCTTGGCCTCGGTCAGCTCGGTGCGACGGCCGACGAAACTCGTCAGCTCCACGCGAAGGAAGGGCTTCGCGCCGACCGACGAAACGAATCGGGCATGCTCCGGTGCCGGAGAGCGGTCACTGTCCAGCGGAATCACCGGAACAACTGCGCTGTCCTGCGGCTCCGCACCCGCTTCGGCCTGCACCGCCATCTCGCCGACCGGCTGGCCGCGCTTGCCTTGCAGATGCTGTAACTGCTCGCCCAATGCCGCGGGGGAGGGCCGCTCGTTGGGAGCGCGGGCCATCGCGTGTTCGATCACCGTCGCGATGTCATCGTCGATGTCGTGCTCGCGTAGATCCGGCACGGGCTGGCTGGTGATGCGCAGAAACTGGGCAACGATCTGTTCGCCGCTGCGTCGTTCGAATGCCGCGTGCCCGGTCAGCGCGGCGAACAACGTGGCGCCGAGCCCATAGACGTCGGCCGCGGGAGTGGGGTCGTCGCCGGCCAGCACCTCCGGCGCGGTGAACGCCGGCGAACCGGTGACCGTGCCGGTGGTGGTGTGGAATCCGCCGGGGATGCGCGCGATCCCGAAATCGGTCAATGCCGGTTCACCGTAATCGGAGATGAGGATGTTGCCGGGCTTGATGTCGCGATGCAGGATCCCGACCCGGTGTCCGGTCTCGAGGGCCCCGGCCAGCTTCACTCCGAGCCGCAGAATCTCCTCGCCCGACAACCGACCGTGCCGGGATATCCAGGCCCCGAGAGAACCTCGCGGATAGAAGGGCATTACCAAATAGGGCAACCCGGACGAGGTGGCGCCCACCTGCAGCACCTCCACGATGTTCGGATGCCCGGTCAAGCGGCCCATCGCCCGCTGCTCCCGGATGAACCGCTCCCGGCTCCCCTCATCCAGGCCGCCGGTGAGCACCTTGATCGCTACCATCCGGTCCAGGTCCGCCTGGTCGCACCGATACACAACTCCGAAGCCGCCGCGGCCGATCTCCACGGCGTCGCTGAATCCGGCTTCTGCCAACTCGGCCGTGACCTCGGAGACCACGGTGTGTTGTGTCTTCAACTGGTCGATATAGCCCATGCGCTGGTCCTGCTTCGTGACCTACACAGCTTATCGCGCGATCGAGCCTCTCAGGGGTACCCGCGATAGCCCATCGCCGCCGGTCCGATTGTCCGTAGCTCATGACGCCAGCGGCCTGTGCTGAAAATTTGCCACGCCGTGTCTGTATCGGTCGGATCTCAACCCGCATGGCTTCGGCGTTTCTAGTTGTACCTTTCAAGTCCCAGTTCAGATCCAACAGGAGCAGGTGATCGAAAGGGGCGTCCATGTCGTCCATGTCGTTCGACACAGGTTTGCTGAGCTCGAGAACTGGGCACGGCAGACATGCGCTTCCGGTCACGAGGACACCACTGAGCGCGGTCGCGTCGACCGCCGGTAGGCGGCGATCGATCGCATCGCCAACGGCGCGCGCGCACTCGCGGATTCGCATGGGTCTCGGCTCCGGCGCACACACCGTGGGAGGTGTGTGATGACTCTCGCGGACATCGGAGTGGCTCCGAATGCGATCGATTGCCGACTCGTGCGGATACTCACCATGATCGAAGACGAGTCTCGTTGCGTGACAGCGACTTCCGTGCTGTTGAGGTGGGCGCGTCGCCGATGGCGCGGACGCGCGGACTTCGAGTATTTCCCGCCTATCCAACGATGGCGTGCGATCGAACCCGGGTTCCTCGACGGCGCCGAATGCAGACCCGAGCGGCTCATTCGCGCTGCCGTGACCGGCTACGTATCGAGCGAAACCGGTTTCGAGCATCGGCTCAGCGATGCCGTCACACTGTTGTCCGGATGTCCGGCCATGGTGCAGGCCACCGAATTGCCCGACACCGGCCACGGACCGCTCTCCGCGTCACCGCGCAGGGCGATCCTCATCTCCATCTATTCCCTGGCCGCCGACGACCTCCTCCTGGCTGAAGACATCATCACCAGCTGCGCCGCCGTCGGCGCTTTCAGCCTGGTCGAACGATTCTCTCGATGGCTGTCGCTGCCACCGAACGCGCCGCGCTGCGGTGAGACCGGAGCGCCGTCGGAGACCCGCGCGAGGCCGGGATCGCGATCCGGAAACGAGGGTGCGGCCCGCCGAGGTGCGGGGGAGGCAGTCGTCGACCACGTGTGTCATCGCTGCTGAGAGGTCACGGGGCGGCGTGCAGGGCACGCGGCGGTGAAATCAGTCGGCAATTCGGCGCGACGCGCGATCCGGCAGGATCCCGGCGTCGACCAGTTCGTCATAGATCCGCTGCTGCTCATCGTCGAGATTCGAGTACAGCATGTCGTACGCCCGCTCTTCCTCGGCGAGCACCGCGACCGGATCCCAGTCGTCACCGAGCGCCTCGAGAACGGCGTTGCGGCGCCGCGCCTCGTCCAGCGTGAGGTCGTAAGCAAAATCGTGGCCGGCCATCAGGCATCTCCAACCAGGTTCATTCCGAAATCGAATTGATTACGCTGCCCAACCGCGCCTACCTGGGCAATGGGCCACGTCATGTTCCGGGGCGCGCTCGGTCACATTCGGTGGCTGTCCGAGTTCTTCGACGGCGCGAAACCGTACAGCGCGGAGGGCTATCTCGTTGGCTGACAAAAGGAATCGTCAGAGTTCAACCGATCCGGCAACTCGATACAGCTAACGATCGATCGAGTCAGGCAAATCTACTGCAATAGCACGTGTACGCCGATGTACAGTGCTGTGGCACAAAACAAATCCGGCCCCGGGGGGCGATGCGGACGAAGTGGTGATCCACCGAGTCCGATCAGGAGGCGGGCTTGGGGTTGTTCAGGTTCTTGACGCCGGTGATCGAGTCGATGATGTTCTTGACGGTGTCGCTGGCCTCATCGATGGCCGAGCTGCCGGAGTCGAGCGTGGCCGACCCGGTGGACGAGCCGGACGAACCCGCAGATGAGCCGCTGTCGGACGAACCCGAGGCCAGGCCGCTGGCGGAACCGGTGGCGGACGGGGTGGCGGCGGAGGCCATCGCGACCGGGCCGAAGAACAGAGCGGCCGCGGAGACGGTGGCGGCGGTGGTGGCAAAGACCTTACGAGAGATCATCTACGAGCTTCCTTTCACAGTTGGATAACGACGCCATCACGGCGCGTACCAGAAAGGTTATTGAAAAGAAATCAGCAAATCCACTGATAGTGATGTGTTAAAGATCACCGTTAATGCTTGGCTAATGGCATATCGTGCCTAGGTGACACGAATTGATCTTCATCCCGAGTGGATTCCATGATCAAATTCGTCTGATACTTCACCACGATGCCACGTATCGGCGTGCGAGGGACCCGATTTCGCGGCATGTCTTCGATCTCGGCGCGATGCGACCTCGAATTCGAGCTGGGTGGGGCGCGGTGTATCGGACCGAAATATGTTGTTTCTCAACGGCTCAGCGTCGGTGCGCGCTCAATTCCACTGCCTTTTCGGGTATTTGGTTGTGACCGAAGAGCCGGTTGGCGGTCTCCGAGTCGTACAGGCGCTCGGTTCCGGTGACATCGAGCGTCCGGTGCCGCCCGTAGACGTCGCGCCCACAGCGCGCGGATCTTCTGGAAGTTTTCCAGTCCGAACTCTGTCGCGACCAGCTTGATGGAGCGCGCATCCTCAGCGAATGGCGAAACCGCCTCACTCGGATTCTGTTGCCTCGCGGAGCTTGCGGAATTCGGCGGCCAGGGCGTCGAGCGTGTAATGGGCATTCAGGCCACTCGGATTGGGAAGCACCCAGATGTCGGTGGCGCCGAGTGTGTCGGATTGGCGTCCCACAGTGGTCCGCGGTCGGCCGAACGCGGTGCGGTAGGCGCCCAGGCCCAGCACCGCCAAGACGCGAGGATGACTGTTCCGCACTCTTTCGGCGAGCGCGCGGCCGCCGTCGCGCAATTCCTGAGAGGTCAATTCATCGGCCTTCGCCGTCGTGCGCGCAACGACATTGGTGATGCCCAGCCCGAGTGCGAGTAGTTCCTTTTCCTCATCGGGACGGAACAACCGCGGAGTGAATCCGGACCGCGACAGCGCGGGCCAGAAGCGGTTTCCCGGCCGGGCGAAATGGTGGCCGGTCGCACCCGACCACAGTCCCGGATTGATCCCGCAGAACAGCACCCGCAGACCCGGCGCCAGCACATCCGGGACGGTCCGGTCCTTCGCCGCGGCCAGATCCGCCGGTGTGGGGCGGTACGCGCCTGAGTGTGCCATCCGTTCAGTCTGCCGGAATGAGCTTTTACCCAGCCAACTCGCCATACCCCCGCCGCTGTCGCCACTCCGCCGCGATCAGCACCACCGCCGGCGTCAGCAGGCTCAGCCAGAACTGCGGGCGGGTCCTCGCGCAGGGAATCCATCGCGAGGATCACGCGAGCATGGCCGCGATGGTCGCATAGCTGAGATATGGGAACCCCCAACATCTTCCCAGCAACCGTCCCGACGCTTCGGCTTGCAGCCGGCGACGCCGGTCGGGCAGCGGTCGCGGATGCGGTCATAGTCCTGGACGTAGTAGTTCCAGGGCGTCTTGGTGTGCGGGGTGTGCTCCGGCCATGCGGTTGCGACCGACCGGGGGCGCTCACAATGGCCCGAACTAGGCGAATGCCGGGCCGCGTAAGGTTTGCTCGGGCGGGCGGGCGTAGTGGCGCTCGTAGACGGCGGGGAAAAGGCCCGGTTGGAACCCCCAAGCTGTCGCGATCGCGTCCACCGTTGTTTCCCCGGGACGGTAGAACTCGAGATCGGCGTGCGTCCCCGCCAGCCGAATTCGGACGACATCCGCTGTCAGGGGTATCTCGCGGTGCCGGATCCAGCACTCCTGCAATGCGCGCACACTCAACCCGGCTTCGGCTGCCAGCTGGGACACGGTCAGCTGCTCGCCGGGGAACGCCTCGAGGTAGTCCATGCACCTGCGGATCACGTGTGGTCCCCAGTTCGGCACCTCGGCGGCCAACGCCTCCCGGTCCGGATGGTCCAGCGACAACAGCAGGCCCACGAGCAGCTTCTGCTCGACGGCCGGCCGTCCGATCGGAGGCACGTCGGCCTCGTCCGCGGCGATCCGCCGGACGGTCGACAGCCACGCACGGTCGGGCACCTGGGGCGCCTCGGCCGGATGGACGGGGTGCCGGACAGTCCGGCCCAGCAGCGCTTCGAGCATGTCCGACAACGCACGCTGACCGACCTCGACGGCCACGACCCGCCCCTGGCTCGGTGAGTCGACGAAGGCGTCGACCGACGGTTCCATGACAACCGCACGACCGGGCACGACCTCCACCTCATGCCGAGTATCGACCACCCGCATCGTCCGCCCGACAGGGATCTCGACCAGATATCCGTGCTCGTCCGGCGTGTGCATGTGCACGCCGGTTACGGAGGATGTCAGCTCGACCCGGACCGGGCCCTGCGTGACCTGGCGGGTATGTGGAATCAATTGTTGTTTCATGAGCACTCCAACTCCCCGAAAACAGGTTAGCTCGAAATTCGCTAAGATGAAGCGGCTCCGCGAATTGCGTTCTGCCAGAGGGCAGTTCGGATGCCGGTCGAGATCGGTCGCAGAGCATGGTCGTGCCGGTGACCGCTCAGGAACCCGAGCGTCGTCACCGACACGAATCGCTGGCGTTGGCCGAACCGTCGGAACCACGATTCCGGCCTGGCAGGGGCACGCCGGTATCGCAGTCGGGGCGGATCTCACGTTCGAGCGCTGGTGTGCGTCTGCCTGGCGAGAACGCGAGAAAGGGGAAAGTCGATGAGTGCTCGACACACGGTGATCGCCACCGCGGCCCTGGGTCCGGTCACGATCGTGGCGACCGGTGAGGCGGTCACCGGACTGTACTTCCGGCAGCACATCCGGCGCCCGGCCGTCGAGCGGTTCGGGCCGGAGGTGTCTTTCGTCGATGACGCCCTTCTGGGCGAAGCCGTCGGGCAGATGCTCGAGTATCTGCGAGGTCAGCGCCGTCGCTTCGAGCTGCCGCTGCATCCGGCCGGTGACGAGTTCCAGCACCGGGTGTGGCGCGAAGTCGCCGCCATCGAGTACGGCACGACCAGCACATACGGGCAGATCGCCCGGAATCTGGGCGATCGTGTGCTGGCGTACCGGGTCGGTCAGGCCGTCGGAGCCAATCCACTGTGTATGTTCGTCCCGTGTCACCGGGTGATCGGCGCGGACGGATCGCTGACCGGCTACGCGGGCGGTTTGCGGCGCAAGCGTGCTCTGCTCGAGCTCGAGGAGCCGGCCGCAGTGAGCGCGGGGAGGCTGTTCTGACCGTGACGGGCACAGCGGAATCGGCGGGATGGTCATGAAGCCACCGTTCGAGAAGATCGTCACCGAGCACGGGGCCACCGTGCTGCGGGTCTGCCGGGTCGTCCTGGGGGCGCACGACGCCGAGGACGCCTGGTCGGAGACCTTCCTGGCCGCGATGCGCAGCTATCCGGAGCTGCCGGAATCGGCGAACGTGGAGGCGTGGCTGGTGACCATCGCCCACCGCAAAGCCATCGACGTGGTCCGGGCCGCGAAACGCAACCCGCTGCCGGTGCGGCAGATGCCCGAGAAGCCGGCCGGCGACGGTGTCGTCGGCGCCGACGACACCGGGGTGTGGGCCGCGGTCAGCGCGCTGCCGGACAAGCAGCGTCGAGCCATCGCCTACCACTATGTGGCCGGGTTGCCGTACGCCGAGATCGCGCAGATTCTCGGCGGGACCACCGACGCGGCGCGCCGCGCCGCCGCGGATGGTCTGAAGAATCTGCGCAGAACCTACCCGGGCGCGACACTGAGAGGAGACACACGATGAACGAGATGAACCCCGACGACGATATCGTCACCGCTCTGTCGGCGCCCGTGGACGAGACGACCCTGGCCCGGCTGCACCGGATGCTGGAACGCAAGGCCGAACAGGCCGAGTTGGTCGACGTCGCGTACACCACGCTCGACACGCCGGTCGGACGATTGCTGCTGGCTGCCACGGCGAAGGGGCTGGTCCGGGTCGCCTACGCCCGCGAGGGCCACGATCAGGTGCTCGAGACACTGGCCAGCAAGATCAGCCCGCGGATCCTGCGTGCGCCGGCGCGCCTGGACGACGTGCGCCGCGAACTCGACGAGTACTTCGCTCATCGACGCAGGTCTTTCGATGTGCCGTTGGATCTGTCGTTGTCGCACGGGTTCCGCCGGGAGGTCCAGCGGCATCTGCCCGACATCGGCTACGGGCAGACTCGCAGCTACGCGCAGGTCGCCGCGCTGGTCGGCAATCCGAAGGCGGTACGCGCGGTGGGGACCGCGTGTGCGACCAACCCGCTGCCGGTCGTCGTGCCGTGTCACCGGGTGCTGCGCACCGACGGAAGCCTCGGCGGATACGTTGGCGGCGCCGATGCCAAGCACACCCTGCTCGACCTCGAGGCCGCCGCATGAGCGCGGCGGTGACGCCGGCGGCGCGATGGGAAGAGCGGGTCGCCGGCGCGGATTGGGCGCGGGTCGGCGCTGAGCTCGACGAGTTCGGCGGCGCGTTGTTGCCGCGACTACTCACCGACTCCGAAACCGGCCTGATCGCCGACCTCTACGCACGGCCCGAATTGTTCCGCAGCACAGTCGATATGAATCGGCACCGGTTCGGGTCCGGCGAGTACCGCTACTTCGCGCGCCCGTATCCGGAGGCGGTGGTCGAACTGAAGAAGGCGCTGTACCCGCGGTTGCTACCGATCGCCCGCGACTGGTGGGCGCGGCTGGGCCGGGCGACGCCGTGGCCGGAAACCCTCGACGAGTGGCTCGACATGTGCCATGCGGCGGGGCAGACCAGGTCCACCGCGATCCTGCTGAGCTACCAGCAAGGCGATTGGAACGCGCTGCATCGAGACCTGTACGGGGAGTTGGTGTTTCCGCTTCAGGTGGTGATCGGTCTCGACCAGCCCGGCACCGACCACACCGGCGGCGAATTTCTGCTCGTCGAGCAACGGCCCCGCGCCCAATCCCGGGGCAGCGCAACGCTTATCCCGCGCGGTCACGGATTCGTGTTCACCACTCGTGACCGTCCGGTGAAATCCGCTCGCGGCTGGTCGGCGTCACCGGTTCGCCACGGTGTCTCGACGGTCCGCTCCGGCCGCCGCCGCACCCTGGGCCTGGTTTTCCACGACGCCGCATGACCTACCTGTTGCTCGACGCCCGCGGCCGCCCCTACCGATCCGAATCCGAAGGACTGTGGGGCGGCCACCGGCGCAGCAAGATCTACGGCCGTCTCGACTGCGCGGCGGCCGCTCGCGCCATCGCCGCCGGCGGCTACGTGAGGTTCCGCGTGTTCTTCGCCGACGAGACGACCGCGATCGCCGCCGGATACCGACCGTGCGCGGTCTGCTGCCCCGGCCGCTACCGAACCTGGAAGGAAGTCACTCGGTGACCACCACCCTGTTGCGCGCCCTGCCACCTCCAGGCGACGACCCGGCCGCCACCACCGCCGAAATCAGGACGCTCGCGGTCCTCGCCCGCGACACCCTGGCCTTCGCCTCGGTCACCGACCCAGCGTCGCTGGCCCTGGTCGGCGCCGTCCACCTGGGCGGACTCACCGGCGTCGAACGTGACGGCTCGGCGTGGATCATTACCGAGGACACTGAGCGACACCCGACTCAGGCCCCGCGATGAACACCCTGTTCACTCCCGGCGTCGGCGGCCACCGCCAGATCGCGCCCGGCGCGATGCTGGCACCGGGCTGGCTGCCCCTTCGTCGGCAGCGCTGGCTGGTCGACCAATTCCATTGCTGGGCAACAGGTCCGGTGCCGATGCGGGCCGCTCGAGTGCGCGGGCACGCGATGTCGGTGCGCACGGTGTGCTTGGGGTGGCACTGGCAGCCCTACCGGTACACCCGTCACGCCACCGATGTGAACGGCGCCCGCGTGCTGCCATTCCCCGACTGGATGGTCGCCCTAGGCCGCGCCGCCCTGCGCGAGACCGGCTACCCCGCCGGCGAGGTCGACGCCTACAACCCCGACACCGCCCTGGTGAATTATTACGTCGACGCCAGCCGGATGGGCATGCATCAAGACCGCGACGAACACAGCGATGCCCCGATCGTGTCACTGTCGATCGGCGACGATGCCACCTTCCGGTTCGGCAACACCGAAACCCGCAACCGCCCATATACCGATCTGCGACTGGCCTCGGGTGACCTGTTCGTCTTCGGTGGGCCGACCCGCCTGGCGTATCACGGCGTCACCGCCGTCCATCCCGGCACCGCACCCGAGGAGTGCGGTCTGCGGGAAGGACGGATCAACATCACCATGCGAATGACCGGGCTCACCGACCACCCCGAACAGCTCTGGTGACCGCCACCGACCCCGGAATCGTCATCGGCGCTGACGGATTGGCGCGCGCGGCCCGAATAACCCACCACCACACCACGAATCGACGTCAGCGACCTCACGAACCGAGCCCGGTCGGCGTCTACCAGAGGTCGGGTTCACCACCCGGCATGTGCCCGCGGACAGAACGCGCCCGGTTGTCCGCGGGCACAGTCCTAACCGCGTCAGTCCGTGTCGCCGATGCACACGACCGTGACGTGCCGGGAGAAATTTCTCGTATCGAGCCCACCTCTCCGACGACCGATTCGCCGAACGCGCCTATCCTCGCTGTGGCCGCCGACGCCCCAGGACCGCAACACCTTTCGCGTATCACAGCGGCATGCGCGTGACTCTCGATCAACAGGGGAGTCCGTGCTGACCGTGCAGCTCGACCTGCGCGGATAGTGTGGGCGTGCCCTTCGCAGCGGCTGTGCCTGGGGCGCGACCGCCATCCCTACACCCGGCTTGCGGCCGTGACGGCGGCGCTCTTGGGATCGCCCGACGGCAGGGCGATTTCGGCGTCCAGGGACAGCGGCCGGCCGAAATTCGGTGTGCCGTCGGTGTTCCAGGTGAACTTCTGGGCCCGGGTGGTGCGGCCGTCGTAGGTGTACGCGCTGGTGGTCTTGCCGTGGTAGACGATCCAGTCCTCGGTGCCGTCGGGGCTCTGGAAGAAGCTGTTCGAGCCGGGGCCGAAGACGTTGGCCGAGTCGTTGCGGCTGAACACCGCATTCGGGTACTGGGTCCAGTTACCGGGAACCAGCGGGTCGGCGCCGGACGGGAGCGTACGCATCCACAGCTGGTAGTCCGGTTTGCCGGTGTCGCAGGTGGAGTAGATCAGGTAGGTGGTGCCGTTACGCTGGATCGTCACCGGGGCCTCCCGCACCTCGGCGCATCCGCCCGACGACGGCAGGTACACCGCGGGACCGGACATGGTGACCGGATCGCTCATCGGGGCGATCTGCAGCAGATTGTCCGGGCCGCTCCAGATCAGATAGTACTTGCCGTTGAGAATCAGCAACTCCGGATCGATCGCCCACGCATCCCCGAGCTGACCGACGAATGTGTACGGGCCCAACGGATCCGTGCCCGAGGACTTCAGCACGTAGATGCGATGAGCGTCGTTGCCGCCGTCGCTGGCGGTGTAGTAGAAATACCAATTCCCCTCCAGCAGACGGAAACACGGTGCCCACATGTCCTGATTGCGGGACGCGGTCGTATCGGTCCACACAGTATTCGGTTGCGCGGTAGCCAGATCGGCCAGCGAGGCGGCCTTCCAGATCTGCAACGAATCGCCCTGGCTGGTGGACAGATAGTAGTTCCCGTCGTAATAGGTCATGAACGGGTCCGGACCCTGATTGAGCGGATTACGAAACGTGCCAACGGTTCCCGTACCGCCAGCGGCTGCATTCTCGGTCATTCGAACGTCTTACCCCTCATCGTCGATCTAGTAACGAGCTTCCCCACCAGGACCCTAGCCCAATTGTGGCCGCCGACAGGCGGGCCACAGTCGGGTATCGATCGGCTGGGTGCGGAAGTGGTTGCAGGAGTGCGTGATTCGTGCGATCGCGGCCTGCTCGCCGCGTACCCGCGGGGGAGCCGGGAGGGTTGCGTCGGCACGCCGGGTGTCTCGTGTTGCCGATTCAGGGGGTCAGGTAGGTGACGAGGGCGCCCACGAGTCCATCGATAGCGTCGTCGAGGTCACCGTACGTTCCCAGGGTCCGTTCCGAGACGATGCCGCGCATCGCGAAGGGGATCAGTGCCGCGACCTGTCGCACCCTCGTCGCATCCAGGTCGAGATCCGCGAACGCTCGTTCGCACGCCTTGTCCCAATGCGGCTTCCACGATGCGAACTCGGCGGCCGTGAGCGGGAAGTCGCGCTCGAGTTCGACGTGGTCGCGGGGTAGCGCGGCACGCAGGGTTTCGATGGCCAGCGATTCGGGCCGACGCAGCCCCACCGCCATCGCCCTGATCATGGCGTCCACCCGCTCGTGCAGAGAGCCGCCGGGCCGGATACCGGCGGGCAGGTCGCCGCGCTTGTCGGCGGTGTATCGCAGGACCGCCGCCCACAGACCGTCGATATCACCGAACTGGTATTTGATCGCACCCCAGGTCGCGCCGATGTCGCGGGCGATCCGGTTACCCGAAACGGCCGCCGGATCGCCGGTCGCCAGCGACGCGATCGCCGCGGTGATCATGGCCTCCCGAGTCGCGATACCACGCCGGTTGGCCCTTCGCCCGTCGATCACAGCATCCGTCACAACACTGGAGCATAGCCGCTGCTACCGGCACCAATCTACTTTCATAGAGCCCTCTTGTATTTTTTCGTAGAGGCTTCTACTCTCGGAATCGCCACGCGGCCGGCCCACTTTCGGGCCGAGCCGCCTGCGATTGCGCCGAGCCCCGCAGCACCCCTCGAAGCCTGGAGGATCGAGATGGCCAGACCCACATTGCCGATGCAGCCGACGGGCTGGTTCCAGGTCGCCTGGTCGACGGAGATCACAACCGATGTCGTGCATCGGATGAAGTACTTCGGCCGGGATATGGTCGCGTGGCGTTCGGCATCGGGTCAGGTCGCGGTGTTCGATGCCTATTGCGGGCATCTGGGCGCGCATCTGGGTTACGGCGGGCATGTCGAGGGGGAGAATCTGGTCTGCCCGTTCCACGGCTGGGAATGGAACAGCGACGGCCGTAACGTGTGCATTCCCTACGAGGACCATCCGAACAAGGGCCGCCGGGTGCGCAGTTACCCCGTCGTCGAACGCAACGAAGCGGTGTGGATCTGGTACGACATCGACCGACGCGCACCGTATTTCGAGGTTCCGGACATGTTCGCCGCGTTCGGGGACGGCAAGACGGCGGCGGACTACTACCCGCCGGTGCCCGCGTCGACGCTGTACCGGCCGGGACTCGAGATCCATCCGCAGTACATCATGGAGAACGGCGTCGATTTCGCGCACTTCAAATATGTGCACAAGACGCCGATCGTGCCGGAGTTCACCCGCCACGACTTCGACGGACCGGTCTCCTACGTCGATTTCACCGTCGCCTTCGACGACAGCGCGGACGCGGGCGATATCAACAGCGGTGTCGAGTCGATCAATGCCGGACTGGGATGTGCGATCACCAAGAGCTGGGGGATGGTCGACAACCGCACCATGCCCGCGGTGACCCCAGTGGACGAGTACACCTCCGATGTGCGGTTCACCGTCTGGATCGGGCGCAAACCCGGTGACGAGTCACCGGAGCTGAACCGCTACGGAAAAACCATGGCCGACTTCGTCATCGAGCAATTCGAGGCCGATATCGAGATCTGGTCGCACCAGCAGTACGCGGATCCGGCGGGCTTGTCGCGCAAGGAGTTCCAGGGCTTCACCGCGCTGCGTCGCTGGGCGCAACAGTTCTATCCCGAAAGTGCCGGTGCGACAAGCGGATCCGTAACCGATCCGGCGGTTGCCCGGAGCTGAACCGGATGCGCACACCATTCGCCGACGTCGACAGAAAGGCCCTCCCGCTATGAGCACTCCCGACAAGATCCGGGTATTCCAGGTCGCCACCGGAAACCTCGGCACCGAGATGATCGGGCGCATCCGCGAACATCCCGACCTCGAACTCGTCGGATTGCACTGCTACACACCGGACAAGATCGGCCGCGACGCCGGCGAGATCGTCGGTATCGGCCCGATCGGGGTCCGCGCCACCGGATCGGTCGAGGAGATCATCGCCGCCCGCCCGGACGTGCTCACCTTCCATGGCGTGTTCCCGGACGAGGACCTGTACGTGAAGGTGCTCGAGGCAGGGATCGACGTGGTCACCACCGCGGACTGGATCACCGGATTCCACCGTGACACCAACCACGCGCATCCCTCGGGCCGCAAGGTCAGCGAGGTCATCCAATCCGCCTGCGAGCGAGGCAATTCCACGTTCTACGGCACCGGCATGAATCCGGGCCTGTGCCAGATCCTCGGAATCGTGCACACCGCGGACGTTTCCGAGATCGAGAACGTCACCGTCACCGAATCGGTGGACGTGTCGTGTCATCATTCGGTCGACACCTGGAAGGCCGTCGGCTACGGCCGCCCGGTCGACGATCCGACGATTCCGGACTCACTCTATAAATACACCGCGGTCTTCGCGGACTCGGTCTACCTGATGGCCGATGCCTTCGAACTCGAACTCGACGAGGTGAAATTCTCCTACGAACTGGGTGCCTGCACCAAGGACGTCGATCTGGGCTGGTATTTCATGCCCAAGGGGTCGCTGGGCGCGAACTACATCAAATACCAGGGCATCGTCGACGGGGTGCCGCGCGTGGAGACTCATCTGGAATGGCAGATGACCCCGTATACCGATCCGTCCTGGGAGATCAAGGGCTGCTACATCACCCAGGTGACCGGTGATCCGAATATCTACAGCAAGCATATGATCTTCCCGCGCAAGGGATTCGACCTGTCGAATCCGGAGAACTTCGCCTCGATCGGAATGACCGTCACCGGTCTACCCGCCCTCAACTCGATCAAATCCGTCGTCGCGGCCCGGCCCGGCATCATCACCAGCGCGGATCTGCCGCTGCGCGGCTTCGCCGGACGATTCAAACGATGACAGTAATCGGCACATGCTGAATGGCTACATCTGGGCTTCGGCGGAACTGCCTGATCCATTGGTGGGCATCGGGATCGGCGTCCAGGCAAGCGCGCAGCAGTCGCTCGCAATGACGGCGTCGGATTCGCTGTGTCCGAACCCCTTTGCAGCAGGCTGATTTTGGCGGTGATCAGACCGGTGAGTCCGCCGCCGACGCTGACGGCCTCGTATCGGAGGCCGGAATTGACGGGGAGGCGGGCGGGAGTCGTTGTTTCGATCGTTCAGGCAACGACGAGAGATGAGCAGTCGCGAATGAACTCTGGACAGGCCGGCCGGGCTGTCCAGACTCACGCGGTCGACTGAACACGGCGACCGGAATTCCGCCGGATGCGGCAGCCGCGGTCCGGCGCGGCGAATCCGAATAGGCAAGGGTTTACCTGTTCGACAAACGCAATGGTGTACATCTGGCCAAACTTCTTTTGCCACATGTTTAGACTGCATCGAATACATCGACCGATTACCCGGGAGCCTGAGGCATGCGGAGCATTGGTTTCGGTGAGTTTACCGGCAACGCCGTATCGATAGCGTCGTTGGTTGGGCGCTTGGGGGCGGGGACGATAGGTGCTGCGCAGGCGCTGGTTGGGCCGGTGGCGGGCCCGGTTCGCGCATCGGCACGCGTCGTGTTCGGCGGTCCGCCGGGAAGCGGGCCGGTCGAGGCGGGTTCGTTGGTGGCGTGGCTGGCGGGACGCAGGCTGCATATCGACCTCGACCCGGTACTGCCGTTTCCGGCGTGGGTGCAGTGGTCCGCGGAGTTGGAGCGTGTGGTCCAGGCTCTTCCGGGGGTGGTCTCGGTCCACGTGGAGGGGGTTCTCGGGCGGTTGGTGATCGAGCGGGAGGAGACCGCCGACATCGATGAGATCCACCGGGTGATCCGCGGTGTCGCCGAGAGCGTGCCCGAGGCCGTTGCGGGGGCGGGGCAACAGCCGATGAGGGCGGTGGTGCCTGCGGCTGATCCGGGGGATCCGCTGGCGTTGGTCGTTCCGGTTGTGGCGGCGGCGATGGACGTGATGGCGGTGACGGGGGCGGTCACCGGATGGCTGGGCAGACTTCCTCGTGCACCGCGTGCGGCGCGGGCCGCTGCGGCGGTGATCAAACATCAGCCCCGGGTGGTTGCCGTGCTGGAGGCTCGGCTCGGGCGGGTCGGTACCGATCTGCTGTTGAACGCGATCTCCGCGGCGACCCACGGGCTCGCACAGGCACCGGGCACCCCTCTGCTGGATCTGATGCAGCGCACAGCGCAGATTTCCGAGGCGTTGGCGCATCGGGAGACCTGGCGAACGCGTGAGCCGAGCCTTGCCGATGCCGAGCGGCCGCAATGCCCGGCGATGGCGGTGATCTCGGCGGCGCAGGACTCCGGCGGCCCGCGACACAGCTGGGCGGTCGCCGCGGCAGGAGAGGCCTCGCATGTGGTCGTCGACTCGACCGTCGACGTGTCGGTCGATGCCGCCGCCGCGGATGGGGTCGGCGTGGTCGAGGACTACGCCGACCAGTCCGCCAATGGTTCACTCGTGGCGGCAGCGGGGGCTCTCCTGGCGGGTGGCACGGTCGACGATGTCGCCGATGCGGTGCTGGCCGGGGTTCCCAAGGCGGCGTATATGGGCCGGGAAGCGTTCGCGGCGGTTTTGGGGCGCGGGCTGGCCAAGGCGGGCCTGCTGGTCCTCGACCCGGGCGCGTTACGGCGCCTCGACCGGGTTCGGGTGGTCGTCATCGATGGTGCCGCGTTGCGGGGCGACACCCGCACGGTGCTCGATGTCCAGGCGCGCGAGCCGGGGTGGGATGACGAGCGAGTATACGAGGTCGCCGATGCGCTGCTGCACGGCGAGAAGGCTCCACCGCCCGACCCGGACGAGTTGCCCGCCGAGGGCGCCGGTTTGAGCTGGCACCAGCGTCCGGACGTCACGACACCGGCTCCGGGAGTCGAGCTTGCCGACCTGCTGATCGACGGGCAAGTGGTGGCCACCCTGACGGTCGGCTGGGAACCGGACCCCTATTCGATTCCATTGGTGGAGATGGCTCGCCGCAGCGGCGCGCGAGTGGTGTTGCGACATGTCGGCGGCACCGAGGAACTGGGCGCATCGGTATCGGCCGCATACGATCCGGGCACGCCTCTGCTGGACATAGTGCGGGATCTGCGCGACGACCGCGGCCCGGTCATGTTGATCTCCGCACTGCACCCGGACTTCACCTCCATCGATACGCTGGCCGCGCTCGCTGTCGCCGATATCGGGCTGGCGTTGGACGATCCCGCGGCGGCGACGCCCTGGACCGCCGACCTCATCGCCGGCACCGATCTCGCTGCGGCGGTGCGGGTACTCATGGCCCTGTCGGCTGCGCACCGAGCCACCGAGTCCGCGGTGCGGTTGGCCAAGGCGGGCAGCACCCTGGCGGGATTGCTGCTGGTCACGGGAGAAACCGGTCGACGCGGCCGGCTCGGTCTGGGGCAATGGCTCAGCCCGGTCAACGCCGCGGGCGCGAGCGCCTGGATCGCCGGCGCGTGGGCGGCTCACCGCGTCATGAGGCTGCCGGACCCGCCACCTCAGCCGCTGACCGCGTGGCATGCCCTCGACCCCGAGATCGTGTATTCGCGAGTTTCCGGCGCCATGCCGGCATCGCAGCCGTCGGTGAGTTCGCGGTGGTACGGAGTGCTGTCCGACCTGTCGAAAACCGGTGTCGGAGAGGCTGTTCGCCGTCCTGCCACACTGCTGGTCAGACTGGGCGATGCCACCCGCCGTGAATTGAGCGATCCGCTGACTCCGATCCTGGCCGTCGGCGCGGCGGCGGCCGCGATCTTGGGCAGCAATATCGATGCCGTGCTGGTTGCCGGGGTGATGAGCGTCAACGCGACGGTGGGCGGCCTCCAGCGTCTGCGCGCCGAGAAGGCCACCGAGGCGCTGTTCGCCGAACAAGAACAGGCCGTGCGGCGGGTGGTGGTTCCCACGGTGGCGACCAAAACTCGTCGGTTGCACGCGGCGCGTACCTCGGGTCGCGTCGCGGTTGTCCCGGCCACCCGATTGCAACCCGGCGACGTGCTGGATCTGCGTGCACCGGAGGTGATCCCGGCCGATGCCCGGTTGCTGGTCGCCGATGACCTGGAGGTCGACGAGTCGTCGCTGACCGGCGAGTCGGTTCCGGTGCTCAAACAGGTCGAGGCGGTGGCCAACGACGCTACCGACCGGGCCAGCATGCTCTTCGAAGGCAGCACGATCATCGCCGGGCACGCCCGCGCCATCGTCGTGGCCACCGGGCCGGCCACCGCCGCGCACCGCGCCATCTCCGCGGTCTCCGGTGCGGCTGTGGCGGCGGGCGTACAGAACCGGCTGCGCGAACTCACCGCCAAGGTCCTGCCGCTGACTTTGGCGGGAGGCGCCGCGGTGAGCGGTTTGTCGCTCGCGCGTCGGGGAACGCTGCGTCAGGCGGTGGCCGACGGAGTCGCGGTCGCGGTGGCGGCGGTCCCGGAGGGGTTGCCGCTGGTGGCCACCCTCGCGCAGCTGGCCGCCGCCCGTCGCCTGTCCCACCTCGGTGTGCTCGTCCGCACACCACGCACACTCGAGGCCGTCGGACGGGTCGACACTGTCTGCTTCGACAAGACCGGAACATTGACACTGAATCGGCTCGCCGTCGTGACCGCGATTCCGCCCGGCTTCACCGTGGATCGCCCATACCTGGACATCACCGACCCGCGAGCCGCCGCGGTGGTGCGCTGTGCGGCACGGGCGTGTCCACGTCCGGACGACGGTGAGGGTCACGCCCACGCCACTGACGAGGCGATCCTGACCGCCGCCGCGCGCGTTTCCGAGGAAGGTCCGGAACCGGCCACCGTCGCGGAGGTTCCCTTCGAATCCAGTCGCGGTTACTCCGCATCGATCATCGCATCGGCCGGCACCGAGTCGTCGGCGCATGCGCAGCTGGTGCTCAAAGGTGCTCCGGAAGTGGTGTTGCCGCGCTGCCGGTTCGATATCGGCGGCCCCGGCCGTGCCTCGGCCGAAGACCTTGTGCACCACTTGGCCGATCAGGGCCTGCGAGTGCTCGCCGTCGCACAGCGCACGACCGATGACGTTCACGACGACGAGGTGAACGATCCAGACCTGATCGATGCACTGGCTACCGACCTGACCCTGGTCGGCTATATCGGCCTTGCCGACACCATCCGCGACTCGGCGCGCCCGCTCCTCGAGCAGTTGACGGCCGCGCGCCGCACCACCGCGCTGATCACCGGCGACCATCCGGTCACCGCTCGGGCGATCGCTCGCCAGCTCGGCTTTCCCGCCGACGCGCGCGTGGTGACCGGCGCCGAACTCGCGGACGCCGATGAGGACGCACGCTCGACGCTCGCCGGCTCGGCCCAGGTCTTCGCTCGGGTCAGCCCGGAACAGAAGGTGCAGGTGGTCTCGGCACTGCAACGGTCCGGCCGTGTCGTCGCCATGGTCGGCGACGGGGCCAACGATGCCGCGGCGATCCGCATGGCCGATGTCGGGGTCGGAGTGACCGGGCGCGGGTCCTCGCCCGCGCGGGAGGCCGCCGATCTGGTGGTGACCGGGGAAAACCTCACCGTCCTGCTGGATGCCCTCGTCGAAGGACGGAACATGTGGGCCAGCGTCCGCGATGCCCTCACACTGCTGCTCGGCGGAAATGCGGGCGAGGTCGTGTTCACCATCGTCGGCACCGCTCTGGGCCGCGGGGGTGCCCCGATCAGCACACGTCAACTCCTGCTGGTCAACCTGCTCACCGACATGTTCCCCGCGCTCGCCATCGCCGTGTCCCCGCCAGAGCACCCCCGCGATGACACGGGCCCGTCCGAGGCCGCCGCCACCGCTGCGGTGGCGGTGCTGTCGGCCCCGGCTCCCTCCCTCGAACGACCACTGATCCAGGCCATCGCCCGTCGAGGAGCCGCCACCGCGGCCGCGGCCACCGCCGCCTGGGCGATCGGGCAGTGGACACCGGGCACCCGGCGACGTTCTGCCACAATGGGATTGACCGCTCTGGTCGGCGCCCAACTTGCCCAGACCCTGGTCTTGCGCCAGGAAAGCCCGCTCGTGATGGCCACCGCCGTTGGCAGTGCCGCCGTGCTCGTCGCGATCGTCGAGACCCCCGGAGTCAGCCATTTCTTCGGCTGCACCCCGCTGGGACCATTGGCCTGGGGCGGAGTGCTCGCCGCCGTCTCCGCCACCACAGCGGTCGTGGTGTTCGCACCGGCCTGGTTTACTCGACGAACCGACGCGCTGATCGAACGAGCCGAACGCTTGCCGACCATCCCACCCGTGCGCGACCATGAACAAACCGTTCGTTCCGCACCACCGGATCCGGTTCATGCCGGTGGTGACACAAAATCGGTAGTTCTCACCTACGGATAGGACCACGACCATGCCTTCCCGCAGTAGAACGACCAGCAACGACCGCCCCGCCTCGGCGCCTCGCGCCGAATCCCGCCCCGCGCCGGCCGAACCTCCGCCCGCGCCCGCCGCGACGCTCAACCTGCCGTACCTCAGCGCCGAGGTAGCGATTCCCGGCCCGGGCATCAAGGTCAAGGCGGGGCCGGTGAACCTCGCCATTCCGACTCGCTATCTCTACTACGGCGGATTGGGCGCACTCACCGTCGCCGGCGCCGTCGATTGGCCCATCACCGGCGCACTCGCCGCGACCGGTCTCATCATCAACCGCATGCGCAAACCTGCCCCCGAACAACCCGAGACCACGCGAGCCGGAGCCCGCAAGCAACCGTCCAAGCGATAGACGGCAGTGGGTGGTGGCCGGGCCGCAGCCTCGCGCCGCCGCGGCGGCGCGCATTCACTCGGCACGCACGGCGGCCGCTGGGCCCTGAGTCCGTCGGCCGCACCCAAAAATCTGCCGGTTCGATCGACAGGGTCTTGACGTGGTTGGTGACCCGCCGATCATGCCGCCACATTCTCGGGAAGCGGACCCCGCGGCCCATGGGATCGTACGGCCGATCTCGAGGTCATCACACGACACCCTCGTCTGGACATGCGTGGGACCCGGGGTTCCGGTAGTAATCGCCGAAAACCCAACGAAGTTCGGGATGTGCCCTGGTAGAAGGTGATTCGCCGGTTCCGGGTGCGGAGCAAGGCGGTTGGTGCTTGGCTTGGCTGCCGATGAGGTCGGTCGGTGTGCCGGAGGGCGGGGTTCGTGGCGACGCGGGTATTCGCGGATGAGGAGTTGCAGCGGCTTCGGGAGTTCCCGGAGATCAGCCGCGACGAGCTGTTCCGATACTTCACCCTCAGCCCAACAGATCTAGCCATCGTCGCGCCACAGGGTCGAAGGGCGGGTGTACGCCTGGGCCTGGCCGTGATCCTGTGCAGCCTGCCGTGGCTCGGGTTCGTCCCGGACAAGGTGACCGCCGCGCCGCCGGTGGCGGTGACGAGGTTGGCTGAGCAGTTGAATGTCGATGCGGCGCAGCTTTGTTCGTACGGTCGCCGTGCCCAGACGCGCAGTGAACATGTGCGGCTCGTGGCCCAGTACTCGGGCTGGCGCGCGGCCGGAGCAATCGAGCTGAAGGAGCTGGATGAGTTCCTGTTGGCGCGAGCGATGGAGCACGATTCGCCGACACTGTTGTTCCGGCTGGCGTGCGAATACCTGATCTCGGCGCGGGTGAGCCGGCCGGGTCCGGTCACGCTCGTGGAGCGGGTCGCACACGCGCGCAACCAGGCTCAGGCCGAGACGTACGACGGGCTGGTGCACGAACTCACACCGCAGCGCGGTCAGGAACTGGACGCACTGCTGGTCGTCGATCCGTCACTGGGGACGTCGCGGTTGACGTGGTTGTCGACCGGCCCGGTGGAGGCTTCCGCGGCCGCTGTGAAGGCCGAGGTCGACAAGCTGGGGTTCCTGCGTGGTCTGGGTGCCGACACTCTGGACATCTCTGTGCTGCCGGCGGAGCGGCGGCGGTTCCTGGCCACGATGGGCCGTCGCCTGACCGGTCAAGCTCTGGAACGGCGTGATCCGCAGCGGCGGTATCCGATCCTGCTCACGCTGCTGGCGCAGTCGGCCACCGACGTGCTCGACGAGGTAGTGCAGCTGTTCGACCAGGCGATCTCGGCGAAATTAAGCACCGCCGAGAAACGGATGCGCGACGAGCTGGCCGAACGCGGCCCGCCGCGACCGAGTTGCTGATCGCGGTGAACATGCTGCGGGAGCTCAACGCCACCGGCGGCCGGAAGGTATTCGATGACGCGCCGACCGGGTTCGTGCCCACCAAATGGCGCGGCTACCTCGACGAAGCCCGAAAGTCCGGAAGTGGCAGAACGATCTACGCCGCGAAGTACCTGTCCGACCCGGATTATCGGCGCAAGATCTCGCGCCAGCTCAACAAGGGCGAATCCCTGCACGCATTGCGCCGAGACCTGCTCTACGCCCACGAAGGCATGATCCGCGCCCGGCATCTGGAATCCCAGACCGAACAGGCATGGTGTCTGACCTTGGCCACAAACGCCGTGATCGCCTGGACCGCAGAGTATTACGGCCTGGCGGTCGAGCAGATGCGTAGGGAGGGGTGGCGCATCGATGACGAGGTGCTCGCGCACGTCTCGCCTGCGCACAGCGAGAACATCAACTTCTTCCGCGCGATCGAGGTCGATATCGATGCCGAACTCGCGCAGTTGGGCCCCACCGGCTACAGGCAGCTCCGGGTTCGTGACACCTTGTTCTGAGCCGATCGGACCCGCAACAGCCCAGGGGGCCCGAGAAGGTTTGGTGTTCACCGGAGCTGGGGTCGTAGCCCGTCGAGAATGATCCTGCCGATGTGTACCGAGCGTGTCGGGTTGGTTTGCGCGTCGGCGTGATGGATCGCTGCGAACGCACCTGCGACAAGTGCCATCAGTTCGTCGGCGGTGACATCGTCGCGGACGACGCCGGCTGCGCGGGCTCGATCCAGCAGGTGGGCGACATGGCCGGTGAGATTCGCCGCCACATCTGGTGCGGCAGTGCGCAAGTCGAACTCGGCGGCAGTGAGCGCACTTTTCACCGTCGCGTTCTCAGCGCCGTTGGCAATCATGCATGCCAGTAAGGCGAATAGCGCGTCGGGGTCGTCGCCGGCGACCAGCACGGTTGCCTGAGCCACCAACTGTTCGAGCTGATCGATGGAGACGGCGAGATACAGTGCTTCTTTGGTGGGGAAGTGCCGATGGACTGTGCCGGGGCCGACGCCCGCCCGCCGGGCGATTTCATCGAGCGAGACGCCGAGTCCCTCCTGGGCGAACAGCTGTTGGGCGGTCCGCAGGACTCGTTCGCGATTGCGGCGCGCATCAGCTCGAAGCTGCCGAGCACTGCCGCGCGCTGTCGATGCTTCGATCGGGATGCGCTGGGGTGGTTGGCTGGTCATCTCCGCTCTAGCATAACCGGGTCGCCGCCCCGTATGCTGAAGGCCGTAACCGGGGCGTCGCACCGCTTATGGCGGTATCGCCCCTCGCCACATGCTTTTGACCGAAGGATGGATTCGTGACCACAGACGATCCCAGCGCCGTCGTGCGTCGGATGCAGGAGTGCTTCAACACCCGGCAGTTCGACCAGGCCGATGAACTGCACGCCCCGGACTGCTTCAGTCATGCCCTGGGTACCACCGGATTCGACGCAGGCAAGAGCGCCTGGCGGAGCCTCGTCGCTCAATTTCCCGATATCCGTGTGGTCGCCGAAGACATCCTTGCGGACCGCGACAAGGTTGCCGTCCGTTCGTCCATCGAAGGAGTCCCGATCCGCGCCGGAGACCCGCAACCGATGATGATCGAGATCTTCCGGATCGCCAACGGCCGGATCGCCGAGAACTGGGCGCTCGGTCAGGGTTTGCCCTACAGCGCGGAAACCTTGACTGAGAGCCCCGGCCAACGCTGACCTCGACTCAGACAACGGGTAGCGTCGTCCGGAAACGATCGTTCGCGAGACACCCTCGGCCACAGTCGGTTTCCGCAGGCCAGATCTGTAAAGGCAAGGCACTACTGGTCGCCAACCGACCCGAAGACCAATCGACACCTCCACCGCGGTAGGCCGCATGTTCTTCCAAATCCTCGGCGCAATAGCCGAATTCGAGCACGCTTTGATATCCGAACGCACCCGCGACGGGCTCGCCGCCGCCCGTGCCCGCGGACGCAGCGGCGGCCAGAAACCCAAGCTCGGGCCACGGCAGGTGGCGCTGGCACGGCAGATGTACGACGAACTCGACGAACACGGCAAGCGCCGCTACACCGTCGGCCAGATCGCTGCCGAGTTCGGCGTCACGCGACCCACTATCTACCGGCACCTCGACAAGCCAAGCTCATAGTCTCGCCGCACCGCAGCTGACCAGGCACTACGAGAACTTCGTTGGATTTTCGGCGATTACTACCGGAACCCTGACCCTGCGCAAGGCATCCGCACTCCGCGCGGAGTGCGGATGATCGTGATCAGTTCC
>NZ_BDBQ01000097.1 GCF_001613065.1 Nocardia miyunensis NBRC 108239
CTAGCCCGCACCACGCCCCGCGGCCCCTCATCGACAACATCATCGATCACCATCCCCCACAAACCCGAGAGCACGAGCCCAACAGCAACATTCGCCGCGCACACCAAGGCATCGTGCCGTGACCGAGCATCAGCTACCACCGGAAGTGAGCCAGAGCGGTCTTCACGTGCCGTCGACAAACGCTCCGGTTCCGGCGATGGCGAGTTCGACAGCTGCCCGCGAACTGGTGACCGACGCTGACAATTCGCTGCCGCGGCCACATCTGATCAGGTGGAGAGGATGTCGAGAACCGCTGCGGTGACTTCAGCAGTGCTTGCTGTACCGCCGATGTCAGCGGTTCGGGAGCTACTGACAGCGGTGGCGGCCATCAGTGCTTCGGTGATGGCTTGTGCGGCCTCGGGTTGTCCGAGATGGTCCAGCATCATGCCGGCCGACCAGATAGCCCCGATCGGGTTGGCGATACCTTGGCCGACGATATCCGGCGCTGAACCATGGACCGGCTCGAACATCGACGGGAACGTGCCATCGGGGTTGAGGTTCGCCGACGGCGCGATACCGATGCTCCCGGCAAGGGCGGCGCCCAGGTCGCTGAGGATGTCACCGAAAAGGTTGGAGGCGACCACGACGTCTTGTGACCCTGGATCGAGGACGAACTTGGCAGCCAGCGCGTCGATATGCATTACGCGCCACGCCACGTCCGGATAGTTCTCCGCCACGTCAGACGCTATCTCGTCCCAAAATGGCATTGTATGTGTTATTCCATTCGACTTGGTGGCAACCGTGAGTGTTTTTCGCCGCTTGCGGGCCAGGTCGAACGCGTATCGGATGATGCGTTCGCAGCCGGCGCGCGTGAAGACGGACTCCTGTATGGCCAGGTCGTCGCGTATCCCTGAGCCGAAACGGCCACCGACCTGTGAGTATTCGCCCTCTGTGTTTTCTCGCACGATCACGAAGTCGAGACCGGAAGGTGGCACCTGCCGAAGCGGGCTGGAGATGCCAGGAAACAGCCGGATGGGTCGTAGGTTCACGTATTGGGAGAAGGCGCGCCTTATCGGGATGAGAAGTCCCCACAATGAAACATGATCGGCAACACCTGGATGCCCGACGGCGCCCAGAAAAATCGCATCTGCGGTAGAGAGCTGGGTCAGGCCGTCCTCGGGCATCATCGCTCCGCTGCTCTGGAAGAATTCACATCCCCATGGTTTATGGTCGAACATACATGAAAAATCATATTTGTCTGCGACGTGGTTGATAACCTGAAGAGCCGAAGCGGTCACCTCGGTTCCTATGCCGTCCCCGGGGATGACGGCGATCCGGTAGCATTTCTGTCCATTTTTTGGCTGGACCTGCTGATCGGTTGCATATGTCATGCGGTTGTTCTCCTCGTCTCACGACAGATAGGTGTTCGGTGCCGCAGTGGATGCGGGATCGATGTGGGAGCGTGCTGGTTCAGCTCTCTTGACTTTCGAGGTTCTTCAGCAACGCGGCGCGGGCGTGTTCGAGGTGCGTGGTGACGATTTCAGCAGCGCGCTCGGAGTTCCCCGCTACGATTTCGCCCGCGATCATGACGTGTTCGTCGTAGATGCTTCTCGGTGTTAGCAACCGCTTCGACTGCACCTGGGCCATGCACAGCCTCACCTCACCCATGAGGGAGGTGTAGAGCGATGTGAGCCGGGCGCTGCCGAGCCCGTCCGTGAGCGCCCGATGGAAGTTGATGTCCGCAGCGACGACGTCCAGTAACGGAGATTGACTATTGGCGGCGAGCAGATCGACGAGGGCCGCGTGCGCCTGAGGCGGGACCGTCCGCCGATCCGCCAGTGCCCGCGCCACCTCACGGTCGATGCATCCGCGGGCGAAGTAGAGGTCGTTGATATCGGCAGCAGTCAGCCGCGGCACGCGTGCGCTCGCGTGGGCGCTCCGCCGGAAAAGTCCCTCTTGAACCAGGCGGTCGATGGCCGCGCGCGCGGTCGGGCGCGCGATCCCGAACCTGCTCGCGACGAGGCTTTCGGTGACCTGGACGCCTGGCGGAATCGCTTCGGTGAGCACCTGCTCGCGCAGTCCGTCGGCGACAGCGTCGACGGCAGTGGGCGGCGTCGAGGGTCGAGCAGCGATCACGATTCCTTCTTTCCCGAACGGCCGAACCCGATGATGACAGGGCATGTCCAGTGCCGGCGTCCGCGGTCTGTCCTCGGGTTGCTGCACCCTTGACACCCTACAAGATTGTCATGCAATATACATGCACATGATTGATTGTCATACATCCTAGCTAGGCTCGGTGCCTGGTTCGATGGGATGAACGGTGGTCTGGCATGTAGGAAACACAAACAACTCTCGGGTCGCGGCCATGGTCGGAGCGGGATAGGTACCTCGTGGACACCATGTCTTCGTTGAAGAGACGTCCGGACAGGTCGAGTGCGGCCAGGTCTCCGGTGTCAGGTGCTGCCCAGTCGACGAACCACCAGCAGAGGTCTCGCTGCTTATCTCGCTCGACACGCTGACGCGCCCACATCAACCCGGCTTCGAAAAGGGCCGTAGAGGAAGAAAAGGGCGCAATGGGAGATCCCGTCGAAATCATCGGTGATTCGCAGAGCCGGACGCCTACCGCGCGGGCCACTGCCCGGCCGACGCGTGTACGGTGGAAGATTTTCGTGCTGCTACTGGGGGTCGTCGCGCTGAACTACGTCGACCGTGGGTCGATCTCGGTCGCCATGCCGTTGATCACGAAAGAGCTGCACATTTCCAAACAGGCCACCGGTATTGCGCTGTCCGCCTTCTTCTGGAGCTACGCGCTGATGCAGCTGCCCGGTGGCTGGCTGGTGGACAGGTTCAAGCCCCGGCTGATGGCCGCCGCGTCGTGCATCGGCTGGGGCTTTGCGCAGGCGCTCACGGCCGCCGCGTCCGGTCTTGGCGGCTTGGTGTTCTTCCGGCTGCTGCTCGGCGCAGTCGAGGCGCCGATCTACCCGGCAGGCGGCAAACTCAACGCCACTTGGATGACGCCGGCCGAGCGTGGGCGAGGCGCGACGTTTCTCGACGGTGGCGCACCCCTTGGCACCGCGATCGGTGGTGTGGGCATTTCGTGGCTGATCGCGTTCACTGGTGGCTGGAGGCAGGCGTTCATCGTCGCCGGCGTGGCCACCGTGCTGGTCGGCCTGTTCGCGGCCTGGTACATCCGCAACTCCCCGCGGGAGCACCCGGCGACCAACGCCGCGGAGGTCGCGTACGTCGAGGCCTCGCACATACTGGAGGATGCCGATGATCCTCAGCCGGCCGGCCGGGTCAGCCTGTTGCGATACGCCCGTTACCGCTCCTTCTGGGCCATGTGCCTGGGCTGGTGCGGGTTCAACGGTGTGTTCTACGGTCTGCTCACCTGGGGACCGCTGTATCTGTCGGAGACCAAGCATTTCGCGATTGGGGCCATCGGATACTCCACTCTGGTGATCTTCGGCGCCGGCTTCGTCGGTGAGCTCTTCGGTGGCTGGCTGGCCGACTGGTGGCGCGCCCGGGGCACGTCCCCCAACGTCGTGCTGCGTACCCTGCTGGGCGCTGCCGGGGTCTTCGTGGTGCTCGCTTTGCTCGGGGTCACCTTCGTGCCCAATGCGGCGGTCGCTGTCGCGTTCCTGTCCGCGGTGTTGTTCTTTCTCCGGTGGGCCGGGGTTTACTGGAGCGTTCCGTCGATCCTGGCCGGCCGGAACAACGCGGGGATCGTGGGCGGCGCCATGAACCTCGGCGGGAACGTCGCCGGCATCCTCAGCCCGATCATCGTCGGGTTCATCGTCGGTGCGACCGGCAGCTACACCGGTGCCCTGCTGTTCTTTGTCGGCTGCGGGGTGCTGTTCACCGTATGCAACGTGACCTTGAACTACGCCCGCCGGCTTCCGGTGTAAACCTACTGACCACTACTGCTGGAGCACAACGATGGAAAAGAACGGATCCGGACAACTCCGGATCGGCATGCTGACACCCTCGTCCAACACCTGCCTGGAACCGATGACGGCGGCGATACTGCTCGAAGCCGAGGGGCCCGCCGCCATGTACGCCAGCCGGGTACCGGTCACCAGGATCGCCCTGGATAGCCAGGCCACTGCGCAGTTCCAGGTCGAACCCATGCTGGCGGCGGCACGGTTGCTCGCCGACGCGCAGGTCGATGTGATCGTCTGGAACGGCACTGCCGGTTCTTGGCTCGGCGTGGACCACGATCTCGCGCTGGTCGCGGCCATCGAAAAGGAGACCGGCATCCGAGCGACCACCTCCACGCTCGCCCTGCTGGACGCGTGCCGCGCTTTCGGGGTGACCCGGCTCGGCCTCGCGGTGCCCTACACCACCGATGTGACGGACCGAATCGTGGCCCGCTACGCCGAGCACGGAGTGGACTGTGCACGCACAGCGTCGCTGGGGCTGACCGAGAACACCGACTTCGCCACCACGCCCGCCCAACGGGTTCGACAGCTCATCGAGCAGGCCGGGGCCGGTGATGTGCACGCGGTCGCGGTGGTCTGCACCAATGTGTACGGCGCGCCGCACGTCGTCGACATGGAAAACGAGTTGGGTGTGCCCGTATTCGACAGCGTGGCGGCGACCCTGTGGCAGGCTCTGCGCATAGGGGGTAGGTCAGACGCCATCACGGGCTGGGGTCAGCTGCTGGCCACCGGCACGCTGCGCATGCGGTTCCAGGATCTGCTGGAGGATCTGCTGTCCGGGACCGGCGCGGACCGTACCACGTTGCGCATCGATCTGTCCAAACTCGGCTTGCACGTCGACCTGACGGCTGGTGAGGCGGTCGCACCCGGTGTTCGGTCGATTCGGCGTGATAGTTCCCTGGACCAGCGGCAGCTCAACACCGTGCAGTGGCTGGAGCGGCATCGCCGTCCCCTCGTACAGCCGCACTTTCGCGCAGACCCGACGCCGCCGGACGCGTTGATCACGGTGTACGGCGTCAACGCGCAGATGCTCGCTCCCATCGAACGTGGCGGCGAGTTGGTCGCTTGGTTGTCCGTGCACAGCCTCAGCGAACGCGAGTGGGGCGAGGCCGACGAGAACGTGCTGGCCGAGGCGATGCGACGGGTGCACGAGGCACTCGACGGCATCTGACCGCGGGACCCGCCACCCGCCGGCCACATGTCCATCGCTGACGTATTCATCTTTATGTAAGGAGAACTCCTGATATGACCAAGGAGATCCAGATCTGTCTCGGTGTCGATGTCGACGCGGTAGCCGGTTGGCTCGGCTCCTATGGTGGCGAGGATTCGCCCAACGACATCCAGCGAGGCATGTTCGCCGGCGAGGTGGGCGTGCCACGCCTGCTGCGCCTGTTCGAGAAGTACGAGCTGCGCAGCAGCTGGTTCATCCCCGGCCATTCCATCGAGACCTTTCCCGACCAGATGCGCGCGGTCGCGGACGCGGGGCACGAGATCGGCGCGCACGGCTACTCACATGAGAACCCGATCGCGATGAGCCCGCAGCAGGAACGGGATGTGCTCGCCAAGAGCATCGAGCTGATCGAAACGCTCACCGGGCAGCGGCCACGGGGCTATGTCGCGCCGTGGTGGGAGCTGAGCGAGCAGACCGCATCGCTGCTGCTGGAGAATGGATTCAGCTACGACCATTCGCAGAACTACGACGACTTCACGCCTTTCTACGCCAGGGTTGGCGATTCGTGGACGAACATCGACTACAGCCAGGACGCGGCGGAGTGGATGCGGCCGCTGGTCCGTGGCCATGAGGTCGATTTGGTGGAGTTTTGCGGCAACTGGTATCTCGACGACCTACCGCCGATGATGTTCGTCAAGCAATCCCCGAACAGCCACGGATTCGTCAACCCGCGCGACATCGAAACGCTGTGGCGCGACCAGTTCGACTGGGTCTACCGCGAGATGGACTACGGGGTCCTCCCGATCACCCTGCATCCCGACGTGTCCGGCCGTCCCCAGGTGCTGCTCATGCTGGAGCGCCTGATCGAGTACTGGCGGGGCCACGAGGGCGTTCGGTTCCTCACCCTGGAGGAGGCCGCCCAGGATTTCCGGCGCCGGTTCCCGTTCGACAGGCGCTGAGCGTGCCGGATCATTCCGTTCGCCACATTGCCGGTGGGCCGGGTACGGCTATGGAGGGAATTCCCGTGTCAGCTTCTTCTGGTGTTGTGTCCCAGTCCAACCGGCGCCTCGCGGTGTTCGGCCTTGGCGGCACGATCTCGATGACGGCCAATGACAGCGGAGGCGTAGTTCCGGCGCTGTCGGCGGGACAGCTCGTCGCCGCCGTGCCCGGCCTGGCAGAAACCGGGATCTGCCTCGAGGTCGAGGACTTTCGTCGTGTTCCCGGGTCCTGTCTGGGCTTCGACGACCTCGCCGCGCTGTCGGACGCGATAGACCAGCGGCTCGACCAGGGTGTGGACGGGATCGTCATCACTCAGGGGACCGACACTATCGAGGAGACCGCCTACCTCCTTGATCTGGTCCATGACCGGCCCCAACCGGTGGTGGTCACCGGGGCGATGCGCAACCCCACCCTGGCGGGCGCCGATGGGCCGGCCAACCTGCTGGCCGCGGTGCGTACTGCCGCCAGTGCGCAGGCCCGTGACCTGGGTGTCGTCGTAGTGTTCGCTGACGAGATCCACGCCGCCAGCCGTGTCCGAAAGGCCCACTCCACCAGCGGATTCACCTTCCAATCAGCCAACGGTGGTCCGCTCGGATACGTTGTGGAAGGACGGCCGCGGCTGCTCAACCACCCTGTCGACCGAACCACTGTCCCGATAATCGGCACGCAGCGTCGTACCGTGGAGATTGGCCTGATGACGACGGTGTTCGGGGACACCGGATGGTGGCTGGACGGTGCCGCCGATCGGCTTGACGGGCTGGTCGTGGCCGGTTTCGGCGCCGGGCACGTACCCGACCGGGTGGCGGACGCTCTCGCCGCAGTGGCCTCCCGCATCCCCGTGGTGCTGTCCTCCCGCACCGGCGCTGGTTCGGTGCTGTCAAGCACCTACGCCTATGTCGGCTCCGAATCCGACCTACTGAGCCGTGGTCTGATTTCCGCCGGGTTCCTCGACCCGTTCAAGGCACGCATCCTGTTGCGTCACTTGCTTGCCGGTGGTCACGATCGCGCGGTTGTCGAAGCGGCATTCATGCGCGCGGGGGGCCATGTCGATCAATAAACCGGGTTCGACTGGTCGGGTTGTTTCCATCGCCGAGTCACCGGACCATCGCATCGAGCAGTTGACGCAGCCGGCTGTTACAACATGCCGATCATTATCCCGGGGCAGGAGCTGAGTACGACCGATCAGCAGGCCATCGAGAGCGCGCTGGCGCTCTCACGTCACGGGGGGCGGCTCGCACCACCGAGCCGCCCCCCGTGAGTATCGCTAGCGGGCAAGGTGATCCCCGAGTTTCGCAGTTCGTGGGCATCGACCTGCGGTAACTGCGGTTGCCGCACGATCCACACCTCGTCCGAGGACTGACCCGCGGTGAACACCGCCGTTGCCGTCGGCGCGGAATGCACCTCGAGCAGATCGGCCAGCGCGGCCAAATCCTCCGGGCGCAGCGGCGCCCTCTCGCCCCGCCCACGCACCGCGCGATCCAGGCAGTCTGCCGCACAATTGGGACGACCCCGTCGCCCGTCGAACGATTCGAGAAGGCGGGGGGACGGTTCGTGCATGGCTGGGGCCGCCTCAGCGCGCCGGGCGAGGCCACCGTGGAGACCGCCGACGGTTCGCGAATCATCCACGCCGCCGGCTCCGGGCCCGCACTGTCGTCGGGGATTCACACGGTGCGGTTTTCCCGAGCTGAGCATCCACGCCTGCTCCTCGAGCGCGTCGATGCCCGTAGGCGGCGGCGGTGTCGATCCAGTTGATGCCCGCTTCCAGCGCGTGCTGTTCGAGCGCATCATCAATGCCGTAGTCGAGGCGGCCCCGGGAATTCGATTCTGCTTCACCCGAGACCACCCTGGACGCGCTCCGGCGAGTATCCGCGTCCACCTGAACTCGCGATACGCACCGACGCTGAACCGATTGTCCGGCGGTCGCCAGGGCCGAGCCCTGGACACGCAGCCGATGCACCGCGCTTCACCGAATACACTGTAAGTAGCCGCATATCGAGCGGGTTGCGTTCGTTGCGGCGGCAGCAGGACATCGCAGGTGTCCAGCCGCCGACCAATTGGCACATGACGCGCTTCGATCGTCAACGATTCACCGAACCCGCAGGTCATGCCTTTGATATCACCTGCCGCGCGCCTACCGGCTTGATGCGCAGCCGGGGCCCTTCGGCGGTGGGATGGTTCGGATTGATCAGCGTCAGGCCCACAGATTGGCAAAGCCGCAGGTCAAACGCTTGCGGTTTTGTTGCGTTTGGGTAGTAATCCGAACCATTCCGTGCTGCAGCGCGCACAGCGGCGGCGTGTCGTGTATAAGCGTCCGGATGGCTCGTGGCTGTCGTTGCTCGCGGTCGATGACGGGAGTCGGCGTCGGCACAACCGGCGCAGAGGGATGCTGGCGCAACTGCGTCGTCGGGGGTCGGCGAGGTCGTACACGCTCACCCTCGCGCGCTGGCCATAACCGGAACGAGTGAGCTTTAAGTAGCCGATGAGCGGATACTGTCCCGCCGCGCGAGCAGCCAGGTCGGCAGCAGTGAGCGGTTGGTCCACATGTGCTCGAGCCCAGGCGAGCACAGGGGCCAGCGAGGCGTCTTTCGAGGTCGCGATCGGTCGTTCCACGAACTGGCGCCGTCGCGGTGGGCGGCGAAGACCAGGCGGCGGCTGACCGCGTTGCCGCTGCCCATTCCGCGATCGCGGTGAACGAGCGTGCGCCGGTCATGATCAATGGCTGTGCCGTGCCCGCCCAGCAACACCGAAACATCGGTGTTGCGCGACATATCTCAGCAGTTCACGGCACCGGAGAGCGACTTTGCCTCAGCCCTGCTTGACCCTCCCGTGGGGGGAGAGTGCAGGGTCGTAGTTGACAGCGGTTCAACGCCAACAACGATCCAGGAGGATGTAATGACCGCACAACTATCGCTGGATCCCGTGATCGCCTCGCATATCGCCGCGATCAACAGCTTCGACGTCGATGCCATCATGGACACCTTCGCCGATGATGCCCTCGTCAACGACTTTTCCCGGGAATTCTGGGGACCCGAGCACATCCGCGCTTTTGTGACCAAGGAGTTGGCGGGCGACCACGTCACGATGGCACCCGTCGAGGCGGTCGACAATGCTGGTATGTGGTGCGTGCGGTGCCGCTACGAGGGCGACTACGACAAAACGGGGCTACCTGACCCGCTGATCATGACCAACTACATCCGAGTCCGCGACGGCAAAATCGTCACCTTGTTCATCATCAAAAACACTGCACCCCAGTACTGACCCGTCATGACTACAACCGTCAGCGTTGGACGCTTCGCCATCATGACCCACCTGAGTGTCAAAACGCTGCGACACTACCACCAGGTCGGACTGTTGGAACCGGCCGAGGTCGACCCGCACACCGGCTATCGGTATTACGCACTGGAACAGCTCCCGACCGCGCAGCTGATTCGGCGGCTGCGCGATCTGCGCATGCCGGTCGCCGGTGTCCGCGCTGTCCTCGTCGCAGGCAGCCCGGCCGCGCGCGACACCTTGATCGCCGCCCACATCGATCACCTCGAGGCTGAACTAGCCAGCACGCAAGCCGCCGTGAACTCGCTGCGTGCCCTGCTCGAATGCGCGCCCGGACAACAGCATCCGGTGTATCGGCGAGCCGAATCAAGTTTCCCGGTGCTGGCCATCACCGAGGACATCCGCAACCCCGCGGATATCGAAAGCTGGTGGCGCGACGCATTACACGAACTGCGTACCGCGGCTGACGATCACGCCATGCAGGTCACCGGGCCCGCGGGTGGCCTTTACGACGAATGCCTCTTTCAGCACGAGCCTGGCGAAGCCATCGTCTACATACCTGCCACCACGCCACTCGAACTGGGCAGGATCAAACCGCTGGTTATACCCGCCGCCGAGGTCGCGGTAACCATGCACCGTGGATCGCACGCCGACATCGACCTGGCCTATGCGCAATTGGGTTCCTACATCACCGAGTACGAACTAGCCGTGGGCTGGCAACTACGCGAGTACTACCACCGAGACCACAGCCACACCACCGACTACACCCAATGGCGGACCGAAATCGCCTGGCCGATCATCGACACACCCTGACTTGAACACTCGGCACGCTGAGCATACGAGAATCCGGCAAGCATCGACCCCGGCTTGCCCCCTCGTCGAGGGGGAAGAACTCACAGATGGAGGACATCATGTCTGTTGCCACCACCATGCTGCAGATTGACCTCACGGGCAAACGAGCCCTAGTCACTGGGGGCACTCGAGGTATCGGCAAAGGCATCACCGATCGACTGCGTGCTGCTGGCGCGACCGTTGTCGTCGCCGCACGCAGCGTCCCCCGCACGCCATCGCCAGAGGTGATCACCGCCGACATCGCCACCGCCGACGGGTCGGCAACCATCGCCGAACACACCCTGGCCATACTCGGCGGCGTGGACATCGTCGTGCACAACGTCGGCGGTTCCCAGGTAAGCCGCGGAAGCGTCACAAACCTGACCGACGACGACTGGGATCAAGCCTTCCAGATCAACCTATTCGGAGCCGTACGACTCGATCGAGCGCTCATCCCCTCGATGATCACCGGCCAAAGCGGCGTCATCATCCACATCACCTCGGTGCAACGCCGCCTGCCGATGCCGGGTACCGCACCCTACGCCGCCGCCAAGGCCGCCCTGGCCAATTACAGCAAAGCGCTGTCAGATGAATTGGCGCCCAACGGTATCCGTGTCAACAGTGTCTCCCCCGGATTCATCGAGACCGAAGCTGCCGCAGCATTCGTAAGCCAGCACGCCGAGAAACTACAGATCAGCATGGATGCCGCACGCGCACAGGTCATCAAATCCATCGGTGGCATCCCCCTTGGCAGAGCCGGAGATCCCACGGATGTCGGAGACCTCGTCGCTTTCCTGGCATCCGACCACGCCCGCTACCTGACTGGAGCCGAATTCCTCATAGACGGCGGCAGCACCCGCACCGTCTAAACCATAACAACCGGCTGACCGGCACAAGGCCAGCACGTGTGGATGACGCCTGTCTCACCCGTCATACCTCCGCGCGCAAACGACGCAATCACCCGAAGGAGACACCACCGTGTACAAGCAGCTCGGAACCTACGGTGCATGGCTGAATCCCGCCCTCGGCAATGCCCCGCGGGTCGAATACGCGCCTGAACTAGAAGAACTCGGCTACGACACCATCTGGGTCGGCATCGGCGCCGACCCCGTCGGCGACATGAACCTACTGGAGCAGATGATTGAAGCCACCCGCACCGCGATCATCGCCAGCGCCATCATCAACATGTGGCAAGACGACGCTCACAGCATCGCCCACCACTACCACCGCATCGTCGACCACCACGGGCCACGCCTGCTGCTCGGCATCGGCCTGGGCCACCCCGAAAGCCGCGACAGCTACCAAAAGCCCTACGAGCGCATGGTCCACTACGTCGACACACTGCTCGAAGACCGCGTACCTGCCGAGGCCATCGTGATTGGGGCACTCGGGACCAAGACGCTGAAGCTCGCCGGCGAGCGAACCCGGGGAGCACACCCATACCTCACTGTGCCAGAACACACTCGGTACGCCCGTGAGCTCATGGCCCCAACGCATTTCTGGCACCCGAACACAAGGTGGTGCTCACCGAAGACGTCGAAGAGGCCCGCAGGATCGGCCGCCCTGCGGTGCAATAACCCCTACCTCGGCCTGCGCAACTACACCAGCAACCTGATCCGCCATGGATTCACCGAAGCCGACGTCGCCGGTTCCGGCAGCGATGCACTCATCGACGCTCTGGTCGCCCACGGATCCCCGGAAGCGATCTACCAACGCGTCAACGAACACTTGGCCGCCGGTGCCAACCACGTAGGAATCCAGACCTTCAGCAGCGAGCCCGGAGCGTCACCGATGGACGCTTTCCGCACCCTCGCCCAACACCGACCCGCCTAGCCGAAACGTCCGCTTCTGCGCCATAGCGAGTGTTTTCCGATGGTCACAACCGGGATATCTGTCGAGTGGGTGTTTCAGCGCCGCCGATCATGAAGGTGCGCGAGGAGCACCGATAACCCGCGAACCGCCAAAACCAAAGGTCACGCCTTCGATGTTGCCATCCGCGTGGCGACCGGCTTGATCCGGAGCGTCGGCCCTTCGGCCGTCGGGTGGTTCGGATTGATTAGCGTTAGGACCACCAGAACGGCAGGTCAGGACTGGTATTGTATCGGTCCTGACCTGTTGTATTTGGCCCAGCCCCACGGAATCCCCACGTTTTGGGTTCATGTTTCGTTTCGGCCGGGGAATCGACATCGACCGACGCAGCCTGTGGTGGCGGTGTCTTCCCGAACGGCCCCTGGCAGGCGCTGCTGGCGTTGCAGATCGTGGTGTTCGCCTATGTCGGCGGGGAATTGGTCGGTGTGACCGCGGGCGAGGCGCGCGAACCCCGCAAGACGCTGCGCAAGGCGATCAACACGCTGCCGCTGCGGATCGGTCTGTTCTACGTCGGCGCGCTGTGGCGCGCTGGTGATCATCATGTCGGTGCTGAGCTGGACCAACTTCCGTTCCGGCGCAAGCCCGTTCGTCGAGGTCTTCGAGAAGGTCGGCATCCCGGGCGCCGCCGACCTGATCAATTTCGTGTTGCTGACCGCGGCGCTGTCCTCGTGCAACTCGGGTATCTACTCCACCGGCCGCATGCTGCGCAGCCTCGCGCAACACGGTGAGGCGCCGCGCGGGCTGGGCGCACTGAGCAGCCGGCAGGTGCCGTACACGGGCATCATCGCCTCCGCGGCGGCGATGGTGATCGGCGTGATCGTCAACGTGATCTCGCCGAAGCAGGCGTTCGCCTACATCACCTCGGTCAGCACCATCGGCATCATCGTGGTGTGGGGCGTGATCCTGTTGTGCCACATGGTGTATCGCGCGCGCGTCCGGCGCGGGGAACTCCCGGCCTCGGACTACCGTCTGCCCGGTGCGCCGGTCAGCACCGTCCTGGCCCTGGCCTTCCTGGGCCTGGTCGTGGTGCTGCTGTTCTTCACCGACAGCGGTCGCACGGCGATCATCGTCGGCGTGGTGTGGACCGTGCTGGTCTGCGCCGGATATCCGGTGGTGAACACCCTGGTCCGGCGGCGGGAATCGCTGCACGCCTGAGTATTTCGGATCGGGGCCCGCGGCAACCGTTAAGCGCGCGACGGAAGGGGGCCGCAGGGTCGGGAAGTTTCCGCCGTCTATCCGAACCTTCGGTGAAACTACGCCGCCACTCGCGCCACACCGCCCCAGGCACATACGGCGGTTGGGGGCGTAGCAGCCAGGCCAGGCCCGGCTTCGGCTCCCCTGGCCTGCTTCGCCAAGCCAGAACGCCTGGCCCGCGCTGATCCCGTACATCCGCATGGCCTTGAGTTGGCGAGCGCAGCTGCAGCCCGGCGAAACCGTCCTCGTGCTCGGAGCCGGTGGCGCGGTGGGATCGGTCGCGGTGCAAGCGGCCAAGGTACAAGGCGCCGGCCGCGTCATCGCCGCCGACCGCGACCCCGACCGCCTGCAACGCCTGCGCGAGCGAGGCGCCGATGCCACAGTCGTCCTCGACGACAGCACCGATCTGCCCACAGCATTCCAGCACGCAGCCGGCGAGTCCGGGGTGAACGTGATCATCGACCCACTCTGGGGCGAACCCGCCCTCGCGGCCATGCGCGCCGCCGCACCCGATGCTCGGCACATCGAGATCGGGAACTCCGCAGCCGCCACCATCACCCTGCCGGCACCGCCGTAGACCGGTACTCGGCCTGCTCGCGGTGGGACAGCGAGGACTCTGCGCGGCCCCCGAAACACCTTGCGGGCTTGCGATCGGATTCCGCTCCGTTCCGCGCGGAGTTCCTCGCCCGCAAGCTACGGCCATAGATGTGTTTGTTCACCCGCCGATCGGCTGACGCGTGCAGAAAAGGGGCAACAGGTGGAGGCGGCAGTACTCGACGGGTCCGATGGGGCTGCGTGGCGGTTGCTGGAGCAGATCCTGGCCCGCTACGGATCACTGGAGGCGTTCTGTACCCGGCTGCGCCGTGACGCCGTGACCTCGACGACCCACGATCGAACTACCACCCCTGCCCGAGGTACGCCCGAATCCCCGACGATGGGCATGACCCGGTTACCGGAGATACGGCTCCGATCACCTGCGTCGCCGAAAAACCCGGCAGGCTGCACGTGTCGTGCTTTGCGCGTACCACAGCCCGCGAGACAGCAGCCCTCACCCAGGGCTACGACACCTGTCGTGACCGAACCGGAAATAACACCGATCGGCCCGTTCCGGGCGATCCGGGCGTTGCGCGAGTGGCTCCGGGCGTGTTTCATCACGATTTCCATATGATTGCCACAAGGTTGCTGATGTTCGGTGATTGTGGTGCGAGTATCAGTCGGTCACGCGAGTTCGTCCCAGTCGGAATCCAACGAATCCACTCTTTCGGAAGGGAGCTCAAAATGGCAGTGCAGCAGGATACGAGCACGGAGAGCCGGTCCAACTCGTCGCAGGGCCAGCGTGGGGATGTGGCCGATGTGCGCGGGGAGATCGAGATGCTGCGGATGCGCATGGACGAAGCCCGGCAGGAGGCCCAGAGCACACGCCAGTACGCGATGCAAGCCTCCGGGCTTGCCCGCCAGGCCCAGGCCCAGGCCAGGCAGGTACAGAATCAGGCCCAGACCGCGCAGCAGAACGCCAGCCAGGCCAATCAGCAGGCGCAGCAGGCTCGCCAGGCCGCGGTGCAGGCGTCGAATCAGGCCCAGCAGGCCCAAGCCGAAGCCGACCGTGCCGTGGCCCAGGCCCAGCAGGCCCAGAGCGAAGCCACCCAGTGCCAGCAACGCGCGTCCTCGGCGGCCGATCAGGCTGATCAGGCCACCCAGCTCGCCCAGCAGGCCGAGGACCAAGGCACCCGCGCCCAGGACCGGGCCGGGCAGTGGGAGATGGCCCTGCACCAGATCCGCCAGCAGGCCCGCCACCTGCAGGGAAACTGACCGCAGGGCCTGCGGGCACACACTGTCTGTATCTGTAAGGGAAGGTGCCGGCGCGGCGGGCGTACAGGGAAACCGGTACGGCCGCCGCCCCGCACGGCCTGTGCGGGACAACAGGGAAACGGAGGGTGCACGGTCGTGAGCGATGACCCGACCCCGCCCGGTCCGCACGACGGTGATATCGATGTCGAGGTGATCGTGCCGGACACCCTGAGTGCGGGGGTGTACGCCAACGGGTTCACCTGCTGGTACAACCGCACCGACTTCACCGTGGATTTCCTGGTCTACCTGCCCGCCGAACCCGCCGGAGCCGGACAACACGGACCGGTGATGCGGCAACCCGTGCTCCTCACCGCACGAGTGAAGTTCCCACCCTCGTTGATATTCCGGTTGATGCGCACTCTCGATCAAGCCATGAACAGCTACGAGCACCAGTTCGGGCACATCACCTCCCTGGGCGATTGAACCCACCCAGGCTACGGACCCACGAGGAGAAATCGTGATGACCACCGCTACCGGGCCGATCACCCTGATCACAAGCCCCCGCGACCTCACCATCGTGCCCGACCCGAAGGTGCACCGCCAACCGACGATCATCGGCGGCCGCCACTACCGGCCCACCCCCATCACCCGACACCCGCGACCCACCACCTGAAAAGCGGTCACGACACGCGGGTGTACCCCAAACCGACACCGGCCGAGGGGGGCTGCTGCACGATCGGGTGACTCTCGCATACGACGTCGACCAGGGTGCCGCGGATTTACTATGTAGCCGGTCCCTCACCGAAACCCGATCATGCGGAAGGCGAACAGCCCGCCGACGACGTCTGGATGATTTATGGCGAATAGATGGCAAATGGCCGCCGATCACCCGGCACGGTCCGAACTATGACCTGCGGCGCTTTTGCGTACTAGCGCGCTTCCGCATCTGTTACGGGTGCTTCGCGGCGGTGTCGCGGGCCGCCGTGGCCCAGTGCCCGCTGCAGTTCCTCGGCGGTTGGTAACTTGACTGCGTCGGCTGGAACCCATTGGCGTACAGTGACTTCCCTGTGCCCGTTCCGGGCGCGCAGCGTCAGTTCGATCACTGGTGGACGGTCGTTATTCGGGTGTTGCAGTATTCATTCCGATGTCGCCGGAGGCGAGGCTGGCGACGCGCGATCGGCACTGCCATGATTCGCGTGTGCAAGTACGAAGCAGACGACCGGATCGGATTACCGATCGATTAGTAGCGCCGGGCGGTTGCCGGAAGCGGGAACCGAGCGTTGCGGAGCGGTCGGCGTGACCGAACGGCGCTGCACCCACTGCGGCGGTACTGATCTCGCGCGGGGACTGTTCATGACCGGGGGCGGTATTGGTATCGACTGGGTCCCGACCCCGAACGCGGGCTCATTCGTCGCCAAGCTCAAAGCCGCGTTGGGGCCTCATTTCCGGGTTGATTCGTACCGCTGCCGAACCTGCTCGCACCTGGACCTGTTTGTTCCCGACGCCTGATAGCGCCCCTCCAGCGCGTATCCAGAACTGCTGCGCGCAATCGACCGCGTGAACCCGCCTAGGCCGCGGCAGCGGCACGCCAAAGTTGAAATACATTGCGTAAGAGGTGATTCTGCCTATTTCACTGGTGGACAATCGTTAGTCGGGTGCTGCAGTATTCGAGCGTGGGCGCAAACACCGCTGGGTGGTTGGGCTTGGGCCGCGCGGGTGGGCCTGGATACGCCGCAAAGGCGAGACGTGGGGCTTCTGGCGGAACGGGCAACCGGGGTATGAAGCTGCTCGACCCGCGGGTATGTCCGGTTGACACGCTTGCTACGGCGACGCTGCCCAGCCCGTCGTCCGCGTTACGCTTGCCGGTCGACAGTGCTGTATGGACCCGTGGTCGCGATATCCGCTCATAGAACAGGATCACGCTATGCGACGTCCGCTCTCCATCACTGCGGCCGGTACTGCGGCGACGTGTATGTCCGTTGACATATCGGCGGTGTCGTGAATTGCGATCAACCGAATGACCGCGCCCAGGGTGAACACGACCGCTGATGACACGGTGGCTTGCCCGGGATTGGACAACTCGTCAGGGTCGATGCCGAGGTCCGCGAAGTTCCTGCTAGCGGGAATGCGCGCAGGCGGCGCGCTCAGAGAAACTGAAGTCATGGTGCTGCAACTCGAGCTGTTGCGCTGCTTCATCGTTGATGACAGCGCCGCCTTTCGCGACGCTGCGCGCGACCTGCTCGAACGTGAGGGCATCACCGTTGTCGGCGTAGCCTCGACCAGCGCTGAGGCGCTCCAGGGTGTCGAGGATCTGCGGCCGGACGTGACGTTGGTCGACGTTGATCTCGGTGAGGAGAACGGGTTCGAACTCGCCGAGCACCTGCACCGGGATGGGTGGCCTGCGCCGTCACCGGTGATAATGACCTCTGCCCACGCCGCGCAAGACTTCGCCGACATGATTGCCGCGAGCCCGGCAGTGGGCTTCGTGTCCAAGTTCGCGCTGTCGTCGGGCGCGATCCGTGACCTCGCTGCCTCGGTGTGTGGGCCATCTCGACGCCCTGGTCCGCCGAGATTGATGTGAGCCTGCGTGGTGGCGCAAAGACAGTTACAGCTGCCCGACGCTTCTGGTGCGGAAGTAGGCTTGCGATCACTTCGCGCACGCTTGGTGTCGCTATTGCTGGGCCCCACGGCTCCGCCCCTCGCACCGGGAATCGCGGTCGCCGCCGGTTTCATCGTGGCCGAGACCCTGGTGGTGTACTTGCTCAACACAAGGGTCGCTCCCCACGTCCAGTTCGGACAGGTCTACCTGCTCGGCGTCGTGGTCGTGGCGGCCGGCTGGGGGCTTGGGTTAACGGTGATCACGTCGGTGGCCAGCTCCCTCGCCTTCATCTGTTTCCAGAACTGGCCCGCAGTGAGCTCCCTACCGATCCGGGTGTACGACTGGGTGGTGATCGCGATCTCTCTTGTGGTTGCGCTGTCGGCCCACACCCTCGCGGGGCTGGCCAGGACACGCGCCGCTGATGCAGATCGACGCCGTCGGGAGGCGGAGGAAAGCCGTGACCAGCTCAGGGTGCTCGCCGAGCAACAGGCCGCGTTGCGACGGGTTGCGACGCTGGTCGCGCGCGCGGCCACCTCCGGCGAGGTGTTCCCGGCGGTGGCCGAGGAATTGGCCCGTTGCCTGCGTGTGCACTACGCCGCCTTGTGGCGCTACCAGCCCGACGGCACAGCCATCGTCGTCGCGGCCCGCGACGAGCCCGGAGTGACGAAGATGCCGGTCGGCACCCGGTTCTCCCTCGAGGGTGAGAGCGTTCCGGCGATGGTGCTACGTACCGGACGCCCCGCCCGGGTCGACAGCTACGAGAACGCTGCCGGTTCGACTGCCGTGCGCATCCGTGAGCTCGGTCTCCGTGGGGCAGTCGGAGCGCCGATCGTGGTAAACGGCCGCGTGTGGGGTACGACCATCGTCGGCTCGTCACGACCCGAGCCCCTGCCAGCCGACACCGAGGCACGCGTCGCGGACTTCACCGATCTCGTCGCGACCGCGATCGCGAACGCCGAGGCCCACGCCGAACTCACCGCGTCCCGCGCCCGGATCGTCGCGGCCGCCGATGACGCCCGGCGCCGCATCGAACGCGATCTGCACGACGGAGCCCAACAGCGGCTGGTCTCACTCGGGCTGGAACTCCGCTCGGCGGAGGCTTCGGTGCCAACCGAACTCGACGCGCTCAGGGGGCAGATTTCTCACATCGTTTCGGGACTGACCGGAGTCTCCGAGGATCTACAAGAGATCTCCCGGGGCATCCATCCGGCGATCCTGTCGAAGGGCCTTGGGCCTGCGCTCAAGACGCTCGCCCGCCGCTCCACCGTCCCAGTCGAACTCGATCTTCATGTCGACCGGCGGTTGCCGGAGTCTGCCGAAGTAACCGCGTATTACGTTGCGGCAGAGGCACTCACGAATTCGGCCAAGCACGCACAAGCCTCACAGGTGAACGCACGCGTCGAAGCCGACCGTGCGACGCTTCGTCTCTCGATTCGAGACGATGGCATCGGAGGCGCCGACATCTGCAGAGGGTCGGGGATCATCGGCCTGATCGACCGCGTCGAGGCACTCGGCGGCCGGATGGAGATCGCGAGTCCTGCCGGCGACGGGACGTCATTGCTCGCGACGATCCCACTCGAGAAGCCCGAGGGCGTGGACTGAACCACAGCCAGTCCGTTGGCAGAGGCCGGCCGGTTCGTGCCCGGGCTACGGGAGACCATGCCGGGTACAGCTCACGTCGTGCCCAGCACTGTTCGGATATTCCAAAAGCCAGCCACAGGGACATTGGAGGCGCAACGCGTCGCCGACGTGCCGACGCGCCGCGGCGACGTTCCATCAGACGCGGTGCGCGCCGTAGGCGCTCTTGGGTCTATATATTGACCAGGAACTGAATGTTTGTGGGTGTGGTGGTGTTCGTGTAGGTATGCCGGGTGGGTGATGATCTCAGGGTGGATATGCGCAGGCTTTCGCCCGGTCAGCAGGAGGCGTTGCGGATGCGTGTGGTCGCGGCGTTGCGGGAGGGGATGGCCGACGCGGAGGCTGTGCGGGTGTTCGGGGTGTCGGCGAACTCGATCCGGAATTGGAAGGCCCGCTTCGCCTTTGGTGGTGTCGAGGGTTTGGAGTCGCGGCGGCCGGGCCGCAAGGCTGGTGAGCTGCGGAAACTGACGCGGTCGCAGGAGCGGGCGTTGATCGAGTTCGAGCCCGAGCAGTTGGATCTGGACGGGAAGTTGTGGACGCGCCGCAAGGCGACCGAGCTGGTTCGGCGACTGTTCGGGGTGTCCTACACCGAGCGTGGTATGGGGAAACTGTTGCGGCGCATGGGATTGTCGTTCCAGCGCCCTGATCGGCGGGCGATCGAGGCGAACCCCGAAGCAATGGCGGAGTGGGTGAATGTCACTTATCCGGCGCTGGTGAAACGCGCCGAATCCGAGGACGCGGTGATCCTGTTCGCCGACCAGGTCGGGGTGCGTCCGGATCATCTGTCGGGTTCGACGTGGGGCCGGGTCGGGCGGACTCCGACGGTGACCAGGACGGGAAAGCGGTTCTCACTCAACGCGATGTCGGCGATCTCCCCGCGTGGGGACATGCGGTTCACCGTGTTCACCGGACGATTCGACACCACCGAGTTCCTCGCCTTCTGCCAGCGTCTGATCAGCGGATACGACACCAAGATCCACCTCGTCCTCGATGGGCATCCCGTCCACCGCTCGAAGGCCACCAAGAAGTGGATGGCCGAGCACGCCGAACAGATCGAACTGCACTATCTGCCGGCCTACGCGCCGCACCTCAACCCCGACGAACTGGTCAACGCCGACCTGAAACGCACCCTGGCCGACAAGACCATCATCGGCCGCGACCGGATGGAGCTGGCAGTGCGGTCGTTTTCCGTCGCGTCCAGAAGCTGCCCGACCACGTCCGCGGCTACTTCCATGGCCCACACACCATTTACGCTTCAACCATTTAGTTCCTGGTCAATAGCTCAATTACTGTAACCTGCGCCATTCATGGCAATTGAGCCTTCGTCCGCCAGAAATGGCGAAAGGCGCCCTGACCTACGATACCGGGCTCACACTGCACATATTCGAACACACTGAAATGATCTCAGCGAGTTTCATGTGATTATTCCGTGTTCGAAATGGGTGAGGACGAGTGCGGCTTTGACGATGTCGCCGATCTTTTCGGGGCTGGTGGTGAAGTGGCGCAGGGCCCGCCAGCGTCCGGTGAGCACGGCGAAGCCGCGTTCGCCCAGGCAACGCAGCCCGCGCAGCAGCCGGTTGCGGGTGCGGGTGTCGGGATCGAGGTCGCGGCCGTCGGAGGGCTGCTTGACCGGCGTGTGCACGCCGGCACCGACGCCGTCGTAGCCGCCGTCGGCCAGGGTGGGCAGATCCAGCTGGGAGGCGGCCCAGTACAGGGCGCCGAGCACGTGGGCGCGGGCGGCAGTGATGTCGTGGACCGAGCCGGGTTCGGCGTCAGATACCCACAGCGGCAACCCATTCGGCGCCGACAGTGCCTGTAGGTTGGCACCGTGAGTGTGTTTCTTGCCCGAATACCAGCTCATGTTCGACGAGGTTGCGACAGATTCGTATCTCCGCGAGCGGGGCACCGTTATCGAAATCGACGGGGTGATGCAGGCTGCACCGGCACCACGGTTTTCCCGCACCCCCGCGAGAACCCCGCGGAGGCCTGAAGTCGTTGATCGGAAGAGTCTCCTTCGCGAGTGGTCGGACGACCGTCACCGCCACGCCGCCCACGACGGACACTACGACGACTGATCAACCGCGCCGCTCCCGGTGCGATCGGCTGGATCCACTGATCCTGAGCGACCACGGCACCGCCGACAACGAACTCGCGCTCGAATTGGCCGCCCTCCGCGCCGCCGAGCTCGGCCTCGATCAGGCACTGTCAGGTTGGTGAGCCGGGAAGGTGAGGTGGGGCAGGATCGACGATCGTGACCGCTGCAGGCTCGTCGTATAAGGGGTTCCGGTTTCCACCCGAGGTCATCAGCCATTGCGTCTGGCTGTACCACCGGTTCCCGTTGAGCTTGCGCGACGTGCAGGAGCTGATGCTCGAACGTGGTGTCGACGTGTCCAGATCAACGGCGCACAGCGGTACCTGTGGCGCGCGGTCGACCAGCACGGCAACGTGCTCGACATTCTGGTCCAGTCGCGCCGAAACGCGGTGGCCGCAAAGAAGTTCTTCCGCCGACTGCTCGAGGGCCTGCGGTACGTGCCCAGGGTGATCGTCACCGACAAGCTCGCCAGCTACCGGGTGGCGCACCGCGAGCTCATGCCCTCGGTGCAGCATCGCCGGTCGAAGTACCTGAACAACCGCGCCGCGAACTCTCACCAGCCGACCCGGCAACGCGAGCGGGCGATGAAACGCTTCAAGTCGATCCGGCACGCGCAACGGTTCCTGTCCGCGTTCAGCGGCATCTCGCCGCACTTTCGGCCCCGTCGGCACCTGCTGTCGGCGGCCGACTATCGACAGGTGATGGCCGACCACTTCGCGGTCTGGAACGAGATCACCGGGGCGATGCCCACGGCCGCCGCCTGATCGGCGACTGGGACAGGACATTTCGTCCAAGCCACGGCTCATCACCCCGAATCGTCCTTCCGGCCAATTAGGTTGACTCAAGCTGACAGTGCCCTGAATACGGTGGTCCGACTGGTGGATCGACGAGGTGCTCCACATTCCCGGCTATCCTGCCCAGGAGGATGCAGCATGGAATCCGTCAACCGGCCTGCTCTCGACCACATTCATGGGGGTCTGCCGCGGGAATATTCATTGCGGCTGTACCTACGGGTGTGCCGATCATCCTTTCTTCCTCCGAGTTGTTGTCGGATGCGCCTTCCGGGTCTGGCATGTTCTCGAGTTCCGTTCTCGTAGCATCGCGATCCACAGGTATTCCGTTTCCTGGCTGCGGAGGTGGATCCCACAGCTGCGCGCACGGCAAAGGGATCTGACCGGGATGTAGTTCGTCGTCCACCCGGACGGTGCACTGGCCGCCGGCCGCCAGATCGGCTGCGACCTCGAGGACCTGGTCCGCGGGTCCTTGATAGTCCAGATGCAGTGGCCCGGAGTCCACGTGCAGATGGCGCTGCGGCAGAGGATTCATGTGGCACCGCCGGGGTAGCGGTCAGGAAACGTGGTCTTGGCCTGATCTTGCTGTTGTCGTTCGAACCGGCGCGGTGCCGCGGCGACCGAATCGCGATCGTCGGAGTAACCGGTCGTGGAACACGCTGGCCTTGTGGACCGACGTGGTGGGTTCGCGCCAGACCGTACGCACGCCCGGATATCGGATGAGCAGGATCGAGCCGTCTGCGTTGTGGTGGAGCGGGTCGTGCTCGCGCAGCTAGGGGTATGCCAGGTAGCGCGCGGTGGCGGAGTCGCCTGCGGCTCCGCCGCTGGATGGGTGATCAGATCTCTCGGTTTTCCGAGCTGAGCATCCATGCCTGTATCTCGAGCGCGTCGATGAGTTGGTGCAGCAGATCGGCGGTCGAGGGGTCCTCGGCGTCGATATCGTCGTGGATCTCGCGTGCGGTTGCCGCCGCTCCGCGCAGCTGTGCGGTGAGTGCGTCGACGGTGTCGGTTGTGCTCTGTTCACCGGGAGGCAGCAGCGGCAGTGTGGTTGCTTGGGCCACGGTGGTCGGGCGGCCGTCGGGGACCGCGTCCAGGGCGCGCATGCGTTCGGCGATGGTGTCGCTGTATTCGCGTGTCAGGTCGACGATCTCGTCGAGTTGCAGATGCAGGTCCCGGAAGTTGTGGTCGACCACGTTCCAGTGCGCCTGTTTGCCGTTGAGGTGCAATGCGATCAGATCGGTCAGGACGCGCTGGAGATGCCCGGCGAGCTTTGTCGAGGCGCGAAAATAAGCGGGGGATTGCAGAGTTGTCATGATGCGCTCCTGATTCTAGTCGAAATTGTTGCTGGCCAAGATGTTTCGAGGCCCGATGCCGTCGAGGACGCTGTCGTCGCCCTTGTCGTCCCAGGCGGCTTGTTCGTGGGGAAGGGGTGATGGAGTGGGGAAAGGGGTGATGGATAGGTCTATGGCGCAAGTTTCGGTCGATGGCGGTCATCGCTGCTGCCGTTCGGGGTCGATCTCGGTGAGGTCGTCCTCGGTGAGTCGTAGATCCGCGGCGGCGATGATCGGATCGACCTGCTCGGGTCGCCGGTAGCCGGTGATCGCGGCGTCCACTGCGGGATTGCTCAGTGTCCACGCGACCGCGATGGCGCCGGGTGTGAGGCCGTAACGGTCGGCGACCGTGCGTAGCCGCTGTGTGGTCGACAGATGGTGCGACAGTTGCGGTTCGGTGAAGCGGGCGTCGTGCGCGCGCCAGTCGTTGCCGGGTAGCCGGGCCGCGCGTGCGCGGCTCATGGCGCCGGTCAGCAACCCTGATCCCATCGGTGAGTAGACGATTACTCCGATCCCGGTCTGCTCGGCGTAGGGCAGGACCTGGGTTTCGGCGGCCCGGTCGACCAGCGAGTAGGGCGGTTGCAGGGTTTCGACCGGTGTGATCGAGGCGATGCGGCGTAGCTGCTGGACGTCGAAGTTGGATACTCCGATGTGCCGGATGATGCCCTGTTCCTTCAATTCCGCCAGTGCGGCCCAGCCTTCCTCGATCTCCGAATCCGGGTCGGGCCAATGGATCTGATACAGGTCGATGGCATCCACACCGAGCCGCTCCAGGCTGGCCTCGGCCTCCCGGAGTACCGATTCCCGGCGCAGGCTGTGCTGCACGTGCCCGGTGCCGTCGTCGAGCAACGAGCACTTGGTGAACACGAACGGGCGCGCCCCGCTGTCCCGCAGGGCCGCGCCGACCACGCGCTCGGATCGGCCGAACCCGTAGGCGGCGGCGGTGTCGATCCAGTTGACGCCCGCCTCGAGCGCGTGCTGGATGGTCGCGATCGAGTCGGAATCGTGCTGTGGGCCCCACCCGAATTCCCATTCACCGCCGCCGATGGCCCACGCCCCGAAGCCGACGCGAGTGATCCGCATGCCGGTCGAGCCCAGTTCGGTGGTGGTCAAAGCCTTCGTTGCCATATGTCCTCCTAGCGGTGTTCGGTGAATTTGTGCAGTTCGGATCCCGGCCGCGTCGAGGGCCAGGGTTCGTGCCGGAGCTGCGGCCGGGTGATGGTGGTGTCGGTTCGGGGCCGGATGCCGTCCAGGACGATGTCGACGATGTCCTCGACGAAGGTGCGGTCCAGTGGTGCGTGGCCGTGCATCAGCCGGTGGTAGACCGGTCCGTAGAGCATGTCCAGGACGGTTTCGACGCGTGTGCGGGCGGGGATCTCGCCGCGGGCGATGGCCTCCTGCAGGATCAGCCTGCCGTGGTCGCGGCGCTGGTCCAGGAAGCGGGCGCGGTAGGTGAGCGCGAAATCCGGGTCGGTGACCACGTGCCCGAGCAGTCCGGCGATGACGCGCCCGTAGGGGCGGCGGGTGATCAGTTCTGTCCACGGCCACAACAGGTTTCGCAGATCATCACGTAGTGATCCGGTATCGGGGGTCGTGGGAGCCGATTCCCACGTCCGATACAGCGCGTCCATGGCGAGTGTTTCCTTGCTCGGCCACCAGCGATAGATGGTGGCCTTGCTGACCCCGGCCGCCGCGGCCACGACGTCCATGTTCATGGCGGCGACGCCGTGGGCGAGCAACGAGTCCATCGCCACGTCCAGGATCGCCTCGCGGGCTTGCTCGTTGCGCGGCCGGCCGCGGCGCACGGTCGCAGATGCCTCGGTCACCGCCGGCTCCGGACAGGGCCGTCGGTGGCGGGTATCCGGCCGTGCAGGGCGGCATACAGCCCGGCCAGGTCCCGGTCGGCATATCCGTGATCCACGGCCATGTCCACGGCCTCGGAGGCGACCGCGGCGGTGGCCATCTGCATGCCGAGACCGGCCGCGGTCTCGCGGGCGAGGCGCAGGTCCTTGCGCATGGCGCGCATATCGAACCACTCGCGGTGGGGTAGGTGCAGGGCCATCGGCGCGCGTGTCTGTAGCGCGGGTGATCCGATCGGGCTGTCGGTCATCACCGAGGCGGCCTGAGCGGGGTCGATCCCCGCCTTTTCCGCCAGCATCAGCGCTTCGCTGAACGCCAGGACCTGGTTGGCCAGAGCGACGTTCATCGCCAATTTCAATGTCAGGGCCTGGGTCCGGGTTCCGACGTAGGCGACCTGGCGGCCCAGGCGGTACAGCAGGGGTTTGATCGCGGTGACCGCCCCGAACGGCCCACCGGCGAGGATGACCAGGCTGCCCTCGGCGGCGGCGGGCACACTGCCGGACACCGGCGCGCTGACCATGTGCGCGCCCCGGGACTCGACCCGGTCGGCGAGTTCGGCCGCGGTGCTGGGGCCGACGGTGCTCATGTCGACCATGACGTGTCCGGGGCGCAGTCCGGCCAGGATGCCGTCGGGGCCTTCGTGGACCGCCCGCAGGGCCGTGTCGTCGGAGACCATGGTGAAAACGACGTCCACCGAGCCGGTGACCTGGCGTGGTGTATCCCGCCAGATCATGCCGCGTGCGACGAGACCGGCGGCTTTCGCCGGTGTGCGGTTGGTGCCGCACACGGTGTTCCCGTCCAGCAGACGACGCGCGAAGCGACTCCCCATAGCCCCCAGACCGACGAAACCAATTGTTGACATGCGTGTGTTCCCTTCCGTACTGGATGCCGATGCGATCCTGCGCCTACGCGGTGATCGCTGTGCTGGTGCCTCGGACCGGGTGATTGCGGTTGCCCGGGGTTGCCCCCGGGCTCCGGTGTTCCGGTTCGACACCTCCGCCAATTACGATACTGTGAGTTTTGTATATCACCAGGTGTGATACCCGAACGCAACCCTGTGGTAGCCGTTGTAACCGTGCTGCAACTGTAGACACAGGTTGCTCCGAGCATGGGCCAGCCCGGCCCGCCTACCGTCTCCTATACGAGCCTGTCGGTTTCGGAAAGGCGAAGACTCATGTCCGATACAACGAACCTCGACACCATCGGCGCCGAGGCCGATACACGGACCCGGCGTCCGAAGCCGCCCGTCGACTCGCCGTCGAGCCGATCGGCACGATCTTCGTGGATTTCACCGTCGGCACCACGGGGGTCCCGGACTGGCAGGGACCGGTATTCAGGTAGTCGGTATTCGGGCCGACCGGATCGATAGTCTTCAGCGGTCGTGATCGCCCGGTCCATAGCGGTTCCAGGTGTCGCCGGCCTGGTCGCGATGTCGGTGGGCGGTGGTGTAGTGGATGCCGAGGGCGTCGGCGACCACCGGTGCCGGTGCCTGCAGCACGACCTGGCGCAGCGCGGAAACGCGAAGGTCGCCGAGCTGGCTCGCAGGCTGTTCGGGGTGTCCTACACCGAACAGGGGATGGGAAAGGTATTGCGCCGTATGGGGTTCACCTTTCAGCGGCCGGATCGCCGCGCGATCGGGGCCGATTCCGAAGCGATGCGGGTTTGGGTGACCGACACCTACCCGGCGCTGGCCAAACGAGCGAAAGCCGAGAGCGCGATCATCTTGTTCGTCGACCGGGTCGGTGTCCGCTCCGATCACCTGTCCGGGCGCACCTGGGGACGGCGCGGGCAGACTCCGACGGTGGCCCGGACCGGTAAAAGGTTCTCCCTCAACGCCATTGTCCACGATCTCCCCGCGCGGGGACATGCACTTCACTCTGTTCAAAGGCCGGTTCGCCACCCCACAGTTCCTGGAGTTCCTTACCAGGCTGTTGCGCCAGCACACCGAGAAGATCCACCTCGTTCTCGACGGTCACCCCGTGCACCGGTCGCGAGCGGTCACCGACTGGGTCGCCGCGCGCACCGACCGGATCGAGCTGCTCTTCCTGCCCCCGTACGCCCCGCACCTCAACCCTGACGAGCTGGTCAACGCCGACCTCAAAAGCGCCCTCGCTGACCAGGTCATCACCAGCCGCGACCAGATGGAGTCCGCCGTCCGCTCCTTCTTCCACCGCGTCCAGAAACTGCCCGACCGAGTCCGCGGCTACTTCCAGGCGCCACACACCGCTTACGCTTCCACCATTTAGTTTCGGGTCAATATTTGGTGACCAATACTTACCTGGCTGAGCACGACGCAATCGTAGAACAACAGAGGTGGGAATCGAATTGACCGAATGGGCTCGGTTCGCCAGCGGGTTGGCCGAAGAACTGCGAGAAATTCCAGCGGGCGCGTTGCTCGTCATCTCCGAAGCTGGCGGTGGCATGGGCCGTTACGTTCAGTTCGCGCAAGGAAATCACGCGGTCGAGGCAGAGTTGGTCGGTGACGACTTTCTGACTGTCGAAGCAGACCGGGTGTTGCTGGGCGCCGAGCGATCGCTGGCGCCGGCTGGCAGCCGCCGAGCCCCAGGCACGACGGTAAGTGGTGGATTGAATTGCCATGGCCTATGATCACGGCAATGTACCGAGCGTTGGCTACCATGACACCATAACCGTTACTGGTTTGCGCGATGGGTTAGGTATCGCTGACCCAGACTTATTGATGTATCGCGCATGGAACAACCGAGAGGGAAACCGGAGTATAAATCTGCCGCGGTTGGGCCTGCGACAGGAAGAATCGTCATGAGCCTTCTCCGTCGGCAACTGTCCCTTGTCCTAAATGGTCGGCTTGATCGCGCTCAACATTTGCGGACTTGGTAGTGGTCGAGGCCGCATTGATCCTTGGCGGCTTGGAAGCATTCCTCGACCGCCCACCTGGAGCCGGCGACGGCCACGACCTGTTCCCGGTCGATGGTGGCGGGGTGAAAGCGCAGGTAGTAGGCGATATCGGTGGGGTCGTCGAGGGATCGGCGGGCCAGCATGGTTCGTGTGTATCCGGCGGGGAGGTCACCGAAGTTGGGGAGGGTGGCCCAGGCCCGGTCGTATTCACGTTCACCGCGCTCGCCCAGCCCGGCCGAGACCCGGTGCCACGCGTGTGCGGACGCCCGGGCGACGAGGGTGTCGACCCGGCGGCGGCCGTCGAGATCGGCCACTGTTTGCCGGTCCGGCACCTCGAGCACTTAGGACAGGCGGCGGGCCTCGCAGAATGTCCGGAACCGGCCGTCGCGGCCGTAGGCTGCATCCGCGGCCACCCACCCGGCGGCCACACCGGCATCCAGGGTCCGGGCGATCATCATCTCCGCAAGCCTTGGCTTCGTCAGAAGACCTGAGCTGCAACGGCTTTCAGGGATTCCTGCTTCAGTACAGCGGTCACGATCACCGATCCACGACTCGGGCAGGTCGAGCTCCCTATCGATCAGCGCCCGCCCTGAGCGCCCGGCATACGCCAGGAACACCCCGAGCTGAGAATTCTCCACACGACCCGCGGTTCCGGAGTACTGGCGTTGCACACCCGCGGACTTGGTGCCTTATGACGAGCCGACGGTAATGCCGAAGTGCGGCCGGGGATTGGGTGCGAGGTTGCTGTTTGAGGCTGGTTGAGCGGTATTTCGTGGTGGTGGGTCCGGTTGGTGGTGTCTCTGGTCGATGAGTTTCATCGACGAATAGGAGACGACCATGGACTCTCGAAGTGGAGCACGGCACTGGGGCCGATCATCGTGGATGGCCCGCTGGCGCCGTTCGCGGACGGGTTACCACGTGAACTGGCAGCTCAGGGGTATGCCCTGGATACGATCGTCGATCACGTGCATCTGTTGGCAGATCTGAGTGACTGGCTGTCCGGCCGCGGTCTGACCGGCGCGGGACTGACGAGCGAGGTGGCCGGGGAGTTCCTGCGGGACCGTCGCACTCGGGGCCTGCACATCGGCGTGACGGTTCGCGCGGTTATGCCGATATGGGGTATCTGCGCGAATTGCGGGTTGCTCCACCATATTCGGCGGCTGTCGCGGCCACTGCGTAGGATGTTCTGCTGAGCGAGTATCGCCGTTATCTAGAGTCCGAACGGGGTCGGCAGGGACGGTCACGCACTATCTGCGGTGCGCCCGGGTGTTTCTGGCGTGGCTTCCGGCGCAATGTGATTCGTTGCTGGGGTTGTCCTCGGGCCAGGTCACCGGCTATGTCATGCAGTGGGCGCGACGCCGGAAGGGTCGCCCGCCGGACATGGCGACGCTGCCGGCGTTACGGTCGTTGCTGCGTTTCCTGCACGTGGCTGGGTATGTCCCGGCCCTGTTGGTCGACGCTGTCCGGGCCGGTCGGGCTCATCCTGGTCGGTTGGGGGTGCCGCGGGCGGCGTCGGCCGAGGGGATCCGCGCGGTGCTCGCCTCGTGCGACCGTGACAGCGCGGTCGGCCGCCGCGATCACGCGATCGTGTTGTCGTTGACGCGGCTGGGGTTGCGCGGCGGCGAGGTGGTACGTCTGGAACTCGCCGACGTCGGTTGGCGATCCGGAGAGGTGACGATCTGCGGGAAGGATACTTCAACCGCCTGCGAGGCCAACTACCGAATTATCAGGTCGATTTCGCCTCGCTCGAATGCGCAGCATCCCAGATCCGTACACGCCCAGCCACAGGAGCGCACGGCTGTCACGCCCTATTCTCGGTTGCTGACGGTATGCTCGAGGTGGATAACCGGAGGTGGGTGGCATTGGGCGCTCGATTGCCGACCGAGCAAATTATGTCGACGACGACCGAATCGCCGCTGCCGCGGGAGTGGGCACCAATGGCGCAGGGCCTGCCCGTCACGAATCCGAGACAACCCGGATGGTGAACGTGACCCCGCCTGTGACTCGGTTGCGGGTAATTGTGGCCGAAGATGACGTCCTCCTGCGCGAAGGTGTCGCGAGCTTGCTCGCACGCAGCGGGTTCGACGTGGTGGGGCAGGCCGGAGACGCGGCGCAACTCTTGGCGCTGGTTCGGGATATAGCGCCGGATCTGGTGGTGGTCGACATCCGGATGCCGCCGACGGGCACCACCGAGGGGCTCGACGCGGCCCGGGTGATCCGGGGCGAGCTCCCGGAGACGGGCATCCTGGTTCTGTCGGCGTACGCCGATGTGGAGGACGCGATCGAGCTGCTGGCCGGAGGTCGACGGATCGGCTATCTCCTCAAGAGCCGGATCACCGATGTGGAGGAATTCGTCGAAACCCTTCGCCGGATCGCCAAGGGCGCGTCGGTCATCGACCCTGTTCTGGTGCAGGAGCTGGTGTCGGCCCGCCGACGCGATGACCCGCTGGCCGTGCTCAGCATGCGGGAGCGGGAAGTGCTGGCGCTGATGGCGGAGGGCCGCTCCAATGCCGGCATCGCCCGTCGGCTGTGGGTTACCGAGGGCACGGTCGAAAAGCATGTGCGCAGCATCTTGACCAAACTGGATCTGCCCGAGACCGGGGACGATCACCGCAGGGTTCTCGCGGTGGTCACCTTTCTCGAGGCTCGCTGAGCGGATCGCGCTGGTCCTCGGCTGCGAGCAGCAGCTCACGGATCGCGCCGGACGACAGCGCGGACTTGGGCAGGAAGCCCACCGCATGGCTCGCCGCGATCATCTCCGCGACGTCCTGTTCGGCGCGGGCAGAGGTCAGTATCACCGGCGGCGGCACGGTTCCTCCATGGCGGTGCAGGCGCTCGGCGAGTTCGATGCCGTTCTCCTCGCCGAGCTCGATATCGACAAGTGTTACGTCGGGCCCCAGCGCTGCGACACCTCGCAGCGCCGCGGTGCTGGTCGACGCCACGCCGACGACGGTGATCCCCCCACGCTCGAGCAGTTCGCGTCCGGCGTCGAGAAACTCGACGCTGTCATCGACGATGAAACAGCGCAAACGCTGAGCTGATGACTCCATGAGCCGAGTGTCCTGGAGCGCGATACGAGCGCGCATCCCCGCTAGCGGGAACCTCGCATCGGCGTTGCCGCGTAGCGCGGGCACGGCGGGTCGGTGATCGTCGAGTCTGCTGAGCTGTGCGGGTCTCGGCGTTCAGCATCCATCCGCGGAAATTGTGGCCGTCGATGTTCCGGTGCGCTTGCTCGCCCCACCAAATGCAATGTGCCGAGATCGGCGTGCTGCCGCGAGTCCAGAGCACTGCGTTCGATCGGAGGCGACCGCTCGGTTGTCCGATCGCGGCGCGGGAGGATACTGAGTTCATGCCGCCGAGGTGGTTGCGGCTTCCTGGTGGGAAGCGGATGCGCGATCGGTTGCCGGGTGACGTGTCCGATCGTGGCCGGAAGTCGGGGCCGGCCGCGATATGGCCGGTATTGCAGATGCCGCGCAGGGGCGCGACCGAGGATGACCCATCGGTACCAATAGGTCCATTGTCGGCGTTGCTGCGTCCGGCGACACCGCCGCTGTGGCTCGGAATCGTGGTTGTTGTGGTTGTCGTCGCGCTGGAGACGTTTGTCATCATCCTCCTGCAGGATCTGTCACCCGGCGAGACGTTCGAGCCGGTTTATCTGCTCGGCATTCTTGTGGTTTCCATGGTGTGGGGATTGGGCTTGGCGGTGGCAACCTCGTTGGTCAGTGCCATCGGCCTGGCCATTTTCGATGCCAGGTCCGGAGGCAAGGTCCCACCGTTCGATTCCGAGAACTACGTGCTCGTCGTCGTATTCCTCGCGGCGGCGTTGTGCACGAACTTCATCGCGGGGCTGGCACGCTTGCGGGCACACGAAGCCGATGAACGCCGCAGGGAAGCCGAGGAGGCCAAAGCCGGGCTGCAGGAGAGCCGCGACCGGATCGGTGTGCTGGCCGAGCAACAGGCTGCGCTGCGGCGAGTGGCGACCCTGGTGGCGCAGGGTGTGCCCGCCTTCGAGGTGTTCTCGGCTGTGGCCGAGCAGTTGGCCCGCGCGCTGGGCACAACCCACGCGTCGTTGTGGCGCTACGAGTCCGACGGTACAGCCACTCTCATGTCGGCTCATGACGACGCATTGCCGCCTACGGCGAGGCCCGTCGGTTCGAGGTGGTCGCTGGAGGACCGCCGCATCGTCGGACTGATTCTCGCCAGCGGCCGGCCGGCCCGGATCGACAGCAACGACTCGCCTGGGTGGACCACCGTGCGCATTCGTGAGGTCGGCCTGCACGGCGAGGTGGGGGCGCCGATAGTCGTCGAGGGCAGTGTGTGGGGCGCCGCGATCATCGGAACCGCCAAGCCCGGTCCGCTGCCACCGGATACCGAGGCGCGCGTCGCCGACTTCGCAGATCTCGTCGCAACGGCGATCGCCAACGCTGAATCGCGTGCGGAACTGACCGCGTCGCGCGCCCGGATTGTGGCGGTCGCCGACGAGGCACGGCGCCGTCTGGAACGTGATCTGCATGACGGAGCCCAGCAAAGGCTGGTGTCTCTCGAGCTCGAATTGCGCTCATTGCAGGACTCGGTGCCCGCTGAACTCGATGCTCTCAACGGGCAGATCGCTCGGGTCGCGACCGGTCTGGCCGGCGCGACGGAGAATCTCCAGGAACTCTCGCGCGGAATTCATCCAGCGATCCTGTCGAAAGGCGGGCTCGTCCCGGCCTTGAAGGCGCTGGCCCGCCGCTGCCCGGTACCGGTGGACCTCGACGCCGCGGTCGAGCGGCGGTTGCCGGATTCGGTGGAGATCGGAGCCTACTACGCGGTGGCCGAAGCGCTCACGAACGCCGCAAAACACGCCCGAGCCTCCGAAGTGTCCGTCTGGGCGGCGATGAAAGGCGACAGTCTCTGTTTGTCGATTCGCGACGACGGCGTCGGTGGAGCCGACGCCAGGAAAGGGTCGGGACTCATCGGTCTCAAAGACCGAATCGAGGTGCTGGGCGGCCACCTACTCGTCGACAGCCCCACAGGCATAGGTACGTCGCTGTACATCACGATCCCCGTAGACGCGTCGGACAGCACACCTGTCATGTGACCGCGCGGTGCTACCGCTCGGCGCGGTTCAGGGTGGATTCGTCCTGCCCGGGGGCCGGATCCAGCGGGCTCGATCAGGCCGAGTTGCAGCTAGCAGGTATCGGCACGGTCACGGTGGTGGGGCCGCCGAACTGCGGCCAGCGCCGACGACAACGGCCATGCGCGAGACGATCCTGGACTTCGTTAATCGGTCCCATCGTGTATTCCAGGAGTCTCGACATGGTCATCCAGCAACACGACATCATCACTCGAGCCGAAGTTCCCGCCCGCGCACGCGCCGGGGTGACCACCACGTCCGGCGCGATGTGGCGCGAGCGGGTGGCCCGACCCGCGATCTGGTCGGGTGGGGCGGATGGCGAACTGATCGCCGGACACATCGACGCGCTGTATGTTACGGACGCGACCATCGCGAACCCGCTATCCACCGAGTCCGCGACCAGGATTACCAACGGAGCCGGCAGGGGAGCGTGGCGGCTGAGTTGGCTTCCCGAAATGGCACTGACCCGAACACAGGTCCTCAGCGCAATGGTTCTCGAGCGAATCCTCATCGCGCATGATCTCGACAGCGCAACCATGATGCGAATCATGCGCGTCCTGGCCGACGATCTCCGGATGCCGCTGCACCTACTCCTCGGTCGTCTCTCGTCGCATCAGCAGAGAGCAGATGTGCTGCCGTACTCCGCCGGTGGCTCGGCGATGCGAGCCACAGCGTATCGCCGTGACTCGGCGATACGGACTGCCTGAACCTATCGACCTGCCGTGGTGCCGGGCAGCCAGTGCGTTCAGCTCCTGGGCCAGCACCGTCAGCCACTCGTCGACACCGATCTGCTTGCGGCTGATGACCACGCCGCGCACGACGTTGCGCACCTCGGCCTCGATGCCGCCGCGTCGGCCCTGGCGGAGTTCGAGTTCCCGGTCCGGGGTGTGCACTCGTACAGCGACGGCCTGGCCGGGTCTGCCGCTCATCCGATCGGCCATGGTGCGCCGGTGGTCGACCTCGACCATGCCCTCGGGCAGGGCGTCGCCCAGCACGCTCGTGAGCACTCGACCGTAGGATTCGACGTCGGCGCGGTCGGCTCGCAACGTCGTGATCATCATGTGCATGTCCCAGATGGGGCTGATCTCCTCGCCGGTCACGAGTCCACCAGCGGCAGCACGAGTTGTGGCTTGGCGATGTGGTGGTCCTCGCGCAACGGCCGGATGGCGGTGCCGATGGAGAAGAACTCGGTGGTGTGCCCGCCCCAGCGGTGCGGCAGCGACAGCAACTGCACCCCGACGATGCCCTCAGCCTGCAACTGCTCCGCTTCGGCCTGCATCCTGGACATGGCCAACTCGCGCGCGTCGTAGAGCGCCTCGGTGAATTGCGGGATCTCCACGTTCTGACCGACGTTGCTCATCGCCTGCCAGAACCGTTGATGCGCAATGTGATAGACGCACGAGCCCATCACCATGCCCAGTGGCGCATAACCGGACTGGATCAGCGTCCAGAAGTCCTGGCCGGAGAGATCGGAGGTGAAGGGCTTGTTCTGGTTGTTCCGCCAGGCTCCTCGCTCATCCGCCTGCACCGCGGTGCCGATCGCGATGAATTCGGCGAGGTCGTTGCCGAATTCCTTGAACTCGATCTCGAGCCGGACCCCGACGATCCCGTCCGCGCCCAGCATGTCGGCTTCCGCTTCCATTCGGGTCATGGCCAGCTCCCGCGCGTGGTACATCGCGCCCGAGAGTGTCTCGAGCTCCTGGTTCTTGCTCCAGCGGCCGAACTGGAAGCCGACATGGTAGATGCTCGAACCCAGCACCATGCCCAGCGGCCGGAAGCCGGCCTCGCGGACCAGCAGGAACTCGTTGACGCTCAGGTCCGAGGTGAACAACGTCGTGTCCCGGCCGGGTTTCATCTCGGCCAGGCGGCGCATCGCATCCTCGGGAATGCCTTGCGGCTCATCGGCATTCGTCACCCGTCACCTCCGCTTTCTCGTGTGCCGCCGCTGCGATGCCGGTGCGCTCATCGTAGGGGCATGATCGTCAAGGAGTCGCCGGGCGCCTGGCGGCCGCTGTGGAACCGGGATATCGCAGTGCCGAAAACCTTCGACTCCGCACCCAGCAGTGTGGCGTTGTCGTCCCCCTGCTCCCAGGTTCGCAATTGGATGTCCGACACAATGGCCGCGTCGGCCCGGGCGTCGCGGGCGTGACGTTGGAAGGTATCTCTGGCCAGGTGACGGACCCGGGTGATGAGCTCGGTCGGTCCCGATACCTCGGCATTGCCGGCCATCACGCTCATCTGGTTGCGGCTGCGCCAGTCCAGGTACTGCGCTTCCACCGCGATGCCGATGCCGATCCGCGCCGGTACCCAGCCGGCGTGCATCAACTTGGCCACGTCCTGGCCGGGCAGTACCGCGGTGAACAGGTCCCTGGGCCGGTGCCGGGATCGTGCTCGCACTGCGGTACCCAGGGCCACGAATTCCGTCGCATTGCCCTGGCCCAGATGGCTGCGGGTCAGCCGCACCCCGACCACACCGTCGGCGCCCATTGCGGTGGCCTCGGTGATCATGCGAGCGAGTGCGGTGTCGTACCCGTGATACAGCGCCGCCACGTAGGGCTGGAAGTTCACGGCGCCGAGGCCGTACGACACGCCCACCCCGTAACCGGTCCAGCCGATCTGCTGGACGATGCAACCCATAACCTCCCCGACCGGGGTGAGCCCCACCGATTCGATGCCGACCGCGCCCGGCACGGACAGTAGCGAGGTGCGCACCTGAGGACGAGAATCGAGCCACCCGCTCGCGCGCCGCCTCCGGCAGTCCTCGATGTCGGTGATCCGGCTCTTCAGCAGATAGCCGATTCCGTGCCCGCTGGCCAGTAACTCCATCGCGTGTTCGACGTCGGAGTGCGCCGATAGGACGAGAATGCCGATTTCGGGGAATTCCGCACGGATCACGCGGGCCGCGTCCAGTCCCTCGGTGGTGTGCGAGGGCGGCATGCGAATGTCGACCACCACGACATCGGGCGGTTCCTGCCGAACCAGCGACAGCAGTTGCGCGGCGTCGTCGGCCTGCCCACGACCTCGATCCCCGATCTGGCGAGCAGGCTCGCCACGCCCTCGCGCAGCAGGATGTCGTCCTCGGCGAGAAGCACCCGCAGCGGGGTCGTCACGTGAGCTCGACCTCCTCGGATGCTCGGGACGCGACCGATCGAATTCGAGCATAGTCCGGGCCGATTGCAGCTGGCAGGTAGACGAGAAGTGGGGTTGCCGGGCAGTGCGTATGGGCGTCAGCGCCGACGACATCGGCACGCGGGCGAGGAATTCTGAGAGTGTCCGCCAGACAGATTCGAGGAGTCGTGACATGGTCGCTTCCACAGAGTTCCGTTCAGCTGAGACGAACGCACCCGAAACAGATTTCGCGATCACCTCCGCCCGGCTCGTGTCGAAATATGCGGTGGAGTTGATCGGCACATTCTTTCTCGTATTCACGGTGGGGGCAGCCGTCCGCAGCGGAAGCCAGCTCGCCCCGTTGGCGATTGGCGCGGTTCTGATGGTGATGATCTATGCCGGGGGACACCTCTCCGGCGGGCACTACAACCCGGCGGTGACCCTGGCGGTGCTGGTGCGGCGCCGGATCAGGTTGCGCGAGGCCGTGCGGTACTGGGTCGCGCAACTCCTCGCCGGAATTCTCGCGGCACTGGTGGTGCGTTATGTGGTGGATCCGGCGCAGAGCCGGACCACGTCGACCCTGACACTGACCGGTCACACGCTGGGGGCCGCGTTCGCGGTGGAACTGTTGTTCACCTTCGCGCTGTGCTACGTGATGCTCAACGTCGCCACCAGCAAGAGTCACCCAGACAACTCCTTCTACGGCCTTGCGATCGGATTCACCGTCGTCGCGGGCGCATTCGCGGTCGGCGCGATCTCCGGCGGCGCGTTCAACCCCGCGGTCACCCTCGGTGCGGCCGTGATGGGCGTGTTCGCCTGGCCGACGCTCTGGGTGTATTTCGTGGCGCAGCTCATCGCCGCCGCGGCGGCGGGCGCGGTGTTCCTCGCACTGAACTCCGACGACAAATGACCTCAACCGATCGAGAGGCACGACAATGACGAAACCCACGCCGACGACGACCGATGGCGGCACTCCTGTCGAGAGCGACGATCATTCGCTGACCGTCGGCCCGGACGGACCGATTCTGCTGCACGACCATTACTTGATCGAGCAGATGGCGTAGTTCAATCGCGAACGCGTCCCCGAACGCCAGCCACATGCCAAAGAGGGCGGTGCCTTCGGCCGATTCGAGGTGACCCACGACGTAAGCGCCTACACCGAAGCGGCGTTGTTCCAACCGAATACGACCACCGATCTGGTGATCCGGTTCTCCATCGTGGCCGGTGAGCACGGCAGCCCCGATACCTGACGCGACCGAGTGGTTTCGCGATCAAGTTCTATACGGCCGACGGGAACTACGACATGGTCGGCAACAACACTCCGGTCTTCTTCATGCGAGACCCGATGAAATTCCAGCACTTCATCCGATCGCAGAAACGCCGCGCCGACAACAACCTTCGCGATCACGACATGCAATGGGACTTCTGGACTCTGTCACCGGAGTCGGCGCACCAGGTCACCATCCTGATGGGCGATCGCGGCATCCCGCGCACTTGGCGGCACATGAACGGGTACAGCTCACACACCTACATGTGGATCAACGCTGACGGCGAAAGGTTCTGGGTCAAATACCATTTCATCAGCGACCAGGGCATCGAATGCTTCACTCAGATCGAGGCCGACCGGATGGCGGCGGTGGACACCGACTACCACACCCGCGACCTGTGGCAGGCGATCGAGCGCGGCGACTACCCGAGCTGGACGCTGAAAATGCGGATCATGCCGTTCGAGGAGGCGAAGACCTACCGCCTCAACCCCTTCGACCTGACCAAGGTCTGGCCGCACGGCGACTACCCGCTCATAGAGGTCGGGCGAATGACGTTGGACCGCAACCCGGTCGACTACCACTCCCACATCGAGCAATTGGCCGTCAAGCCGAGCAATCTCGTGCCCGGCATCGGCCCAAGCCCGACAAGATGCTGCTGGGCCGGATGTTCGCCTACCCGGACGCCCATCGTGCCCGGATCGGCGCGAACTACAACCAGCTGCCAGTGAACGCACCGGTCGCGCTGGTGCACAGCTACAGCAAGGACGGCGCGATGCGCTACCGGATGGTCTCCGATCCGGCGTACGCGCCGAATTCGAAGGGCGGGCCCGCCGCCGGCACCGACACCACGGCCGGACCGCAGGCTGGCACAGCGACGGCGACATGGTCCGCACCGCCTACACATTGCGCGCCGACGACGACGATTGGACCCAAGCCGGAACCCTGGGCATGCGACGTACTCGACGATGCCGCACGAGACCGTCTGGTAGGCAATATCGTCGGCCATCTTCTCGGCGGGGTCAGCGAGCCGGTCCTGCAGCGCGCCTTCGAATGCTGGCGCAATCTCGACAACGACGTTCGGTTTCAACGCGATGTAGCGGATGAACCCGCTGTGATGTCCTGCGATGACGACCTCCCACTGATCTTGCGGCAGCTTACGACGCCGCACCCGCAACCGGCCGTCGTCGCCGAGGTAACGGTCCGTCTTCGTGTGGCCGTAGACGTAGGCGCCGGCATAGGCGGGATGGGTGAGCGTGGTGTGCACCGCGTGGTAGGTCGGCTCGACCCAGGTGATCTCCGGCAGCCGGTCACGTCGGTACCCGACCGGCTGCAACGGCCACCGCAGCCCATTGTCCTTGAGCCACAACCACGTTGAGCGCACTGACCCGCAGACGGCGAACCGGTAGAACACCACCCCAGACCAGGCCGACCGGCAGCCCAGTGCGCAACTCGCCGCGGGCGGCCTTGTTGCGGATCCCGCCGTCGAGGCGGGCGCGCAGCACATGCAGTTCGGCCTCGCTGAGCATGCCCTTCATGCCCAGCAACATACGATCGTTGAACAGCCCCGGATGGTAGACGCCGTCAGCGTCGGCGACCAGCGTGTCGCAGGTTCCCGCCAAATCCAGCAGCCGATACCAGGCGGCATTGTCGCGGGCCAGACGCGACACCTCCAACGCCAGCACAATCCCTACCTGCCCCAGCGCGATATCGGCCACCAACGACTCGAACCCATCACGCTGCCCGAGCGCCGACCCGGACACGCCCAGGTCGGCGTCGACCACCCGGACCTGCTCACGCGGCCAGCCCAGCCCGACCGCCCGTTCACGCAGGTCATACTGGCGGGCGGTGGACTCGCCGTTACGTTCCAACTGGGCCAGTGTCGACTGACGCACATACACGACCGCGGATCGGACACGATGTGACGCAGTGATTTTCGCGCTTTCACTCATCGCAGGTCACCCTCTGCGTCGCGGTCGCCGCTTTCACGATCAGCCGCGCCAGCAGCCGAACCGCCTCGGCCACACCGTCCTCTGGAAGCTCGGCAGCCACCTGCCGCGGCGACGTTGGTATCTCGGCCGCCAGCAGACTGAGCTGAACAGGCTGCATTCTGGTCCTCCTCCCACGTCGATTGCGAGGCAGCCTGCTCTCCGGCCCGTCAGCCAGTGCCGAAATCAGCACCGTCAACGCCGAAAAGTCCTCGACCCCACCCAAGGTCGCCACCATGCCGGTATCAGTGGTGTCCTCGCCGGCCCCGGCGTCGGTCCACACCTGCGGGATCAACCGCTTGCGCCCATCGCCCTTTGTTGGAGACCGTTGGATCTGGAGAGGATCAACGGTATGGGTGGTCAGAGGAAGTACCCGGCTGAGCTGCGAGTTCGCGCGGTCGAGATGGTTCGTGAGCTCGAGGGCGAGTTGGGGCAGGGGCGTGGGGCGATCGCACGGGTGGCCCGTGATCTGGGGATTCACAAGGAAGCTTTGCGTAACTGGGTGCGCTAAGAAGGTGTGTATGCCAGACCATTACCCGGCCCCCGATACGACGGGATCGACCGGGCCGGGTGCGCAGTGTAGGTGCCGTTGAACCAATCACGTGCGCGGTCGAACTCCTCGCGGGTGAGCAGCGGCCGGGAGCGCCCGGATCATGCAGGTCCGCGCGGGGGCGGGCCGGGGTTCGTACACCCGCGAGGCTCCCGCCACCACACTCCCACCCCTGTCGCTCGTGATCACGACAGCGCTGGCGGTGGGCGGCGGCGAGGACTGACCGCAGACGGTCCTCGCCCCCCGATCCGGGTCCGCCCCGCCCTTTCCCGGCAGTCGACGGGGCGGACCCGGTGCGCGGGGTATCGCTTCCGACTCGGGTTCTGCTGTACCGGGCGGCGCCGAGGCCGCCCGCACCGAATCGGTCGTCGCGGGGCGGGTTCGGCTACAGCGGCACGGGATCTGTCGCCGCGATCCGGTCGACCAGTGCGGCAAGGGATTTCGTGGTCCCGGCGGCGGCCGAGGCGACCTCGGTAAGACCGCTGGTGGTGAGGGCCTCGGACATGACCTTGCGTGTGAGCAGACCGCGACGAGTCGGGAACACCAGTACCCGTCGGCGGTCGGTATCGTCGACCTTGCGGTGCACGAGATTGTCCGCAATCATCGCATCGATCAGCCGGGTCAGCGTCGCGGAGTTCAGCAGCGTGGCATCGACCAGCTGGGACATCGACAACCCCTCGGCCGTGGTGACCGCATTGAGCACATGCCAGCGGCCTACCGCCGATTCACCCAGACAGGTGGCGATCGCCCGATCCAACTCCTGTGACGCACGCCGCACGAGTCGGGCAAGATCATCCAGGGCGGCCAGAGCGGTGCTATCGTCCACACCAGCACTGTACAGCGCCGTATGAATTATTTTCATCGACAAGCATTCGGGTGGTGGTTCCCGTGGCGAACCGGGACCTTCGCGGCCATCGCGACACGGTCGACATTGCCCTGGTGGTGCCGCTGAGCGGGCCTGCCGGAATGTTCGGACCGTCCACCGAAGCCTGCGCCGAGCTCGCGCTGGACGATATCAACGCGGCGGGCGGCATTCTGGACCGCCGGGTGCGGCTGCATCCGGTGGACGCCGGCGCGCCACTGCCGGTGCTGGCCGCGCGGATCGGCGAGATGGTGGATCGCGGCCTCGTCGACGGTGTGGTGGGCTGGCACCTGTCCAACGCACGCAAGGTGATCACGCCGCAGACGGCCGGGCGCGTGCCGTACGTCTACACCACCTTCTACGAGGGCGGCGAGAATTCCGACGGCGTCTACATGGTCGGGGAAACCCCTGATCAGCAACTGTTTCCGGTGCTGCGCTGGATGCGGGCCGAACTGGGCGTCCGGCGCTGGTGCGTGATCGGCAACGACTACGTCTGGCCTCATGAAACCACGCGGGCGACAATCGAATTCAGCGCGACAACCGATATCGATGTGGTCGGCTCGGACTTCGTCCCGCTGGGCGGGCGCGATTTCACCGCCGCGCTGAACCTGATCCGCAACTCCCCCGCGCAAGGTGTGCTGCTGTTCATGGTGGGCGCGGATTGCGCGGCCTTCAACCGCGCGTTCGCCGCGGCCGGACTCGACGAGCATCGCGTCCGGCTCGGCATGATGATCGGCGAGGATGTGCTGCTGGCCGGCGGCCCCGAAAGTACTCAAGGATTGTTCACCGCCTCAGGGTATTTCGAGAGTGTGGTCTCTCGAGAAAGCATGGATTTCGGCAGCCGGTACACCGCCCGCTTCGGCTCGGTCGCCCCGGCGCTGAACAATATCGGCGAATCCTGTTACGAGGGCCTGTTGCTGTTCGCGTCGCTGGCCCAGCAGGCCCGGAGCCTGAACCTGCGCGCCATCGAGAGCACCGCCGCGCACGTCACCTATCACGGCCCGCGCGGCGAGGTCCGGGTGCGCGGAACGCACACCACTCAGCCGGTATACGTCGCCGGAGCCGACCTGCTCCGCTTCGAGGTCCAGGCGGAACTGACGGCCTGAGTGGGCCCCATCGGCAGCGGACCTCGAATCGGCCCGCCGCCGATCGGTTCGGCGATCACTCCCGCGCGGGCGCCAGATCGAGATCCGCGGCCGCCACCGTGCTGGTGTAGGACGGCGACTGGCACTGCTCACCACAGTTCTTGGTGAGCGTGCAGGTCAGCGAGGACACCGGCCCGCCGTGAAATGGGCAGTCGTGCACCATGTCCGGCAGCTCATAGCGCTGGCCGTCGACGACGTCGAGCAGGGTCTGTCCCGCCCACAGCGGTTCCTTCTCGATCTCCTCACGCAGCGGATTCGGCCGCGCCAGATAGTATTTGCCGCCGGTGGCCAGCGCGATGATCGGCGTCAGCACCACCGCCACCGCCAGGGCCAGATACGGCGACCACGCCTCGAGGAACGCGCCGAACGCCCCGAAGTAGGCCGCGATCGACAGAGCCGAACCGGCCAGCATCGACACGAATCCGACCGGATTGATGGGGTAGAGATAGGCCCGCTTGAACTCGACATAGGGCGGGCTGATCTTCAGAATCCCTTTGTTGATCACCAGATCCGCCACGATCGCACCCACCCAGGCGATCGCCACGTTCGAGTAGAACCCGAGGATCGTGTTCAACACCGTGAACATGTTGCCGAGCATCAACGACAGCGCGATCGCAATATGCAGCGCCAGCCACACCACCCGGCCGGGATGGATGTGCAGCACCCGGCTGAAGAAGTTCGACCATGACAGTGAGCCCGAGTACGCATTGGTCACATTGATCTTGATCTGCGACAGCAGCACCATGACCATGACCGTGGCCACGGTCAGTGCCGCGGCGTGGCTGTGCAGGAGTGCGCCGTAGCCGCCGAGGAACTGCTCGATCGGCTCCGTGGCTCGGGCGAAGCCGACCTGCCCGGCCACGTAGAAGGCCAGGAACGCGCCGCACAGCTGCTTGGCCGCACCCAGGATCACCCAGCCCGGCCCGGCCGCCAGCACCGCCGACCACCAGCGCAGCGGCGACGTCTCCGACTTCTCCGGCATGAACCGTAGATAGTCGACCTGCTCGCCGATCTGAGCGATCAGGGACAGGGCCACACCGGCGCCGGCGCCGACCGCGACGGCGCTCACTCGATGGCTGCCGCCGTTGCCGGCCCACGCCAGGAAGCCGTGCGCGCCATGCGGATCGCCGATGGCGATCATCACCAGCGGCGCCGCGAACAGGATCAGCCACAGCGGCTGGGTCCACACCTGGAACTTCGCCAGCGCCGACATGCCGTACAGCACAAGGGGAATGATCAGCAGTGAACCGATCACGTAGCCGAGCGGCAGCGGGATATGGAAGGCGAGCTTCATGGCCTGCGCCATGATCGATCCCTCCAGTGCGAAGAAGATGAAGCAGAAACTGGCGTAGATCAGACTGGTCAGCGTCGAGCCGAAGTATCCGAAACCGGCTCCGCGGGTGAGCAGGTCCATGTCCAGGTTGTATTTGGCGGCGTAGTAGGCGATCGGGATGCCGGTGAGGAAGATCGTCACGGCCGCTACCAGGATCGCGATGACGGCACTGACGGATCCGTGGGTGACCGCGATGGATGCGCCGATGGAGTAATCGGCGAGGTAGGCGATACCGCCGAGCGCAGCGACCGCGCAGGCCATCGGGCTCCAGCGCCAGAAGGACTTCGGTGCGTAGCGCAGCGAGTAGTCCTCGATGTTGTCGCGTGCGGCCCACGCCTGGAACCGTCGCCATCGGGTGGTTGTGCTCATGATGCCGTTCTCCTAGCAGCCGGGGCCGGTACGGCCCGCAAGACCCAACGAGAACAGACCATAGAGTCAATCATTTCAAATGAATATACTTCATTTGAGTATTTATCTACCGGATACTCGGCCAGGATCTTGTAACTTGCACTTGATACAGCCGTTTCATGGGCGAGACCGCGAGTCATTGGATCGTATACAACTAAAATATACGCAGATGAAAATAAATCTGGCCGGATCCGGAACCCGGAGGTACCGCGTGCCCTACTACGAGTTCAACTGCCGCGCCTGTGGCAGCTTCGACCGCTTCCATCGCATGGCGGAGGTGCCCGGCACCGCGGCCTGCCCGGATTGCGCCGCCCCGGCGCGCAGACGCGTGACCGCCGGGGCGTTGCTGCACACCGGCTCGACCGCGACGCGCCTGCTCGATGCCACCGCCGGCACCGCCGACCGTCCCGCCGTGGTGAGCGCTCCGCCCGCCGGTGGGCACACCCGAATCACCCGAAACCCCTTACACGCCAAGCTCCCCCATCCCTGATGCCCCAGGAGGCACCGATGCCGGAACTGCTGTACCCGCTCGATTCGACCAAGAAGTTCACCGACCAGAAGCTCGTCGGCCACAACCGCTGGCATCCGGACATCCCGCCGGTCGCCACCATCGCCCCGGGTGCGGAGTTCCGCGTCCACGTCCGCGAATGGTTCGACGGCGAAATCCACAACGACGACTCCGCCGAGGATGTCCGCGCCGCGCCGCTGTCCACCGTGCACTGCCTGTCCGGTCCGTTCGCCGTCGAAGGCGCCGAGCCGGGCGACCTGCTCATCGTCGACATCCTCGAGATCGGTCCCATCCCGCAGGAGGATTCGGGTCCGCTGGCGGGCCAGGGCTGGGGTTACACCGGCATCTTCCCCACCGACAACGGTGGCGGCTTCCTCACCGAACACTTCCCCGACGCGTACAAGGCCATCTGGGATTTCAGCGGCCACACCACGAGTTCACGGCACATTTCGGGCGTTCGGTTCACCGGCATCATGCACCCCGGTCTCATGGGGACCGCGCCCTCGCACGAGTTGCTCACCACCTGGAATACGCGAGAGGCCGCACTGATCGCCACCGATCCGCAGCGGGTGCCGCCGCTGGCGCTGCCGCCCGAGCCGCGCGACGCCGTCCTCGGCGCACTGATCGGCGCCGACTACGATCGAGTCGCCGCGCAGGCGGCGCGCACCGCTCCGCCGCGCGAGAACGGCGGCAATCAGGACATCAAGAACCTTACCCGCGGCAGCCGCGTGTTCTATCCCGTCTTCGTGCCCGGCGCCAACCTGTCGGTCGGCGACCTGCACTTCTCCCAGGGTGATGGCGAGATAACCTTCTGCGGCGCAATCGAAATGGGCGGGTTCATCGATCTGCGCGTCGATGTGATCAAGAACGGCATGGCGCTGTACGGTGTCACCGAGAACGCCGTATTCCAGCCTGGCAACGAAGGTCCGGTCTACTCCGAATGGCTGGCCTTCTCCGGCACCTCGGTCACCCTCGACGGCGAACAGCGGTATCTGGACTCACAATTGGCGTTCGAACGCGCGTGCCTGCATGCCATCGACTACCTGAGCAAGTTCGGCTACAGCCGCGAGCAGGCGTACCTGTTGCTCGGCGCGGCACCGATCGAGGGCCGCTTCTCCGGTGTGGTCGACATCCCGAACTCCTGCGCGACCATCTACATCCCCACCGCGATCTTCGATTTCCCGATCACGCCCACAGCCGGCGGGCCGGTCCGGATCGACCCGGGTATGGGCGCGCCGCACGCCACCCGCTGAGCGGGACAGACACACGGCACGCGAAAGAACTCTTCAACGTAGAAGCACGGTCAGTCAGGAGAGCCGTTCATGCCCGCCCCCATCGATGCCGAGTATTTCGACCTCGGCGACCTCACTCTCCAGTGCGGCGCCACCCTGCGCGGAGTAACGCTGGCGTACAAGACATTCGGCACGCTCAATGCCGACCGGAGCAACGTCATCGTCTACCCCACGTGGTACTCCGGGTGGCACACCGACAACGAGTGGCTCATCGGCGCCGACAAGGCCCTGAACCCGGACGAGTGGTTCATCGTCATCCCGAACATGCTCGGCAACGGGCTGTCGAGTTCACCGTCGAACACCCCTGCCCCGTATGACCGCGCCCGCTTCCCGGCGGTAACGTTCTACGACCAGGTCGAGGCCCAGTACCGGCTCGTCACAGAGAAGTTCGGAATCTCGAATATCGCCCTGGTCACAGGGTGGTCGATGGGCGCGGGCCAGACTTACCAGTGGGCCGTCAGTCACCCCGAGATGGTCGAACGTGCTGCCCCATTCTGTGGGTCGAGCATCACCGCACCACACAACAAGGTGTTCCTCGAATCGCTCGAGGTCGCGCTGACCGCGGACGCCGCCTGGGCCTGCGGGGACTATGCCCCCGGTGCGTGGCCCGTGAAGGGTCTGCGGGCGTTCGCGCGGGTCTACTCCGGCTGGGGTTACTCGCAGGCGTTCTACTGGGAGGAGGAATGGCGCAAGCTCGGCTTCACCTCGTTCGACGACTTCCTGTACGGCTTCTGGGAGAGCTTTTTCCGCGACGATCGGGACCCGAACAACCTCATCGCCATGCTACGGACGTGGCACGGCGGCAACGTGGGCAACACCCCGGGGTTCGATGGTGACGCCGAGAAGGCGTTGCGTTCCATCAAGTGCCCGGTGCTCGCGATGCCGGCCGACAAGGATTTGTACTTCCCGCCGGAGGACGAGCACTGGTCGTCGCAGTTCATCGAACACGGGGAGGTCCGCGTAATCCCGGGCATCTGGGGACACTTCGCCGGTGGCGGATTGAATCCCACCGACACGGCGTTCATCGACACCGGGATCCGCGATCTTCTCGCGCGACCGGGTGCATCCGCACTCGCAACGCCTGTCACGTAGCGCAGGCGCAGGCACAGAAATATCCGCGATGGCCGCACGCGCCATCACCGTCACGAGGAGTTCCCATGCGACACGGCGATATCTCGTCCAGTCCCGATACGGTCGGTGTGGCCGTCGTCAACTACAAGATGCCGCGCCTGCACACCCGCGCCGAGGTGGTCGACAACGCGAAGGCCATCGCCGAGATGGTGGTCGGCATGAAGTCCGGGCTACCCGGGATGGATCTTGTGGTATTCCCGGAATACTCCACCCAGGGCATCATGTACGACGAGCAGGAGATGTTCGATACGGCCGCGACGATACCGGGCCAGGAGACCGCGATCTTCTCCGAGGCATGCCGCAAGGCACGGGTGTGGGGCGTCTTCTCGATCACCGGCGAGCGGCACGAGGATCATCCGGACAAGCCGCCGTACAACACGCTCGTCCTCATCGACGACAACGGCGACATCGTGCAGAAGTACCGCAAGATCCTGCCGTGGTGCCCGATCGAGGGCTGGTATCCGGGCGATACCACCCATGTCACGGTCGGGCCCAAGGGTATGAAGATCTCGCTGATCATCTGCGACGACGGGAACTATCCCGAGATCTGGCGCGACTGCGCGATGAAGGGCGCCGAGCTGATCGTGCGCTGTCAGGGGTATATGTACCCGGCCAAGGAACAGCAGGTTCTCATGGCCAAGGCGATGGCGTGGGCGAACAACTGCTACGTCGCGGTCGCCAACGCGGCCGGATTCGACGGTGTCTATTCGTATTTCGGCAATTCGGCGCTCATCGGATTCGACGGCCGCACGCTCGGCGAGACGGGCGAGGAGGAGTACGGCATCCAATACGCGCAGCTGTCGGTCTCCGCGATCCGGGACGCCCGGGCGCATGATCAATCGCAGAACCACCTGTTCAAACTGCTGCACCGGGGCTATACCGGCGTACACGCCGCCGGTGACGGCGCGCACGGCGTCGCGGAGTGCCCGTTCGACTTCTACCGGGAATGGGTGACCGACCCGGCCAAGGCACAGCACCGCGTCGAATCCTTCACCCGCGACACTGTCGGGGTGGCGAACTGTCCGGTCGGATCGCTGCCAACCCGATCCCAGGATTGAGTCCCGCGCCGAGGTGGGCGGCACCGAAAATCCGATGGACACGACCACGGCCGACGCAGGCCATTCGTGCACGAGTTTCGATGTTCGCGTACCGATCTGGATGCGATCAACAGCGCGACCAAGTACCCCTCGATCCCGACCTACCACCGGCTGAGGGATCGAGGCTGATATGTAGGGGGATTTGTCAAGAGGACACGCGGGAGCGACCCCGAAGTTGCGGTTCCGGGGCCGCTCCCTGTGTGGTCGATGCGATATCCGGCCGGCATTCGTTGTTTCGCGACCGTGGTCAGGCTGAAATGCGCGGGTTGGTTACCGCATGACGACTGTTCGGCAGGAACGGCGCTGCAGTCTAAAATCGAGCGTCACGACAGCACGAATGTTGTTGCTGCTCATAGCCTCGGTGCAGATCGTTCCTCACGCTGCCGTCCGGTGGGCACCGCATCGGCTGGCTTTCGGCGACCGCCGCTCAGCCGTCGTCGAGGGTCGCCAGTGACCAGCACCATCCGGCAAGTTCGCGGGCGACCGCGACGTTCGCGACCACCGTCGGTTTCTTACGGGCAGCGAACTGCTCCCACCTGTGGTGCAGGCGATTGTTGCCGGCATCGAGGCGAGCCCGTAATACTCTGTGGTCCAGGCGATTACCGCGTCGGTGGCCAAGGTCAGGCACCACGCTTGCTCGGTTTGATCCTCGAGTTGGCGGGCGCGGATCATGCCCTCGTGCGCGTACAGCAGGTCCCGGCGCAGAGCGTGGAGGGATTCGCCCTTGTTGAGCTGGCGGGAGATCTTGCGCCGGTAGTCCGGGTCCGACAGGTAGCGGGCCGTAGACGGTGCGGCGCAGGGCCCCGTACTCCTCGAGCGCGGTGGCGAGGGGTTCTGGCGTCGGCGATATCGACGACCTTGTCGCCCGCAGCGAGGGGGGTGCTCAGCGACCGGGCGGTCGGTCGGTGATCGTATCGGAGCTTGTCTGTATGACAACGCCCCGGCGGAGGTAGCGCCGGGGCGCGTTTGTCATGCTTCAGGAACTGCGGGCTTACCAGACGTGGCAGCGCCCATCGCGGTGGCCGCCGGCGTCGCGCTCGTTGTTGTGCCAATTGCCGTGGCGGTCGCAGTGCCAGTCGTCGCCGTGCTGGTTCCGCGCGCCCGGGGCCTGCGGGTGGTTGTACCCAGACCAGTCGGTGGGCTGTGCCGCGGCGATACCCACGCTGGGCACGGCGAGCGCGGCGCCAGCAATGGCCACAAAGGCAAACTTCGCCAGAACGTTTTTCACGGGGCCTCTCTCAGTGTGTGTCGGTACAGGTATTTGTGCATTCGATATATCTCCCGACCTGCGTCGATCGTTGCGTATCGGTGCGAACGAGCCAACTTCCCTTGCTTTCAAAGGATGTGACTCACAACACCGCCGGCCCGTCCGCTCGCACCGACATGGAAAGGGTGACGCCGTGACGCAGAGCGCAACCCGATATAGAAGTCTTCTCCCAAGCGAACGAAGTCCCTTTCTGGATCCGCTTTCATGATTTTTCCGCCAAGGACTTCGCAATAAAATTTGCGAATGCTGTCTCGGTCTTTGCTGCGACACTAGTGTCTCTTAATTAAATATGCTTCACTTGCGCTGATGCTTGTGAAAGAATCGTATGGTGGAACTTTCCGATGATGCGCGAGGCGAATTACGTTCGAAACTTTATTCCGATGCCTATGACCGTTCGGTGGCATGGCGTGCGCAGATCGTCCTGTGGGATCGCAAGTCGACGGGCCGGCCGCGATCGGTTCCGGCCGAGACGCGTGCCCGCATACTGGCGTTGACACGGACCACACCTCCGGGCAGCACAGGATTGACGCATTGGTTCAGCAGCGAGATGGCGAAATACCTGAAACAGCGGGAAGGCATCTCGGTGTCGCACAATTTCATCGCGACATTGTGGCGGGAACACGGTTTGCAGCCGTGGCGGCAGGGCACGTTCAAATTGTCGAGCGAGCCCGATTTCGCGGCGAAGGTCGTGGACGTGGTCGGCTTGTACCTGGATCCGCCCGAAGGTGCGGTCGTGCTGTCGATGGACGAGAAGACGCAGGTCCAGGCACTGGATCGGACGCAGCCGTTGCTGCCGATGGATTTCGGCAAGACGGAGAAGCGGACTCATGACTATGTTCGGCACGGCACCACCAATCTGTTCGCGGCGTTGAACACTTCGACGGGTGAGGTGACCGGTCACTGTTTCCCGAGGCGGCGAACGGCGGAATTCATCAAGTTCCTCGACCAGGTCAACTCACGTCACCCGGAGAAAGAGATCCGCGTCATCGTGGACAACCTGTCGACGCACAACGGGAAACAAATCGATGAATGTATAGGAAAACACCCGAATGTCAAATTACATTATTATATGTAGACGAGCACCTCCCGAAGCATGGTCGGCTGGTGGCATCAGCGGTGTGCCGGGACGACGCTTCGAAAATCGTTCTTCCGTATTGTGCAATGCACCCCTTTGACGATGTCGACCACCTGCGTGACGGAAAAGTCTCCGGCCGCGCTGAGGTAGAGGTACGCCTCGTTCTGCGTCATGCCAGTGAGCGAAGACAGGAATTCGACGGAGAGTCTGGCGCAGTGCCGCATCGCCTCGTCGAGACTTTCGTTCATGCCCAAGATGAGCCACTCGGTGTCCGTTTCGACGAATGGCCACGGCCCATGATGCCGTATGCCGGAGTCGACGACGGTGAGCCGGGCGGTGACGCGAAGCGATCCCTCCAGCGCGGTGAGCGCGATTTCGCCGTTACCTTGGGCGAAGTGCGGGTCGCCGAGGTAGAAGCCGGCTCCGCTGGTCTGCACTGGAAGGAACAGTGATGACCCGCAGTCCATTTCGCGGATATCCATATTTCCGCCGAAGGGCCCGGGCGGGATCGTACTGAGCGCCTCGGGTCCCGGCGGTGTGACACCGCACAGTCCCATGAACGGACGGAGATCGATCGACGCCCGGCCGCCTTCGAAGTCGAACAGGGCTTGGGATTCGGCGTCGTCGACGGCGCAAAACTTGCTGAAAACCGGGATTGCACTCCCATCGATCTCCCGGGGCAGCAGATCGGGCAGCGCGCCGCGCTGGTGACGGCTGGAAATTATCCCGTAGGGAACTCGCGGTGTCAGCTCGAGGAAATCCACACGAAGCCAGTCTCCCGGTTCGGCGCCCCTCACGTGTACCGGGCCCAGGACGATATGCGGTCCGGGCGGTCGATGAGTGCGCCGCAGGTCGGAAGCCGCCAACTCGACAGCGTCGGGCAGAACATGGTGCCGCTCGACACCGAACTGTCCGAAATATGTCACAGGGTCACGGCCCTGATCTTCCATCAATCCTTCTGGGGAGACGGTGTCGAAGGTGATGGTCTGGCCACTGTCGACCGTGAGTACCGGCCGTGTCGTTGGAGTGGGCAGCGTTCCCCAGCTGACTGTGTCCGGTGTGCACCAGAGGTAGTGGTCCGCGGTGCCGGGGTCGATTCCTGCTCGGAGGATATCCATCAGAGCCTGCTCGAGAGCGCGGCCAGATGTTCTGGCCAGCCTCCGGTTGCGGTGATCTCACGGGCGGAGTCTTCGCTGCCGGGCAGCCGGCGACAGACCATACTCAGCGATCCCCGTCCGTCTTCGAGTTCGATCACCGACAGTTCCAACTCGGCCGGTTCGCGCGGAAGGAGCTTCGCGCGCAGTTCGGTGTAGGAGACTTCGTAGATTTCGCCCGGGACGGACCAGCCGCCGTCACTGACGGGCGCGAGCCCGGGAAAGACGTCATCGTATGAGAAGAACTTGTACCCGGGGGCAGTGCGAACCGAGCCGAGGAATCGGGCGGACGACAAGGCGTCGTTCAGCGGTCCCCCGCGCATCGCTTGGCCGTTGACGAACATGATGACAGTGGTGGCGGACATGTGAAACTCCTTCGACGCAAACAGATTTGCGGGTTACCTCAGTCGAGGGTGGTGTTGCCGTGACCACGCAACGCGTGCACCCGTACCGCGGTAGTGGCGCGCTCGACGTCACCGCTGGCCAGGTCGTCGAGCAAAGTACGGTGCTGCGAGACGGGTTCGTGCCCCGATTGCTGGACGTAATCGTCTGTCGGGTAGAGAAATGCCTGCCGCGCGAGGAATGACGACGTGGTCGACGAAAACGCGGCGCGGTTGACAGCCATATGCAGTTCGAGGTGGGCCATGGAGTACTGCGGGCTGCCCACACCGTGATCGTGCAGAGCATTCCCCAGCGGCGTCAGCAAGGCGTAGAGCGAGTCCCAGTCGATCGACTGGGTTTTGGCGCTGATCATTCTGGCGGCGACCTGGTCGAAGGCGATTCGAAGCTCGTGCAGTTCTGCTCGGGTAGTGGCATCGACTTCGACCACGATCAACTGTCCGCGGCGCACTCGTTCGACGAGTCCTTCACTGGTCAATCGCTGGAGAGCCTCGCGGATAGGGGTCCGGCTGACGCCGAGTTGTTCGGCGATCTGTTCTTCGACCAAGCGGATGCCACCGGCGTACACACCGGTAGTGATCTGCTGACGCAGACATAGATACACGCGGTCACGGGCGCTGACAGGTTCGTCGGTGCGGGTCGAGCCGAGGGTTTCGAATGCGGTCACGAGATCCTCGCTGTCAACAGGGCGACTCGGCACGCGTTGGTGGCACGCTGCATGAACGTTCCCGACATGACGTTCATACCGGCTTGCAGCGCCGTGGTCTGCAGGGTGGAGATGCGATTGTTCAGATCGAAGTAGCTGTTTCCCGGGGCGAGCAGTTCCGGAAAGTCGAATACGAACGGCTCGGTTTCGGAGGCGTCGGTCTCACCCCAGGTCGTGGTGTTCACGATCAGCGAGGGCGCGGTTCCGTCGAACAACCCGCGGATATCGTCCGGGGCGGTTGCTTCTGCCTCGAACCGGCCCGCCCATGCCTCGAGTGCGGAGGTGTTACGGGCGCTGCCGATCAGCCGCGCCGTCGGCCACGCTCGGCGGCAACCGAGCGCAACCGAGTTCGACGATCCACCCGAGCCGAGGACCAGGATCGATGCGGGGGCTCGACCGCCCATAACGGTCTCCATGGCGGCTTGGGCCGCCCAGCTGTTGGTATTGACCCCGATCACACCATCGGCGTAGCGGACGATGGTGTCCACGACGCCGGTCCGCGTAGCCGAGACGGTCAGAGTGTCCAACTGTGTGGCTACCTCCTGCTTCCACGGACTCAGTACCAGGGCAAGCTCCCAGCGAGAGTCCGCGAACAGCGCGCTCGGATCCGGAAATGCAAGCGTATCAACGACTTCGATGCCCTGCCGCGCGAGCGGGTCGAGTAGCAATCGACCTCGCAGGGCGTGCGTGGCGGTGGTGCCGATTCCTGCGATGACCGCGGGGCTGGTGGTCGGCCGCGTATCCGGCGTGTCGCGCACTTCGCCGACGCAGTGCGCAACGGCGCTGTGCATTGTGGCCGCGCCGGCGCCGCCGTGGAGCAGGATAACCTGGCGGTCGGTCACAGCATTTCCTGTCGTGGTTCTGATGATCATGTGCGGAGCTCCCGGTGAATCAGTGCGTGGCGAGCGGTGTGCGGGCGGGGATCACCTGGCGGCCGGCCGGCGCTCCGATCACTTCCCCCTTCTCGAAGATCAGGTTTCCACGCAGGTAGGTCGCGACAACCGCACCGGTGAGCGGCCATTCGTTGTACGGAGTGACGTTGTGCTTGGAATGCAACGATGTCTGATCGAGGACGAACTCGGCCGTCGGATCGACCAGTACGAAGTCGGCGTCGAATCCCGCCGAGATCTGGCCCTTGGTGGACATAGACCAGCGCTGTGCCGGTGTGTACGAGCACAGACGCACGATGTCCTCGACGGTGAGCTTGCCTTGCGCCGCGGCGGTGAGCAGCAACGGAAGCATCGTCTCGACACCGATGAACCCGCCGTAAGCCTTCCACACGTCGTCCTCTTTCTGTTCGTCCGCGGTGTGGGGGGCATGATCGGTGGCAATGATGTCGACGTCCCCGCGGCCGATTCCCGCCCACAATGCCTCGACGTCGGCAGCCGGGCGGATCGGAGGGTTGAGCTTGATGAGGTTGCCGTAGGTGTCGTACGCGTCCTCGTCGAGGAACAGGTGCGAGACCAGGGCTTCGACGGTGACCCGATGTCCTCGAGCCCGCAGGTCCATCACTCGCTGCAATCCTGCGGCCGACGAGAGATGGTGGATGTGGAGCTCAGTTTTGGCTTCGGTGGCCATGGTGATGATGCGGGTGACCGCTTCGACCTCGACGAAGTCGGGGCGGCCGTCGAGGTGGGCACGTGGATCACGCCGCCCGCATGCCTGTAGGCGGTCGCCGAACATGCGCAGCAGGTGGTCATTTTCGGCGTGGACACCGACGACGAGGCCGGCGGCGGCAGCAGCTTCCAAGCCACGGAAGATCGCGGCGTCGTTGGGGCAGCGGTTGTCCCCGGTGGTCTGGCCCATGAAGAGTTTGAACCCCATGGCACCGAGTTCGGCCATGGCGGCGATCTCGTGATCGTTGTCATGGTCGAGCATGCCGTAGAGGCCGAAGTCGACGTACGCCTTGTTCTTCACCAGGTCGAGTTTCTGCCGGAAGCGCTCAGCAGTGGCGACGGGAGGTTTCGTGTTCGGCATGTCGACGACGGTGGTGACGCCGCCAGCGGCGGCGGCGCTGGTGCCGCTGGCGAAGTCCTCCTTTTCTGTCATACCGGGCTCGCGCAGGTGCACGTGCATATCCACGAGCCCGGGCAGGACCAGCAGTCCGGTTGCGTCCACTGTGGGCACACCGGCCGCGGCGAGGTCGTCACCGACAGCGACGATCCGGCCGTCGCGGATGGCGATGTCCTGGCGACGGCGTCCGTCGTGCGAGACCACTGTTCCGCCGGTGACGACGAGATCGGAGGTGGTGGGAGGTGTCATGACTGGGCCTTCCGGTGCGGATCAATCGTTGCGAGCGACGGAAGCGTGCTCAGGACAATGCGAGGTCGGGGTTCTCTTGGTATACCTCGCGGATAGGGCCGAGTTCGAATAGATCGTCGACCGACAGGTGCAGACCGCCTGCGGCGATGGCCTTGATGTTGGCAGCGGCGGTTTCGTCGGAGAATGTCAGGATCTGTTGTCCGGCTTGCCCGTTGCGTATCAGGTCGTTGCCGGCGATGCAGGACGCGAGTGTGGTCTTGGGGTCGAGGCTGAGGTTCTTGCCATACTCGTTGACAGTGATATCGGTGGCCAGCTGCGGGTTGGCGAGGACATCCTTCCAGCCGCGTATCTCTGCTTTGAGGAAGGCCTTGACCTTGTCGCGGTGGTTGGCGATGTTGTCCTGGGTGGTGATGTAGGTCTGGCCGACCAAGGGAAAGCCGACGTCGGCGAGGAGCATGGTGTGCACGTCGAAGCCCTTGTCGCGCAGCTCGATGGCTTGGTCATTGACGTAACCGAGGTAGCCGTCGATCTCGCCGGCGGTCATGCCGATCGGATTGCCTTGGACGGGAACGGTGTTGATGCGGGAATTGTCCAGGCCTAGAGCGGCGATGAAATTGCGCCACACCGGTTCAGAGGAGGAGGCGCAACCGATTGTCTTGCCGTACAGATCTGTCGGAGTTTCGATCGGCTTGGATGCCATCGACATCACACAGCCGGCGTAGCGCTGGTAGGCGGCGCCGATAATCTTCAGTGGTGCGCCCTGCGCTACCGCAGAGGCGACGATGGGAACCTGGGATACACCGGCAAAGGTGCGGGTGAGGACATCGGATTCGATCGGCGGTGCGGTCGGTCCGCCCGGAATGAGCTCGGATCCGCTGAATCCGGCCTGGGAGTAGTAGTCGTTCTTGTCGGCGAAGTAACTGCCGGCGAACTCGGTGTTCTTGATCCACGCCAGTCGCAGTGAGGCGACTCCGAAGCCGTTCCCGGTTGTCGTGCCGGATCCGCTGGAGACGCAGGCGGTGAGGATCGTGGGACCGGCGACTGCGATACCGCCGAGTGTCAGTCCTCTGGTGAGGAATTTGCGGCGGTCGAATTGTGAGGACATGGTGGCTCCGTGTTGATCGTTTGCAGGGCGTGGTGAGGTGGGTTCAGCGGGGTCCGCGCATGCGGGATCCGACGACCATTTCGACGACGGACACGAGCTGGTATAGGGCGACGCACACGACAGTCAGGACCACAACCGAGGACCACAGGCGAGCGAATTGGAATTCGTTGGCGGCCTTGAGCATCTGACCTCCGAGACCTTCGCCGGTGGCGAGCCATTCGGCGAGGAGCGCGCCGACCACCGAGGCCGTCACGGCGAGGCGGGCGGCGGTGAACCACGTGGGAATCGCATGTGGGAGGGCCACTTTGAGAAAGGCCGATAAGGTCGATCCGCCGAACGCGGTGACCATGTCGATTTCGGTACGAGGTGTGGATCGCACCCCCTGGAGCATGGTGAGCAGCGCGGGTACGACGACGATGGCCGCGCCGATGACGGCGGTGCCCAGTGCGTCGCGGCCGAAGATGAGCACCAGGATGGGGGTGATGGTGACCATCGGGATCGCGTGCAACGCTGTCAGACTCGGGATGAACATCGTTTCGACGGTTCGAGAGAAGTAGAAGAGCAGGGATATACCAGCCGCGAGCACCAGGCCGAGGATGTACCCGTATGACGCATCGGTGAGCGTACGTACCAGGTTGTGGGCGATATCGGAACGGTTGGCGGTGGCGTCCGGTGCGGTGACCAGATAGTTCCAGACATCGGCCGGTGACTTCGCCACGAACGGGCTCACATTCACCAGACGTAGGAATACGGTCCAGACGATCACGATGGCGACGACCGCACCGACGAGAGTCGCCAAACTGCGAGCAACGTCGCGGGCGAGGGTCCCACTCGGTTGTGGCAGCGCGGTGCGGACGGGTGCGGTATCGACGGTAGTGCTCATGCTGTGGCTCCGGAGGTGCTTGCCGCCCAAGGGGTGGCGATCTTCTCGACGGCGGCGACGAGGAGGAAGCCGATTCCGGCGAGCAGGCTCGAGACGAGGGTGATGCCCCAGGTGCGAACGACGTCGCTGTCCTGTTGTGCGACGACGAGGGCCGCTCCGAGTCCGCGTTCGCGACCCATGAACTCGCCGATGACCGTCCCGAGGATCGCCGCGGGGACGGCGATCTTCAGAGATGTCAGTATGTTCGGGAGCGCGGAGAGCAGTTGGACCTTGCGCAGCACTAGATATTTGCCGCCGCCATAGGCGCGGACGAGATCTTCACTTGCAGAATCGGCTTGTCGCAGGCCGTTGATGGTCCCGACGAGGGTGGCGAAGAAGACCGAGACAGCGGCCATGATCACCGACGTCACAGGCCCGTTGAAGCAGGCGGCGAGGATCGGGGCGATGGCGATCAGCGGGATGCAGGCTGAAGCGATACCGACCTGCAGCACAAGCTTTTCCAACGCCGGCACAGTCATCACGAGCGCGGCGCAGGCGATCGCGGCGACGTTGCCCCAGAAATATCCGACCGTCGCCGAGGCCAGCGTGACGGGCACATGCAGGCCGTAGAAGGCCGTGCCGTCGGAAATCACGCCCCTGATGATCTCGGCGGGTGCCGCGATGTCGGGTCCGAGGATTCCGGTCATACCGACGATCTGCCAGATGACGAGGACAATCAGTGAGCCGGCGACGCCCAGGAATCTGTTGCGGTTCATCGGTCCTGACCGCCTGCTGCGGCAAGGGTGGAGATATCCTCGGGTGCGGAGCCGAACAAAATAGCGGAGAGCAGGTCGACGTACTCGTGGAATGCGCTGGTGCGCATCATATCCGGGGTGCGGGGTCGTGGCAGGTCGATCTTGACGACCTTCTGCACGCGGCCGGGCCGCGCGCTCATCACCACGACCGTGTCCGAGAGGAACACCGCTTCCGCGATGCCGTGGGTGACCATCAATGTCGTCGCGGGCCGATCGGTCCAGATGCGAAGAAGTTCGATGTTCAGGTTCTGTCGCGTCATATCGTCGAGGGCGCCGAAGGGTTCATCGAGCAGCAAGACACGGGGTTTGACGACCAGCGCGCGGGCGATCGCCACGCGCTGACGCATACCGCCGGAGAGCTGTGCGGGTCGGGCATTCTCGAATCCGGTGAGGCCGACGAGGTCGATCAATTCCTGAATAAACTCGTCGCTGACGGTCTGCTTGGCGACCTCCAGCGGAAGGCGGATGTTCGAACGCACCGAGCGCCAGGGCAGCAACGCCGCATCCTGGAACGCGATGCCCAGATGGTGATGCTTGCGCATCTCGTTCGGGGTCTCGCCGTGGACCAGTGCGAGTCCCTCCGTCTGGGGTTCGAGCCCGGCCAGGATGCGCAGGATGGTGCTCTTGCCGCACCCTGACGGGCCGAGAAGGGTGACGAACTCGCCCTTGTCGGAGTGGATGTCCACCCCGTCGAGAGCAGTCAACTGCGAGCGACCCACGGTGAATTTCTTGGTGAGATTGCCGATATGGATCCCTGGTGCGGTAGGCGAGACCATGCGTTCTCCTTTAATCTGAGGGGGATCCACCTGCATCCAAGCTTGGATCCAAGCCTGGATCCGAAAGTTAGAGCCGTAATATTTCGTCCCGATGAACCGCGGATGCACCTCAGTTACGTTCTGCTCACCGCAGTCTGGAGCTAGTCGACGCTGATCCCCACCGTTCGGGGAAGACGCCGTGGGCCAGATGCACGCACGGCGGCGGAACGGCTGACCCGTCGAAGGAGTTCCATGACCGCCACCGCCACTACTGATCCGTCTCCTCGAGCCGATCTCGGTATCACCGACGCGTTGGTCGTCGACGACACCGGAGCGGTGCGATCGGTCGACATCTACGTTCGCGACGGATCGGTGGTTTCGATCTCGGATGCCGGACGCGGCCGGGTGTCCGCCCGGAAGGTCGTGCATGCGGCCGGCGGGTTGACTCTGCCCGGTTTCGTGAACTCCCACTCTCATTCGTACGGCCCGCTGTGTCGCCATGAGGGTAAGAACCTGCCCCTCGAGCCATGGATGATGTACGGGTGGGCAACCACGGTGGGACGCACTCGCGAGGAGGTCCGCCTCACCGCTCAACTGCAAGCTGTGGAGGCCCTGCTCACCGGCACTACCAGCATGCTCGACCACCTGGCGGGCGCGATCGAAGATCAAGAGGCCGCCCTCGATGCATACGAAGAGATCGGGATCCGAGCCCTCGTCGCTCCGATGATCGCCGATATCCGTCTGCCGGAGACGGTTGGTGCCGCTCCATCGTTATGGCCCGCGAGCTCCCGCGCGGAGGACCCCGCACTCGATCAGCGATCCGCCCGCGACCTCATCGATGCGACCGTCGCTTTGTACGATGGATGGACCTCACCGAGCGGGCGGACGGGTGTGATGTTCGGCCCGTCAGCACCGCAGCGCTGCAGCGATGAGATGATGCGCGAGATCGCTGACATATCTCGAAGCAGAGGTATCCGGGTGCACACCCATCTTCTAGAGACGCGGGTACAGGCCGGCATCACGCCGCCGAAAGGTTTCGGCTCCTGGCTGGAACTGCTGGACGATCAGGGGTTGCTGTCCGCTCGCCTGAGTGCGGCTCACGGCGTCTGGGTCAGCCCTGGCGGCATCGAGTTGGCTGCAGGGCGCGCAGCCACCTTCGTGCATAACCCGCAGAGCAACCTTCAGCTCGGCAGTGGTGTTGCGGACCTGACCGAATGGCGGCGCCAGGGGCTTTCAGTGGCCCTCGGCACCGACGGCGTCAACTGCGGTGGATCGATGGACATGGTCTCGTCGATGAGATTCGCTACGGTACTGCACCGGCCAAGCCGGCACGACCCGAGCACCTGGGAGACGCCGCTCTCGGCGCTACGTCTCGCAACTGCCGGTGCCGCGGCGCTCGGCTTCGGGCGCGGGCGGCTCGAGGTCGGCGAGCCGGCGGACTTTTCGATCTTCCCCACCGATACCCCCGCCTATGCCTCGGGTGAGGATCCGCTCGCGACCCTTGTTCTGAGTGCGTGGGACCATTCGGCGCGCACCGTGGTCGTGGCCGGTCGCGTGGTCGTCGACGATGGCCGACTGACGACGATCGATGAGACCGCGCTGCTAGCGAGCGCTCGGGAGGCTCGAGCCAAGCTCCTCGCCCGCAACTCCCACCTCGCTGAACTCGCGCGAGCCCAGGAACCGTTCTTGACCGAGCTGACGCGAGCGGCCAAGGCGAATCGGCCGATAATGCCGTTCACAGGAGTATGAGAGAGCAAGCAGGGTGTAGATCTGCGTCCACGAGCGAATCGCGTCCGAAAACGTGGACAACGCCGGATCAGGACAAGTAGCAGCGGTCCATCATCCTCTGCCAGGTCCATCGAACTCGTGGTGGGCCTACGCGCTGACCCTGCGCTTGCCGAAAATGTCATCCGGCCAGGTGAGAGCTTTGGAGGCCGGTACGGACCCCGGCAGGGCGGCCATGGTTGAACAGGTCGCAGTGGCCACCCGGGAAGCGGTCACCACGACATGATGACCAGCTGCGCTATTGCGACCGGCCTACCTGACGGTGACGAACATCTTTGCGGTGCTGCGCCTGCTACCGACGAGCGACCGGGACAAAGACACCGAGATCTTGACCTTGCGCCATCAGATCGCGGTGCTGGAGCGCCAACTGGGCAAGCAGAAGGTGCAGTTCACCCCGAACGACCGCGCCTTCCTCGCAGCACTGCTGCACCGCCTGCCGCCGGAGCTGTCCGCCAGGGTGGTCGGCGCGATCTTGGCGTAATGCTGTGTCGCCGAGGGACTTCGATGGCCGAGCCAAGCTTGGAGTTCGAATAGAGTCATTGGCTCCTTGGCGTTGTAGAGCTGGCTGGCGATGGTCGATCTTGCCCGGTGGCTGGCGATGTTGCCGCGGACGTCAGCGGTCGGCACGCCCGCTTTGGTGCAGAGCGCCGGGATTATGCGAATGTTCAAGTACTGCCTGCCGATTCCCTGGGCGCGGTAGGAGAACAGCAGATGCACCCGTTCGCTGGTTTTGTGGTCCGCGACGGCGGGTTGTGTCGGCCGGACCGCTTCCCAGGCGGCGATGGCTTGGCCGACCATGTCCTGGTCCTTTACATGACACCTACGTGGTGATCGATCGCTCAGGCGACGTGGTAGGCGCTGGGGGTAGTGGTTGCTGACCGAACTGTTGACCACGAGGGTCTGTGCCCAGCTCGCGCGCGCCTTACCTTTCGGAGCCGCCACGTCGAGAGTGCTCTGGTCGTCAGCCAGGCAGAGGAAAATGGCATCACGCTCGTTGCCTACGTCATCCGCCGAGCCGATGACCCTGGCGCCTCGCTCCTCGAGCGCAGCTGCCCGGCCGAAGGTCCGGTTCCACACGCTCATCGTGCCCCTTGTCGAGCAACCGCTCGGCAAGCGCGTGCCCCATCCTGCCCAGTCCAATGATCGCTACCCGCATGGACTGCTCCCTTGCCTGCGCCCAAGCGATGGCGCCTCGCCAGGTCTCTCATAGGCGTCGTAGCCGATACCGTCAACCGAACCGACCTCGACGGAGAGGTGAAGGACCTTGCTGTCCACGGTGCCCGCGTTACCGAGCTCGTGCCAGTTCCCGCGCGGGATGAGCGGGATGAGAAGGAGATGTCCGGGCGATACCTCGGCGGGGGATCCCGCCGCGTCGAGAAACTGCACCGTACCGCTCAACGGAATGACGACCATGTCAGCGTACGCGTGCCGGTGCATGCGGTGGACGAAACCGGGCGGGAATGTCATGTGGTCGAGGACCACGCCGTCGGTCCCCGTGAGCGCCTTGCTGAGAAGGTGCCGGTTGACCTGATCGCCGGTGATGTCCCACCTGGTGAATACCTCCTGCTCGGTCTGGTCGATATCAAGCAGCCTCACTTCTGACATAGCCACCTACCTCCTATCCAATCCGCCGCCTTTGCCTCATGCATGAGCGTCTTCGACCGGTCGGAGCGGCGGATCTTCTGCTGTTGCGGAAGGCGAGTTGCCGAGCAGGACAAGGACATTCAGTCCTGAAACGAGCCACCGACATCAACCGCACCGGCCGCGGCCACTCCGAGCAGCGTGTGGCCGTTGGCGCAGCGCACCTGCGCCTGGTCGTGCTCAACGCCTGGGCCGGATCTCGACATCGACGCAGTGCTGATATCAGTCGGCGCCTGCTACACGCGTCGCCCCGGCGCCGACGAAGTCATCGCGAGACTCGTACGCGGTTTTCCGCGCTCAACATCCAGGCCTGCTTCTCGAGCTGGTCGATGATCGTGTGCAGCAGGTCGGAGGTGGAGGGGTCCTCGGCGTCGACCTCGTCGTGAACCTCCCGCATGACTCCGGCAGTGTGACGCAATTGCGCGGTAACCGCGTCCACGATGACGCTGGTGTCCAGTTCGCCCGGGTCAATGGCCGGTTGGTCGGCGTCGGCGACGGTGCGGAGGCGGCCATCGGGAACGGTGTCGAGTGCACGCATCCGTTCGGCGATGGTGTCGCTTGCTCCGCGGGCGTCATCGACGATCTCGTCGAGTTGAAGGTGCAGGTCTCGGAAGTTGTGGCCGACGACATTCCAGTGGGCTTGCTTCGCATTGAGGTGAAGCGCGATGAGGTTGACCAGGACGCGCTGCAGATGTGTGGCGAGCCTGGTGGAGTCGCGGAAGCCATTGGTTGAGTCGAAGCCGGACATGATGTTCTCCCTTCGATGCGAGGGCGGACTATGCGAGCCACAGATTCGAGGCCGACTTCGATATGTATGGTCGGCGGGTGAGACATATCCCTGTTGGCGAGCGCGACATTGATGATGCTGTGCGGCGATACGCACATCGGATGCCGTCGAGGCAGTGGCCATTTCTGCGACCAACAAAGTCTACGACTGGGCACGGCCGCAGTGAAAGTCCCGAACCCGCGACGGCCTCCGATATGGAATCGCGACATCTTCCCGCCTCCCGCGCGGTGCCACTCGGTCGAAAGGTCGTACGGCGTGATCAAACCTTTACCTATCCGTATCTTGCGGCAACCGTCACTGCCGGACGGAGGCAGACCACGACCGTGTCTTACATGGTTGTGATTCGTTCCTGCTGCGGTGAGGGTGTGTGTGCTGCATGATGTTTGGTCGTGGTGGATGCGTTGTCGCGGCGGTTGGTGCCGGACGAGTTGTGGGAGCTGGTGGAGCCGTTGCTGCCGGAGTTCGTTCCGCGTCCGCAGGGTGGCGGTGTGGCTCCGGTGGATCAGCGGGCGGTGTTCACGGCGGTGGTGTACGTGTTGACCAGCGGTTGTGCGTGGCGGATGCTGCCGGGATCGTTCGGGGTGAGTGTGCCCACGGCGCGTCGCCGGTTCGCGGTGTGGACCGAGGCCGGGGTGTGGCGGCGGCTGCATCGGGCGGTACTGGACGAGCTGGGCGGGCGCGGGTTGATCGACTGGTCGCGGGTGGTGGTCGACGCGGCGAGTGTGCGAGCGAAAAAGGGGCGATCTGACCGGCCCGAACCCGACCGACCGCGGCAAGGCGGGTCGAAACAGCACATACTGTCCGATCGCGCGGGAATCCCTCTGGCGGTAGCGGTTTCGGCCGCCAACGTGCACGACTCGCAGGCGCTGCGGCCGTTGGTGAAAGCGATTCCGGCGGTGCGGTCGCGACGCGGGCCACGCCGCCGACGGCCTGGCAAGTTGCATGCCGACAAGGCTTACGATCAGGCCGAACTGCGGCTGTGGGTGCGCCGGCACGTTATCGCGGTCCGTATCGCGCGCAAGGGAATCGAGTCCGCCGAGCGCCTGGGCCGCCACCGCTGGGTGATCGAGCGAACAGTGTCGTGGCTGACCGGCTACCACCGGCTCAATATTCGATACGACCGCAAGGGAACTCACTACCTGGGCTTCCTGACCCTGGCTGCCGCGCTCACCGGCTTCAAGAAACTGACGAAGGCGAAACCATCCATGTGAGACACGGTCTAA
>NZ_BDBQ01000098.1 GCF_001613065.1 Nocardia miyunensis NBRC 108239
GCGGTCGCCTCCGCATCGATCGGAGCCGCATCGGTGAGATGTCTGCTCAGGAAACGGATCTGGTGTGCGACGGCGGGCTCGAACCAGGGCCGTCCGGGGAACACATCGAAGTGATCGCACGGATAGTGCCGCACCTCGGCGCGCGCCGCGAATGCGACCTTCGCCGCGGCGTGCGGGGGCGCTGCCCGGTCGAAATCGGCGATCTGCACCAGCACCGGGGCGGCGATGCGACTCGCACGCCGCCCGACCCGAAAACCGCCGAGTTCCAGCCCCATCGCGGCGTCCACCTCGTTGCGCCAGGTCGGACCGGCCAGCGCGAGATAACCCTCGTAGTAGCCGTCACCGGTCAGCGCCGCGCGTTCCCCCGGACGGCCGACCAGCGGCATCATCACCGGCCCCCGGCCCACCCGGGACGACAGCGCACTGCGCACGGCCGTCATCGTCGATCCGGCGATCGCCCCGACCCCCGCCTGCTCGAACGCGAGCCTGCCCGCGGCCGCCCCCGACACCAGCGGCACCATCGCGACCACCGCACACACATCCGTGCGATCCGCGGAAACGGTCAACGCGTGTCCCCCTGACATCGACACACCCCACACCACCACCCGCGCCGGATCCACGCCCGGCTGCCGACCGGCAGCCGCGATGGCGGCCCGATAGTCCTGCGCCTGCTCGACCATCGAAACCCGTTGCCGCCGAGCCCCTCCCGACTCCCCGAACCCACGGTAATCGAATACGAACACGGCCAGCCCGGACCGCCTCAGAGCCCGAGCGAACGGCGCGAGACCCGAATCCTTGGTCCCCCCGAAACCATGCGCCATCACCACCACCGGACGCCCCTCGGCCCGATCGAACGGGCCGTTACCCTCGGGTTCGAAAACCCATGCGTCACAGTCCGTTCCGTGCGAATCGAATCCGACCTGCCGAAAATCCGTACTCACCGGTTCGCCTCCTGCGTCGTAGCCTGCTCATCCGTCCGCGACCGGCGCGGCATTCCCACCCCGGCGCACCGCCGCACACCAGCGTCGAATTCTCCCGGCCAGCCACAAAGGGGTCGCGACACTTCCGTCGCAGCGAGTTGCTCGAAACATGATGCATTGCAATACATTTCATTGACGTCATATATCATCTGCGGGAGGCACGCCCTCATCGGCTCACTGCCAGGCTCATGGAGCAATTCGAACGTGGTCACCGGTTCACCTCTTGTGTCGATGCCTGCTCACCGGCGTGCGACCAAGATGGCGGGCCCTGGGTCGCGGCACGGCGGGCTCCGGCGGGTAGTTCGCTGGTGCGCATGTCGTGCTCGTAGAGGAAGTAGTCGACCTGCTGGGTGTGGCGCGGGCGGTCGAGCATGTGGCCGGTGTAGCGCTGCTGGTCGGCGGCGATGACGCGGCGCATTTCGGGCTCGGCGGGTAGGCGGTAGTTGCCGGTGGCGTAGGCGCCGATCAAGCGGGCCTGGCATTCTACGAACGGGAACAGGGTCGGGGTGGACTGTGCGAACCCCGCGAACACCAGATCGTCCATGCCGGGCAGGAACATTCGCTTGTACAGGTCGATCCGGTTGTCCGGCGCGCTGATGAAGGCGGGATCGAAGAACGGGAAGGTGATGTTGTAGCCGGTGGCGTAGATGACGATATCGAACTCGTCACTGCTGCCGTCCTCGAAATGCGCTGTGCGCCCGTCGAATCGGGTGATATCAGGTTTGGGCAGCACATCACCGGAGCCCAGGCGCAGCGGCAACTCCACCGACTGCGTCGGATGCGCCTCGAAGAAGTTGTGATTCGGCGTGGGCAGTCCGTAGTTCTCCGGCCGCCCCGCGGTCAGCGGCTGGCCCCACTGGGCGATCTTGCGCTGCCAGGACAGCGGAATGTGCGGACTCGTGCGGTAGTACTTGTCGGCGGGTCGACCGGCGATGTACTTCGGCACGATCCACGCACCCGAGCGGGTGGACAGGGTGAGCCGGTTGCCCAGCGCCTTCGAGGACAGTTCGACGGCGATATCGGCCGCGCTGTTCCCCAGTCCCACCACCAGGATTCGCTGATCCCGGAAATCCATCGGCGTGCGCGGATCGATGTAATGGTGCGCGTGCATCGTCTCGCCGGTGAACTCACCCGGGAAATTCGGGTAACGCGGATCCCAGTGATGCCCGTTGGCGACCACCAGCAGGTCGAACTGCCGCGTCTCGCCGCGCTGGGTATCGAGTTCCCAGCCACCGCCGGACAGCCGCCGCGCGTGCGTGACGCCGTTGCCGAACTCGATGGCCGACGCGAGATCGAAAGCCGCGCAATAGTCGTCGAGATACTGCTTGATCTGGGTGTGGTGCGGGAAATCCGGATAACTCTCGGGCATCGGGAAGTCGCGGAAGGACAGCTGATGTTTGGAGGTGTCGATGTGCAGCGACCGATATGCGCTGGAGTGGCCGTTCGGATTGCCGAACGCCCAGTTGCCGCCGACCCGGTCCGAGGACTCGAAGCACACGTACGGCACGCCGTAATCGTTGAGCATCTTGCCAGCCGTCAACCCGCTGATACCGGCGCCGATCACGGCCGTCCGCGGTAGGTACATTCTCGATCCCTTCCGAGCAGTAGACAGATGAGGAATTCTGTCTACGGTAGACAGAATCTCAGATCTGTCTACAACTTGCTATGGTTTCGGCGGAACCAGTTGTGATCCGCCCTTCGGCGGACCTTCGACCGGAAGTGAGGCGCGTGACCGAGGCACCGACGACCCAGGTAGTGGACCGGCTCCTCGACGCCGCCCAGATCTTGCTGGCACGCAAGGGCATTCGCGCCACCACCGTCAGCGAAGTGGCCGAGGAGGCCGGGGTGTCGCGCGCCTGGTTGTACCGGCACTTCCCGGACAAGCCGGCGTTGCTGGGCGCGGCGATCGTCCGGCTCAATGATTCCTTCTGGAACGACGCGCACACCGAGCTGGACGCCTTGCCCACCCTTACCGAACAGCTCGTCGCGGGCGTGCGGATCGGGCGCAGCGTGTACGACGACCCCGGCGCACTGCCCCTGCGACTGCGTATGACCGAACCCGAGGAGTTCGCCGCCTGCGCGGGCGCGGGCGTCTCGGGGCTCGTCCCGGATCTGGCCTCGTTCTGGCTGCCCCATATTCAGGCCGCGGCGGATCGCGGCGAGATCCACCGCGACCACGACCTGGCCGAGGTATCCGAGTGGGTTGCGCGCGTCATGATCAGCCTGGGCACCATGCGGGGCGAGACGATCGACGCCGACGACCCGGACTCGGTCCTGCGTCACGTCCGCCGGTTCGTCCTGCCGAGCCTACGAGCCGATCCGTTCCAGGAATCCTGAACCGCCGCAACCGTTCCCACGGGTCAGCACGGAACGCCGTAACCGGATCGGCGACACCGCAGCCATATACACCGCTCCGCGTGCGCGGAACACCTCGGCGATCTCCACAGGTCGGTCTCTGTACATCCGAGCCCTGCAACCGGTCTCGCGAGTCAGCCCAGTGCACCCGGGACGAGATCGTGCACCGCTGCCGCGCTGCGGGCGAGCATGGTGAGGAACATGCGGTCGCCGCGTTCGGTGGGTTGTGATGCGCCGCAACCGAAGACGATGATCAGTGGGGCCTGGATGAGGGAGACGGCGTAGTCACGTCGGCACTGTTCGAGGGAGTAACCGGTGACGCCGTATGCGAGCAGGGCCTTGTGGTAGTCGGCGAGGAGACTTTCCTCCGCGGCCCGGCGGTCATCGGTGGTGAGGCTCGTCGACAGCAGAAAGGCGATGTCACGCAACGGTTGTCCGGGTGTGATGGTCTGCCAGTCGATGACGGTGGCGGTGTCGTCGGGGCCGAACATGACGTTGTCCACGCGCAGATCGCCGTGTAGCAGGGCGAAGTGCTCGATCGGGGCGACCAGCCACTCCCCCGCGGTCGCCTCGAGCCAATCCAGCAGCGCGGATTCCGGTGCGGTGAGGCGATCGGCGAATCGGTCCCGGAAGGCCGAAGCCATCGGAGCGAGAACCGATTCCATCAGCGCGCGGTCCGCGTCGGTCGGCAGGGCGAATCCGGGTTCGTGCAGCAGGGTCTCGTCACACCAGCGCGGGCCGTGCAGTCCGGCTGCGGCGACCGCGACGGCGCGAGCCTGGGTCACCGTGCAACCGGCGATCTGATCACCCTGTTCGGCGGGCGCGAGATCGTCCAGCAGCAGCAGGAATTCGCTCCCCGACTCGGACACCGCAGACGCGTGACAGCGCGGCACCGGCACTCGAACCGTCGCGGAGAGGTCGCGGTAGAAGCGCACCTCGTTGCGAAAGGCGCCGGACGCGAACTCCCGCTGCGTTTTCGGGCCAGTGGCGAGTTTGGCCACCATCCGCGACGGAAGCTCGGTGTCGCCCCGGTACGCCAGGTCCAGGCGGAAGGACCCGGCCATCTGACCCGAGCCGATCGGCGTCGCGGCCACCGACTCCACTACGACGTCCTGCCCCGCGTCGCGCAGTGACGCGGTGAGGCGTTCGGGAGTGAGTTCTGTTGCATCCGTGGGGATGTCGTCTGATTCCGTCATCGAATCTCCTCGCGATCCAGCACACGCCGCCACATAGCCCACGCAGTCCGTGCCCATATCTCCGGCACTACCGCTGAACAGTGCGTCTCTGCCGCCCAGCCGATTCATGCGGGTGACCGTAGCATAAGTCCGAACACTTATATAGACACTAGTCTGTACACTAGATCGATTCTCCTACTGCGATAGCGGTTTCGGCGGCTGCGTCGGCACGGCGGCGGTGATGGCCGCACGGGCGCTCGGCGTCGGCACGATCGTGGCGGTGGATCTGTCGGCCGAACGGCTGGAGATCGCAGTTTCCGCGACGACGACGCACTCCTCGAGCTTCGAGCGCTCACGAGTACTGCTTCAGCAATTACATTGCCCTGCTTGTTGATTCCCTATGCACACAATCCGGGACGCTGCTCCGCGACATCGAGATCGAGGACGCCGGACAGGAACGATTCAGGCGCTTCAGGAGAATTCGGCAGTGCCGACAGGTGAGCGAGAGCGTCCGCGCATGCGATCCCGTCCGGCGGCGCGCCACGGGAAGCATCCCGATGAATGCCGTAAGGCCGTCCACGGCAACCGATTTCGTTCTGGCTATACAAGCGCGGACTCGCTGGGTACCCGAGTTGTGAAAGCCTCCAGAACCCGAAAGCCCCGGCGGTGGTTGCGGTTTACTTGGCCGGGCCGGGCGCTGGTTCGTTGATGGTCGTGAAGTACTGCACCGCGGCCATTACGACGATGGGAGCGGTGACCAGCAGCTGCCCGACCGCGGTGCCCAGGGCTCCTACGGCCACGACGCCGCCGAGGCAGCCGACGACAGCGGCGGGGACGAACGCACCGAACAGGCCGACGATGGTCGCGGCCGCGACGGTCGCGCCAGCGATACCACCCAGGACACAACCCACCCCCGCGCCGGTGAGGCCGCCCACCATGGTTCCGACGGTGGCGCCGGTGGTGATCGTGCTGGCCATGCGGTTCCAGGCGGCCTGCTCACGATCGTACGAATTCTTCCAGGGCGCCTGATCCTCATACGGCAGAGCGACCGGCTTGTAGCTGGCGTGTGCGAGGTCGAACCGGGGGGTGAGTGTGGCGGTGTGGCCATTGATCTTCGCGGCGATGGGGAAGACGAAATCGTCCACCCGGAAAGACAACTCGGAGCCGGCCAGCACGGTTCCGTCGCCGCTCTTGATCTTGAATACGCCGTTGTCGACGCCCATGGTTCCCGCGTCGGTGGTGATGGCGGTCCCGGTCCGGGTAACGGCGGTCTTGTAGTGAACCACCTCCGGCGGCGGGGCGGCCTGCGCGGTTCCCGCGACACTCGTGGCTCCGGCCACCAGCACACAGGTAGCGGCGATTTTCCTCATCATTGTTCCTCTCATCCGACTCCCCGGCTCGCTGTCCGGGGAGGTGTAGCTCCGGCGTGACGCCGGTGTGGATCCACGGCCGACCACCGGCCGGACCTATTCAGGGGAGACGTGCGTCCGTCCACTCGGCGAGCGGTGCGGACTTCCGTTCGGGCGGAACGAGTTCCGGGGTTCCGACGAGCTCGACCGCCGGACGGACAGGTCCACCGTTCGTCCCCCGAGCTGATGGGTCGTCGGGCGACGACGCGTGTGGTTCGGGTGTCAGCGGGCGGCGGCGCGCACCACCGGGGGTGCGAGCAGGTCCTTCGGGATCGGGCAGACGTACGGGGTGGCGGCGGTGCTCGCCGCGTGCTCGGCGCGGGCCGCGGCGAGCAGCTCGGGCCGGGTGATCAGCTCCAGGCCGGTCGCGGCGATCACGGTGGCGGCATGGCTCACCGCCTTGTGCGCCGCGGGCAATTTGCCCTGCGCGACGTACTGCCAGGTATGCCACGGGGTACCGAAAGCGACTGCGCTGCTGAGGATCTGCACGGTTGGGGTGATCCAGCTGACATCGCCGACATCGCTGGAACCTTTGTTGAGCGGTCGATGCGCGGGGTCGCCCAGCTCGGGCACGCCGTCGTGCAGGTATTTGGGATCCTCGGCGGACATCCCGCAGGCCACCCGGGCGCGGCGGATCTCCTCGGCGGCGAAACCGGCGCAGAAGGCCGCGGCGCGCTCCTGATCCGCCGCGTCGAACGGCACACCGCCCACCTCGACAAGCGTGGCGTGCAGGGCCTCTTCCAGGACCCGGTTCGGCAAGATCTCCGCGCTGGCTCCCTCGAGCGTGACCGCTACGGTCGTGGACGTCATCAGCGCGGCGCCCTGCGCGATCGCGGCCACCCGGTCGTACAGCTCCTGCATCTCCGGGACCGTCTCGGCCCGGACCAGGTAGTAGACCTCGGCGGCGGCCGGGACGACGTTCGGAGAGGTGCCGCCGGCATCGGTGAAGGCGTAGTGGATTCGGGAACTGTCGGCCATGTGCTCGCGCAGGAAATTCACCCCGACGTTCATCAACTCGGCAGCGTCGAGCGCGCTACGGCCCAGATGCGGGGACACACCCGCGTGGCTCGCGACACCGGTGAACCGGAACCGGGCCTGCGCGTAGGCCAGGCAGCGGCCCTGGGTGGACTGCGTGCCGGTGCCGCCCGCGGGATGCCAGGTCAGGGCGGCGTCGACGTCGTCGAACGCGCCCGCCGCGGCCATGAACGTCTTGCCCGCGGCGGCCTCCTCGGCGGGGCACCCGTAGTAGCGGATCCGGCCCGGTAGGCCCTTCGCCTCGAGGTGCCGAGCCAGGGCAACGGCCGCGAGCAGCGAGCCCGCGCCCAGCAGGTGGTGTCCGCAGCCGTGGCCGTGGCCGGTGGTGTTGTCCGGGTCCGGTCGGCAGACGGCAGCGCCGGACTCCTGACTCAGCCCGGCCAGCGCGTCGTATTCACCGAGGAACGCGATGAGCGGACCGCCACTGCCCTTCTCGGCCTGGAACGCGGTCGGAATGCCGCCGACGTCCCGGGTGACGGTGAACCCCTCCTGTTCGGCCAGCGCGATGTGCCGACTCGTGGCGTCTTGTTCCTCCCAGCGCAGCTGGGGCAGGTCCCAGATGTCGTCACCGAGCTTGTGGTAGGTCGGCGACAGGGCGTCGATCAGTGGCTTCAGCTCTTGCACGGAGGTCATGGCAACTCCTTTGTCAGTCGTCGAGAGTGGTGCGGGTCGCGCCCGCGGGGCGGGACTTGTGCAGATCGAGAAGTTCGGCGCGCAGACGTTCGTCGAGCGCGACGTCGACGACGGTGAGCGCGAGCGCCTTCGCGCCGGTGAGCACGGCGGCGTCGGCCTCCGGGGTGGCGGCCACCGCGGTGAACGCGGCGTTGTGCGGCACCGCGTCCTGGCCGAGCACGGATACCAGCGGATGGATGGCGGGCAGCACCTGTGAGACGTTGCCCATATCGGTCGAGCCGCCGCCGACAACGTGGTCCGGGTCGAGCTCCCGGCCCAGGCCCACCAGGTTGCGGTCCCAGATCTCGGCGATCCCGGCGTGCGGGGCCAGCGGCGCGTAGGGATGCTCGGTGCGGCGGTGCTGCCATGAGCAGCCGGTCGCGATCGCGCCCGCCTCGAAGCAGGCCAGGACCCGTCGCCGGAGCTCACGCCACTCGTCGAGGTCGTAGGCACGGACCTCGGCCTGCACGATCGCCCGTTCCGGGATGATGTTGGTCGCCTCGCCGCCGTGCGAGACGAAGGCGTTCACGTTGACGTTCGGGCTGAGCTGCTGACGCAGCAGGCCCAGCGCGGTCAGCGCGACAGTCGCCGCTGCACCCGCGTTGACTCCCTTCGTCGGTGCGCCCGCGGCATGCGCGGCGCGGCCGGTGTACTCGATCTCCAGCCGTTCGACGGCGGTGCTGCGCATCGCGTCGGCCGGTGCGTCCGGCCCGGTGCTGCCGTGCGCCATCAGGGAGAACGTGACGTCCTCCCAGGCCCCGGCCAATAGCAGGTCGACCTTGCCGCCGCCGTGCTCCTCGGCGGGCGTGCCCAGCAGCTTGACCCGCAGGCCCAACTCCCCGGACACCTCCGCCAGCGCGCCCGCCGCGCCCACTCCCATCGCGGCGATCATGTTGTGCCCGCAGCCGTGCCCGATGTCGGGCAGGGCGTCGTACTCGGCGCACACGGCGACGGTCAGATCGCCGTCCCCTGCCACCGCCTCCACCGCGGTGGGCACGTCGTAGGCGCCGACCTCGGTCGTGAATCCGGCCTCCTCGGCGGCACGGCCGACCAGTTCGGCGGCGGAGTGCTCGCTGTAGGAGATCTCCGGGTTGGCGTGGATCTCGTGACTCAGGGCAACGAGCCGGTCGGCCCGTTCGTCGATCGCGCGCAGGACGCGGGCGCGCACCTGCTCCGCGAGTGCGGTCCGGTCGGAAACGGTGGTCATGTGCTGGGCTCCTTTGTCAGCAGTAGGGAACGGTCACCGCGAGGCCCCCATCGGAGGTCTCCTTGTAGCGGTGGGACATGTCGTGACCGGTCTGCCGCACGGTCTCGATCGCCACGTCGAGCGAGACGCGGTGCGAGCCGGTGCCGCGCAGGGCGAGCCGGGCGGCGGCCATCGCGGTACCCGCGGCGATGGCGTTGCGTTCGATGCACGGGATCTGGACCAGACCGGCGACGGGATCGCAGGTCAGGCCGAGGTGATGTTCCAGGGCGATCTCGGCGGCGTTCTCGACGACGGCGGGCGAGCCGCCGAGCACCGCGCAGTATCCGGCCGCGGCCATCGCCGCGGCCGAGCCCACCTCGCCCTGACAGCCGATATCAGCGCCCGAGATCGAGGCGTTGCGGGCCATCAGCTGCCCGATCGACGCCGCGGTCAACAGGAATACCCGGACGATTCCGGCAGTGTCGCGCGCAACGGTGCGTCCGGCGCTGTGTTGGCCGCCGCCGACGCGCTCACCGGACACCGTGAGGTGGTGGTGCAGCACCGCCGGAATGATTCCGGCGGCCCCGTTCGTGGGTGCCGTGACCACGCGGTGGCCCGCCGCGTTCTCCTCGTTGACCGCAATCGCATACGCCTGCAACCATTCCGGCGCATCCAAGGCGACACCGTCGGCACGCAGGGAGTCGGCCAGCGCTCCCGCGCGGCGCGGGGTGCCGAGGCCGCGCGGCAATGTCCCGTGCCCGGCGAGCCCCGCGATGAGGCAGTCACGCATCGCGATCCACCGCTCGGCCAGACCGCGCTCCAGCGCCTTCGCGCCGTGCTCGGCCGTCTCGTTGCGACGGACGATCTCGGCGATATCGCACCGCTGGTCCGCGCACAGCTCGAGCAGTTCGGCGGCGGAGGCGTACGGGTGCGGTACCGAGACGGTCCGGACGGCGGGCGCGACGCCCTCCTCGACGATCGCGCCGCCGCCGACCGAGTAGTAGATCCGCTCGATGGGCTCCTGCGCATCGCCGGGCCAGGCCCGCATCCGCAGGGCGTTCGGGTGCCCGGGAAGGCGAACGCCGGGACACAACCGCACATCGGTGGTTCGCAGCCACACCACGGTCCCGGTCGCCAGGGTGATCGGGCTGCCGTCGCCCAGCGTCGCCCAAACGCCGTGCACCTCCGCGGGGTCGCAGGTGCCCGGATCCAGTCCGCGCAGCCCGGCGACGACCGCGTCGGGCGTGCCGTGGCCGACGCCGGTGGAGCCGAGAGACCCGAGCAGTTCGATCTCCAGCCGGGTCACCGGCAGGCCCCGCAGCGACCGGGCGAACGCGATCGCCGCGCGCATGGGCCCCACGGTGTGCGACGACGACGGACCGATCCCGATCGAGAACAGGTCCAGCACGGAACGCAGTCCGGCCACCGCGACGGGGGCGCTCACGCCGGCTCCGCGATTCGGTGCCCGCGACGGGTCACACCGATCGCGAGAACCGCGACAATCAGCGCCAGGACCGCACAGATCAACCAGACCACGACGTAGGCGGACTCCGAGGAAACCGTCACCGTCCGGCCGCCGGGCGAGTGCCGGGTCAGTATCAGCGCCGACATGACGGCGGCGAACACCGCACCCGCGACCGAACCCGCCGCGGTGCGAGCGGTGTTGTACAGCCCGGAGACGATGCCGACCGAATCCGCGGGCGCCCGCGCGACGATGATCGTCGGCAGCGTCGCCCCCACCAGCCCGCCGCCGAGGCCGAGCCCGGCCTGCCAGATCAGGAAAACGGTGAGGTCGTGGTGGAAGGCCGCGGTCGCGAGGTAGCAGACGGCGGACAACAGCGCACCGGTGACCAGCGTGGAAGTCTCACCGATCAGGTCGGTCAGCCGGGACGCGATCGTGGTGCCCAGGAACATCGCGGCGCCGAGCACCAGCAGCGCAGCGCCCAGCGCGGTACCGGCCAGGCTCATCCCGAATCCGCCGACCGCCGGTCGGGTGCCCAGGAAGACTGCGTTGGGGGTCGAACTACCGAACAGGTGCGCCCCGAACACGAATGCGGTCAGCAGCGGCAAGCCCTGGCCGCCGCGGCGGATCGCATCCAGCGGCACGAGCGGATTCTCGGTGCGATCCTCCACGTACACCCAGATGACGAGCAGCACGACGCCGCTGAACAGGCCGCCGAGGATCCACGGATTCAGCCAGCCCCACCGGGTGCCGTTGCCGACCGCGGCGAGGAACAGCAGCAGACCGATGCCGAGCAGCGCCGCTCCCGGCCAGTCGATGCCGCCCGGTTTGCGCACGGTGGTCTCCGGGACGAGCCGGGCGAGGACCGGTGCGACGATGAGCATCATGATGGCGGGCAGCCACAGCGTGGCGGACAGGCTCAGGTACTGCCGGGCGACACCGGCGAGCAGCAGACCGAGGCTGGCGCCCACCGTCAGCGATCCGACCAGCAGGCCGATCGCGCGGCCTGCCCGGTCTCCGGCCCGTTCCCGGACGATCGCGAACTCCAGCGGCAGGAAGGCCGTGATCGCCCCCTGGAAGATCCGCCCGACCAGTAGCACGGGGAACGGCGGGGCAAGTGCGACGATCACCGAACCCAGGGCCACCAGCGTGGCGGCCGCCACCAGCAGCCGCTTGTGGCCGTAGACGTCGCCGAGCTTCGACAGCAGCGGCACGAGGACCACGGTCGCCAGCAGGGCGGAGGCGGTGATCCAGTTCGCATCGGCCGAGGTCAGCCCGTAGCGCTGGATGAAACTGGGCAGCAGGGGCGCGATCCACCCCTGCGTGATTCCCGAGGCCAGCTCGGTGACCACGAGAAACCCGACGATCGAAGTGATTCGCACCGGGGAGGAAGTGGTGAGGGCGATGGAAGGAGGACTGCTGGACATCCTGGCACGCTCCGAAGTAGATCTGACGAATAAGATCGGAGAAGTATCGAAAATCCAGCGACAATGACACATCAATCTGCAGGATCCGGCTGATATAGGCTCGATCGGTGCAGGATCCGATCTCGTTGGACGACCTAGACCGGAGAGTCGTCAACGCCCTCCAGGTAAACCCGCGAGCGTCCTGGGCGCAGGTGGGTGCGGTGCTCGGCATCGATCCGGTCACCGCCGCACGGCGCTGGGAGCGACTACACGCCGACGGAACCGCGTGGATCACCGCCTATGTCGGCTCGCCCGCCGACCGAGGTCCGGCGGCGCTCGTCGAGATCGACAGCGCGGGCCACTCCCTGGAGATCGCCGACCGTCTCATCGACGACGCGCAATGCGCCTCGATCGATATCGCCTCGGGCGGCCGCGACCTCCTGCTGACGGTCACCTCGCGCAGTCTCTCCCGGATCACCGACTACCTGCTGCACCGGCTCGGCAGCCTCGACCACGTGCGCGCCGTGCGCACGCACCCCGTCACCCGGGTGATCGCCGAGGGCGCTGGCTGGCGGCTGACCGCGCTCACCGACGCCGAACAGGCCCGGCTGCGCGAGTCGGTCGTGCCCGTGGATCGCACCCGCCCGCGCGAACTGAGCGACCAGGAGCGGGCCGTGCTGGCCGCACTGGTCGCCGACGGCCGGGCATCCGCCACCGAACTGGCCGCCACCACCGGCCTGAATCCGCGCCGCGTCCGTGACCTGGTCCGCGACCTGCTCGGCTCCGGCCGCCTCACCCTGCGCACCGAACTGCGTGCCGCGGCCAGCGGCTGGCCGATCTACGCCTGGTTCTTCCTGCGCGTCCCGGCGGCGACCGCGAACACGATCAGCCCGCGTCTCGGCTCGCTCCCCGAGATCCGCACGGTCCTGCAGATCGCCGGGCCGAGCAACGTGATCATGGCGGTCTGGTTGCGGGAACTCACCGACGTCAGCGGGCTCGAGGCCGCCATCGAAACCCATCTCCCCGACGTCCAGATCGTCGACCGCGCCGTGGTCCTGCGCACCACCAAACGTGTTGGCGTAGTACTCGATCCGACCGGCCGCAGGGTACGCACGGTGCCGATGGAATCGTAGGCCGTCGCGAGGTTCGCGATATCGACAGGAGAGTTATTCTCGGCCGGCAGAATGAATTCCATTGTGAGGAGGGCTCGTGCTCAGAGTTGTGCAGTGGGCGACCGGTGGCGTCGGCAAGGCCGCGATCGAGGCGGTGCTGCGGCATCCGGAACTCGAACTCGCCGGGTGTTACGTGCATTCGGACGACAAGAACGGCAAGGATGTCGGGGAGATCCTGGGTATCGACCCGCTCGGCGTAACCGCGTCGAACGACATCGACACGATCCTGTCACTCGACGCCGATGCGGTGGTCTACTCCCCGCTGGTGCCGAATCCCGACGAGGTCACGCGAATTCTCCACTCGGGCAAGAACATCGTCACACCGGTGGGCTGGTTCTACCCGGGCGAGCGCGACGCCGCACTCGCCCAGGCGGCCGTGGACGCCGGAGTCACCCTGCACGGCACCGGAATCAATCCCGGCGGCACCACCGAACTGCATCCCCTTGTGCTCTCGGCGATGTCCTCGGCGGTCACTTATGTTCGCGCGGAGGAGTTCTCCGATATGCGCACCTACAACGCACCCGATGTGCTGCGCTGGGTGATGGGTTTCGGCGGCACACCCGACCAGGCGCGCAAGAGCCCGATGCTCGGCCTGCTGTCCGGCGGCTTCACCCAATCGGTGCGAATGTGCCTGGACACACTGGGTTTCGCCGAGGCGGCCATCGGTACCTCGCACGAGGTCGCGGTCGCCACCGCGCCGATCGATTCGCCGATGGGCGTCATCGAGCCGGGAAAGGTTGCCGCCCAACGGTTCCAGTGGACCGCGACGGTCGGCGATCAGGTCGTCGTGCGGATCTCGGTCAACTGGCTGATGGGCGAGGAGAACCTCGAACCGGCGTGGGAGTTCGGCCCGCAGGGCGAGCGCTACGAGATCGAGATCAAGGGCGATCCGGACACCTTCGTGGTCATCCACGGCTGGCAGCCCGCGACCGTCGCCGAGGGCCTGCGCCGCAATCCCGGCATCGTGGCCACCGCCAACCACTGCGTCAATTCGATCCCCTACGTCTGTGCCGCCGAACCCGGTATCAAAACCTGCCTGGACCTGCCGGTGGTCGCCGGACGGGCGCATCCGGATCTGGCCGCCGCCCAAGGCTGATTCACCGCCGTACCCGCAGCGAATCTCACCGCGCCGCATCTGCTCGACCGGGTCGCGCTGATCGGCCCGCACGATCGCGATCGGCTCGTCGAACTCGTGATCGACCGCATAGGCTCATCCGCGACGACGGTCTGCGCGCCGGGCTGCTTACTCACACGCCGCAGTCTGCCGCCGAATTCGCCTACCAGCGCTGGCTTTTCAGCGACGACCCAGCCGGGCCGAACCTGCACCGGCTCACCGAACGCGCGCATTCGAGGGCGTGCGCGACCGATGCTGGCGGTGACGCCCGCTGTGAAGGATCCCAAACTCCCCGTGCCGCAAACACCATTCACACAACATCGGCCGAATAGGCAGCGCGCACAGCGGGCCGGGGTTATTTTCGCCCGATGATGCGCAGCGTGAGACTCTCCCGGCGCGCCGCCCTGCGCTGGGGCGGCGCACTGACCGGCGCGCTGGCGACCGGCCCGTGGACGCGGACGTCCGCGCGGGCCGATCAGCCGCTATGCCCACCCCGCTATCCGGGATACTCCGCGCAGGACTGGGCAAAACCGTTCTCGCGCTTCATGACCGGCCACACCCTCCCGGCTCCCGATCCGGTGCGGGCGGCCTGCGCCGGACCGCCCGTCCCGGCCGCGCGCATTCCCGGCTTCGCCGACCTCACCCGCGATCTCGCGCCGACGGGATACTTCCCGACCGAGACCGGCTACGGGCAGACCGCGACCGGGATCTCCTGGGTGGCATGCCGTACCGAAATGCCCCGGGTGACCGCCCGCATGTGGGACTGGTGGTTCGGCTGGCATTCGAACGATTCGGCCCGCTACAAGCTCTGGCACCCCGACGCGCACATGTACGCCTCGATCGCCGTCGACAAGACCGCCGCGCCGGTCCCCGATCGCAGCAGATACGTCGGAAACACCTCGTACGTCGACGAGTACATCGGCCCGAAACTCCAGCAGCTCGCGATCCGGTTCGACGACCCGGTCCAGCACGGATTCACCGTGCCCGACGGGCACACCGTCGTCTTCGGCCGGGTCGGCAGTTCGGTCGCGCCCGTCGACCTCGGCCGGCTGGCCCACCAGGTCCGCCCGGTGCCCGGCGGCGTGGAGATGCGCAGTCGCTTCTACCTGAACCTGTACGGATTGCACATGCCCGACGCCCGCCAGGCGCTGTGCGCCACCGAGCGCGGCGCCTCGGTCGATCCGCGCGACGTGGTGCTCGGCATGGACGTCGCGCGGAATCTACTGATGCACTGCGGCCAGGAGATGTATCACCTGTCGCGTTTCCTGCCGGAGCTGTACGCGGCATTCGGCCGCTGATCTTCCGAATCCCCCACGCCCGCATCGAGATACGTCTTCAACGCCGACAACGTCGCGGCCAGCAGCGCATCCAGTGAAGAGTCCACATCGGCCAGCCACTGCTCGTAGGCGCTCAATGCCAGCGCCAGTGTCACCTGTCCGGCGGTGCGCGGCAACAGATCCGCTGGATCCAGTCCCAGCCGCCGGGCCACGAAGTTCGTGATCACCGCGCGCCACTGCTGATAGCGCAGCACCGAATGCGCTTGCAGGGCAGGGGTATCCAGAATCAGGCGCATGCGTTGCCGATGCGAGGCGACCGCGCCGGGGTCGAGCCGGTTGAATTCGATGACCGCCCGCTGCACCGCCACGTGCACGGGGACGTCCTCGGGCATGTCGTCCAGATGCCGCGCCAGATGTACGAGGCTGGCGTCGAACTGCCCCCAGGGGATGTCGTTCTTGGACTTGTAATAGCGGAACAGCGTTCGGCGACCCACTCCCACCGCCGCGGCGATGTCGTCCAGTGACGTCGCGTCGAAGCCGCGCTCGGCGAACAGGCGGAAGGCGACCGTCTCGATCGCCGCGTGATCGGTGACGGGCGGCCTGCCCGGTGATTTGCGCACTCGATCGCTCACTCAGCGAAGTTACCAGAAATTCGCGCCGAACCCTTCCATTTTGGCCACCGGTGCCATTAATATCCATGGCACAGATCACAGTCCCCAGAAGGAGCATCATGTCCGAGCAGAACCGCATCGAATACGGCACGACCGCCCACCAGGCCCAGGAGCTCGACCCCGCCGCCGACAGCCTCGTCGAGGACGTCTCGATCGATGGCATGTGCGGTGTCTACTGAGGTGAACGAGAACGCCTGCGCCGAAGGGGCATTCGATGCCCGGTCGGCATGGCAGCTCGCCCCGACGGTCTCGCTTCGCAGCGAGCCCTTCGGGGCCCTGGCCTACGACTTCCACACGCGCAAGCTCTCGTTCCTGAAGTCCGTGCAGCTGGTCGGCGTCGTCGAGCAACTCGCCGAATGCCCCTCCGCGTTGTCCGCGATCGACCGCGCCGGAGTTCCGGCGAATGAGCAGCAACGCTATGTGTCCGCGCTCGCCGCCCTGGCGCGCAGCAAGATGATCACCCCTCGAACGCCGGAGGCCCGCACTCCATGACGACCATGCTTCCCCACCCCGCTCCCGCGCCCGTCCCCCGCCTGATCGAGCAGTTCGAACGCGGCCTCAATGCCCCGATCTGCCTGACCTGGGAGCTGACCTACGCCTGCAACCTGGCCTGCGTGCACTGCCTGTCCTCGTCCGGACGCCGCGACCCGCGCGAGCTGAGCACCGAGCAGTGCAAGGCCGTCATCGACGAACTGCAGCGCATGCAGGTGTTCTACGTCAACATCGGCGGCGGCGAACCCACCGTCCGCAGCGACTTCTGGGAGTTGCTCGACTACGCGGTCTCGCACGACGTCGGCGTCAAATTCTCCACGAACGGTGTGCGCCTGACCCCCGAGCGCGCCGCGAAACTCGCCGCCACCGACTACGTGGACGTGCAGATCTCCCTGGACGGCGCGACCGCGGAGGTCAACGACGCGGTCCGCGGCCCCGGATCGTTCGACATGGCCACGCGCGCACTGCAGAACCTCGCCGACGCCGGATTCCGCGACGCGAAGATCTCGGTCGTGGTGACCAGGCACAACGTCAACCAGCTGGACGAATTCCAGGCGCTGGCCGACAAATACGGCGCGACACTGCGCCTGACCCGCCTGCGTCCGTCCGGCCGCGGCGCGGACACCTGGGACGAACTGCATCCCACCGCCGCCGATCAGCGCGTGCTCTACGACTGGCTGATGGCCAACGGCGAATCGGTGCTCACCGGCGATTCGTTCTTCCACCTGGCCGCCTTCGGCGAGTCACTGCCGGGGCTGAACCTGTGCGGCGCGGGACGCGTGGTGTGCCTCATCGACCCGGTCGGGGACGTCTACGCCTGCCCGTTCGCCATTCACGACACCTTCAAGGCGGGCAATCTGCTCACCGACGGTGGATTCAACCGTGTCTGGCAGGAATCCGCGCTGTTCGAGGAACTGCGCGCGCCCACCGGCGGCGGCGCGTGCGCCTCCTGCAATTTCTACGACTCCTGCCGCGGCGGCTGCATGGCCGCCAAGTTCTTCACCGGCCTGCCCCTGGACGGCCCGGATCCCGAATGCGTGCAGGGATACGGCGAGTCGCTGCTGGCCGACCGCACACCCGGCGAGGCGCCCAAGCCCTCGCAGGACCACTCCCACACGGGCAAGAAGAAAAAGGCGGTAGCGCTCGGCATGCCCATCAGCATGCCCAGCCGCGCCTGCTCCGAAAGCCCCATCTAGACAAGGAATCCCACAGATGGCCAACGCCTGGTTCGAGACCGTCGCCGAAGCACAGCGCCGCGCTCGTAAACGTCTACCGAAATCCGTGTACAGCGCGCTGCTGGCCGGTTCCGAGGCGGGCGTGTCCTATGACGACAACCTCGCCGCATTCCGTGAACTCGGCTTCGCACCGCACGTAGCGGGGTTGTCGGATACCCGTGACCTGTCCACTACAGTTCTGGGACAGGACATTTCGATGCCGGTGCTGATCTCGCCCACGGGTGTGCAGGCCGTGCACCCCGAGGGCGAGGTCGCCGTGGCCCGCGCCGCCGCTGCCCGCGGCACCGCCATCGGGCTGAGTTCGTTTGCGAGCAAACCGCTTTCGGATGTGCTCGAGGCGAATCCGCAGACGTTCTTCCAGTCGTACTGGATGGGCGACCGCGACACCATGTCCCGCCGCCTGGACGAGGCCCGCACGGCCGGTGCGAAGGGGCTGATCGCGACGCTGGACTGGTCGTTCTCCAACGGCCGCGACTGGGGTTCGCCCACCATCCCCGAGAAGCTCGACTTCAAGGCAATGCGGCAGAACGCGCTGAGCGTACTGGCCCGGCCGCGCTGGGCGTACGAATTCGCCAAGGCCGGAACGATTCCCGACCTGACCACGCCGAATCTCACGCCGCCCGGCGGAAAGGCGCCGACCTTCTTCGGCGCGTACTACGAGTGGATGCAGACGCCGCTGGCCACCTGGGAAGACATCGCCTGGATGCGCAAGGAATGGGACGGCCCGTTCATGCTCAAAGGGATCTGCCGCATCGATGACGCCAAGCGCGCCGTCGACGCCGGTGTCACCGCGATCTCGGTGTCCAATCACGGCGGCAACAATCTGGACAGCACCCCGGCCCCGATCCGCTGCCTGCCGGCCATCTCCGGCGCGGTCGGCGATCAGATCGAGGTCGTCCTGGACGGCGGGATCCGGCGCGGCAGCGACGTGGTCAAGGCCGTCGCTCTGGGCGCTCGGGCGGTGATGATCGGGCGCGCATACCTGTGGGGCCTGGCCGCCAACGGGCAGGCCGGTGTGGAGAACGTGCTCGACATCCTCAGGGGCGGAATCGATTCCGCGCTGATGGGCCTGGGGAAGTCCTCCATTCACGAGCTCACCCCCGAGGACGTCATCGTGCAGCCGGGCTTCACCCGGACGCTCGGCGGCTGAACATGCCCCCGCTCGCCGCCGCACGCTATCCTGACCTACCCGAGCGCCCGCGGGTGCTCGTGCCGGTCGGTGCGACCGAGCAGCACGGCCCGCATCTGCCTTTGTCCACCGACACGGACATCGCGACCGCGGTCGCGCGGCGGGCGGGCGAGCGGACCGGCAGTTGGGTGGCCCCCGCGATCGCCTTCGGCGCGAGCGGTGAGCATCAGGGGTTTCCCGGGGTGTTCTCGGTCGGGACGACGGTCCTGACCGAGATGGTCGTCGAACTCACCCGTTCGCTGGCGCTGTGGGCGGGTGAGGTCGTGTTCGTCAACGGGCACGGCGGAAATGTCGCCGCGCTGCGCACGGCCGTGGAAACCCTTCGCGCAGAAGGGCATACCGTGCGCTGGCTACCGTGCGCGGTCGCCGGTGACGCGCACGCGGGATATACCGAGACCTCGATCATGCTGTATCTCTCGCCCGAGGACGTCGCGTTGGACAGGGCGGTCGCGGGAAATGTCCAGCCGCTGCCAGATCTCATGGACCGCTTGCGGCACAGCGGAGTTCGCGCGGTATCGCCCAACGGCGTACTCGGCGATCCGGCCGGCGCGAATGCGCGGGCGGGTGCGGAACTGTTCGATCGGATGGTGCAAAGGATTGTCGATGAGCTCCGATGAGCGGCCCGAACGGGTTGCCCTCGTGACCGGCGCCGCACGCGGCGTCGGTGCGGCCACCGTGCGCGAACTCGTGCGCCGGGGTTACCACGTGACCGCGATCGATTCCTGCGGAACCGGACCGGCCTCGTCCGGTGTGCGGTATTCGCTTGCCTCCCAAGGGGAATTGGACGCGGTGGCGGCGAAGGATCCGGAGCGGATCCTGCCGGTGGTGTGCGATGTGCGTGAGCCCGAACAGCTTCGGGACGCCGTCGCGCAGACCATGTCCCGATTCGGGCGGCTCGATGCGGCCGTCGCCGCGGCCGGAATCATCGCCGGTGGGCAGCCGCAGTGGGAGGCCCCCGAATCCGATGTGCGGGCGTTGCTCGAGGTGAACGCGATGGGGGTGTGGAACACCGCCGCCGCAACGGTTCCGGTGATGCTGGCCGGGCCGGACCCGGCCGGGTGCCGATTCGTGGCGGTCGCGTCGGCGGCGGGTGAGCGGGGGCTGTTCCATCTGGCCGGGTACGCGGCCAGCAAGCACGCGGTCATCGGGATCGTGCGAGGGCTGTCGGCGGATCTGGTCGGCACCGGGATGTCGGCGGTCGCGGTATCGCCCGGCGCGACCCGCACCGAAATGCTCACGGCCACCGCCGCTCTCTACGACGATATCGATGACCCTGCCGAACTCGCCGCGCACCAGGGACTGCGGCGCGTGCTGGAGCCCGAGGAGATCGCCGCGACCATCGCCTTCTGCTGTTCGCCGGAGGGTGCGGTGCTGAACGGGTCGGTGGTACGTGCCGAGGGAGGCTTCGGGACGTGAGCGGCTCCTCCGGGCTCACCGCCGGCACCGGTATCCGGCTCGGCAGGACCGTCCGCAGGTTCGCCGAGGGACGGCTGCTGTTCGGCGGCAGCCCCACGCGGCTGTTGAGGCTGCGCCCGGCCGCCGCTGAAATACTCGGTAGCGCAGGGGAATTCACTGTCTCCGACGCGGTGACACTGAGCCTTGCCAACTCACTGCTCGAACTGGGACTCGCCGAGATCACCTCCACCGGTGAGCCTGCGCCGCTCGAACAGCTCACCGTCGTTGTGCCGGTGCATGATTCGCCCCGGGCCCTGCGGCGGCTGCTGACCGGCCTGACCGGCGTGCGGGTTGTCGTCGTCGACGACGCTTCACCGGACCCGCTCGCGCATGCCGATGTCGCGAAGGAGTTCGGCGCCACACTGCTGCGACTGGAGGTCAACGCCGGACCGGCGGCAGCGCGCAATGCCGGATTACGGTCCATCACAACACCTTTCGTCGCCTTCTGCGATGCGGACACGGTCCTGTCCACCGGCGATCTGCAACGCCTGCTGCCCCAGTTCGCCGACACACGCGTCGCCGCGGTCGCCCCGCGCATCCTGGGCCTGGAAGATCCGAACGACAACTGGATCACCCGCTACGAGAACACCCACTCCTCGCTCGACCTCGGCCCCGTTTCCGGTGTCGTACAACCGCTTTCCCGCGTCGGCTGGGTCCCGGCGGCCTGTCTGCTCGCCCGCGTGGACGCGCTCGGTCCCGGCTTCGACGAATCCATGCGCGTCGGCGAGGACGTGGACCTCATCTGGCGCCTGAGCCGCGACGGCTCACTGGTGCGTTACATCGCCGACGTAACCGTCCGCCACGAACACCGCCGCACCCCCGGCCCCTGGCTCACCCGCAAATACCTCTACGGAACCAGCGCCGCCCCCCTGGCCCACCGCCACGGCGAACGCGTCGCACCAGCGGCACTACCCCCCGCCCTCGCCCTCTCCGCAGCCGCGCTCCTGCTTCAAACCCGTTGGGCCACAATACTATCAGCCACAGCCTTCCTCGCCCACGCCAGACATATCCAGCACCGCCTCCGCCGCATCGAGGCCCCACCCCGTCTGCACGCCGAACTCACCGCCCGCGCCGCCACGGACACCCTCAACCAAATCGCATCCCTGCTGCTACGCCACTGGTTCCCGATAACCGCTCTCGCCCTGCCGTTCTCCCGCCGAGCCCGCCGCGCCGCCACCGCCGCACTCCTGATCGACACCATCTCCGAATACCGCTCACACACCCCCTCGGGCAACATCGCCACCTACCTCGCAGCCCGCCGCCTCGACGACGCCGCCTACGGCCTCGGCGTCTGGCACGGAGTCCTCCACCACCACTCCCCCAAATGCCTCCTCCCCCAAATACTCAGAAACCAACGCGGACCGAATTGACCTCAGGGTGAACAACGCACGCCCTTACCCAGCTCACTTCCGAATCTATGACTCGGCGTCCACCGAGCCATCCCCCGGAATCCAGCGAATCGTTTCCTCCTGCGGCACAGTCGATTCCGATCCGGCAGACCCAGCGACTTCCCCGGTTACGCCGCAACAACCGCGTGACCGAGGGCGCGACGATGAACCGCGCGTGATCGACGGCACCGTCGACATCGAGCAGCGCGCCTGCGCTAGAGACCAACTCATAATCGACCGCAACCCCGGAATCCATTGCCGCACTCGGCGACACCACAATCCGCGCGTGCCCGGCATCGGCACGAACAACACCCCGCACCCGCGGTCCGACAGCCCCGACCGGGACCAGAACAAGCGGAATCGCACGACACAGCAGAAGATCGAAACGACCGTCGGCATCCGCATCGCTCATCAGCCAAATCCTCCTGGGTCAGGGGACCGGATTCACCCATCCGGGACACACGTCCACACCTTCGCAAAACGCCGTGATGACCCCGATGTTCTTGCTGTCCGTAGTCGGCACTGGCCGCCCGAAACGGGCTTGATACTGTTCCGGCAATAAGAACACCAGCTCGAAGCCGGGCTGTGCCGCAACAGCGACACCTGGTATGGCGACTACCAGAATGCATGTGCACAATCCAGTGACCGCGTTTGTTGCTGTGCGACTGTGCCGCCCGAGGCGGAATCCATTCCACGACAATGAAAACAACGCACATATCATCGAGAATCCCCTTGAGAAATCTTCCCCTGCCCCGCTCCCCGCTACGGACACCAACAACGGATGTAACGAGACCTCATCCTACCCCTACGCAGCGAATTATTTTGCAGCCCAAGGGATGCCGGACTGGAATCCGCCAGAACGATGCAGCCGCGCCGCCTCGGGTGGACGACCGCCTACCCAGGAGACCCACGCCACTCGTTACGACGAGTAGTCTGCCCGGCTGACCAAGCGAAAAACATTGCTGCGCAACTCTCTCGGTCGGATCGCATTCGTCAGGAATCGGATGCGGAACCCGGCGGCCAGGCTTCGCCCCATTGCACATCCCTTGCGCGGCGGTAGGTTTCGCCCTGTCGTTTCGAAATCAGGGTCGGGACGACGCCGTCGGCCGGGGTGCAGACCTGCAATGTGACCAATCCCTTGCGCTTGAGGGGGTGGCGCAGGATGCGGCCCTGAGCCCGGGGGTGCGGGGCGCGGGAGGCGATGACGTAGGAGAATTTCTCGTCCTCGTGGCTGAGTTCGCCGCCTTTGAGCCTGCGGTGCAGAGAGGTCCGGTTGATGCGGGCGCTGAAGTGACACCAGTCGGCGCCCTCGGCGAGGGGGCAGGGGGTCTGGTGGGGGCAGGGGGCCACGACCGTGAGACCAGCGGTTATCAGGTTCTCGCGAGCGGCGAGGATTCTGCGGTGGCCGTCGGGGGTGCCCGGCTCGATGACGATCACCACCTCCGCGGCCTCTGACGCGTGGGTGACCACCGCCGCCTGATCCGCCTCCGACAGTTCGCTCAGCACATACGAGACGGCCGCCAGATCCGCTTCGCCCACGGTCCGCTGTGGGTCGGTGACGACCGCCCGGCGCCAGACCGCGGAACGGACGACAGCCGACGCGGCACCGCCCGCCAGACGCCGTCCGAGCTGCAACGCCTCGTCCACCTGATCCAGCACCACGGCCTCGGTCAACGAGGGAAATACCTCCGCCGACGCCCACAGCGCCGCCCCGGTACCACCACCGATATCGAGGAAGGTCCGGGGCCGGAAGCCGGGCACGAGTTCGTGAAACTGCCCGAGCGCGAAGCGAACCGCACCCCACGTCGCCGGCATACGGTAGGCCGCGTACGCGGTCACGTCGGCCGCCGAACCGAGGATCGGCGTCGCGGCCGGCCGAGGATCCCGGTATCGCGAGATCAGCCGATCGACCGCCACGGCCAACTGTCGCTCGGGCACTCCCGCACACGCCTGTTCGAGCCCCTCCACGAGTTCGACAGGCAGGTCCACCCCGAACATCCCTTCATCTGTGCTGACCGGACCGTCATTCTGACATGCGCTCCACGCACACCCTGCCGACGACCCACGTAGCCACCGAGCACCGACACCGCATGCCCGATCGCGGACGCGGTGTCGTGCGATTCCGGGCACAGAGCAAGCACAGGCTCACCCCGCGGAAAGGTGGGCAGCAGCGATCACACCGCCCGGATCGCCGGACGTCTCGGTTTTCCGTTCACCTTCGCCTACGAACTACTGCTGACCGAAATCGCTCACCGCCTGCTATCAGCGGAATGCTGAATCGCTATACGCGCCAGGTCGATTCAGCGATACAGACCGCGCAGCGCGCGGCAGGCGGCCTCGACGATCTCCTCGGGGGTCGCCTCGATGGCGCCGTCCAGCCAGGCGGTGACCAGTTCGGCCATTCCGCCGATGAACAGCAGACCGGAGGTTTCGTCGGCGGCCCGGCTGCGGCCCGAGTCGCCGAGCCAGGAGCGCACTTCGACGGCCGATTCGTGGGCCAGGTGGCGCAGCAATTCGGTTCGCCTGCGCCGCAATTCGGGGATGGCCACCGATTCGACGATCGCGACCCGGCCCTTGCGCGGGTCCGCGACCAGCAGTCGCACGAACGCGCTCATCGAGGCCCGCATGCGGACTTCCGGATCGTCTCCGGCGGCGTCGGCGGCGCTGCGGCTGTTCTCCTCGATCTCGACGGCGATCTCGTTCAGCACGGCCTCGAGCAGGGCGTCCAGGCCGGTGAAACTCTCGTAGAAGTAACGTTCGCTCAGCCCGGCCTCGGCGCAGACGGCGGTCATCGTGGTTCGGGTCGCCGGATCGGCCCACACCGTCAGACCCGCCTCGAGCAGGCGCGATCGGCGTTCGGTGGCCCGTTCGGCGGCGGTGGCTCCGCGATAGACGCCTGATTGCACGGCCATGGGCCCAGCATGCCACAGCGAAATCGACACCAAGGTTGACAGGATGCCCTTCCTGAATCAGGCTTGGCGTGAGCGGCATCACAGAAAGCTGAGGTAGGCGATGACAGGGGACACCCTGGAGACCAGCCCGATCCCGACCCTGCGGCGCGAGGACCGCGGCCTCCCGGTGATCGGGACGTTGCTCGAGTACGCCAAGGATCCACAGTCGGTGTTCCAGCGGGAATGGGATCACTACGGCCCGGTCGCACCGATGTACTCCCTAGGACGGACCTCGGCACTGCTGCTCGGCGCGGACGCGTGCGGCGCGGCGCTGACGAACAAGGACGGCGCACTGGCCAATGAACCGGCCTGGTCGCGGCTGGTCGGGCCGTTCTTCCACGGCGGGCTCATGCTCATCGATTTCGACGAGCACAAGCGACATCGGCGAATCCTGCAGCAGGCGTTCACCCGCCCGCGGTTGCAGGCCTATACCGAGCGTCTGCATCCGGCCATCGAGAAGGGCGTGGCGCATTGGGACGAGAGCGACTCGTTCCCCTCGTACTGGAAACTCAAGCAGCTGACCCTCGACATCGCCGCGGACCTGTTCATGGGCGGCGCACAGGACACCGGCCCGGCCGAGATGGACCGAGTCAACAAGGCATTCATCGCCTGCGTCCAGGCCGCGACCGGAATCGTGCGCGGCAGGGTGCCGTTCACCCGCTGGGGCAGGGCCTATCGCGGCCGCGCGGTGCTCGAGGATTTCCTGCGCCACTACCTGCCGGCCAGACGGGCCGAGCAGACCGACGACATCTTCTCGGTGCTGTGCCACATCGAGGACGAGGACGGCGCCCGCTTCACCGACGACGACGTGGTGAACCACATGATCTTCCTGATGATGGCCGCACACGACACCTCCACCATCACCACCTCCACGATCCTGCAGTATCTGGGCCAGCATCCGCAGTGGCAGGAGCGCTGCCGCACCGAGGCGCTGGCGCTGGGCCCCGCTCCGTCGATGACCGAACTCGAGGGCCTGGAATCCATCGATCTGGTCATGCGCGAGGCACTGCGACTACGCGCTCCGGTCCCGGTCCTGGTCCGCTACGCGGTGAAAGACACTGTGATCCAAGGGGTTCGGATCCCCGCCGGTACCGATGTGGTCATCGGAATCCAGTTCACCCACCTGATGCCGCAGTACTGGACCGACCCGCACACCTTCGACCCCGCCCGCTTCGGCCCCGAGCGCCGCGAGGACAAATCCCACCGCTTCGCGTGGGAGCCCTTCGGCGGCGGCGCGCACAAATGTGTCGGCATGCATTTCGGCGGCCTGGAAGTGAAGTCGATCATGCACCGCCTGCTCCGGGATTACCACTGGCAGGTGGATCCCGGCTACGTCCCGCCGATGGACTATCACTCCCTGCCCTTCCCCAAGGACGGCCTGCCGATATCCTTCACCCGCAACTGAATTCGCCCGAACACCGTCGACGACCCCGTGATGCGAAACCGGATCGCCGATGCCGCGGCGCGCGTAGTCGATGGAGGTCGGCACCGACAGCCATACACCGCCGTCACTGGTCGCGCAGCGAAAACGGTCCGGCGCAGTGTCGGTACGGGACCCGCCGACCCCCGCTGTCGCCGCCAGGGCGAGGCTGACGATCCGATACGGCGACAAGGACTTCCGAACTCGTCGCCGAGCCCGTGGAACGTCATTTACGAGGTAGCCCCATCACCAGAGTGGCGATGGTGTTCAGCTGGATCTCCAGGGTTCCGCCGCCGATCACCCAGGTCGGGATGTCCAGTTCGTGATGGACGACCTCGGAATCCTTCTCGCTCAACGCGGCCGCGGGACCGATCAGTTCGAGGGCGGCGGCCGCGGCGTCGGTGTGCAGCATCGAGGCGGCGGCCTTGGACATGCTCGTCGCTGGGCCGATCGCGTGACCGTCGAGGCGGCGGATGGTCTCGCGCAGGTTCATCGCCGAAATGGCGGCCCCGCGGGCGCTGATCCGGCCCAGGACGCGCAGGGCGTTCTCGCGGCTGCCCACGTATTCGGCACGTTCGATGATGCCGACCAAGCGGGCGTTGTGCCCGGGGTCCCGGACTCCGCCGATGAAAAGCCGTTCCTGGGCAAGGGTTTCCAGAGTCAGCGCCCAGCCCTGGCCCACCTCGCCGAGGACCATGTCGTCGGGCACGAAGGCGTCGTCGAAGAAGACCTCGTTGAATTCGGCGTTACCGCTGGACTGGGTGATCGGGCGGACCGTGACGCCCTCGCCGTGCATGTCCACCAGGAACATGGTCAGGCCCCGATGACGTTCGGACTCGGAATCGGTGCGGGCGAGCAGAAGTCCCCAGTCCGAGCGATGGGCCAGAGTGGTCCAGATCTTCTGCCCGTTGAGCCGCCAGCCGCCGCCGTCCCTGGTGGCGCGCAGGCTCAGCGAGGCCACATCCGATCCGGCTTCCGGTTCGCTCATCAGCTGGCACCAGATCTCCTCGCCGCGCAGGGCGGGACCGGCCAGGCGGGCGAGCTGTTCGGGAGTTCCGCGCTGCAATACGATCGGCACCACCCACTGCCCGATTCCCATGGAGGGCTGGGTGATTCCGTGCCTGTCGTACTCGTCCTGGAGGATCAGCTGTTCCAGCGGCCCGGCCTCGATACCCCACGGCGCGGGCATGGGCGGGGACACCAGTCCGGAGTCGGCGAGCAGCGTGCGGCGCGGGCCGGTGTTGGTGGCGTCGTGGTCACCGATCTTGCCGGGGTACGGATTGTCCAGCGCGGCGGCCCGGTCCAGAATCTCCGAAACCCATTCGCGGAACGTGGAATCGGCCTCCGGCAGCGGCACAGCGAAATTGCGCGGTCCACCGAGCGCGACCTCTCCGAGGCGACGTTCCCAGCTCTCCGGGGAGCCGCCGAGACCGGCCAGCGAGATGGCCCGCCGCCAGTACAGGTGCAGATCGTGCTCCCAGGTGAAACCGATCGCGCCGTGCAGGCCGAGACATTCCACGGCGGCGTGCACGGCATTGCCGAGGGTGGTGATCGCGGCGCCGGCCACGGCGTGCGTGCGCTGAGCGGGATCGTCGGCGAGGCCGCGCACCGCGTCCCAGGCCGCCGACGTGGCCAGTTCACTGGTGATCAGCAGTTGCGCGGTGCGATGCTGAACCGCCTGGAAGGAGCCGATCGGACGACCGAATTGCTTGCGGGCCTTCACATATTCGGTGGCCGTATCCGAGCACCAGCGGATCACCCCGGCGGCCTCGACGGCCATGAACGCGGTGGCCACGGCCTCGGCATAATCGGCGTCGATGCCGTCGAGTTCGGTTCCGGAAGCATCCCGCAACCTGACGACGCCGAGGTCGCGGCCGAGATCGGATCCGGCGCGCGCCTCGATCTCCACTCCCGGCGCGGTCCGTTCCACCAGGAACCAGCGGGTCCCGGCGGCCCCGGCCGCGGCGACCAGCAGCACTTCGGCGGCGGCCGCGCCCAGAACCGGGCCGGTCTCACCGGTCAAACCCGCATCGGCCGCCCGCACCCCGTGTGTGGGCGCCACGGTGGCGCCGGTTCCGCCCTCGGCGAATCGGCGAAGCGTATCACCAACCAGCTCAGCGGATTTCGCCGAAGCGACGACGGCGCTCGTGAGCACCGACGGCAGGAGCGGACCGGGGAGCAGAGCCCGCCCGGCCTCGGCGAGCACCACCGCGATCTCGTCCAGGGTGCCGCCCTGCCCGCCCACGTCCTCGGGCAGATGCACACCGGGCAGTCCGAGTGCGACCAGATCCGCCCAGAAGGTCGGCAGCTCACCGGCGGCGAGCCGATCGGTGTTCCGGCGGGTGTATTCCCGCGTGCTGTGGCGGTCGGCGAATCCGCTGACGGCCTCCGCCAGCGCCGTCTGGTCCGCGGTCAAGGCAACAGGCACGGTCTCTCACTTCGGTCGGCATTCAGTTCGTTCCCGGCTCTGATCCGGATGCTTCCGATTAGAACAGGTTCTATGACGTTACATGGTCGAACAGGACCTGCGCCGCATTCCCCGAGGGTGGCGAAGGTCCTGTTCGACAGGCACCGCTACACCGCCCTGCTCGCGATCCGGGCGGACGTTCCGGTGAGGCTCGCCAGAGCCTGCGGCAGCGCGCCACGATGCAGAACGCCCAGGCGCTGGGTGGCGCGAGTGAGGGCGACGTAGAGTTCGGCGGCCCCGCGCGGACCGTCAGCGAGGATTCGTGCGGGCTCGACGACCAGGACGGCGTCGAATTCGAGGCCCTTGGTCTCCGACGCGGCCACCACCCCGGGAACATCCGGTGGCCCGATGACGATGCTGGTTCCCTCGAGATCCGCTTCCTCGCGGACGAATTCCTCGATGGCCGAGGATAATTCGTCCTCATCGACCTGCCGGGCCCAGGGCCGCACACCGGCTGCACGGACCGACTCCGGCGGCCGGACGCCGGGCGCGAACTCCGCGAGCAGGGCCGCGGCGACGCTCATGATCTCCGCCGGGGTGCGGTAGTTCACCGACAGCGACCGGTAGGCCCAGCGATCGGGAACATAGGGCGCGAGCATCGCGTCCCACGAGCGCGCGCCCGCGGGCGAACGACGTTGCGCCAGATCGCCTACCACCGTGAAGGACCTACCGGGACAGCGGCGCATGAGCACCCGCCAATCCATCTCCGACAGCTCCTGCGCCTCGTCGACGACGACGTGCCGGTACGTCCAATCACGGTCCGCCGCAGCGCGTTCGGCGAGCTCGCGGGTGTCGCGCTCGATGAAGCGGTCCGCGAGATCCTCGGCGTAGAGCAGATCGGTCGCGTACAGGTGGTCCTCGTCGTCCATCGAATCCTCGCGGCCGACCATGAGATCCAGTACGCCCGAGGCATATTCGGCCTGCGCACGACGCTCGCGTTCGGCCGAGTCGTCCTTCGGTTGGTGCGAGCCGAGCAGATCGACCAGCTCGTCCAGCAGCGGCACGTCCGAGACCGTCCAGGCCGCACCGTCGGCACGCCACAGCGCGTCGTCCGCGCCTGCGGCACAAAGCCTTTCGGAGGAGCTGTACAGTGAGGCCAGCAACTCCCGCGGCGTCAGAACCGGCCAGAGCTCGTCCAGGGCGGCGAGATATTCGCGATTCTCCGCCAGCTCGGCGAGCAGATCGCCGCGCAGTTGTTCCCAGGCTTCACGATCCCCGCGAGTCAACCAGCCCTTGCCGATCCGGGCGATCGCGCGTTCGGTGAGCACCCATTCGACGATGTCCCGGAACACCCGGCGAGCCTCGTTGTGCGGCAACCCGCTCTCGCGCGCCTCCTGGATCGCCCACTGGGCGGTCTCGGCATCGATCCGTACCGTCACATCCGTCAGCTCGATCGTCATCGGATCCCGCGGCAGCCGCTGCCGGTCGGCGATCGCGGCGGCGAGCACGTCCAGGATCTTCAGCGAACCCTTGAGCCGGGCGGCGTCCGGGGTGTCCTCGGCGGTGACGTGCAGGCCGGGCACGAGATCGCCGGTCGTGGTGAACACCACATCCGATTCGCCCAGGGACGGCAGCACCCGGCCGATGTGGTTCAGGAACGCCGAATTGGGCCCGACCACCAGCACACCGTGACGCTCGATCTGCTCGCGCTGGGTGTAGAGCAGATAGGCGACGCGATGCAGCGCGACCACGGTCTTACCGGTTCCCGGGCCGCCCTCGATCACCAGCACGCCCGCATGATCGAGCCGGATGATCTCGTCCTGTTCGGCCTGGATCGTGGCCACGATGTCGCGCATACCCTCGCCGCGCGGCGCGTTCACCGCCGCGAGCAGCGCCGCGTCCCCGCGCTCACCCGCGCCGGGCCGACCGAACACCTCGTCGGTGAATTCGACCAGTTGCCGCCCGCGGGTGTGAAACTGGCGACGACGGCGCATATTCTCCGGGCTCGCCGCGGTGGCGACATAGAACGCCCGTGACGCGGGCGCACGCCAATCGAGCAGCACGGGTTCGTAGTCGTTGTCCGCGTCCAGCAGACCGATCCGCCCGATGTACGCGTGCTCGCCCGATACGGTGTCCAATCGGCCGAAACACAGTTTGTTGTCCGCCACGTCCAGCCGTTTCACCTGGGTGGCGAGTGTGCGCACCGCCACGTCGCGTTCCACCGGGGACAGGCCGTTGCCACGCAGCGCCGCACTGTAGCGCTGCTTGGTCTGCGCACGTTCGGCGTCCAGGCGCGCGTACAGCCCGTCCACATATTCCCGTTCGGCCCGCAATTCCTCGTCGTACTCGTGTGACGCCACACGCCCCTCACTTTCCCTGACCCGACCTGCAGGTTGTCGCCTCGGCCAGCGATTGTGCAGCATGGACGGGGCCTTGCCGCAAGCCCCGGTATGCGTTATAAAGTTGAAGGGGAAGAAATACAGGATCTTTCAACTCATTGATTCGTGTGGCCCACACCACGAAATTCCGATTACCGAGAATTCTTCCCACTGCCGCGAGATAATTCGCGAATCTCCTTGCCGAACAGATGTTCCTGGGTGCTGCACGCTGAGTAGGCAACGGGCACAACCACATCCGGGCATTGGATGATCGGCCCGCTCGCGGATGCGGCGGGCCGATCACCGTGCGCAGTCCCTGAGGCGGCCTCGGAGGGAACCTCACCCAGGACGAGCGCCGGATCGTCGGGCAGCCAGTTGCCGTGGAATCCCGCGGGCACCCGCTGCGGCAGATGAATCTCCGCCACCGGCCCCGCCGCGAGATCCTCCGCATCCAGGATCACCAGATCGCTGCGATCGGTCGCCGGATCGAAGACATAGGACAGCAGCCATCCCGGACCGCCGGGCCGATCGTCGGCCGGAGCGAAGGACGCCTCGGACGGGTTGCGTCCGCCGGGGAACACGCAACTGGTCGTGTCGCCGGTCCGCAGATCGTAGCGGTGCAGTGCGCCGAGCCCCTCGGATTCACCGGTCCATGCCGACGAAACCGTACTGGTCACATGCCCGTACCGTGCGGGCAGACCGGCCAGCCGGTCATCTATACGTGGGAATTCGGCATGACGATCGTCGATCTGCCGCTCGGTCACCGTGCCGGTGTTCAGATCGATCGTCCAGCTCCACAGATTCCCCGGGACGTCGACGTCGACGCCGTCACCGAGACGGTCGTATCGGATGACCTGCAGAGTCAGCACCTGCCCACTCGGATCCTCGTACGCGTTGAGGCCGTGGAAGACGTAGCAGGGCTCGATCTCGAACCAGCGCACCGCAGCGCCGGGATCGGTTCGGTCCAGAACCCCCAGGCGCGCACCGTATTCGGGCTGCCAACCGAAAGACATTCCGGGCGCGCCCGACCTCATCCGCGTCGGCTGGAAAACCACTGGGAGATCCATGAATACGACATGTCCGGAGGTGAGGTGGAAATCGTGCATCATCGTCGGAGCCGCCACATCGATCGGCTGGGTGAAGACCAGATTCCCGTTCGCATCCGCCCGGTGATAGGTCAGATATGGCCGTTCACGAGCACCGTAACCGAAGAAGTGCAGTTCACCGGTGATCGGGCAGATCTTCGGATGGGCCGTCATCGCGGTGTGCAACCGGCCGCCGAAGTCGTAGGCGCCCAGGGTGTCGAGTTCATGTCCCGCACGCATGTCGAGTTCGTACGGGAGCGAGGACTCCACCAGCGCGAACGTGCGTCCGGCATGCCGGACGACATGCGTATTGGCCTGGCCGAAAGCCAGATCGCGGGGGCCGGTTCCATTGTCCCGCTGCGGATCCGCGGTGAACATAGCGGTGCGAACCCAGCGATTGCGATACGCGACCGCACGACCGCCTTCGAGCCGCACGCCGTGCACCATGCCGTCGCCGACGAACCAGTGCGGCGAAACGCCCGTGCGCGGATTCGGACCGTTTCGCAGATACCAGCCGGTCAGATCGGGCGGGATGGCACCGGATACCGGCAGTTCGGTCGCGCTGAGTTCGGTGGTGACCGGCGCGAAACCGCCGAGCAGATGAGGAGCCGTGGCGGTCATCGAAATCAGTTCCTTCACAAGCGATTCGGGATGAAGCGGGACCAGGCGATCGACGGATTCGCGGCCTTGGCGGCGGCCTGTGCGCGTGCGGTGTAGCGGACGGTGAACAGCGCCGGGATCGCGAACGCGGCGACCTGCACCACGGTGCGCGGAGTATCGGTGTGCGCCAGGATCGCCAGCAGGACGCAGCCGATGGTGAAGCTCGTGGCCCAGACACTGGTGATGATGTAGTTGACCCGGATGAACGCCGGATTCGACCACAGCTCCGGCGGCGTGGACTGCTTGGCGATCGGCAGCGTGAACGGCGTGCGGACCAGCAGGGAGATTCCCGCGACGATCATCAGCACGCCACTCGAGATGGCCGGCGAGTACGGGTGCAGCGGGGTGTTCGGATCGACGAAAGCCAGAACGGTCAGAGCGATGAAGAATGCGGCCGAACCGAGGTCGATCACCATTCCGGTCACGCCGCGACCGGACCTGACCAGCCGGAATATCTCGATCAGCGACAGGCAGGCAGCGATCAGCGCGGCCCACTGCCAGTAGTGCGACGGCACGACCGCGTACACGACCCAGGGGGCGAAGGTGCGCAGGAAGGACATGATGGAAATCTCCGAATAGTTCGTGTCGGACATGTTGGTTGCGAATATTCCGGTACCGGAATGTGAGCTCATCTTGATACTCCGGTGCCGACATGTCAAGACCGTAATGTAGGCTGCCGTCATGAGCCTCAGACACGCTTTGCTGGGTCTGCTGGCGGACCGCCCCGCCAGCGGCTACGACCTGCTGCAACGGTTCGCCGGATCGCTCGCGAACGTATGGTCCGCATCGCAGACCCAGGTGTATACCGAGCTGACGAAACTCGCCGGTGAGGGGTTGATCGCCGCCGCCGAGGAGGGCCCGCGGCGACGCAAGGAGTACGAACTCACCCCGGCGGGCGATGCCGAACTGAAGGATTGGCTCCGCGCGGCCCCCGCCAGCCCACCCGCCCGAAACGACATGCTCCTGCGCGTGTTCTTCCTGGGACGGCTCCCCCGTCAGGAGGCCCTGGACCACCTGGCCGCCATCGAGGAACGCGCCCGCGCCCAGTACGAGGACCTCGTAGCCCTGGAGAAGTCGACCGAATGGAGCGGGAACGACTTCTCCGAATACGGCCGCCTCGCCCTGGAGTGGGGTCAGCGCTACTGGACGATGAACCAGGAGTGGGCGCAGTGGGCCCGCAAACAGATCACCGACCGGCATCGGACGACCTCGACGTAGTTCGGCGCCGGAATACGGTGTGCCAGCTGCGATTCGGCGGATGCTTCCACCTGGACGAGAACGGTCTTTCGGCCGTAGAATGAGCTACGGTGCCACGCCGATCCCTCTACGACCCAATCGGGATGCACTCCCCCACAGCAATCGCCTTCGGCGCGAACAGTGCCCGCACCTCCTGAACGCCCGAATCATCCAGGTAGACAGATAAATTCCGGCTCACACAGCTGTGCCGTGTGCACCCTGCCGATCGGGTCGACGCGCCGCGTCGTCGCGCTCCACCGCTTCTCGCCCGCAGATACCTCCCGGCCGGGCCGCACTCGACGCCGCATCCGCCGGAACTCAGATCGCGGAGACTCGCCATGCCATCGGAAATCGAAGAGTACCAAGGGGCTTCGCCGGATGCGGTCCGGCAGCACTACGACGTCGGCACCGAATTCTATCGACTCTGGCTGGACAGCGGCCTGACCTATTCGTGCGCGCTGTGGGCCGAGGGCGACGATCTCGACCGCGCACAGCGGCGCAAACTCGACTACCTCATCGCCCAGGCCCACATCACCGGCGCCGAACGGGTGCTGGACGTCGGCTGCGGCTGGGGCAGCCTGATGCGCGCGATCGCCGATCGGCACCCGCGGGCCCACATCACCGGACTCACCCTCAGCCGCGACCAATACGACTATGCCCGAACGCATCCCGCGAATCGGATCGATGTCCACCTGGAGCACTGGAACGCGCATGGCCCCGCGCAGCCGTACGACGCGATCTTCTGCGTCGGCGCGCTGGAACACTTCGTGCGATTCGGGTTGTCGCGCAAGGAACGCACCGATGCCTACCGCGCGTTTCTCGCGCACTGTCACAGCATCCTGCACCCCGGCGGCACGCTGGTGATCCAGACGATCGGCAAGGGCAACCGGCCGTTGAGTCCGGAATCGCTCACCGATGTGCGATTCCTGGCGAACGAGATATTCCCGGAGTCCGAACCTCCGCGCCTGGCCGAACTCGCCCATGCCACAGAGAAACTCTTCGAATTCCGTTCGCTGGTCAACGATCGTTCCGACTACGCGCGGACCTGCGCGGAATGGCTGCGCCGGCTCCAAGCGCGGCGCGCCGAGGCGGAGCTGGTCGCCGGAGCGACCGTCACCGAGGCGTACGAACGGTATCTGGAGGCGTCCATCCGGCAGTTCGACGCCGAACATCTGGTGCTCTACCGCATCGCGCTCCGCAAGGTGCCCGCCTGATCGGCCCGCCCTCACACTCCCGCTGAATCATCCTGTTCCAGAAGCCTTTTCGGGTGCATACCATCGACCGCACCCATGAACGGCGGATGAATGCTGTAGCCCAGCATGCGGCGCATATCCTCCGAAACGGTGCGCGCCGTATGCCGCCGCACACCCAGCGTATAAGCCTCCTGCGGCCGTAGCCAGGGCTCGCAGTACTGCACCGTCAGGCCCAGACGTGCAGCGGCCGAACGATTCTCGCCACCGTTGTGCCACAAGGTGCCCAGATAGAAGGCACACGATCCGGCGGGCATCCGCGCGACGACCCGGGCATCGGATCTCGCCGGTTGCCGTTCGCCGTCCCAGCGATGACTGCCCGGCAGCAGCACCGTGCCGCCGTTGTCCTCGGTGAACTCGTCGATCGCCCACATCGTCGCCGCGCTCAGCGCCGGACGCGGACGCGGCACCGGATAGAAACCGTCATCGTGATGCGGCAGCTGGGCCCGCTCGCCGGGCAGGATCTGGATCGCCTGTAGCTGGGAGAGAAGGTAATTCGGCAGCAGCAACCGGTCGAGCAGGGCCAGCACCCGGGGATGTGCGACGAGTCCGTCGCAGGCGCGCGTCTTGTCGGCCAGGTTGTACACCCGCCTGGTCCGCTCCCCCTCGAACGTATTGCGGCCCGTCCGGCCCAGCAGCGGCAGCAGCGCCGCACGTAGACGCTCGCATTCCGCCGGGCTGATCAGGCTTTCCCAGATGACGTACCCGTCCCGCTCGACGGCCGCCAGATCCGCCTCGACCGTCGCCGGATCGATGGTCCGGGCCACGCTGGCCGTCGCCCGATGACGCCGGGCCAGGTCGACCCGCAGATCGTCCAGGCCGGTGATCACGTCGACGGAAGGCGGTGGATGTGGGGAGTTCATGGGTTGCCCCTCACGCAATGCAGGCGGACCGATCGGCCGCACTTCATTGTGAATTCCCTTGCCCCCGTTGCGCAAGACGCGCCGCTACTGTCCGGTACCCGCCCGGGAGCCGGTCAGCAGCGATGCTCAGCGGTATATGAGACTCCTCGCGCCCACCATGCGGACCATGCTGAGGATCGGCAGGCCGATCACCAGATGTTCGATCGCCGTGGAGATGCCGATCCACACGTCGCTGGACAGGACCAAGGGAATGATCACCGCTGCGGCCGTGAGGATTCCGACGATCCAGGTGAAGAACAACCCCGGTGTCGGTGTGCCCAGGCGCAGCAGATACCACAGTGCTCCGGCGAGTATCGCGCAGAGGAACGCCACCACCGCGAACCAGTACGCATCCTCGGCCATCGGATTCCAGATGCCGAATTTCCCGCTCTGCGTGACCTTGGTCGCGATGGTCTGGATGATCCACGCACACAGCCAGGCCGCGAGCGCGGTCACCACCGCCGCGGCGAGCACGCCCCCGATGAACTTGCCGGGATCGAGATCGGGCCCCCGCCGCTGCGGAGGACGCCGATCGGGATACTCCCCCGGATACTCGGCGTATTCCGGCTGACGATCCCGATACTCGGGCGGCCGATCCCGATATTCGGACGGCCGATTCGGATATTCGGGCTGCTGATATCCGTACTCGGGCTGTTGCTGGGCGTCGTATCCGCGATCCCGTCCGTAGCCGGGCTCACGATAATTCCCCGGCTGATAGCCGGGCTCGTACCGTGCGGTGTGCTGGTCGCGCGGATCCCTGGGATTCAACCGCCGATCACCTCCGTAGAAAAGCATCCGTGTGCGTCGAGTGTAGGTGCTGACCCGGCCCCCCGCCGGGCACTTCGGCCCGCCATCGAACATTGCCACATCCCATCCAGAACAATAGCCATACCCGAACGGATGAAACCGGTTCCGGCATACCGAATCCGGAAGCACATTCCCGCGCGGACGAAAATAACTTGCCGAACGGGGCCTCTGCTGTCACATTTTCGATCGAGACGATGCCGAGCAGGAGGGTTGACATGCGCCGATTCTTCGAAACACCCCAGATCCTTCATCGGACGGCAACCTTCGAGGACTTCGGCATCCATGCACACTCATCGCACTCTCGCCATCGGCATTGTCGCTCATGTCGACGCGGGTAAAACCAGCCTGACCGAGCGTCTGCTGTTCGACACCGGCACAATCGAGACTCTCGGTCGTGTGGACGACGGCACAACCAGGACCGACACCGACGCGATCGAGCGTCGACGCGGCATACCTACTTGTCCACACTGACCGCCGCAATCGAGGACGTGAAGCCTGCTCCCGAAGGTTGGCTGATCCGCGGCACACTACCGGCGCAACATGTGCACGCCGTACAGCTCGAGCTGCCGACTCTCACCCGCGGCGAGGGCATGTGGTGGTCCGAACATGCAGGTTATCGCCCGAGCACTACCGGACAGCCGATACGCGACCAGACCGGCGCCGCCCGCAGGGAATGAATCCGATAGCCGTAAGCACAGCGAGCTTGTCTGCTGCAACCACTCTCACGAACATCGGTCTCCCCGGCGATGATCCGCAGAACACGCGCACGTTGCCCGTCCGTCGACCGAATGCGAGACGAGTGCGGCGATCAGTGGATGACGTCGAAGATGTTCTTCTGCACGCCGTTGGCATACGCCTCGTATTCGACCAGCTTCAGTCTGCGCGCGTCCCGATCCGCAACGGAGAACAGGCGTTTACCAGCACCCAGCAGGACCGGGAAGACCAGCAGGTGGTAGCGGTCGATCAGGTCCGCGTCGGACAGGCTCCGGCTCAGCGACGCGCTGCCATGCACGATGATCGGGCCGCCCTCGGTCTGTTTCAGGGCCGCGACATCCGCGAGTGAACGCAGGATCGTGGTCGGCCCCCAGTCCGAGACCAGGGCGTCGTCGGTGAGGGTGGTGGAGACGACGTACTTGGGCATCACCTTGTAATCGGCGAATTCGTCCATCCCGGGCCACACCGGGCTGAACGCCTCATAACTCACCCGGCCGAGCAACATCGCGGCGGCTTCCTGCTGCTCCCGCCCTTTGATTTCGTACGCCTCGGGCACGAATTCGATCTCTTCGAAGGTCCATCCCGAATTGCGGTAACCGGGCTCGCCACCCGGCCCTTCCACGACGCCGTCGAGGGATATGAAGGCCGTACTGATCAGAGTTCGCATGGTCTCTCCTGGGTGATGTGGTTTCGAATCGCCGGAAAAGCGTTGTCGTGGAGGCGGAATCAGCCGAGTACGTCGGTGAGCCACCGCTGCCACGCGGGCTCCGCCCCGGCGACGTCCGGTCCGAACAGGTGATGCAACAGCAGTGCCAGACCGGTGGGCCCGTGGTGCAGGGTGTAGAGGCCGTCGACGCTGCGGATCGCGAGACGCTCGTCGTCGGCCCAGACCACAACACCGTCCAGAGGCGGCAGATCAGTCGGTTCGGCATGAGCCCGCATACCCACGCGCACCTGCTCCTGCAGCGACAGCCCACGCCTGAACGCCTCCCGAACCTGCGCCACCGAGCCACCGTTCGCCACGGCGAACACGGGAACACCGGTGCGCCCGGGAAAGTGCGTCAAATACTCGCGCAGCGTGTGCAGATGGAACGGCCAGCCGCGGCGGAGGGCATCGTACTCGTCCTGCCAATCGTCGCCGAGCATTCCGCTGTGCACGACGCGCAGCACCGTACTGCCGCCCTCGCGCCCCTCGATCAGATATTCGAAGGCCATGAACCGGCCGTCCTCGGCTGGAGCCGTACGGGTCGCGAAGCGCTTACCCGGCTCGTAGGCCGTGATGGTCGCCTCCTCGCGTCGCCCGCCGGTGTCCATGGCGGCCACGCCGCCCTCGCGAGGCTCGACCTCGTTGCGTCCCATGAACCAGGAATCGATTCCGGGACCCGTCGCGATGGCCTCCCAGACCTGCTGCGGGCTCGCCGCGAGACTGGTTTCCAGCTCGATCTCGAACGGATGCGTCATCGTGAATTCTCCTGCGCTGCTTCGGATCTGCCGGACCCGGGAATCTGATGCAGGCCGACCACCACCCGGTAGGGCCGGCCACCCGGCGCGGATTCGTCGTGATAACGGCCGACGATGGCCGTGACGGCCTGCGCGAGTTCCTCGGCGAAGGCAGCCCGATCACTCGCCGAGGAGAACCTCACCTCGGCATCGATGCCGAACGTGGCGACCCGGCGCTGAGCCCGCGCCGCGCCGGTCAGCAACGCCCCGACTTCCTGCACCAGCCGCGCCCCCAGTGCGAGCAGCCACCGCGCCGAGAGTTGATCGGGAGAACGCGAGGGATCGGGACCGACCGCGGCCAGCACGCTCGGGGAGATCACATACGACGCGGCGGTCGCGCGGAACACCCGTTCGGTGACGTTCCCCTTGCGCCGTTCCTCCACGAGCTCGACCAGGCCGTGCCGCTCCAGCTCCTTGAGGTGATAGTTGATCTTCTGCCTCGGCAACCCGAACCGGGCGGCGAGCATGGCCGCCGAGCCCGGCTCGGCCAGCGCCGCGAGGATCCTGGATCGGATCGGATCCAGTGACGCCCCAGCGGCGGCGGGCTCTTCGATGATGGCGATGTCCAGCACCAGCACAGCATGCTGCCGACAAATATTTTTGTCAAGACAACTCGAGTTGTCGGCTGCGGCTATCGGTAGAGGTTGAGCCCGAGCAGCGCCAGCCAGAGCACGACCACCCAGGCGTCGGTGCCGATTCGCAGCCATCGTGGTGCGGCACGAACCTCCATGAAGTGCCGGATGATCAAGCGGGACTTGATCATTCCGAGTACGACGATGACGGATACCAGCATGCTGTCCAGCGTGGAACCGTCTCCCCGGTTCTCGGGGGTGAGGCACCACGCGAGGATGGTGATCGCCACGAGCACGATCCATACCAGCAGGATGTTGCGGATTTCCGGCCGCAACCGCCGTGCGAGCGCGGTGGTCTGGGAGTACACGTGTCACCTCATGAGATAGAGAATGGCGAAGATGACGACCCACAGCAGGTCCACCATGTGCCAGTAGGTCGCGCCCTGCTCGACCATGTGCGGTCGCCGCAGATCCGGATTCCGCAGTTCGCGCACGACGATTCCGAGAATCAGCAGGCCCAGGACCAGATGGGCGAGATGGATCCCGGTCAGCACGAAATAGAAGCTGAAGAATTCATCGGAGACGGTGAATCCGTGCGTGATCTCCTGATGCCATTCGAAGACCTTGAGCCCGACGAAGAGCACGCCGCACCCGCCCGCCGCCCAGATCAGCCGTTCCGCCGTGCGGGCAGCGCCCCGCCGAACCTCCTGCACCGCCATCGCCACGAACATCGAACTGGTCAGCAACGCGACCGTATTGGCAACGCCCACACCGAGATTCAGATGACGCTGCGCCTCGGCGAACTGATCCGGCGCGCGGTCCCGGAAAACCATGTAGACCACGAAATAGCAGCCGAAGAAGAACAGGTCCCCCAGCACGAGCACCCACATGTCCAGGTCACCGGGAAGTCGTCCGGTGACCTCGGCCCGCGATTCCGCCGTGGCTTCGTCTCGATCCGATAGCGTCATCGCACGTCCTCGCGGGCGTAGAGAGCGGGGGCATTCGGGGTTTCGGCGCGGCCCGCGTTCCACATCAGGGGCAGCAGGCAGCCGACCCAGACCCCGAATATCACCACCGCGATATAGAAGGTGATCATGCCGTTCCAGGCGAACGCGCCGGAATGGAATACCCACATCTGGGTGGCCAGCACCTCGGTGACGATCTGCCAGACCGAGATATAGGCGAACCACTTGGGGAATACGCGATTTCGGTCGTACAGGATGGCGATGGCGATCATCGCATAGGCGGCGGTGAAACATCCCAGCGAGCCGTTGTAGGACAACATGCCCAGGTCGTAGAGCAGATGCAGGATCCGGGGCTCGCGGTCCGGCCGGAACGTCGCGGTGAGCCAGCAGACCAGCAGAACGTGGAATCCGGGAACGGCGCCCACCCCCATACTGGCGATATAGGCGTAGGACAGCACCGATCCCGACGACATCCGTTTCATGAAATATCCGATGATGCCGTTGGAGATCGCCGCGCCTCCGGCGATCACCAGCAGTATCGCGAAACCGATTCGAATAGTCGTGTGATGCTGTGTAAACCAATGCGCCACTTGCATATCGGTGACGTCCGGCCGCGGCGGCGGCGTGGCCCGGCCCATGAAGACCACCCCGGCCGAGAGCGCGCCGTAGAAGATCGCGAAGATCCAATAGCTGATGTACACGTCCGGGCGCATTCCGCGTGCGGGCGTCGCGCTCTCGGCCGAGCCGCCCGAGGCGATGGAACTCACGGTGGTCATGCCGACTCCCGGGCCTCGCGACGATAGGACGAGCGCAGCACGAAGAACATCACCACGACGAATACCGCGAACGCGATATTGCGCAGCCAGAACGACACCAGACCGTTCCACGCCAGCGGACCGTCGCGGAACACCGCCGCCCCCGCCGACGGAGCCATGACCACCGCCGTCACCAGCGAGTAGTGCGCGACCCAGCGGGGGAAGACCGGATCGCGATCGTCGTCGAAGTAGATCGCCAGCGCCAGCAGGACGAACTGAGCGACCAGCATGCCGATCGGAGCGATGAAGAAGATCCAGGCCAGATCGTTGAGCAGTTGGATCAGATCGGCGGACCGGTCCGTGCGGAACGCGGCCACGGCGAACAGGATGTCCGACAGCGCGAACAGGGTCGCCCCGGCCACCACCGCGGACAGATACGAGAAGGCGAAGATGTGGCTCTGCCCCCGCATCCGCTGCATCCGGGCCAGGATCAGCACGAAGAACGGGACGATCAGAATCCCGCAGAGATTGAATCCGACCATGCTGAACCGGATCATCGCGGTGTGGTCGCGATAGAAGCCGGCCACCTGCGCAGCGGTCATATTCGGCGACATCGGGGGGAAGAAACCCGGGAACGCGGCGAACAGCACCAGCAGTACGGCCGCGACTGCGGGGGTCGACCAGAGGATCACCTCCTGAGCCCGCAGATTCGTTGCCGCCGAGCGGTTCTCGTCTTCGAGGAGGACTTGCATACCCGCATTCCTTTCCGCCGGGCACGCCGCCGCATCCGGATGTGGACGCTCCGCATGTCCGTGGCGGTAGCATTCCATCAATCCTGACGGTAGTCAATATTTACTTCAGCTGTATGCTGCTGCTATGCCCACAGTTTCGCGAGGATCGAATTCTGACCATGGTCAGTCGAGAGCGGTTCCGACGCAGGCCCGCTCACAGGCCAGCCGGAATGCGATCATGCAGGCGGCGCTGGCGCTGTGGCGCACGAAAGGCTTCGCCGACACCACCGTCACCGATATCTGCAAGGCAGCCGGTGTGTCGAAAGCGCTGTTCTACGTGTACTTCTCGCGCCGCGAGGACGTCCTGCTCGCGGTGGAGGTGTTCACCGTGCGCGATGCGCAGCTGGCCGCCGAGGCGGTCCTCGCCCGCCCTTACGAGCTGGTCGAGGTCATCGCCGCGATCATCGAGACACTCGAGGGGCAGATGCGCGACTATCCGCCGGAGCTGGTCTTCGAGACCATCCTGGAGACGTACCGGCTCGAGCGCCGCGCCCTGGCCGACGGCGCCGCACAGGATCAGCTCACCGTCCTGTTCCTGCAGCCGTTCCGGCAGGCCGAGCGAGACGGGCGACTCCCCGAAGGAACGGATGTCGTGCGGGCCGCGCGCATCGCGCAGACATTGCTGACCGACAGCGTCAGGCGTTGGGCCGCAAGCGAATTCGACGGTGGCCCGCTCGCCGAACCATTGTCCCGGGAGATCGCCGAACTCCTCCTCGGGACAGATCACCCTGCCCACCCTGCGCGGTGAGCACGATCCACCGCGTCACCGAGCCGGTGTTCCCCACATCGGCAACGCGCGACCAACCGACGATCGCGGTTGACGCACACCACGACGCCGAGGGCCTCCCGCATCGCCCGGTCCGGTGCGGCCCGCGTCAGACGCGGGCGGGCATGCTGTCCCAGCCGCGCACCGCGGAGGAGGACGAGAACACCGCGCGATCCAGGTCGACCTCCCAGTCCGGGAAGCGATACATGATCTCCTCCAAGGCGATTCGCGTCTCGAGCCGCGCGAGGGCGTTGCCGAGGCAGAAGTGCGCACCGACGCCGAAGGACAGGTGTTGGCGCGCCTCGCGGGTTACGTCGAAGGTTTCGGCGTCGGGCCCGAAATGGCGCTCGTCGCGGTTGGCCGCGCCGATCAGCGTGAGGATCGCGCTGCCCTCCGGCACGGTCCGGCCGTGGAATTCCACATCGCCGGTGACATAGCGCGCGGCCTGCAGCGCGGGAGATTCGAACCGCAGGATCTCCTCGATGGCACCGGGCAGCAACGCGTGATCGGCCGCCAACCGACGGCGCTGATCGGGATGTTCGGACAGCAGTTTGCCCGACCAGCCGATCAGCCGGGTGGTGGTCTCGGCCCCGGCCACCGCGACGACGTTCATGAACATCAGCAGTTCGTCGCGCCGTAGTTTGCGCTGCACGCCGGTCTCGTCCTCGAATTCGACGGTGAGCAGCTCGGTGGTGAGATCGTCCGCGGGATGGGCGATTCGCGAGTCCAGGAAATCGGCGAACACCTGGCCGTCGGTGATCGGGCCGTCCGGATTGTCGGTCATCTGGCCGCCACGCTCGGTGCGCACGAAGCGCTCACCGTCCTGCTGGACCCGGGTCTGATAGTCCTCGGGAATGCCGAACAGCATGCCCACGACCCGCAACGGCATCACCGCACCCAGATCCTTGACGAAGTCCAGCGAGTCACCACCCACCAGCGGGTCCAGGCAGCGCACGGTGAACTCGCGGATCCGGGACTCGAGTGCGCGGATCTTGCGCGGGGTGAACGCCCGCGACAGCAGTTTGCGGTGGATGTCGTGGATCGGCGGATCCTCGAAGATCAGTGTGCCCGACGGAATCTCCATGCCGGATTTGAGGATCTCCAGTACGACGCCCCGCGCGGAGCTGAAACCCCGGTAATCGACCAGGACGCGATTGACGTCCTCGAAGCGGCTCAGCGCATAGAAGTCGTGAATTTCGTTGTAGTACAGGGGCGATTCGTCACGGAACCGCTTGAACATCGGGTACGGATCGGCGTTGAGCTCGGTGTTCCAGGGGTCGTAGTACAGCTCGTCGGTACTGCTCGTGGTCATCGAAAGTCCTTGTCGGCGGGCCCGCTCAGATCGCCGGGCCGTGCTTCTCCGAACCGGCGGCCAGGTCGAAGGAGGTGGCCGCCTCGTCGAGCTTCATCGCGGACTCCTCCCGATCTCCCTGCGGCGGTGGATGTTTCGGAATATACACAACTGTATATGAAATACGTGTCTGTATTCGATATTCGGCACGTAGCCGCCACCGCCGATCCGCGACCTGGGAAGATGGGATCGTGGCAGAACGATGGACACGACAACGACGCGTCGAGCACACCCGAACCGTGCTGCTGGACGCCGCCGAGGAGGTCTTCGCCAAGCAGGGGTTCGGCGGAGCGGCCCTGGAGGACATCGCGGAGGTCGCGGGCTACACCCGCGGCGCCATCTACTCGCATTTCGGGGCCAAGGAAGAGCTCTTCCTGGTCGTCATCGAGCGGCACCTGCAACGCTTTCTGGACGGGTTCGCCGATGTGATCACCTCCTTCGACAACCTGCGTGATCTGGACGTCGCCAAGATCGCCCAGCGGTGGCGGGAGCTGACCATCGCCGCGCCGGACGCCGCCGCACTGGGCCTGGAATTCTCGCTGTTCCTGCTGCGCAATCCGGATGCCCGGCACCGGCTCGCGATCAAGCGCGAGGAGACCGCGCGATCACTGGCCGGGTACATCACCGACCATGTGCAACGCCTCGGCGGCACATTGGCGATGCCCGCGCAGACGCTCGCGCATCTGCTCATCGCGATCAACCACGGCATCACCATCAATGGACGTATCGACGGTGTCGACCTGTTCGAACCCTGCCTGCGGATGGTGCTGGCCAATGTCGTTCCCGGACAAGCCGATCCTGATCAGTCCGCGGCGGCCGAGGCAGGCATCACACCCCCGCGCTCACATCAGCCCGGGTAGCGGCCGATCTCCGAGCGATCGCGGCGACGACGATCTCCCGCTCGGCGAAAAAAGGTTGTCGGTGCCTGTCGTTAGAGTGGTCGCACGCTCGGCTCTCGGCGGGGAAGGACGGCGATGACGAAGACGGATTTCCGGAAGACACTGGACACCTATCGGGCCAGGTCCGGGCAGTTCCGCGTGGTCGAGGTCCCGCCGATGCGGTACGTCATGGTCGACGGCCGGGGCGATCCGAACACCTCACGGGAGTTCACCGAGGCGGTCGAGGCGCTGTATCCGGTGGCGTACAAGTTGAAGTTCGCCAGCAAACAGGATCTCGGCCGCGACTACGTCGTGATGCCGCTGGAGGGGCTGTGGTGGTCCGAGCGGATGGAGACGTTCACCTCGGCCAGAGACAAGTCGCGCTGGAACTGGACGATCATGTCCATGGTCCCGGACTGGATCACCGACGAGATGTTCGAGGCTGCCGTCACCAAGGCCGGCGCGAAGAATCCTGCCGTCCCCGATCTGGTGCGACTGGAAAACCTCGACGAACGCCGGTGCGTCCAGACGCTGCACATCGGCTCGTTCGACGACGAGGCCGAAACCCTGGCCCGGATGCACCACGAGTTCATCCCCGAATCGGGCCTCACCATGACCGGCCGACACCACGAGATCTATCTGAACGACTTCCGCAGAACGACCCCCGCCAGACTGCGCACCATCCTGCGCCAACCGGTCGAGGCCGTCGCCCACTCCGAACCCTGACCAATGATTCGAACTGACAACGACTTTCATTCGAGGGGAAGCAATGTCGATCACCGAACCCACCCGATCGTCCGCCTCGGCGACCATTGACGCACTGCGCGCGGCAGGCGAACGAGGCGACGCCGATGCGGTCGCCGAACTGCTGGCGCCCGATGTCGTCTTCCACTCGCCGATGACGACGCGGGTGACATTCACCGGCGCACAGGAGGTCACCGCGCTGCACCGCGATATCTTCGCGGTCCTGGACGATGTCGTCACCGCCGAGCCGATCGTCTCCGGCGATGCGGGTACGTTCACGTTCTCCGCCCGCGTGCGCGGGGCGGAACTCGAGGCGATGAATCTGGTGCGCTGCAACGAATTCGGGCGGATCACCGAGTGCACGGTCTACATCCGGCCGCTCCCGGGTCTGGCCACCTTGTTCGCAACGCTGCCACCACGCGTCTCGGTGAGACGTCGCGGGCCACTCACCGGCGCGCTGGTGGCCGTGCTGACCCGCCCGCTCGCCTTCGTTCTGCGCACCGCGGATCGCTGTGCGCCCGCGTTCCTCTGAGCGCCGCACACCACGGACAACCGTGCCCGCAACATCGAGATGAGCGAAATCGGCTGGTGCTCAACCGAACCGGCCTCGGCACCGAGAACGTCGGCGGTGGTGTCGACCGCACCCGGTGCGGCGGGAGCGGGTCAGGCGGCTGACGCGATATGTTCGGCGGAGCCGCCGATGACGGCCGACTCCGCGCCGGTCAGGGTGCGGATGAATCCCAGCTGTGCGGTGCGACCGCGGGCGGCGGCGCGCTCGAATTGTCCTGGCACGGCACGCGTCCAGACGGTCCGGACGAGGTTGAAAGGTATGCGCAGCAACGGATACCACGGCAGGGCGACCGGGGGCAGACCCAGTTTCCGCATCGCGCCGGACCCCAGGAACATGGTGGCGATCGATAGATGCTGGGAGCGCGCGATGCGGCGGCGCGGTCCCGTGAGATGGCGAAAGTGCCAGCCCAGCGGCTCGTCGAGCATCGGCATGGCGAGTTGCGCGGAGGTCTCGTCCGGGTTGGTGATCGCGGTCATCGTGTGGAACAGGATGCGCACACTGTCCCGGAAGTCGTTGGGCAGGAAGCGTTCCTGCACACCCATCACCCAGCCGACGTACCGCGTGAAGTGCGCCATCGCGTCGGCCTCGCGCGGAGTCACCAGCATGCCCAGGCCGATCGCGCCCACCGTGGGTGCGATCAGCGCACCGACCATGGTGGCGGCCATATCGGTCTGATTGATCGGCAGTCCCCACTCCTGGTCGCGCCAATCCGGCATGGCCGCGACATGTCGCCGAACCATCGAGTGGATCATCCGCACGCGGACCGTGGAGCGATAGCCGAGACCTCGCGGCAGCATGCCGCCCTCGGAAGAGACGTCCAGCGCCCACTGCGTCGTCTCGGCGAAGCGCTTGGCCGGGCCCTTCTCCAAAGCGCCTGTACGCAAGAGGGTTTTGTTGAAACCCGAGGCCAGGTAGCCACCCAGGAACGACATGTCCCGCGCGACGTAGAGCGCGTCGCGGCCGCTGAGGCTCATCACCTGCTCGGCGAGCCGGATCTTGTCCCAGTCCACCCAGTCCGGCACGGCCTCGACATAGTCGAAGAACTCGCGCAACGGACCGGGTGCGTCCGGTACTGCCGCGATCCCCTCGCGCAATGCCTGCTCGAATATCGGCCGCGTGGTCGACATCCCCTCGCGGTACATCCAGTCCACCAGCTCGTCCATCGGCTCGTCACCGACGCTCAATGCCTCCCCGAGCTCCCGGAACTGGGCGGGAGTCGGCTCGCGCAGTCCGAGCACCCGCGCGAACGGGCCGAGTCCGGCACCGGGGACGGTCTGCGGCGTGGCGGGATGCCGAGTCGGAATCGTCGAATCCATGATCTCTCCTTCGCAGCGGATACCGGCACGTCGATCGGGGCTGCGCGCTGTGCCCGCCGTCTTTCTGGCAAGATCCTCTACCAGAATAGCGAATTTGGCAAGACCGGTTTCCAAACGTGCGCACACGAGTACAACCAGTCCGCGAGGAGAGGGAGGGGCCATCGCCGCGATTCCGGCGGGCATGGCGAGTCACAATGGCCGAACACCGCTGAGAACACGGTGAGAACACGGTGAGATCGCGCTGCGCGATGCTCCGCGACCTCACCGGATTTCTCAGCGGAGCCATAGGACCGGATGATTACCGTCGCGCACCGTGACGGTAATCGAGACCGTTCAGCAGGTCCGGCGCGCTCGCATCGAGCGCACCGTCACCGATAATCTCGGAAAAACCTCAGCCGGCGTTCTTGTACGCCTCGACGACCTCGGCCTGAATCCGGCCGCGGGTGGACACCGAGTAACCGTTCTTCCGGGCCCAATCCCGGATCGCCGCGGTCTGCTCCCGCTCGGCCGACGAGCGAGAGAGCTTGTGTCCCTTGCCCTTCGAGGTTCTTCCGGCCTTGCGCGCGTGCGGCGTCCACTGGTCGAAAATACCGCGCAGCGCGGCAGCATTGAGCACCGACAGATCGATCTCGTACTCCACGCCGTCCAGCGAGAACAGCACGGATTCCTCTGCCGGTGACTTTCCGTCGTAGTCGTCCACGAGCTCGACTATGACCTTGCGGGCCATCGAAAAAATTCCCTTCCGTCGTGGTGAATCAACCAGAGCGGCAACCTTATCCCAGCGCCGATCATGCGGGACAACGGCATACGGCGGCCGGGGCGGGCAACGACCGAGCACGCATTGTGCTGATCACCTAACCGATCGAGTTCCCTCCCGAGACGACGCGCTCAACGGGATCTCACCGGGCATCGCGCGGCGCTGGCCGCGCGGATCCGGGACAGCGATCAGGTCGCGCGGTTCAGCGGTCCGTGGACCGCGCAGACGGTGTGGCGCGGCGGTTTCCGGGTCGAGGCGCGAGCACGCACGCATACCGTCGTCTTCGACGAGCCCGCGGATCTGACCGCCGAGGATTCCGCACCGACGCCCGGGTTCTCGATCCGCCCGCATCCGCCGTGCCCCGAACGTTATCGGATCACCGCCCGCGGCCGAAGCCGCCGGTAGGTCACGCGCGTTCTACGGACGCGGTGCGCGCGCTGAGGGGGATCAGCTCACCGCGCCCCGAACAGGTCCGGCAGGCCGTCCGAGACACGGTCCGGGAACTCCGGAACCCGTTTGGCCAGAAAGGATTCCACACCTTCACTCGCGTCTCCGGACGCGCCGCGCAGGTAGATCGCGAGGGATTCGGCGCGATGCGCGACCTGCGGGCTGTCCGCGCCGAGCGCGAGGTATCGGTCAGCGTACGACGGAACGAGGGATGTTGACACAGCGCCAATTGCAATTCAGCCGATCAGCGCGAGATCCTCCTCGGTGAGCCGCAGGTTCGCCGCGGCGATGTTCTGCTCGAGATGCGCCGGATCCGAGGTACCCGGGATCAGCAGGATCGACGGCGACCGGGCCAGCAGCCAGGCCAGCGCGATCTGCTGCACCGACGCGCCGTGACGGGCGGCGACGGTGTCCAGGTGTTCGGCCAGCAGCGGCTGGAACCCACCCACCGGGAAGAACGGGACGAAGGCGATTCCAGCCTCGGCACAGGCGTCGACCAGCGGATCCGCCTCGCGCATCGCGACGTTGTAGGCGTTCTGCACGCAGACGATCGGCGCGAGATCGCGAGCCTGATCGAACTGCGCCCGGGTAACGTTCGAGATGCCCAGATGCGCGATCAGGCCCTCCTCCTGGAGTTTCGCCAGCGCGGTCAGCGGCTGCTCGAGCGAGCCCTCCGCCGGGGCGACCGCCTCGCCCAGACGCAGATTCACCACGTCCAGCCGGTCCACGCCGAGGGTGCGCAGATTCGCCTCGACGTTCTGCCGCAGGCCGTCGGGGGTCAGGCCCGGCGGGATCCCGGCGAACTTGGTGACCAGCACCAGATCCTCCGGATATGGATGCAGTGCCGCCCGGAGCAGTTCGTTGGCGTTCATTCCCTCGCGGTCGTAGAACTGCGAGGTGTCGAAGTGATTCACGCCCAGTTCCACCGCGCGGCGCAGCAGCGCGATCGCGGTCTCGCGGGTCGGTTGCTTACCCTCCGGCCAGCCCGTCAGCTTCATGGTGCCGAATCCCATCCGGTTCACCCGGAAGGATCCCAAATGCCCCTCGCCTGCCGCGCGGGCCGAAATCGTCTGTGTCTCAGTCATGTTCCCCAGCATGCCGATCGACGCGGGAGAAGTCCGCATTCGGCAACAAGCTGCCACGCGTTGACGACCGGAGCGAACCTCACGACACTCGAACCATGGCCCAGACACAATCGGTCACCGTCGTGCGCGGTCACCAGGAACTCTCCGACCGCGCCGGGCACCTGTTCGAGGCCACCGCGATCAGCTTCGACTGCGCCGCCAAGGAGCACGCGACCTGGCACAACGGCCGACATCAGAGGCTGAGTCCCACCGTCGCGCTGCGCAAGCTCTACCGGCCCTCGGCACTGCTGGACCCGTCGCTGTCGCAACACCTGCACACCATGGTCGAGCGCGGCGCGGGTGTGCGGATCAGCGACGAGGAGATCAGCGAGACCATCATCCTGGACCGGCGGGTGGCCATTCTCGCCGGGGACACCTCCCACGGCCTGCGCAGCTACAGTATCGTCACGGTGCCGGAGGTGGTGCACGGCGTGGCGTCGCTGTTCGACGCGACCTGGCGCGCGGCAACGGAATTCGCCGTCTACGACCGCGATCTGGACGAATTGCGGCGGCTCGCACCGCGCATCCTGGATCAGCTCAACACCGGAGCCACCGACGAGACCGCCGCACGCGCGCTCGGGTTGTCGGTGCGCACCTACCGTCGCCGGGTCGCCGAACTCATGAGTGCGCTCGGTGCGAGCTCGCGTTTCCAGGCCGGAGCCCGTGCCCAGGAGCTCGGCCTCATCTGAGATTAGAAAGACAAACTTGCAAGTTTTAACTGTGCAACCTAGGCTTCAAATATGCGAGGCGAAGAGGAGTTGCTGACCACGGCCACCGCGGTGCGCCGTGCGATCAGCCTGCTCAAGCGTCGCACCCGGGAAACACAGACCCACGACCTGAGCCTGCCCGAGACCGCGGTCATGTCCCGCCTGGATCGCCATGGGCCGGACAGCATTTCGGGTCTGGCCCGCTGGGAGCAGATCACTCCCCAGGCCATGGGCGCGACGGTCGGCGGCCTCGAGTCCCGGGGCCTGCTGCACCGCATCCCCGATCCGCACGACAAGCGCCGCGGTCTGCTGTCCCTCACCGAAGCGGGCGCCGACCTGTTGCGCACCGCCCGCGACAACCGGACCGAGCAGATCGCCCACGCACTGGCCGACAACTTCACCCCCGAGGAGATCGCGGAAATCCGCCGGGCAGCGACGCTGTTCGAGCGGATCGCCCAATTCCTCTGACCCCCTTACCCTTTCACCGCATCGGCATATCCCGCCGATGCCTGCCCATGGCGTGGCCAGCACGCCGTGCCGAGGTACCAGCATGCCCGAAACCCTGTCGGCGACAACATCTCTCGCCGAACGCCCGTTCACCTGGCGGTTCACCGCACCGCTGTTCGTCGGATCGGCCCTGAACCCGGTCAACACCTCCCTGATCGCGACCGCACTCGTACCCATCGCCGCGGGTGTGCACGTCTCGATCGGGCAGACCGCGGCGCTGGTGTCCGCGCTGTACGTGGCCAGCGCGATCGCACAGCCTACCGCGGGCAAGGCGGCCGATGTGTTCGGCCCGCGCCGCGTCTTCCTCACCGGAATCCTGCTCGTGCTGCTCGGCGGGCTGGTCGGCGGATTCGCCCCGACGCTGTCGCTGCTGCTGGTCAGCCGAATCCTCATCGGACTCGGCACATCCTGCGCGTATCCGACGGCCATGGTGCTCATTCGCCGCCGCGCCCAGAGCGCCGGACTGGCCCAACCGCCCGGCGGCGTGCTGGGCGGCCTGCAGATCGCGGGCATCGCCACCGCCTCCCTCGGACTGCCCCTGGGCGGCGTCCTGGTCCAGCTCGCCGGATGGCGGTCGGTGTTCTTCGTCAACGTGCCCGTCGCGTTGATCGCCCTGGTGTGCACGCTGCTGTGGGTGCCGAAGGACGAGCGCGACCGCACGCGGCGCTCCGCACGCGAGATCGCATCGCTGCTGGACGTCAGCGGGATCATCGGGTTCGCTGCCGCGATGTGCGCGCTGCTGCTGTTCCTGTCGCGTCTGCCGACGGTGAACTGGGCGCTGCTGGCCACCACCGCAGCGCTCTGGATCGCCGAGGTGCTCTGGGAACTGCGGGCGCGCACACCATTCCTGGATATCCGGCTGCTGGTCCGGAACATGGCGCTGACCCGCACCTACATTCGATTCAGCATGGTGCTGTTCTCCTCCTACCTGGTGCTCTACGGCATCACGCAGTGGCTCGAGGCCGACCGTCATCTCTCGGAACTGGCCGCGGGACTGCTGCTGTTGCCGATGACGGTGATCGCCGGAGTGGTCATCGTGCCGATCTCACGCCGCAATCTCGTTCGCGGACCGGTGACCTGGGCGGCGCTGTCCTGCGTACTCGCCGCGGTAGCCGCGCTGTTCCTGGGCTCACCGGCCTGGCTGATCCTGGTCGTGGTGATCACCATTCTGCTGGGCTTCGCCCAGGGCACGGCCAGCAGCAATCAGCTCGTCCTCTACGCCCAGGCTCCGCAGGAGCTGCTGGGCACCGCCTCGGGACTGATGCGCTCGTTCGGTTATCTCGGTTCCATCGCCTCCTCGGCGATCACCGGAATCGTGTTCCGCGACAACGTCTCCGACTCCGGCGTCTCGGTGATCGCGTGGATCATGATCGGCGTCAGCACCGTCCTGCTCGTACTCACCGTGCTGGATCGCCGCCTGCCCCGCACCGCGACCAACTGAATCCGCGCCCGAATACAACCGCACCCCAACATATCCGAACCGATCATCGAAGGAAGTCCATGCCCATCACGACCATCGACCCCACCTCCGCCCTGCTCGTCATCGACCTGCAGAACGGGCTCGCCGATGCGCCGACCATCGAACCCGTCGCCGATATCGCCACTCGCACAGGACAACTCGCGGATGCGTTCCGCCGCGACGGACAGCACGTCGTACTGGTCAACGCCGTCGGCCGCGCCCCCGGACGCACCGAGCAGGGCGCGCGCCACGACGGGCAGTTCCCCGACGGCTGGGCCGACCTGATGCCCGCACTGGGCCGGACCGAGCGCGACCACGTCGTCTCCAAGTCCCGCTGGGGCGCGTTCCACGACACCGGCCTGCACGAACACCTCACCGCTCTCGGGGTCACCCAGGTCGTCATCGCCGGTGTGGCAACGAGTTTCGGCGTCGAATCCACCGCGCGGGCCGCCTACGACCACGGCTACCACGTCACCATCGCCACCGATGCGGTCACCGACCTGGACGCCGCGGCCCACGCCCACGCCCTCACCCACGTCTTCCCCCGCCTCGGCGAAACCGGCACCGTAGCCGAGATCACCGCAGCGCTGGCGCGATAACAGCCCAACCGACCTTCCTGCGCGAACCACATTGCGCCACAACCCGCCCCGGCCCCCCGCATGCCGATTCGCGCGGGCCGGGCGAATTCGCTACCCTGGCCGTCCGCTACCCGCTCACCGCACGCCGCGGCGAACGACCGCCGGCACACGGGATCTCGGTATCGGGTGGGGTCAGTTTGGGCGCCAGCTGGCGAAGGGCTGGGACGGGGCGAAGGTGACCGGGAGGGTGGCCAGGGCGCGGTGGAAAGGTCCTGGGCGCCAGATCAAATCGTTGGGGTCGACCGATAGCTCGATCTCGGGCAGGGCATCGAGAAGTTGGTCGACGCCGTCCTGGGCGATCAGGTAGGCCGACTGGCTGGCCGGACAGGCGTGCGGACCGGCGCCCCAGGCCAGGTGGGATCGGTTGCCGGTGTAGTTGCCGCCGCTGACGGCCGGGTCGTTGTTGCACGCCGCGATGCTGATGATCACCGGCTGGTGGGCGGGCAGCCACACGTCGTCGAGCAGGACCGGCTGGCGCGGATAGGTCATACAGAAATTCGCGATCGGCGGGTCCAGGAACAGCACCTCGTCGAGCGCGTCGCGGGTGGACAGGCTGCCACCGAGCAGGCTGCCCGCGAAACGGTCATTGGTCAGGATCACCAGCAGCGTATTGGCGATGAGGTTGTGCACCGGCTCGACGCCCGCGCCGTACAGCGGCACGAGTTGCTCGATCACCTCCTGATCGGCGAATCCGGCCGGATGCTGCACCAATCGGGTGGTGACGTCGTCGCCCGGGTCGGCGCGTTTGCCCGCGACGAGTTCGCTCAGCGCCTCGACGACCATCGTGTTCCCGGCCGCGGCGTCCTCGCCCTCGAAGATGGTCATGACGCCCGTCGCGACCCGCTGCCCGATCTCGGGTGAGCAGCCGAGCATCGCGTTGACCACCTGAAAGGCCAGCGGCCGTGCGTAATCCGCGATCAGATCGGCCGACCCGGCCTCACAGAACTGGCCGATCAGCGGCACCGCGATCCGCTCCACCACCGCGTGCAGACCGTGCAGATCGACCGCCTGCAGGGCCGCGACGTTGGCATCCCGGTAGCGCCGATGTTCCTCGCCCGAACTGCGCATCGCGTTGGGCCGCCACGCCAGCATCGGTTTCACGGGACATTCATCAGGAATATCCTTTTCCCACGAACGCGGATCGACCGGAAAATGTGCGGGATCGTGCAGAATCTGCACCGCGGTGCGGTAGCCGATCACCAGGGTGGCGGGAACTCCCGGCGACAGTTCGACCGGAACCAGCGACCCGTACCGCTTGCGCATGTCCCGGTAACTGTCATGCGGCATGGCGGCGAATTCCGGGCTGTACAGGGCGATGCGATCGCCATCGGTGTACGTCGGCGGATTGATCATTCAGGCTTCACCTCGACCTCGGTCCGGTCGTGCAGACCGACGGCACGGCATGTGAAGCCCGTCCGTCGGCGCGGATTCTGTGTTCGTGCGTGCCGTGTGCGACATATCCTCGATCAGGGTTGTAATCGGTTGAGCACGAGAGGGAACGGAGCACGACCATCTACCACGACCTCGAAAGACATTGCTCCTCACCCCATTCCTGAGCCAGCAGCATAGCAGTGGTGATCAACTTCGCATCGATGGCCACGGGGCGATGTCGGCGACCATCGGCCATTGTTCTTCCCGCCGAACCGGATTCGCTGTGGTAACGGTGTCATAAAGTATGAGGGCGGGTCGGCGGTCGGATGAGACAGGGCGGGTGATTGCGATGGTGGACGGTCGCGTCGCCATCGCCGACCGCTTCCGGCGGCTGGCCGGTCGCATCGTCGCCGTCGGCTATCTCATCGGTCTCGTGCTCGTCGTCCCCGATATGAGCGATCAGGCCGCAATGGCGGCCGCGTGGTGGACCCCGTTCGCCGTCGCCGTGGTGTTCGGGCCCGGAATTACCATGGGCGCGTTGAGCTTTCATCCCGATTCGGAGTGGATGCGGTGGGCCGCGGCGCTCGCGGCGGTGGGTTATCCGGTGGCGGCCGGGGCCTGGCTCATCGCCTGGCAGCGCAATCCGCTGCACGCCGATCAATGGCTCGCGGATGTGCCCGCGCTGGCCGGACTGGCCGCCGCGGTCGTCTGGCCCGCGTGGGCGAGCCTGCTGGTGCTCGGCATCGCGGCGTTCACCGCAACGGTGGTCAATCACACCGGCCGTGCGCCGGAGGTCAACGTGCCCTTCGTGCCGGATCTGCTCTACGCCGGCGGTTTCAGCGCCCTGTTCGTGGCCGCCCTGCTGATGTTCGTGCGCACCGGCCGTCAGTTGCAGACGATCCAGACCGGCGCACTCCGGGGCGCGGCATCGGCCGCGGCCATGCGCGGTCGCGCGGACGAGCGCGCGCGATTCGCCGCGCTGACCCACGACTGGGTGATGTCCACTCTGTTGACCGCCGCGCGCGGCGGTGAGCGGGACACCGTGCGGCGGCAGGCCCTGCGCACGCTGAACTACCTCGACGATCTCGAACATCCGTTCGGGCGGGTGCTCGATGCGCGCGATACCGCGGTCCGGTTGCGTGCGGCGATAACGCACATCGATCCGAACCTGCCGATCACCGTCGAGGTCTCGCCCGAGGTCGAGCGGTGGGCGTTCCCCGCCGCACCGGTGAGCGTGACCGCGGCGGCCGCCGGCGAAGCGGTTCGAAACAGCTTGCGGCACGCGGGATCCGGTGCATACCGCCACGTCGGCATTCACCTCGGCAGTGCCGGATTCCAGGTGATCGTGAGCGACGACGGCGTCGGCTTCGACACCGACGCCGAGCGGCCGGACCGGCTCGGCATCACGCTCAGCATCCGGGCCAGAATGCGGCAGCTGGGCGGTGGCAGCGCCACGATAACGTCCACTCCCGGCGCGGGAACCACCGTCCGGCTGGCCTGGGCGGGCCCGCTCATCGATCGTCGCGCCGCGGTGGACGAGTACGGCGGTCCGGTCGCGAAATCCCTTGCGCCGCTGAGTATGCGGACACTGCTCGGCATGCGCGCGCCCGCGGCGAGACTGCTCGTCGCGTGCTATCTCCTCGCCTACGCCGTCTCGATCGCCACCACCTCGGCGCTGTTCTCCGACCCGTGGCCCACCCTGGCCTGCCTGGTTCTCACCACGGTAGCGACGGCCGCGGTCCTGGCCGTGCCGGGCGACCCGCCGTCGCCGGCAGCCTCGCTGGCCATCCTCGTCGCGGGCGGTCCGGCCCAGTTCGCGATCGTCTCCGCCGTGGGCTCGATGTGGCACGACACGACTGTGCAGGAATGGTCCCTCGGCTCCGCCGGGGCGATGTGCACCTTCATGTGCCTGCGCGGCCGCGTCGCGCCGGGCTGGCTCGCGATGGTGCTCGTCTTCGCTGAATTCGCGTTCCGGACCGGCCTGCCCGCCGACGGGGCCCGCGGATTCACCGTCCCGTTCCTCTATCTCGCACCGCTGATCGCCGCGACGTTCTTCGCCCGGATCATCCGCCCGGTCGCGGACACGGTCCTGGATCTGCGCGCGGAGACCCTGCACCGGGTCTCCGCCGAAGCCGCCGAAGCGGCCGCGATCGCCGAGCGGGACCGGCAACTGCATCGCCTGGGCCGGCTCACCCGGCCGCTGCTGGAACGGCTCGCCGGTTCCGAACCCATCGACGACGTCCGAGACGAGTGCGCTTTGCAGGAAGCCGAACTGCGCGATGCACTTCGGGCTCCCCAACTCGCGCATTCACCCGTCGTGGCGGCCGCCCGCGCGGCACGCAGCCGCGGCGTCGAGGTGCTGCTCTACGACGAACACGGACTCGACGACGTCGCCGAGCAGGTCATCCAGCGTCTGCGCAGGGTGGCCGTCGCCGAACTCGATTGCGCCCGAGACGGTTCCGTCGTCGTCCGCATCCAACGCCCCGGCCGGCGCCCGTTGGTCACCATCGTCGCCGATGGTTCGGGCGGCACGCGCCGCACCGAACTCGACCAGGAGGCGCGAGGGATGACCTGAGGGGATCGGTCACCCGCCCGCAGATTCGGAACCGTGTTGCGTACCAACGGCGTTGGTGACGAGATGCAGCCGACGCTGCCGTGGATGGGTCAGCGCGGGAACCAACAGGGTGGGCATCCCGACCTCGATCGCGACGCCGTCCCGGGACGCGCGATCGCCGACCATGAGCGTCTGCTCGGCGTGAGTGCCGAGAAATTCCAGGGCCAGCCGGAATATGGCGGGGTCGGGCTTCTGAATTCCCTGCTCGCCGGACAATACGAAGGTATCGATCGAATCGAGCAGACCCGCCTCCCCGAACATGGGACGGATATCGAAGTGGATATTGCTCAGCACACCGATCCGGCAATTCCGCTGGCGGAGAGATGCGATGGTTTCGGCGGCGTCGACAGCGAAGATGTTGTACGCCGGATCGGAATCCACCGCGAACAACGCATCGGCGAGTTCGTCGTCCAGACCGGCGTCGGCGAACACCGTGTAATAGGTCTCCCGGTGCCGCGCGGCGCTGGTGTTCCCCTGCGGCGACTGGAGACGGTTCGGCTCACCCGCGGCGACCCGGATATCACGCAGTAATGCGCGGACCGCGTCATCATCGTGTTCCCGGCGGGCCAGCCGCAACGCCTCGCGCGCCCAATCCCGCTGCGTCAGTTCGGATACTAGCGTGCCTCGCCAGTCGAAAACGACAGCCCGGATCGGATGCGGCTTGGAATCTTCGGATGTCGACATAGCTGCGCACACTATCGGCAACCTCCGTTCGATCCGCCGCCGCTCACAACTGCCAGGCACCGTGACCGGAACGGGTGTTGGCGGACCCCTCGCGGATCAACTCGCCGCGGGTCGCATGTTCCGCTTCGGCCGGGACGGCGTGTTCGGCGATACAGAGCCCCCGGATATGCCGAGGCCGTTATGAGCTGACGCGGAACAGCGCGACGCCGTGTGCGGGGATATCGGCTGCCGCGATCCGGCCGCTGCTCGTCGTGGTCGTGTGGTTCCACACGTCACGCACGACAACCCTGCCCGAGGCCAATCCCACTGCGGCAGGGGAGGTTTCGATGGAGGCGGGAGTGTCGGCGGTATTGCACAGCGCCACCGCGACCGAGCCGTCGGCAAGGCGTTTGACCACGATCCGCTTGTCACCGGCCGGTTGGGTGACCTGGGCCACGAGCGGATCCTGGTCGATCGCGATGACCTCGCGATCAGTCAGCAACGCCCGTGTCCGCGCGTCCATCGACCGCACGTCGTTACCCGCGATCAGCGGCGAGGACATCATCGCCCACAGGGACAACTGCGCCTTCTCCTCCACCGCTGTCAAACTCGGCATGCCACGCAGCTGTGTCAGCGCCTGCGGCGACTGGCGCAGTGCGGCACCGAGCTGATCGGCCAGTTGCGGACTGATCCGACCCTGTTTGGCGTACATCTGCGGCATTCCGTTGAGATGCGCTCCGAGGAACTCCGCCATCGAGATGCCGACCACCATCATGTCCGGGTCGCTCCAGTAACCGGGGCGGCTGTGCCCGACGACCCGCTGCGCCGCGCCGAGTTGATCGGCGACCCCGATGAAGCCGCGCAGATCGAAGCCACCGACGGTGATCTCGGGCAAAGTGTTGCGCCACAACGGAATCAGATCGGAGGTGTTGCGGGTCATGTCCGCGACCCCGGACCAGTCGTAACGCACGCCCGCGGTCGGATCGTTGGAGCTGTTCGGATTGATGCTGTACACGATGTGACGTCCGGTGTGGCGCAACGCATCCCGCATCGCGGAGAACACCCGGACCTGGTTGGCGTGGTCGGCGTCGGGAGCACACCAATCGTATTTCAGGAAGTCCACGCCCCAGGCCGCGAAGGTGCGCGCGTCCTGTTCCTCGTGACCGAGGCTCGCGGTCGCGGCCGACTGACCACACATCTGGTTGTGCGGACTCGAGTACAACCCCAACAGCATCCCGTGCTCATGGGCGTATTTCGCGAGCGCCGCCATGCCGTGCGGAAAGCGCTGCGGATCGGCCTGTAGGCCGCCCGCGGCATCGCGTTGCTCCGCGGCCCAACCGGCATCCAGATTCACGTACCGGTAACCGGCCGCGCGCATGCCCGAGGAGTCCAACGCGTCGATGGTCTCCTCGATCGTCTTCTCGTTCAGGGGAACTCCCGAATTCCAGGAGTTCCATCCCATCGGCGGCGCGACGGCCACGGAGACCGTAGCGGGGGCCGCGGCAGCCTCGGGTGTGACCGCGGCGATGGCACCGGCCGTCACCGTACAGATCAGTAGCTTCACGCTGCGCCGAATGCTCACACGAACACCCCTGAGAATCCCGATTCCGAGCCCGACGGCCGCGCTGTGCTGATCATGATCGAATCTTGCGGCAAAACGGATACGAAACAAAGCCTGGCGCGACAACTTTCAGCCCACTGCCAGCAAGTTTCTCGAGAACGTTCAGATCTCATCTCGGCACGACGCCCCTCCGCCGCCACAAGAACTCCCGATCCGACGGCACCTTCGAGCACCCGACAACTCCTTCGCTCTGGATTGGCCCCGCCGTGGCCACCGTATCACGCTCCTGAAATAAGGGACCTTGATCCTGTCCTACAGGATTACCAGATCGAACATCTCATCCATTCAATGGATTATGTCTCGTGTCACAGGACACACTCCCCGCATGCTGGGACCGCTATATCCACACCGAGGCGCTACGTCACGTGACTGCGTTCACCGCGACCGCGCCCTCGGTCCCAGGGCAGTACCCTGCGGCCCCGCACGGCAATTGCCATCACAATTACGTTGCACCGCAAGGTGATTCAATGAGGAGAACAACGATATGCGTACTCGCGTAGCG
>NZ_BDBQ01000099.1 GCF_001613065.1 Nocardia miyunensis NBRC 108239
GTCGACATCCAACTCAGCGAAATGCCGCTTCACACTCTCCCACGCACCCTTGGCCGTGATACCCATCGCCTTGTGGTCATACCCCGCCGAACCACCCGAAGCGAACGCATCACCCAACCAGAAACCATACGACTGCGCGACCTCATTGGCGATATCGGAGAACGTCGCGGTCCCCTTGTCCGCGGCCACCACCAAATACGTGTCATCACCATCACGACGAACCACACGCTCAGGCGGAATCACCGCACCCGACGCACGATCCACATTGTCGGTCACATCCAGCAAACCCGAGATGAACGTCCGATAGCACGCCACCCCCTCGGCCTGCATCGCCTGCCGATCCGCCACCGGATCCCCCGTCACCGCCGGCGGATGCTTCACCACGAAACCACCCTTGGCACCCACCGGCACGATCACCGCGTTCTTGACGGCCTGGGCCTTGACCAACCCCAGGATCTCGGTACGGAAATCCTCCAACCGATCCGACCACCGCAACCCACCACGAGCCACCGGACCGAACCGCAGATGCACACCCTCCACCCGCGGCGAATACACGAAAATCTCGAACTGCGGCCTGGGCCTGGGCAATTCGGCGATCTCCCGCGGTTCCACCTTGATGGACAGGTAGGACCGCGGTTCGCCGTTCTCGTCGGTGCGGTAGTAGTTGGTTCGCAGCGTCGCTTTGACCAGACTCAGGATCGCGCGCAGGATGCGGTCGGCATCCAGGCTCACGACCTCGTTGATCCGCTCGGCCACCTCCTGCTCGAGTTCGGCGGCCCGCTCCGGCGAGGCGGAATCGGGGTCGAACATCGCGGCGAACAGTTCGACGAACAGCCGCGCCGCATCGGGTGCGGCCAGCAGCACCCGGGCGATATTGGCCTGGCTGTAGGGGAAATCGGCCTGCTGCAGATACCGCGAGTAGGCGCGCAGGATCGAGACCGTGCGCCAGTGCAGACCGGCGCGCAGGACCAGTTCGTTCAGCGCGTCGGCCGAGGCGCGGCCGTACCACAGCGCGTCGAATGCCTCGGTGAACCGCTGGCGCAGACCGTGTTTACGGGCCTCGAACTCATCGAGCCGGCCGGCCGTATCGATCAGTTCGTCGTCCATGTTCCGGTCGAGCGCGCGGCTCAGCAGATCCGGGCGTGCCTGCAGCCCGAAATCGTAGATCCAGCACTGCCGCTCGTTCTCGAACGCCACCTGGTACGGACGCTCGTCGACCACCTCGACGCCCAGGCTCTGCAACAGCGGCAGGACCTGGCTGAGCGAAATGCCACTTCCGACATAGAGCGTGAAACGCCATGAGCCGGAAGCGGATCCGCGTTTACGGTACAGATGCTGCTCGATGCGGTCGCCGCCGAGCTGTTCGAGCCGGACGATGTCGGCCAGCGCGCGGGCCGGACCGAAATCCTCCTTGTACGCCTCGGGCAGGGCATCGGAATAACGTTGCACGACAGCGGGATCGAGCACCGTGGAGCTGGACACCTCGTCGCGCAGATCGTCGTCCCAGCTGTGACTGGCCTGCCCGAGCAGATCCTGGATGCGCAGCCGGTTCGCCTCCGAGGCGTCCACCGGCGTGCCCGGCTGGGCGAGCCGGACCGTGAAATACACACTGGCCAGCTCGTTCTCGGACACCCGCGCCGAGTAGTCGATGGAGACGCCGCCGAGCTCACGAACCAGGATGTCCTGCATCTCGAGCCGGACCGCGGTGGTGTAGCGATCGCGCGGCAGATACACCATGCAGGCCACGAAACGACCGTAGGAGTCCGAACGCAGGAACAGCCGAACCTGCCGCCGCATACCGACATTCAGCACCGCGCTGGCCGTGCGGCGCATCGTCTCCACATCCGAGGAGAACAGTTCGGTGCGCGGGAAGGACTGGATCACCTCGAGCATGCCCTGCCCGGAGAAGGAATCCAGGTCGAATCCGCTGGCCTCGATGACGGTCCGTACCCGGCGCTCGATCACCGGAATTTCCAGCACGTTCGCATGCAGGGCGGTCACCGTGAAGACGCCGATGAAGACGTGTTTTCCGACGAGAGCGCCGGAGTCGTCGAAATCCGTGACACCGATGAAGTAGGGATACACCGAGCGATGGACCGTGGCCGGTACCAGGCCCTGGGTCAGCATCAGCAGCGGCCGGTCGCGACCATTGACCGGGACCCGGAAGTCGGTGCCCACGTCCGGGCGCAGTACGCCGAGGCAACTGTCCGGCACGACAACGGATTTCGACTCCGCGTCGGCGCGCTCGTACCGGGCGTACCCCAGCACGGTGAAGTGGCCGTCGGCCAGCCACCGCAACAGATTCGCGCAGTCGATCAGATCCGTCGAGGAGAACGGCCCGGTGCCGTTCTTCGCGGCGAGCCTCAACCGCCCGGCGATGGTGTCCTGCACCTCGCGCATGGCCTGGGTGTCGCCGATGACCTGACGCACGTCGGTGAGCACGTCGGGAATCTCGTTCTCCACGCGCGCCAGCAGTTCACGGCTGGTCGAGGGGTGCAGTTGAACATGCATCCACGACTCGCGCAGCCCGACCATGCCGTGACCGTCCACCTCGTGCGCGGCCGCGGATTCGAGCCGACCGTCGGCGTCGCGGATCACCTCGAAGATCGGGTGGATCACCTCGCTGACGCTGACACCGATCCGGGTCAGCGCGGCCGTGACGGACTCGACCAGCATGGGCATGTCGTCGGTGACCAGTTGGACCGCCGCACCGAGTCCGGTGTTGTCGTCGGGATGATGAACCAGAACGCGGCGCTCACCCGCCCGGCGCTGCATACCGAGCTCGAGGTGTCGGCGGAACACCAGGCTCGAACTTCCGCTGATAGCACAGTCCACATCGCCGGCGTCCACGTGGCGGAAATAGGCTTCCTCGAGCGTCGCGAGTTCGCCTCGCAGCGGCTCCGGTAACCCCGCCGCCCACGCGGCACTGGACAATTCGGACGAGACCGTCATTTTCTTCGCCAACTCCTCGGATTCGGTTCCGTAACAAAGTGACGCCGGAGTCGAGGGTAGCTGGGCGTCGCGAACACCGGAGGAAATACTTCCCAAAGTCCCGGCGACGCCCAGCCGCCAATGCGGCCCGGTTGGTCCTACCACGCTCAGGCACGAGCGCACTACCAGGTGAAGCCCGACATATGTTGCGCCCGTTGCCTATTGGGCGATTGTATCCAGTTGTGGCGAAACACACGTTTCGTCGGAGGGTTACCGCGCGGTAGCCATGCCGGCCGGGATCAGTCCCGGGTCAACTTGCGGTGGGTGACCCGATGCGGGCGGGCCGCCTCCGGGCCGAGCCGCTCGATCTTATTGGCCTCATAGGCCTCGAAGTTGCCCTCGAACCAGAACCAGGATGCCTCGTTGTCCGAATCACCTTCCCACGCAAGGATATGCGTGCACGTGCGATCCAGGAACCACCGGTCGTGGGAGATGACCACGGCGCAGCCGGGGAACTGCTCGAGCGCGTTCTCCAGTGAGCTCAGCGTCTCCACGTCCAGGTCGTTGGTCGGCTCGTCGAGCAGGATCAGGTTGCCGCCCTGTTTGAGGGTCAACGCGAGGTTGAGGCGGTTGCGCTCACCACCGGAGAGCACCCCGGCCGGTTTCTGCTGATCCGGCCCCTTGAAGCCGAACGCGCTGACGTAGGCGCGCGAGGGCATCTCCTGACTGCCGACCTCGATGAAGTCCAGCCCCTCCGAAACGACCTGCCAGACGTTCTTCTTCGGGTCGATCCCGGCGCGGTTCTGGTCGACGTAGCTGAGCTTGACCGTCTCGCCGATCTTCACCTCGCCGCTGTCCGGCGACTCGAGGCCGACGATGGTCTTGAACAGCGTAGTCTTACCGACACCGTTGGGGCCGATGACGCCGACGATTCCGTTGCGCGGCAACGTGAACGACAGATCCTTGATCAGCTGGCGGTCGCCGAAGCCCTTGTCCAGGTGCTCGACCTCGACCACGACACTGCCCAGACGCGGCCCCGCGGGAATCTGGATCTCCTCGAAATCCAACTTGCGGTGCTTCTCGGCCTCCGCGGCCATCTCCTCGTACCGGCCCAGACGCGCCTTGTTCTTGGCCTGCCGGGCCTTGGCGCCCGAGCGGACCCAGGCCAGCTCCTCCTTGAGGCGCTTCTGCAGTTTCTGGTCCTTCTTGCCCTGGACCTCGAGCCGCTGCGCCTTCTTCTCCAGGTAGGTGGAGTAGTTGCCCTCGTACGGGTAGGCGCGGCCACGGTCGAGCTCGAGGATCCACTCCGCGACGTTGTCCAGGAAGTACCGGTCGTGGGTCACGGCCAGGACGGCGCCGGCGTAGGAGGCCAGATGCTGCTCGAGCCACAGCACGCTCTCCGCGTCGAGGTGGTTGGTCGGCTCGTCCAGCAGCAGCAGATCCGGCTTGCTCAGCAGCAGCTTGCACAGCGCGACACGACGACGCTCACCACCGGAGAGGTTGGTGACCGGCTCGTCCGGCGGCGGGCAGCGCAGCGCGTCCATGGCCTGCTCGAGCTGGGAGTCGATATCCCACGCGTCGGCGTGATCCAGGTACTCCTGGAGCTTGCCCATCTCGTCCATGAGCTCGTCGGAGTAGTCGGTCGCCATCAGCTCGGCGATCTCGTTGAAGCGGTCCAGCTTGACCTTGACCTCGCCGAGACCCTCCTCGACATTGCCGCGGACGGTCTTCTCCTCGTTCAGCGGGGGTTCCTGCTGCAGGATGCCGACGGTCGCGCCGGGCGACAGGAACGCGTCACCGTTGTTGGGCTGATCCAGTCCGGCCATGATCTTGAGCACGCTCGACTTACCAGCGCCGTTCGGCCCGACGACACCGATCTTGGCGCCGGGAAGGAAGTTCAGGGTCACATCGTCCAGGACGACCTTGTCGCCGTGTGCCTTACGAACTTTCCTCATTTGGTAGATGAACTCAGCCATATCCCTCACCCTAGTGGTTTCGAACCGATCGACCGCACCCGCCCAGCGAATCCGCCCAGCTAGACAACGGGTTTTGCCCCGGTGCCCCACCCCGGGCGGAACCGCGTGGTTCCGGTCCGGACGTACGGCCGACGCGTCGGGCCGCGAACAGGGGTCCAGTCGCGGAAGCCGTGCTGATCACGGCATCGATAGCAGCGCGGAGCGATCGTATCGCCCGCACCTGAACGGGCTAGCCGCGCCCGGAGGCATTCGCGTCGACGGCTGCCACGAGTCGCTCGGCGGACTCCGGCGACGGTCTGTCGGCCCTGCTCGACGACGCGGCGTCGGAGAACATCGGCTCCGACGGTTTGCGGTGATTGCCGCGTCGCAGAACGGTGGCCGTGCACCGGCCCAGATCGGGGCCGAGCGCGCTGGCCCGCAGTTCCAGGTCCTGCCGGGAATGCCCCTCCTTGGTGCGATATTCACTCGAACGCAGCTGGCCGTAGACCAGGATCGGATCGCCCACACTCAGCGAGGCGCCGACCCCTTCGACCAATCTGCGCCAGCAGTTCACCGTGACGTACACGGTTCCGTTGTCGACCCAGTCCCCGCTGCCGCGATCGAGCCTGCGCGCGGTGCTGGCCATTCGGAAGGTCACCAGCTGTTGACCGTTGGGCAGACTGCGCCGCACCGGATGGGTGATCACATTGCCGATCAGTGCCGTATATGCCTCGTACATGACTCCACCCCTTGACATTTCGACGTTGCAGACAAGCCTGGCCGATCATCGAGGAGCGCAACAGAGCGAATCCCGATTTGGGGATAACTTTCGCCTTGTGAGCAGATGGTGTTCCGGATTTCTCCGGCCGTCGCGTCAGTACGTGGTGAGGTCCGTATTGGCCCCCGACAATACGATGACCGGCCGTTCCCCAGGTTGCGGCACATACGCCCCGCACTGGATCGCGGCCAGCGCGGTCGCCCCAGCGGGCTCGACGACGATCCGGAACTCGCGCCACAGATACTCCCGCGCCATCGAGATCGCGTCGTCGCTCACCAGGACCGAGCCGATCCGGTAGCGCTGCGCGAGCTCCAACGCCATATCGCCGATCCTGGTGGCGCCCAGCGCATCCGATGCGATCGTGTTGACGTGCACGTCCACCGCGCGCCCGGCGGCGAGGGCGGCGTGCAGAGTCGGCGCGCCCGCGGGTTCGACCCCGATCACACGTCCGCGCAGACCCAGCGCGGCCGCGATTCCGGCCGCCAGCGCGCCACCGCCCACCGGCACCAGAACCGGCGGGCGGGCCCGCACCTGACGTTCGATCTCCAGTCCGATCGTGCCCGCACCGGCGACCACCTCCGGCAGGCCGTAGGCGTGCAACTGCAGCGCCCGGCGTTCGGCGGCGAGTTCCTCGGCGTACCGGGCCGCCTCGGCGTAAGTCGTTCCGTGCCACAGCACTTCGGCGCCATAGGCCCAGATCGCGGCGACCTTCGTGTGCGGAGCGGACTCGGGCACCACCACCGTGCACGAACGTCCCAGGATCGCGCAGGCCAGTGCGGCCGCGATACCCGCGTTACCGCCGGATGCGATGACCACCGGACGCTCGTGGTTCCCGGAGGCGAGCAGCGCGTTGAGACTGCCGCGCACCTTGAAAGTGCCGCCGTGCTGGAGATATTCGAATTTGAGACTCACCCCGACCGGCCCGTTCGGACCGGCGACCTCGGTATGGCAGACGGGCGTCACCCGGATGTGGCGGCCCAGTCGCCGACGAGCGGCGCGCACGTCCGAGCGGTACAGCCGCGGTACCCGACCCAGTGTGGTCACCGGCGCTCCCCGTCGTGCCGGGCCAATTCGGCGAACATCGCGTTGTGCGCGGCGAGTTCGGCGTCGTGATCGCGGTCCGCGGCGCGATCGATGCGCTTCGCCTCACGCGAATCGCTGCGTGACCACTGGATCAGCAGCGCCAGCATGACCACGACCAGCGGCAGCTCACCGCTGGCCCAGGCCAGGCTGCCGCCGGTGTGCTGATCGCCGAGCAGGTCGTGATCCCAGCTCAAGCCCAGCGAGCGATAGAACCAGCCACCCATCACCGTGGTCATACTCATCAGCGCCACACCGAAGAAGGCGTGGAAGGGCAGCGAGCCGAAGATCATGCCGACCTTCGTCAGCGGCTGCACCTGCCGGGGTTTGGGGTCGATGCCGAGCACCACCCAGTAGAACAGGTAGCCCGACACCAGGAAGTGCAGATTCATCGCCAGGTGCGCGCCGTGCTGATCGATGACGGCGTCGAAGATGCCGCCGAGATACAGCGCGTAGAACCCGGAGATGAAGAACACCGCGGCGACAACGGGATTGGTCATGAACCGCGAGACCGGATTGTGCACCGCGGCCAGAATCCATTCCCGCGGTCCGGGCGGCGCGTCGCGACCCGCCGCGGGCAGCACCCGCAACGCCAGCAGCACCGGGCCGCCCAGCGCGAACAGGATCGGCGCCAGCATCGACAGCATCATGTGCTGTGCCATGTGCACGCTGAACATGGCCGGCGCGTAGCGGCCGACGCCCGAACTGGTGGCGATCAGCAGGATCGCGCATCCGCACATCCAGGAGATGGTGCGTCCGACCGGCCAGGCGTCGCCGCGCGCACGCAGGCGGCGCACGCCGATCAGATACAGCACCGCCAGCACGATCGACAACGTCCCGAAGATCAGGTCGAATCGCCAATCGAACAGGATCCGGGTGATCGTCGGCGGTCCGGGCAGGTCGTAGCCGATCTCCACCTCCACCGGCGAGGGCACCCGCCGCAGATCCGGCGGCGGGGTGCGGCCCAGCCCCACCGCGAGCCCGATCGTGGCGGCGAAGACCAGCGCCTCCACACCGGCGAACCGGATGAGCGCGCCCCTGTCCCCCGGATCGGCGGCGAGCGCGGGAATCGCCTTGCGCCGCTGCAGGAATCCGATCAGCCCCAGAGCGCAGAGCGCGACCGTCTTGGCGATCACGAGCTGCCCGTAGGTCGTGGTGAGCACATCGCTCAGCGGCACCCGCACCCAGGCGTTGATCACGCCGCTGATCGCGACGACGACGAACGCGCAGGTCGCGACCGCCGAGAACCGCCTGGTGGCCAGATCGGTGTGCGCGCCGCCGCGCACCGCGTGCGCGAGTACAGCGAACAGCCCGCCCGTCCACACCGTCACCCCCACCAGATGCAGGATCAGGCTGTTGGTCGCGATGTCGTGCGCACCGCCCGCGGAGGAATGCCCGGTCAGCGTGATCGGCAGCAGACAGGCCAGCGACCAGGCGAACAGCGGCGGCGTCCAGCCCCAGCGCAGCGCGAGCCGACAGGCGACCGCCAGGACGAGGGCCATGACGGCCGTCGTTCGCCAGGCTCCGGCGACCTCCACCTGACCGATCGCATGCCACACCTGTTCCGGCCGCAGGGTGCGCAGCACCGGTTGCCCGGTGGTGTCCGACAACGTCAGCGGCACCAGCAGCGCGGCGGTGCCCGCCCACACCAGCGCGCAGATCCCGGCCCGGCGCAGCGCGCGATATCCGGCCACGTCGAGCAGGCCGTTACGCTGCGGCGGGGTCAGGAACGCGGCGAACAGCAACGACCCGATCGTCAGCGCCCCGGAGAGATCCGCGATCGCCCGCACCGCGGGAAGCCCGTAGGTGGTCAGCGGACCGGGATCGGGAATGCCCAGCAGTGTCAGCGCCTGTGCCGCGGACAACCCCACGATCAGCGGCGCGACGAATGCCGCGACCGCGACCGCCATCGTGGTGAGCGCGGAAAACGTCGACGCGGACTCCGACCGAGGAGCCTGGCTGTCAGGTTCGGTGATCGAGTCCTGCGGTGACGACATGCATCGAGCGTAATGCGGTCCGCCCCGCACATCGGCCCCGCCCCGGCCGTCGACGCACCCGCTGTGACCCTGCCGACATGCCCGCGAGTCGCCGTCTCGATCACTGCGGCGCGAGCCCGAACACCTCGCGATACGCGCTGATCCTGAGGTCGGCTCCCTTCAACCGCGCGGTGGCCTCGGCGCCGAGCACGCCCACCTCGGGCGAATAGGACGCACCCCCGCCAGGCCCGAGCGGCAACGCTATCCCTTCGGGCCCAGGACGGTATCCGCGCAACTCGTCCACACCGGTGATCAGCGCTCGGATATTGGCCGCGACCACGTCCGCGTGCAGGCCCGCGGCCTTGGCGGTCTTTCCTTCTGAGGTGGCCACCAGGTCGCCGACCGCGAATACCCGGTCCTGGCCAGGCAATCGAAGTTCGGGAGTCACCTCCAGATACCCGTCGGGCCGCCGGGCGTGGGACAGCTCCGCCGCCAGGTAATCGGTCATCGGCCGCACACCGAAGCAGCGAAACCAGATGTCGGCAGCGATCGCGCGGCCCGAGCGAGTAAGCGCGGTGAAGGTCTCGAGTTCTCCGGCCCGCGAGGGCGGATCCGCGCGCAAGCCCGTGCCCAGAATCAACTCGACTCCGAGTTCGCCGAGTTGCCGGTGCAATTCGGCTCGGAGGTCGGGATGGTAGGCGCCGCCGAGAACGTCCTGCGCCGGGTCGATGATCGTCACCGATTTGCCCGGCCAGGCCGCGGTGATCTCACCGGCCAACTCCAGGCCGACCGCACCCGCACCGAGCAACAGGACTCGCTCGGCCGCTGCCAGTCTCGTGCGCGCGGCATGGAACCGCGCCTTCGCGTCCGCGCTGTCATCATCGTCGGTCTTGGCCGGGAACGGATACGCCGAGCCGGTCGCGAGCACCACGAAGTCGGCGTCGATCCGCTGGCCGGACCCGAGTTCGATCTTCGACGCGTCGACCCGCACCGCGCGCTCGCGCACGACGCTGCCGCGGCGCAACAGCCGGTCGTAGGGAAAGAACATCCGGTCGGTCCAGGCCGGATCGGTCAGCCCGCGCAACGCGGCCACGTTGTATACGAAGGCATCACGCGGCTCGACGAGGGTCACGTCCGCGATGTCATCCAATGCCTTCGCCACCGCTGTACCGCCGAATCCGCCGCCGATGACAACCACGTCAACCATGACTTCTCCAAGTTCGCATTACATACTGTTGGTTGTACGAACTAATTTAGTTCGTACAACCAACAACATGCAAGCGGCAGTAAAATAGCGGTGACCGGTATCAGGAGGTTTCGTGACCACAACCGTCGGACAACTGCCCCTCGCCGAGGCACTGGTACGCCTGTCTCATCGGGTGCAGCAGGTGTTCGCCGAGGTCAGCCGCAGACACGACCTCACCCCCCAGCAGGCTCAACTGCTGTGCCGACTCGCGGCCGGGCCTGTAGGAATGTCCGATCTGACGCGGTGGCTGGCACTGGAGAAATCGAGCCTGACCGGCCTGGTCGATCGCGCGCAGCGACGAGGTCTCGTCGTGCGCATCCCACACGAGACGGACCGCCGCGCATTCCAGATCGCCCTGACCGACGCCGGCGCCATCCGCGCCGAAGCCACCCACCGAGCCGTCATCGCGCAGCTGGACGAACTCCTGGTAACCGTCGACCCCGCGCACCGCGAACAGCTCTCTGCCCTGATCACCGGCTCGATCCTCGGCACTCCCCACCGATAACGGCCGCACCGACGCCAACGTCACGACACCACACCTTCGCCGACATGCCCGCAAGTTGCTCTCCGGAAACCAGAACAAACCTGGACGGTCGCTATACTCCCCTCACTGGACAGCACGCCTTCGAAGCGGCATGGTGTTTGGTGCCGCACTGCCTCCGTAGCTCAGTTGGATAGAGCAAGGGCCTTCTAATCCCTAGGTCGCAGGTTCGATTCCTGCCGGGGGCGCAACATAGGAATGCGATCCGCTGAACAGCGGGTCCAGCGTCTGTCCCCTAACAGTATCCGCGCCGATCGCGCGGTAAACATCGAACCAACCCGCACCCGGCTCGTGCGCATGTGTGGGGATCCACGCGCACGAGCGCGTACTCGACCGGCGACCACGCAGATGCTCCGCGCGGCGTCCACCGGCCGCGCCGGGGCGGCATCGGCCCTGCTGACGATGACGCGTCAGGTCGGCAGCGTGGTCGGCGTGGCCGTTCTCGGCACGCTTCGGCGCGGCAGCCGTCCCGCCGGCGACCGGCTTCGCCCACGCACTGACCATCGCCGCGATGGGCTGTCTGACAGCCGCGTACCTGGTTCGCGACAGCCGAACCGAGACCGTCCGGGAAAGGCTCACTGCATGACGTTCCCGACCTCGGTCGCGGAATTTTCGTTCGCGCCGCCGGTGGCGGGTGTGCGGCCGTGGCGCATGAACAGGGCGACCACCAGGGCGAACAGGCACATGCCCGCGGCCACCAGGAATCCGATGTCGTAGGCGCGGTCGGCGAAGACCTGCGGGACGGGCCGGGCGCCGGTGTCGTGTCCGGCGACGAGCAGATGCGCGCGAACCGGATTCGCGATGAGCAGGGCGGTCAGCACGGCCGGTCCGATGGCTCCGCCGAGACTCTGCATGACGCCGAACATGCCGATGCTGATGCCCTGCTGCTCCTGCGGAACCGCCTCGACCATCAGAATCGGCGTCGAGGCGTAGTAGAGGCCGAAGCCGATCCCGTAGACGGCGCTCACCAGCGCGAAGATCGGCCAGGTGTGCCCGAGACCCGCGAACGCGACGGCGCAACCGGCGAATATCACCAGCCCCAGGATGAGCGGCAGCCGCGCGCCGTAGCGGCGGGCCATCATTCCGGCCAGCGCACCCATGATCATGGCGACGACCGCCTGCACCAGCGCGATGTGAATGCCGTACTGCAACAGGGTGAATCCGTTGCCGTACGCGTAGTGCGGGACCAGTCGCACATCGATGGCCGATGCCGGCGCCGCGTCGTGGATCGCCGGAAGTGCTTGTCGCAGTAGGAGATCTCGCATCTGTCCGACACTGGGGGTCTCGGTCATGTAGGCGATCGCATATCCCTGGACAGCGCCCATACAGCTACCGCAGACGACGATCAGCAGAACCATGCTCACCTTCGGATGGAACAGCAGCCGCATATCCATGATCGGCACCCGCGCCCGCAGTTCGATCAGCACGAACGCGACCAGGAGCAGCACTCCGCCGATCAACCAGGCCAGCGCGCGGGGCCTGCCCCATCCCCAGTCCTGGCCCTTGTCGAGGTACAGCAGGACCAGCGCCGCGCCCGCGGACAGCAGTACCGCGCCGAGATAATCGATGCGCTGCGGCACTCGCAACGTCGAATCGGGCACGATGAGCGCGACCAGTGGCTCCATCACCACGACATACGCGAGCAAGAACCAGAAGATCGCCCGCCAGTCGAAGTTGTCGACCAGCCACCCGCCGACCAGCGGCGCGGTCACCGAGGAGAACCCCAGCCCCGTCGACATGATGCCGATGCCGAGTGGCACGTACCGGCGCGGTACGAGATCACGGATGAGGCCGAAGCCGATCAGCTGGGTCGCCACGGCCAGCGCCTGTAGTCCGCGGCCGACCAGGAACAACCACCAACTGTGCGTCAGCGCGTCGAGCAGGCAGCCCGAGGCGAAGAAGACGCCGCACAGCAGGAAGAAGGACTTCTTCCCCCAGACGTCGCTCATCTTGCCCAGCAGCGGCGAGGCGAAGATGCCGGTGAGGCCGAAAACGATGATCGCCCAACTGATGTTGGCGCCCTGCTCGGGAAAATCGCGCCCGATTTTCGGCAGCGCGGCCGCGACGATGGTGTACTGCAATGCCGCGATCTCGGTGAACAGCGCGATGACCACTATCACGGCGAAGATCCGCCATCGGGAAGCGCCGTCGAGACGTCCGGTCGGGTCGTCCTGCGACCCGGTGGTGCGTGCAGTGGCAGAAGTGGACATGGAATCCGCCTTGGAGAGTGTGACTTTCGAACAGGCTCAGAGTTCTCTGGCCGTGGTTTCCGCTTCCCAGATCGCGTTGAAGATGCGGCGTGGGGCTCGGGCGTCGCCGATCAGGTGGACGTCGATGTCGGCGCCCGCCAGCTCACGCGCCAGGGCATCGTCGGCGGAATTCCCCAAAATCATTACCGCCGCATCGATTTCGAGCAGCTGGGAGGTTTCGCCGGTGTAGACGTCGGTGAGGGTGACGGTGTCCTCGTGGATCGCGGTGAGTTCGACGCCGGGAGTGAAGGTGACGCCCGCGCGGCGAAGTTGCCCGAAGGCGAACGGAAGGTCGTGACCGTCGGCGAACGCGTGGCCCAGGTGCGGGTATTGGGAGACGATGTGGACGGCGTGGCGACGCTGGACCAGGTACTCGGCGACGACGAACACCTGCCGGTCTCCGGTGTCGTCCACGAGCAGGAAGCGGTGCGGCAGGTCCGCGCGGCCGGTCAGGATCTGCGCCGGGGTGTAGACGTTCCATTGGTCGGCACCGGGTAGGGCGGGCGCGCCGGCCGCCCAGCGCGCGGGGTGGCGGGCGGTCCAGCCGTGCCGGATCGGGGTCGATCCGGTGGCCACCACGACCGCCTCGTATCGATCGACGAGGTCGTCGGCCGTGGCCCGGTGCCGACGCCGGATCTCGGCCTTCGTCCGTTCCAGCTGGACGCACAGCCAATCGGTGACGCCGGACCACTCGCGATAGGAGTCGGCCCGTGCCATGAGCGCGACCTGCCCGCCCAACGTGTCGCTCTGTTCGAAGAGGGTGACCCGGTGACCGAGTTCGGCGGCGCTCAGCGCGGCGCGCAACCCGGCGGGTCCGCCGCCGACCACCGCGACGCGCCGGGACTGCCGCGGCCGGGTGTCGTCGCGACGGAATTCCCGTTCCCGGCCTACCGCCGGGTTGTGTATGCACGACACGGGGCCGCGGGCGAAGGAGGCGACACACCAGTTCGAGCCGATGCAGGGGCGAATATCGTCCGGTCGGCCGCGCCGAGCCTTGGTGGGCCACGACGGATCCGCGATGAGCGCACGCGCCATGCCGACGAACTGCGCCTTACCCGAGACGAGGATGTCCTCCGCCATTTCCGGCGTGGTGATCCGCCCGACCGCTACGACGGGCAGCGAGACCGCGCGGGTGATATTCGCAGTGTCGGCCAGCTCGTAACCGGCCTTGCGCGCGGCCGACGTCCCGTAGATCTGCATGCGATCGAGATAGGTGCCCTGGGTGGTGGAGATGTAGTCCAGCGCGCCCCAGCTCTCGACCTCGGTCGCGATGCGCACCCAGTCCTCGTTGCCGAGACCGTTCTCCATCTCACCGTCGCTGCTGTTGAGCCGAATCCCGAGAACCCGGTCGGGCGGCACGACCCGGCGTACCTCCGCGACGATGCGCCGGACGACGCGCATCCGGTTCTCGAACGACCCGCCGTATTCGTCGCCGCGGTGGTTGGTCGCGGGCGAGAGGAACTGACCGAGCAGATAACCGTGTCCGAGGCCGTGCACCTCGATACCGTCGACGCCGCCCTCGATCGCGTGCCGCGCCGAGAGCACGTAATGCTCGACCAGCACGTCGATTTCGGTGCGAGTCATCTCGTGCGGTATCTCCCGATACACCGTGTCGGGCACCGGGCTCGGCGCCCAGGTGGGCAGGCGGGAGATGATGCCGTCGGTCTGGCGGCCGCGGTGCCACAGCTGCGCCATGATCAGCGCGCCGTGCGGGTGCACGGCGGCGGCGACCTTGCGGTAACTGTCCACCACGGCAGGGGAATACGCGTGGATCACTCCGCGCCGCGGCTGGCTCGACGGATGCACCGCCATGGCTTCCATCGTGATGACCGCGACGCCGCCGCGGGCTCGTTCGGCGTAGTACTCGGCGCTGGCGTCGGCGAAGGTCCCGTCGGTGGAGAACTCCGTGGCGTGCGCGGTCATCCAGATGCGATTGCGCGCGGAACGCGGGCCCAGCGCGATCGGAGAGAACAGGGTGGGGTAATCGCCCTCGGACATGTGTGCCTCCGCCGGAGATCAGTGGTCGGCCAGAAGCGAGCCGAAGCCCTCCTTCTGGTCTTCGATTCCGTTGGTGCGCAACGCATGCCAATACGTGGCGGTGTTCACCGCGATCACCGGCAGGCCGAGCCACCGCTCGGCTTCGGCGGCCACCCGGCCCACGGCCATGTTCGCGCCGAACTGGACGATCGCCCGCGGCCGCTGCGCCGCGATCGCCTTCAGCTCACGCCGCAACGTCTCCGGTGACGTGTGTGCGATCCGCACGGCCGTGGGGCATCGCAGGTGGACCGCCGTCTGCAGCTGATACCCGGAACTTTCCACGAACGTCCGCAGATGCGGCTCGGACCCCGGCTGATACGGCGTGAGCACCCCGATGGGTCCCTCATCGACGCCGACGGCGCGCAGTGCGGCCGGGACCGCATCGCCCGCGTGCACCAGCTCCAGGTTCGCGCCGAACTTGGCGCGCAGCCGATCCCGAATGGCCACACCGGCTTTCGGGTCGCCCCACACCGCTTCGATCGATACCCCGAGCACCACACAGGCGGGCTCGCAGGTCAGCACGCGTCCCACCGCATCGTCGACACCGTTGTCAATATCACGCACCAGATCGCCGAAATCGTCGTCGTCATCGACGACGCGGTCCGGGATGTGAATGCGCGCAATGTGATTGGTCACCCCGCGCGGACGCATATCGTCGTATTCGGGTTGCACGACGGTGTTCACCGAGGGGGTCACCACCCCGATCTTCAACCGCCACCCCAATGCGTCGGTCATCTCCGACTCCCTCCAGCTGACCCCGGAGCTATGACCAACGCCACAACTCCGTCCAAACTTGTATACATCTATCGGCGATCACCATTCAATACCTTGAAGACAGAATGACGATCCCGTAGATTGCATACAAAGTGCATCGATCACGACAGGAGGCATGGGTGGCGCCACGCCCGGTGACATCGGCCGAACGAGTCGGCGACGTCCTGCGCGACCTCATCGCCGACAACACGCTCGAGCCGGGCGCCCGGCTGGCCGAGGTGGAACTCGCGGAGCAGTTGGGTGTGAGCCGGACTCCGATCCGGGAGGCGCTGCGTCAGCTGGCCGCGGAGGGGTGGGTGGAACTGCTGCCCAACCGGGGCGCGCGTGTGGCCAGCTGGTCGGCGGCGGAGTTGGAGAGCGTCTTCGAGGTGCGTTCCACGCTGGAACCGCGATTGACCGCGATGGCCGTGGACAAGGCCCGCGAGACCGACATCGCCGAACTGGACGAGCTGGCGCATTCCATGGTCGCCGTCGGCTCCCCCGGGCCGAACCAGGACATCGACACCCTGATCCCGATGAATGCGGCGTTCCACCGCAGACTGGTGAAGCTGGCCGACGCTCCCGCATTCGCTGCCGCTCTGGCCAGCGCGGTCCGAACTCCCTTGGTAGCGAGGAATTTCCACGCCTACGACGACGCGTCGATGCGACGCAGCCTGGCCCATCACGTCGAGATCGTCGCGGCCATGCGCGCGGGCGATTCGCAGTGGGCGGCCGCGGTCATGACCGCCCACCTGCACAATGCCCGCGCGGCCGTGCTGCGCCCGGCCTGAGCGCAACCGATGTGAATGGAAAAGATATGCACGACAACGACTTCGAATGGACGCTGTGGGCCGGAACGGTCGGTTACGAGAGTCCGGTTCGGGCACGGGTGGACGCCGCGGTCGGCGGCGGCTTCGACCGGCTGTCTCTGACCCCGATCGATGTGACCTCCTCGGATCGCTCGCCCGGGGAACTGGGACGCGCGATTCGCGATGCCGGGGTGGATATCGAGCTGGAAGGGCTCATGACCTGGTATCCCGGTGATCGGCCCGCGGAGATTCCACTCACCGCGTTCAGCGCCGACGACGTCCTGCGCATGGCGGAGGAGCTCGGGGCGGTGTCGTTGACGGTGCTGGCCGGACCGGCCTGCGACCTGCCGGTCGACGAGGTCGCCGGATATTTCGCGGCGCTGTGTGATCGCGCCGCCGATATCGGCGCGCGAGTGCAGCTGGAGTTCATGCCGGTGATGGCGATCGCCGATCTGCCGAGCGCACACAGAATCGTGGACACCGCGGCGCGCGCCAACGGCGGGCTGATGTTCGACACCTGGCACTTCTTCCGCGGCAACCCCGATTTCGCCGCGCTGGAATCGCTTCCGGGGGAACGGATCTTCGCCGTGCAGATCTCGGACGGGGGTGAACAGGTGCAGGGCAGTCTCGTGGAGGACACCTTCCTCCGGCGATTGCCCGGCGACGGCTGCTTCGACCTCGTTCGCGTCATCCGAACGCTCGACCGGATCGGGGCGTTGCGGCGCGTCGGACCGGAGGTCATCTCACCCGCCACCGCGGCGATGTCCGCACCGGAGGCCGCCCGGGTGGGCCGGGAGCACACCCGGGCCCTGCTCGATCGAGCACGGTCGTGACGGCGGTCCGGTTCAGAAAACCCTGTGCACCAAGCAATTTCGTCGGGAGGTAGTCGTGGCACGACGTGCGGTGATCAGCGGCGGCGGCACCGGAATCGGCAAGGCGGTAGCCAGACGCCTTGCGGCACAAGGCGATCGGGTGACGATCGTCGGCCGGCGCAGGGCCGTCCTGGACGCCGCCGCCGAGGAGATCAACGCGGACATCGGCGCCGAACGCGTCACCCGTGCGGCGGCCGATCTCACCGATCCCGACCAGGTCCGCGTGCTCGGCGATCGGATCGCCACGGCGGGTCCGGTCGATGTGCTGATCAACAACGCGGGCACGTTCCGCAAGCGGGAGCCGCGGGATCTGGCCGATATCGCCGCGATGTACATCGACACCTACCGCACGAACCTGCTCACCGCCGTCCTGCTGACCGAAACGCTCCTGCCGCACATGCCTCGCCCCGGGGGCCGGATCGTCTCGGTCAGCTCGATCGCGGCCCTGCGGGGTTCGGGCCCCTACGGCGCGTCCAAGGCCGCGATGCACGGCTGGTCACTGGGACTCGCCAAACACCTTGCGCCGGAAGGCATCACGGTCAACGTCGTGGCCCCCGGATTCGTACCGGCCACCGAGGTGTGGGCGGACATGCTGACCGAGGAGGTCGAATCCGAGCGAGTCGCCCGGATTCCCCTCGGCCGCGGCGGAACACCGGACGAGGTCGCCGCGGGCATCGCCCACTTCGCCGCACCCGACGCGGGCTGGACGACGGGCCAGATCCTGCAGATCAACGGCGGCGACCTGTTCGGCCGAGGGTGAGGCGAGCGCTCAGGGCACCACCCAGCCGACCGGGCCGTCCGAGTGGAACCCGTGCGCGACCAGTCCGGCCTGTCCGGCCGAGGTGTCGATGGCGGCGGCCCAGCGGTTGTTGTAGCTGTAGCGCAGCAGCGGATGGTCGCCGATTTCCGGGGCGTTGTCGATCCAGCCGATCACGCCCTCGTCCGCGGTTCGGGGATTCTTGATGTCGCTGTCCGAAATCGCCAGCAGATACGACGGCTGCTTGCTGTCCTTGAGCCGCAAGCGATGCACCGCGACCCGGTTGGCTCCGGGCGCCGTGTGCAGACGACCGAGATCCTCGACCTTGGTGAAGTGATACTTGCTCGTCGCGGTCGCCGCCTCGGCCTGGTTGGTGGTGAAGAAGAACCCCGTATTCCGCGGATCGCGCGATCCGCCCACGGTCGCGAACTCCTGCAGAGTGACCAGACCGTCCGCCACCGGCCTGGCGGGAGCCGCATCGGCCTGGGGCAACGCACCGGGCGCCGAGTACGCCAGCGACGCGAAAGCCAGTGCGGCCGCGAGACCTCCGGCCAATCCGATCCGAACAGTGAACTTCTTCACGTGACACCTTTCGTCCGACCACGGAACCAATTCAGGCACAGTGTAATTGCCACACTCGTTCACACCACCGCCGACAAGCCCGGAACAGGCGTCATCTCGTTACCGAATCCCCTGGTCAACACGATCTGGCCGAGTTTCGGCCGAAATGGGCGCCAGTTGCTGCGCTCATCTCGGATCCGAAGCGGCGCCCTGGGCTCCGACCAGGAGTTCGGCCTCTTCCTCGGACTGCGCGGCCGGCGCCGAACCCCACATCCGCCGACCGTTGGGTTCTTGCAGGAAGTAGACCGACACCGCGCCGATGACACCCGCGATGATCAGGTAGTAGGCGGGCCAGTTCAGATCTCCGGTGGCTCCCACGAGTGCGCCGACGACCACCGAGGTGGTACCGCCGAACAACGAGACCGCGACGTTGAACGCGACCGACAGACCCGCGCCGCGCACCTTCGTCGGGAACAGCGAGGGCAGCGTGGAGGGCAGCGTCGCGCTGAAGCAGATCAGCGTCAGCCCCATGATCAGCAGACCGAGGAAGACCGAGAACGCGTTGTTCGTGCGGACCAGCAGGACCATCGGAAGCGCCAGCACGATCAGCGCGGCGATGCCGGCCCAGATGATCGGTTTGCGGCCGATGCGATCGGACAGCACACCCAGCAGCGGAATGGTCAGCAGTGCGATGGCCATCACCACGATCTGCAACCACTGCGAGGTCGTCGACGACACGCCACCACCGGTCGCATCGGGCACGGTCGAGGTTACATAGGTCGGCATATACGAGGTCAGCATGTAGTTGGTGACGTTCCAGACGATGACCAGTCCCATGCAGACCAGAACGTAAGGCCACAGCCTGGCCAGGATCTTGGCCTCCTCACCGGTCTTGTTCGCCTTCTCCCGATCCTCGGATTCCTTCTCCAGCGCGGCGAAGGCCGGAGTGTCGGCCAACCGCATCCGCAGATAGACACCGACGACGCCCAGCGGCAGCGCCACGAAGAACGGCAGCCGCCATCCCCAGGCAAGCAACTGATCGTGCGTCATTGCCGCATCGGCGAGCGTGACGATCAACGCACCGAGCAGATATCCGGTGAACGTCCCGAATTCCAGCCAGCTGCCGAGGAATCCACGTCGGCGATCCGGCGCGTACTCGGCGATGAACGTCATCGCGTTGCCGTATTCGCCACCGGTGGAGAAACCCTGTAGCAACCGCGCGCACAGCAGCAGCATCGGCGCCCACAGGCCGATCGAGTTCTGGTCCGGGATGCAGCCGATGGCGAAGGTTCCGACCGCCATCAGGATCATGGTCGTGGCCAGGACCTTGTTGCGGCCGATGCGGTCCGCGAGCGGTCCGAAGAACATCCCGCCGAACGGCCGGACCAGGAACGCCACCGCGAACAGCCCGAAGGTCGCGATCGTGCCCGCGGCATTGCCCAGGTGGGAGAAGAACACCTCCTTGATGGTGGGCTCGAAATAGGCGTAGACGCCGAAGTCGTACCACTCGGTGATGTTGCCGATGCTCGCCGCGCCGATGGCCCGGCGGATGATCGGCGGGTCGGTGACGACGACGTCGTCGAGGGACCACCGCCTCGGACGTTCACGCGGGATCAGCACATTCACCGGATACGACCTCCTCGACTAACGACCACCTCCCGATTCCTCGACCGCACGGCGTCCGCCGAGAACGTTCACACCCCTCGGCGAATACCGTCCGACCGGATCGGCCTTCCCAGGCTAGGTGATCGCGAGCAATCCGCGAGCCAACATCCCCACGGGGAGGAGCTGGCAGACTGTTTCCGCGCGGGAGGCGCGATTGCGGAATCGAGACAGGAGCGAAGGATGCGGGCGATTCGTTTCAGCCGGTTCGGCGGGCCGGAGGTGCTCGAGATCGTCGAGCTGCCGGACCCGCATCCGGGTCCCGGCCGGGTTCGAATAACGGTGCGCGCGGCCGGGGTCAACCCGAGCGACTGGAAGAAGCGGGCGGGCCTGATGGATCAGCAGCTCCCACAGGCCATGGGCTACGAGGCGGCGGGCGTGGTCGACGAAGTCGGCGAGGGCGTCACCGGCGTTTCCGTCGGCGACCGCGTATTCGGCTTCGCCGACGAGGAGGGCACGCAGGCCGAACTGGCGGTTCTGTCCCACTACGCGCCGATCCCGTCGTCGCTGGACTTCGCCGGCGCCGCCGCGCTGCCGGCCGCCATCGAGACGGCCACCCGCGCACTCGACCAGCTCGGCGTCACGGACGGCGTGACGCTGCTGGTCAACGGCGCCTCCGGAAGTGTCGGCAGCGCGGCGGTCCAGCTGGCGCTCGCTCGCGGCGCGCGGGTGATCGGCACCGCCGGTCTGGCGAATCAGGAATACGTCCGCTCGCTCGGCGCGGAACCGGTCACCTACGGTGAGGGCCTCCTCGACCGAGTGCGCGCCCTCGCCCCCGGCGGCGTCGACCTCGCACTCGACGTCGCCGGTAGCGGAGTGCTGCCCGAACTCATCGAAATCGCCGGTGGCGCAGCACATGTCGTGACGATCGCCGATTTCGCCGGAGCCCAGGAGCACGGCGTGCGGTTCAGCCGGGGCGACTCCGGACGCGCACTGCACGTCATCGGGCAGATCGGCGACCTGATCGACTCCGGCCGGTTCGTGCTTCCGGTCGCCCGCACCTTCCCGCTCACCGAGATCGCCGAGGCGCACCGGCTCGGCGAACAGGGCGTCGTGCGCGGAAAACTGGTGCTGCTGGTCGGCTGAGATCAGCGTTCGGTGACGACGTTCACCAATCGCGGCGCGCGCACGATCACCCTCGTCATCGCACGACCGGCCAGGGCCTCGGTGATGGTCGCCGAGGCCAGGGCGAGTTCGCGCAGGCTCGTCTCGTCGATGACGTCGGCTTCTCGGTCGTCGCCCCACACCAGCGGGCCATCTCATTCCCGATGATGGAGGCGGCGCCCCTGTCGGCGGGCACCCGCAGGCGGTCGCGCAGTTTGCCGTCGATCTGGACGACGCAGGTCGTGGTGTCGCGTTCGAGCAGCGCCGGATCGGCCGCCGGCCAGCCCGCATCCGATACCGAGGGCCGGTGCCCCAGGCGTTCCCAGGACTCCTCGGCGGTGAAGGGCGCGAAGCACGAGGACATCCGGACCAGCGCTTCGACGCCCTCGCGGACGACGGGATCTGCCGGTCCCGGGCCGGTGTCGACGGCCTTGCGCAGCCCTCAGCCGTGACCCCGCACCGGAGCCCAGCAGCCATGTCGTGGCTCGTATCGGCCCAGGAAGGCGAGAGCCGCCGGAACGGACCCGGGTGCTGTGGCCATCGTTACGCCGATCACACCCGGGTAGGAATGGCCGGGACGTAACCGGTGTTGTTCGGGCGACCGGATTTCGACAATCGAATCGCCGCGTCGGAAGGGAATATGCTCCATGTCACAAGAAACGACCGGTGATCCCTCGATCCATCTCGACGGATTGTTCACCGAGTTCGACACGGGATCGCTGCGGCTGCGGAACCGGTTCGCCATGGCCCCGATGACACGGGTGAAATCGCCTGGCGGCGTGCCCAATTCGGAGAACGTCGAATACTACCGGGAGCATGCCGCCGGTGGCGTGGGGCTGATCATCACCGAGGGAACCTACGTTCGCGGCCCGGCGGCCGGACCGGAATCGGGTGTTCCGCGGTTCTACGGTGACGACAGCGCGGCGGGCTGGCGGGCGGTCGCCGAGGCGGTGCACGCCGAGGGCGCTGCCATCGTGCCGCAGTTGTGGCACACCGGCGTCGCCCGGGGCAAAGAGCCCGAATTCGAACCGGAGACCCCGTCGGTGAGCCCGTCCGGGATCGATCACACCGGAGCGTCGGTGGGTCGGGCGCTGACCACCGATGATCTGGACACGCTCATCGCCTCCTACGTGGAGTCCGCGCTGCTGGCCCGGCAGCTCGGCTTCGACGGAATCGAGATTCACGGCGCGCACGGCTATCTGCTCGACCAATTCTTCTGGGCCGCAACCAATCAGCGCACCGACGACTACGGCGTGACATCGCGTCGACGCGCGGCGTTCCCCGCCCGCGTGGTCGCGGCCGTGCGCGAGGCCGTCGGCCCCGATTTCCCGATCATCTACCGCTATTCGCAGTGGAAGGGCGTCGACTACCGGGCCAGGATCGCCGACACCCCGGGCGAACTCGAGGAGTTGCTCACCCCGCTCGTCGACGCGGGCGTCGACATCTTCCACACCTCGCTGCGACGCCACTGGCTGCCCGAATTCACCGACCACGCAGCGGATTTGAGCCTGGCGGGCTGGACCAAGAAGATCACCGGCCGCCCGGTGATCACCGTGGGTTCGGTGGGTGTGGACAGTGTCTTCCGCGGCGACGCGATCGATGAGACCCAGGCCGACCGCTTCCGCTTCCTGAACGATCAGTTCGAACGCGGCGAATTCGACATCGTCGCCCTGGGCCGCGCCTTGCTCGCCGACCCCGCATGGGTGAACAAGATTCGCGCCCAGCGCCTTTCGGACATCGTCCCGTTCCGGTAGTCGGCATCGCGAGCCCCCACGGCGGCAACGGGTTCGAGCTCAGCCGAGTACGCGGGCCCGTATCGCCGCCGACCATTCTCGGCGCGGAACGCCGACATCCTGCTACGCAGCGGATTCCGCACCCGTGCCGAATCCCACGCGGCGCGACCCCGAGCCCTGGGACCGGCGACGTCGATGGCCGGAGGTACCGGAATCGGCGCTGTCGCGGCATTTCTCGGTGTCGGCGGCAGCGTCGTGACGGTACCGCTGCTGCGGCGCAGGGGATTACCGATGGCTGAGGCCGCCCGCACGGCGAATCCGCTGAGCATCCCGGTGGCCGTCGTCGCGACGATCATCTATTCCCTTGCCGCGCACGGCTATCACGGACACGGAACAATCGGCTACGTCGATCCGGCGGCCGCGTTGGCCCTGGCCGGTGCCCTGCCGACCATCGCACTCGTCCGTAGGTCACTGGTCCGGGCGCCCGATCGACTGCACGCCATCGCCTATCCGATATTCCTGACGATCGTCCTGATCGCCATGGCCGCAACGGCTTTCACCTGATCACGCAGCAAGCACACCCGATCTCCCAAGGGTGAGCGGCGCAATGGGTCGGCGAGGGGCGAACCAGCGGAACTCATCCGACGCTCGCAGACACCGCAGATGGTGTGGACGGCGATCCGCCAGAGCCGAATATCAGCGTGAACGGCTCGAGGATTTCGGGCGCTCCATCGTTCATCTGCTGGCGAACACGCCGGAGCGTTAGTACCGAGATCCCCCGGATACGGGACCGCGCGCCCGATCCGGACGGTTCGGGCGCGCGGATGTTCCTCCTGGCCGGAAGTGATTGCGTATCAGCGCATCCGGCAGAAGGTGGCGTAGTGATCGTCTGTGTACCAGGCCGATCCGTCGTCACCGGTGACGATGCGGTCGGCATCACGACTGTGACCGGACACCTTGCGGTTCACGTCCCACTCCCTGTAGCGGATGGCTTTGCCGTTGCCGGTCCTGGGCAGATTCCCTTCGCGATCACTCCAGGTCGTGCCGCCCTTGGTGCCCGAACCGTCGTGCGGCGGCCACTGTCCGGCATCGATCAGGCCCAGGGTCTGCCGGGCCTGATCGGAAATCGAGCAGGCGATCGGGCGGACGCCGGTGACATTCTGCGCGGCGGTTCCGGCCGGATGCGCCGCGCCGAGACCGCCCAGCAGTACCGACAGCGCGACCAGGGTGGCCAGCGTCATGGCGGCGAGCATCGAGATCGGCTTGGTCCACGCTCTTTCCCGCGACAGGGTGTCCGGCGAAATCGGATCGTTCGTCATCAAATACCTCGCAATGGTCGTCGATACACCGGCGCCGCTCCGACACCCCCGCGCCGAATGTACTGCCGTCACAATCCGGACCGGTCGACGCGCAGCCGAGCAGCCGGACAACAACAGATGACCAATTCCCGTCGAGAGCATTCCCCGGACACGGGTGCGCACCACGATGCGGCGCAATAGCATCGATGACGGATACGCAAGGCCGCGACCACCGTGGAGGGCCCGATGGATCGAACCACCTGTCTCATCGCCGGCGGAGGCCCGGCAGGTATCGTGCTGGGCCTGCTGCTCGCCCGCGCCGGAGTCGAGGTCACCGTGCTGGAGAAGCACGCGGACTTCCTGCGCGATTTCCGCGGCGACACCGTCCATCCCACCACCCTGGACCTGCTCGACGAACTCGGCCTGGGTGAACGCTTCGCGAAACTGCCGCAGCGCCGGTTGACTTCGGTGCAGCTGCCGATCCGCGGACACATGTTCACCTTCGCCACCATGGATCGGCTGCCGGGCCCACACCGGTACATCGCGATGGTGCCGCAGTGGGATCTGCTGAATCTGCTCGCTGAAGAGGCAGGTTCCGAGCCGACATTCCATCTGCGAATGAACACCGAGGCGACCGACGTGATCCGCGAACAGGGCCGGGTGGTCGGCGCCCGCTATCGCACCCGCGACGGTGATACCGGCGAGATCCGGGCGGACCTCACCGTGGCGTGCGACGGCCGGGCCTCCGCGTTGCGGGCGGCGGCCGGTCTCGGATCACGGCGCTGGGCAACGCCATTCGATGTGTGGTGGTTCCGAATCCCGCGCAACGAGAGCGATCCCGCCGGAGCCGTCGGCTTCCTCACCCCCCGGCGAGTGGCGCTGCTGTTCGACCGCGGCGACTACTGGCAGTGCGCCACGTTGATCGGCAAGGGCAGCGATCCCGCACTGCGCACCGGCCCGGTCTCGGAGATCATGCGCCCGCTCACCGATATCGTGCCCTGGCTCTCGGACCGCGCCGACGCCCTGGCGAGCTGGGACGAGGTGAAACTGCTCGACGTCCAACTGGATCGCCTGGACCGCTGGTACACCGACGGCCTGCTGTGCCTCGGCGACGCCGCGCACGCCATGTCCCCCGTCGGCGGCGTCGGCATCAATCTGGCCGTCCAGGATGCGGTGGCGGCGGCGAGAATCCTTGCCCCCGAACTACTCTCACACCGGGTGACCACCGCCGACCTGGCCCGAATCCAACGCCGCCGACGCCTGCCCACCGCCGTCACCCAGGGCCTGCAACGCTTCCTGCACGCCCGCGCCATAGCCCCCGCCCTCGGAGGTCGGCTCAACATCTCCGACACCCCGAAAGCCCCACTCCCCCTCCGGCTCCTACGCCGGACCCCATTCCTCCGCGACATCCCACCACGCCTGGTGGCCCGAGGCGTCCTGCCCGAACACGCGCCCGACTTCGCCCGCCGCCCCCACTGAGCAGCGGATTCCTACAATAGATCGAGATCGTCATATCGCTCGCCCCGAGGGCATACCCTTCCCGGTCGTGCTGGGCGAATTCCCCTATCCGGCAAAGGCATCGCCGCACTTCCCTCGACCGTCCAACGGTGACGCCGCGCCACACCGATCAGCCACTACTGCGTGGCTCTGTCATTGCCGTTCAAGCGGACGCTGCTGGTCGGCAGCGAGCCGCTACGCGGCCACGCGAGCCGGGCAGTTCGCACGACGACTCCTGATTCCGCGTGCGCCGGTTCAGAATTCGTCCGGGCAGCCGCAGGAGCCTCGGGTGCTCAGGGTGGCGTCGAGGTTTCGCACGCCGGGGTCCACTGTGCCGCTGTCTATCTGGTCGAGAAGGAGTTGTACGGCGAGTTCGCCCATGCGGCGGGTGGGCTGGACCATGGTGGTCAGGCCGGGGCGCGTGTAGCGGGCGTATTCGATGCCGTCGAAGGCGACTACGGCCAGATCGTCCGGGACGCGCAGTCCGGCGTCGTAGGCGGCGCGGAGCATACCCATCGCCTGTAGGTCGCTGGTGACGAAAACCGCTGTGGGGCGGGCAGGTTCGACGAGGAGGCCGGACAGTGCGCGATATCCGGACGCGCCACCGAAGTCCGTGCGTACGATTGGTCCCTCGGCCAACCCGAACGCGGACAGTGCGTTTCGGTAGCCCTGTACACGATCCTCGGCCGTGGAGACGTGCGGTCCACTCAGGCAGGCGATCTCGCGGTGTCCGTGCTCGATCAGATGGGTCACCGCGGCCTGCGCACCGCTCACCGAATCGCACATCACATGGGTGAAGCGGGCCGGATCGATGACGCGGTCCACGGCCACCAGCGCCATCCCGGCCTCGGCGCACGCATCGCCGACGCCGGTCTCCCAGGACGACGAAATGGCAAGCAGCCCTTCGACTCTGCGATCGATGAAGGTCCGCACATACGCCTGTTCGCGCTCGGAATCACCCGCGGCATTGCCGACGAACAGCGGATACCCGCGAGCGAAGGCCGCCGCCTCGACCACCGCGGACAGCTCGGCGAAGAACGGATTCGCGCCGTCGGGGATCACCATGCCCAGCGCGTGTCCGCGATTCATCCGCAGGCTGCGCGCGGACATATTGGGCCGGTAGCCCAATTCGGCGATGGCGGCCTCGATGCGCGCACGGGTCGCCGGTGCGACCTGACGCGGCCCGCCGTTGAGCACGTAGCTCACCAGCGCGGGCGAGGTACCGGCCAGCCGCGCCACATCCGCGCGTGTCACTGCCATTCGGGTTCTCCTCGCCTCACGGTCCGCCTCGATTCCACGCTATTGGGCCCAACCCCTTGACAGTCGGTGACTCAGGTCACAGACTACTCATCAATTCGTGTTGATCAACACGAGTTGATCATTTGAGGGATAGGTCGAACACCGATGAATGCTCGATTCAGGCGTGCAATGGCGCCGCTTGTCCTCGTCGGGGCGCTCGCCGCTGCCGCCTGCGGACGTGGCGATCACAGCAGCTCGGGGGAATTCAAGATCGCCATCGTCACCCGCAACTTCACCAACCCCTACTGGGCGGCGTTGCGCGACGGGGCCATGGCCGAGGCGGCAAAGCTCGGGGTGAAGGTCACCGTGCAGGCCGGGCAGTCCGAGACGGACGCCGACGGCGAGAACGCGCAGATCTCCACCATGGCCGCGCAGGGCTTCGGCTGCTTCGGGGTCGTGCCAGTCAACGGCACCAACGTCATCACCCCGCTCACCGCGGTGGCCCGCAAGAACATCCCGATCATCGACCTGGACACCCAGATCGATCCGGCCGCGTCCAAGGCCGCCGGGGTCTCCTACGCGAGCTTCATCGGCTCGGACAACATCGAGGCCGGTAGGACCGCGGGCCAGAAACTGCTCGAGGCCCTGGGCGGCACCGGCAAGGTCGCTGTCCTGCAGGGCATCGCCGGTGAGCAGAACGGCATCAACCGCGACAAGGGCTTCGCCGAGGCCGTCGCGGGCAAACTCGACATCGTGCAGGAGGCGCCCGCGGACTACGAGCAGGACAAGGGTCTGCAGGTCACCGAGGCGATCCTGAAGGCGCATCCGGATATCACCGGCATCTTCTCCGCCAACGACACCATGGGTCTGGGTGCGGCGCAGGCGATCAAGAACGCGGGCCGCACCGGGCAGATCAAGGTGATCTCCGTGGACGGCATCCAGGCCGCGCTGAACGCGGTCGAGGAGGGCACGCTGTACGGCACCGTCACCCAATACCCTTATGCCGAAGGACAACTCGCGGTACAGGGTTGCCTGGCCCAGCACCAGGGTAGGAAGCTGCCCGACCGGGTCGTCTCCCCGATCGCGTTCATCGGCAAAGACAATGTGGCTCAGCAGATCTCGGCGTTCCCGCGGCCGATCGTCGGCTTCGACAACCCGCTGGAAGGACTCCTGAACAAGTGAGCTCCACGGCGGATATCGCACCCACCGATCCGGGGCGGGCCGCGGACGTCGGTGCGCGTGAGGGGCGTACCGAAATCCCGGCCAAGCTCGCCGAATACGCGGCGCCGATCGCGCTGGTCGCGCTCTGGGTGGCATTCTTCATCGCCACCCCGGATTTCCTGACCCTGGCCAATATCGGCGACCTGCTCGTGTCCGCGACGATCCTCACCGTGCTGGCGCTGGGTCAGCAGTTCGCGGTCACCGTCGGCGGCATCGATCTGTCGGTGGGCGCGAATCTGCCCTGGGCCGCTGCGCTATTGGGCTACACGACCAGCCACGGCTACCCGGTGGCGGTCGGCATCGTGGTGGCGATCGCGGGCGGGCTGATCGTCGGCGTGATCAACGGCGTGCTGGTCGGACGGCTGCACATGACCGATTTCGTGGTCACCCTTGGCATGCTCAGCGTGCTGAGCGGGTTGACACTGCTGCTGACCCATGGCAATACCACCGCGGTGAATTCGGCCTTCCTGCAGAAGCTCGCGTTGGACGGCATCGGCCCGGTGCGCTGGTTCTGGCTGCTGGCACTGATCGCCGCACTCGTGGTGGCGGGCATCATCTTCCGCACCCGAATCGGCACCCATCTGCTGGCCACCGGCGGTCGTCTGGAGGCCGCGCGCGACACCGGCATCGCGGTGAACCGCATCCGGCTGTTCGCCTATGCGATGTCCGGTCTGCTGTGCGGGGTCGCCGGAGTGATGCTCGTGGCCCGCAACGGCGGCGCGGATCCCTCGCTGCAGACCACCTATCTGCTGAGTTCGATCGCGGCGGTGGTTCTCGGCGGTTCGTCGCTGGCCGGCGGCAAGGCGTCGGTGCTGGGGACGGTCGCCGGGGCGGTACTGTTCACCTCGCTGATCAACGGTTTCACCATCCTGGGCATCTCGCAGTACTACCAGCCGGTCGCGGTCGGCGCGGTGCTGCTGCTGGCCGCCGGTATCTCCCGGTTCCGAAAGTAGGTGCGCCCCATGACAACTCCTCTGCTAGAGGCAAGGGACCTGACCAAATCCTTCGACTCGGTGCGTGCGCTGGGCGGGGTGTCGCTGCGCATTCCCGAGGGCGAGGTGACCGCGCTCGTCGGCGACAACGGTGCCGGGAAATCGACGCTGGTGCGCTGCCTGACCGGCGTGCAGTCACCCGATACCGGTCAGATCCTGTTCCGCGGCGAACCGGTTCGGCTGCGTTCCCCCGAGGACGCGCGCAAGATGGGCATCGAAACCGTCTACCAGGATCTGGCCCTGATCGATGACCTGACGGTGTGGCAGAACCTGTTCCTCAACCGGGAGCTGGTGTATCCGCTCGGAATCGTCAACCGCCGCGGCATGATCGCGCGCAGCGGTGAGATCATGCGCGAGTTGGACGTCGACGTGCCCTCGGTCCGCACCACCGTGCGCCGGATGAGCGGCGGCCAGCGCCAATCCATCGCCATCGCCCGCGCCGTTGCCTGGGGCAAGGCCATGGTGATCATGGACGAGCCGACCGCCGCCCTGGGCGTCCGGGAGACCGCCGCGGTGGAGAAACTGGTCCGCGGGCTGCGCGAACGCGGCGTCACGGTACTGATCATCAGCCACGACCTGGCCCAGGTGATGCGCATCTGCGACAACGTCGTCGTGTTGCGTCGCGGTAGATCCGTTGCCGCGCACAGCATCTCAGAGGTGGATGGCGATCGCCTGGTCGGTCTGATCACCGGCGCGATCCCGGGCAATCTGGAGACCCCGCCCACGGCCGATACCGGGATCGAAAGCGCCGCGACAGTGCCCGGAGACGAGCATCCGGACGAGCCGGACTCGGCAGGCGACGACGCCGCTGGATCCGGGAAGACCGACGCAACACCCGGCACCGATGATCCAGCGCCCGATTTCAGCGAGCCGGCAGCCGACATTGCCGCCGACACGGCCGAGGCGACACCCGGCACCGCGGGCGAAGAGACGAATGCTGATGGCACAGCAGCCAATTCACGTGCGTCGGCGTCGTCCGGTGGCTCGGGGGCGACGTCGTGAGCGTTGTGGTGGTGGGGTCGGTGAATGTGGATGTGGTGAGCGAGGTCGAGCGGCTGCCCGCGCCCGGCGAGACGGTGCTGGCGCTGCGGTCGCGAACGAACCTGGGTGGTAAGGGATCCAATCAGGCCGTTGCCGCCGCGCGAGCCGGGGGCCGGGTCGAGTTCGTGGCACGGGTGGGCGCCGGGGCCGATCCGGGGCTGTGGAAATCGTTGCTGGAGTTTGGCATCGGTCTCACGGCGGTTCGTGAGGTCACGGACAGCCGGACCGGTACCGCGTATATCACCGTGGCCGATGGGGAGAACCAGATCGTCGTGGATCCCGGCGCGAACTTCGACTGGGAGAGCGAGTCCGAGCTGGACGGGCTGGCCGTCGAAACCGGACTCCTGGATGCGGCACAGGTTGTGGTGGCGCAGCTGGAAATCCCCGTGCGCGTGGTCGACTGGGTTTCCTCTCGCGCCCGGCGGTTCATTCTCAACGCAGCTCCCGCCACGAAACTGTCCGAAGATCTGCTACGTCGTTGTGATCCGCTGATCGTCAACGAATCCGAACTGGCGGCGGTGAGTGGCACGATCCCCGAAACCCCCGAACAGGCATTCGCGCAGGTGCGCGCACTGTGCCTGCGGGGCGTTCCGTCGGTGGTGGCGACCCTGGGCGCAGCCGGATCGGTATGGGCGCAAACCGCCGACTCGAAGGTGGTCGGCGCGTATCAACCTGCCCCGCGTGTGGATACGGTGGATTCGACCGGCGCGGGCGACGCCTTCGTCGGAGCCCTGGCCACCGCCCTAGCCGAGGGGAGCGAACTCGGCTCAGCCGTCGGGTTCGCGACCGCCGCCGGAGCCCTCGCGGTCCAGTCGCCCGGCACCCACAACTCCTATCCCACCGGTGAACGAATCACCGACGCACTCGCGGCGGTACCGCAATCCCGCTCGCTCACTTCGTGATTCGCCTCATGCGGCTCCCGCTCCACAGACCAGGAGATTCACCATGCGCACCACCGGAATCATCCACGCCGGACTGGCATCGGCCCTGACCGCCCTACGTCACACCGACCTGTTCGCGGTCAGTGACTCCGGCCTGCCGGTACCCGCCGCCGTGCCCGTCATCGATCTCGGCATCAGCTACGGATTCCCCCGCTTCGCCCCGATCCTGGATCTCATCCTGCGCGAGGTGACCATCGAAGCCGCCTGGGCCAGCCGCGAGGTGACCACCGAAAACCCCGAAGCCGCAACCCTTCTCACCGGCAACCTGCACCCCGAACTACTCGACCACGAAGCCTTCAAGTCCCGCATAGCCAACTGCCGCTTCGTAGTCCGCACCGGCGAAGCCAAGCCCTACGCCAACGTCCTGCTCCGCGCGGGCGTCCCCTGGACCTGACCGCTCGTGGGACGGGCCGAGTCGGGTTACGCCGTCGCGGACCGATCGCCGAGGTGTGCGGTAGGACTCGGCTCGTCGCGACCGGAGCAGTCGGCTGGCGTGGGCCGCATCCCCCGGCGACGTTCACATCGCATACGATCCCCGGATGGCTGAGATCCTGGTGGAGCGGCACGGCAGGGTTGCTGTTGTCACGGTGCACGATCCGGAGCGACGTAACGCGTTGACCAGGGATCTGTCGGCCGGGCTCGCCGGCGCGGTGGCCGATGCGGAGAACGATCGCGACGTTCATGCGCTGGTCGTCACCGGGACGCCGCCCGCGTTCTGCGCCGGGGCCGATCTCACACTGCTGGGCGCGGCGCGCGAAGAGGGGCTGCGGGCGGTCTACGCGGGATTCCTCGCAGTGGCGAATTGCGCGTTGCCGACGATCGCGGCGGTCGGTGGTGCGGCGGTGGGTGCGGGATTCAATCTGGCGCTGGCCGCCGATATCCGTATCGCCGGTCCCCGCGCCCGATTCGACGCCCGCTTCCTGCAACTCGGATTGCATCCGGGCGGGGGCATGACCTGGATGATCCAGCGAGCCCTGGGCCCGCAGCGCGCCGCCGCCATGACCCTGTTCGGCGAGATCCTCGACGCCGAGAACGCCCTGGCCGCCGGACTGGCACACCGAGTCGTCCTCGGCGACCACGACACCCTCGTCGCCGAGGCCGTCGCCTACGCCCAACCCGCCGCCGACGCCCCACGCGACCTGCTCATCGCCACCAAACGCACCCTCCGCGCCACCCGCGAACTCCCCGCTCACGCCGACGCCGTCGACACCGAGATCGTGCCCCAGTTGGAATCACTCGACTCCCCGGAGTTCGCCGCACGTCTCGCCGCAATGCAGTCACGAATCACCCACTCGCCCAAGTGAACTGCGGGGCTCAGCCACTGCTCCGAACCACATGGTGATCGCCGCCCCGAGGCAAACCACATGATCGCCGATCCAAATTCGTTTCGCTGACGAATAACCACTGTTGTGCGTCATCAGCCCCGAAACGACCCCAGGGAACCCGACAACAGTGACGAATACCGTGATCCAGGAACAGGAGACGCTTTCCGAGCCGGAGACGGGTGAGCGCTCGACGCTCGCGCCTCGACGGATTCGCACGGTGCTGACCGGGCTGATGCTGGGGATCTTCCTGGCCGCGCTGGATCAGAACATCGTGAGCGTCGCGATCGTGCGAATCGCGAACAGTCTGCACGGATTCGACGAACAGGCCTGGGCGACAACGGCCTATCTGATCACCGCGACGATCACCACGCCGCTGTACGGCAAGCTGGCCGACATCTACGGCCGCAAACCGCTGTACCTGGCGTCCATCGCGCTGTTCGTGATCGGTTCGGTGGCCTGCACATTCGCGACCTCGATGTACGAGCTGGCCGCCTTCCGGGCGTTCCAGGGACTGGGCGCGGGCGGATTGATGGCGTTGGCGTTCACCATCCTGTCCGATATCGTGCCGCCACGCGAAATCGTCCGGTACCAGGGCGGATTCATGGTGGTGTTCGGCGGCGCGACCGTCCTGGGGCCGGTGCTCGGCGGATTCCTGTCCGATTACGATCGCCTGCTCGGCCTGGACGGCTGGCGATGGGTGTTCCTGGTCAACGTGCCCATCGGAGTGATCGCATTCGCCGTGGTGGCCAAGGTGCTCGACGTTCCGCACGCCCGGCAGGACCATCGCATCGACTGGTTCGGCACGCTGACGCTCACCGCCTGCGTCGTTCCGCTGCTCATCGTCGCCGAACAGGGCCGCGCATGGGGCTGGGATTCGCACCGCGCGCTGCTGTGCTACGGCATCGGGGCCGCGGGATTCGTGCTGTACCTGCTCGCCGAACTGATGATGAAGGATGCGGCGCTGATTCCGCTGCGCATGTTCCGCAGCTCGACGTTCAGCGTCTCCATTCTCGGCGGCACGATCGTGGGCATCGCGATGTTCGGCGTCATCGTCCTGGTTCCGCTGTATTTCCAGGTGGTGCGCGGATATTCGCCGACCCGGGCCGGACTGTTGATGCTGCCGCTGGTCGTGGGAATCATGGTGGGCTCGCAACTGGCCGGGGTGATCACGAAGTACACCGGGCGATACAAGATCCTGCCGGTCGTGGGCAGTGTCGCGTTCGCGGCGGGCGCGGCGCTGTTCGGCCGGGTCGAGTACGACAGCCCGCTGTGGCAACCGCTGCTGTACTGCGGGATCATCGGATTCGGCCTCGGCGGTTGCATGCAGACGCTGATCATCGCCGCGCAGAACGCCTGTCGTCCGCAGGACCGTGGAACATCCACGGCAACAGCCACATTCGTGCGGCAAATGGGCGGAACACTCGGCATCGCGGTCTTCCTGACGATCCTGTTCAACCTCATTCCCGGGCGTATCGAGGCAGCCTTCGGCGGGCGGCTTCCGGCCGAACTCGCCTCGGGCAAACTCGCCGCGCTGCAAAGTGATACCAGCGGCATCACCGCCCTGCCCGAGCAGATACGCATCCCGATCCTGATCGGCTACACGCACGCGATGCGCGAGGTGTTCCTGATCGCCGCGGTCGTGGCGGTACTGGCCGCCGTGGTCCTGCTGTTCATGAAAGAGATTCCGCTACAGGACGATCCGCACTCCGAACCCGCGACCACGATTCCGGACGACGCCGCCGAACTCCTGGAGACCCCGCAGCCGCCGTCCACCGCGCAGCAGGACCGGTACCGGAGCGTGGACGCCCTGCTCGCCCGCGCCGACGCCGAGGCCGACTACTGCGTCGTCGGCCATATCCGCCACGACGGCGGCCAACCGGTCCCCCGCGCCACGCTGACGTTGATCGACCCGCGCGGTCGGCAGGTCTCCCGCACGACCGGCGATGCGGACGGCGGCTATCTCATCGCCGCACCCGAGCCGGGAAGTTACGTGCTGATCGTATCGTCCTCGGGGCATCAGCCGACCGCCTCGGGCATCGTGATCGGCTGGACGCCACAGCAATTCGACGTCGTACTGTACGGCGCGGGTGAAGTCTCCGGCGCGGTGCGCATGGCCGGGAGCGGCACACCCGTGCCGCACACCATCGTCACCCTGACCGACGAGGACGGCGAGGTGGTGGGTTCGGCGGTCAGCGCCGCGGACGGCGGCTACGTCTGTCACGGCGTCGTACCGGGCACCTACACGCTGGTGGCCCTCGCCGACCACATGCGCCCCGGCGCGGCGACGCTGACCGTGCCCGAGAGTCGGATCCTGAACCACGACATCGTCCTGGCTCCCCGCGCGGTACTCGCCGGATCCGTTGTCGCGCAGGATGATCGGCCGGTACCCGATGCCCAGGTAGCGGTCCTGGACGCCACCGGCGGCGTCACCGCCACCGTCCGCACCGACGACAACGGCCACTACCTCGTCCCCGATCTCGCCGACGGCCAGTACACCGTGGTCACCCGCGGCTACCCGCCGGTCTCCAGCCGCATCACCGTCGCCGGAGGCGAGGCCACCCACCACGTCCGCGTCGGCTACTGGACAGAGGACTGAGCGAGATCCTCTCCCCTGCCGGATCCGGAACACCTGCGCGCCATGCTCAGCGAGGAGGTACGCGGCCGTCGGCGAGATCCCGGCCCGACCCGAGTGCGGCCTCCGGCACTGCACCAGGCAATTCGCCGAAACCGCCACCGCCGAGCGTGATCACTGATGACATGATCACACTCGGCGCTACCCGGAGGTTGCCATGTTGTCACTACAAGAAATTTCCGATCGGCTGGAAATCCAGGATCTGATGGTGCGGTATTCCCACGCGGTGGATACCCGGCAATGGGATCTGCTGGACGAGGTGTTCACCCGGGACGCCTATATCGACTACAGCGCGATGGGCGGGTCCGCGGGAGATCTGCTGTCCACCAAGGAGTTCCTGGCGACCATGCTGCCGAATTTCCTGGCGTTCCAGCATTTGATCAGCAACTCCTCGATCAGCGTCGACGGGGATACCGCGACCGGGCGCACGCTGTGCCACAACCCGATGCTGGTCGCCGATGCCGACGGTAAGCAGAGCCTGATGCTGTGCGGGCTGTGGTATCTGGACACCTTCGTCCGGATCGACGGGCAGTGGCGGATCCGGCGGCGCGAGGAGGAGAAGGGATACATGTTCGTCGCGCCGTCGGCCTGATAGCACCCGCCTCGGGATGCCCAGGTCGTCTCCGGGCTCATCGTTAGAAACCTGTTACTGTTCCGCGGTGGGCTCAGATTCATCCCTCGCGCTCGGAGCTGTCGCGTGATCGACGATTTTCTACAGCATTGGCCGCTGTACTGCTCGATACCCATCGTCGCCGCGCTCATCGGCTGGACCACCAAACTGGTCGCGGTGGAGATGCTCTTCCGGCCACTGGAATTCATCGGTATCCGGCCGTGGTTCGGCTGGCAGGGCGTGGTTCCCAAGGCCGCGCCGCGGATGGCGACCGTCGCGGTGGATCTGATGTTCACCCGGCTCATCGACCCCAGGGAACTGCTGAGCCGCATCGACGTCACCGAACTCACGACCACCCTGCGCGAACCCCTGGACGAGGCCATCGCGCACATGGTGCACGAGCTGATGATGCGCTACGAACCGCGGATCTGGGTGACCATGCCGGAGTTCGCGCGCACCGCGATGATCGCGCGCGTGCAGCGTGACGCGCCCGCCCTGATCGACGACATCGCGAACGACTTGCGCGTCAACCTCGAACACGTGATGGATCTGCGCGCCATCGCGATCGATACGCTCGTCAACGACAAGGCGCTGCTGGTGAAGCTGGTACGCGACATCGGCACCAACGAACTGCGGTTCATCGTGCGTTCGGGACTGCTGTTCGGCACGGTGCTGGGTTTCGTGCAGATGATCACCTGGGCGTTCACCCATTCGCCGATGCTGATGCCACTGTTCGGCGGTATCACCGGACTCAGTACGGATTGGCTTGCGCTGCAAATGATCTTCCGTCCGGTGAATCGCCGGTGGATTCTGGGCATAGTGCCTTGGCAGGGCCTGTTCCACAAACGCCGCGAAGAGGTCTGCAACGATTACGGGAATCTGATCGCCACCGAGATCCTCACTCCCGCAAGGATGCTCGAAGCCATCCTGGACGGCGAACGTGCCGATCGTCTCGCCGCCATCCTGTCCCGGCGGATGAGCGAATTCATCGACGCCCAGTCTGCTCCGGCCCGGCCACTGGTCACCCTGGTCGCCGGTGACACCATCGCCGCCCTCAAACGCGATATGGTCCCCGAGATGCTCACCTACATCCGCGGCGCCGCAGCCGGATTCGAGGAGCAGGCCATGCGCACGCTGGACCTTCGCAACCTCGTCGTCGAGAAGACCCGCAACCTCACCGATCTCGAATACGAGGGTCTGCTGCGCCCGGCCTTCAAGCAGGACGAGTGGAAGCTGGTGGCTATCGGCGGCATCCTCGGTTTCCTCGTCGGAGAACTCCAGGTTCATCTCCTGCTCAGCTGATCGTCCCGCCATTATGACAGCGGATTCCGCTGAACTGCACTACATTTCAAGCAACGGCGGCCCTGTGTCCGATGGGGGACACAGGGCACCGTGCGGCCCCTTCCGTAGCAGGAGCGCGTGTCTCGCCGATCAGACGCCCAGGCCGGCTTTCAGGGTTGGCCAGGACTTCGGGAGGGCTTCCTTCCAGTACGGCCAGGAGTGGGTGCCTATCGCGTTCCATACGACCTGCGGTTGTATGCCGGACAGTTTCATCGCTGCCAGGATGGAGACGGTGCAATCGTGGGCGGCCTGTTCGATCGCGATCGATTCGGTCAGGGTGGCCGGATAGGTGAAGCTGGGGTCGAAGTTGGCGTCGGCGGGGCCGGCCACGCCGGTGCCGGTGTAGACGAAGACGGGCTTGCCGCGCAGTTGGTCCAGATGCGCACTGGGGTCGTGCGCTTTCCACTGCGGGTCGGTCGCGGGGCCCCACATGTTGTCCGGATTTCCGCCGTCGGAGATGACCACGGGGCGCACCGACAATTGCCCGGCGTTACTCGAATACAGACAGCCGCTGAAGGTGGCCAATGCCCGGTACAGGGACGGATTGCGAACGGTCAATGTCGCGGCGGCCTGCGCGCCCATCGAGACACCGCCGATCGCGTTGACGCCGTTGCCCTTCAGCAGTCCGTTCACCAGCGGAGGCAACTCGACGGTGAGGAAGGTCTCCCACTTGTTGTGGCCCAGTTTGGGATCGTCCTTCTCCCAGTCGGTGTAGAAGCTGCCGGGTCCGCCGACCGGCATCACCACGTTGACGGGCTTGTCCGCGAAAAACTGCACGGCGCCGCCGCGCATGGCCCAGGTGCTCTGTCCCTCGGTGTCGGACGCACCGTTCCCGTCCAGCAGATACAGGGTGGGACGGGTCGATCCCTGATCGGCGGGCAGCAGCACATCGAGCTGGACGATCCGCCGCATCGCCGGAGATTGGACGTAGATCTCCTCGCGCTGCGCGGAGATCTGCGTGATGTGGTCGACAGTGGCTTGCGCGTTCGCGATCGATGGCGAGGCGCACAACGGTGTAACCACTGCCGCCACCAGGGCAACGACATATGCCAAAGGCCGACTTCTGCGAGCCGATCCGGCCGCCGGAACAATCTTCACGCCAGGCATCGTAGAGAGCGCGACGCCCGAGCGACTCGTTTTCGGTGAACCGGCGTGCCGCGAAAACCGCACGCGCGAGGGCGGTCCGGCGCCAACGGCCGGAAGTACGGGGAACGGGCCCGGAAACATCAGGTGAGTGCCTGATATTTCCGGGCCCGCGTTTCGGGACCACCGACGAATCGGTCAGGAGGAGATCGGCTTGGTCAGGTCGTAGACCGTAGTGCCGCCCACCGTCGTCGAGCTGTAGTGCTGTTTCACCCAGGTGCTGATCTGGGATGCCACTCCGTTGTCGTTGCCGCCGGGGCCACCGTGGTTGCCGCTGTCGATGTAGTAGTGGATGTCACCGTCGGCGACGTACTTCTCGAACTGCGCCAGGGTCGGGGAATTGTCGCTGCCGGTGAAGCCGCCGATGGCCATCACCGAAGCACCGGTTGACAATTCGAGGCTGCCTGCCGACATGGCACCGTTCGTTGCCGCGGCCCAGCGGTAGTTGCTGCTGCCCTTCAGCAGGTTCTGCAGAGCGGTGTTGTTGCTCGTGTCCGCGCCGGGCCCCTGGAAGTTCTGCGTGGACTTGTCCGAATTCGTTCCGGTGGAAGCCCCGGGCGGCGTGGTGTTCGAACCCGTTGTGCCCGGGCTCTTGTGCGACCCACCGCCGCCGAACCCGCCCATCCCCTGGCCGGAGTTGGGGCCGGAGGTCGGGACGGAACCGGTGTGCGAGGTCGCCACGGTGTCGATGGTGTAGGCCGCCGAACCCGCGACGCCGAACAGCAGGCCCGCCGCCGCGACGATCACCGTGAACCGGCCCAGGGCGTGAGCGCCCACGATGAGCACCGCCGCGGTCAGGATCGAACCCACCAGCACGATCCAGCGCAGCGCCGGATACCAGTCGGGGGTGCGATCGAGCAGGACGTAGTTCCAGATTCCGGTGGCGGCCAGCATCGCGCCGAGCACCACGCGCGCCGAGAGATTGTTTCTGCCGCGCCACAATTCGACCACCGACACGCCCACCACCGCGGCGACCGCCGGAGCCAGCGCGATCATGTAGTACGGGTGGATCGTGCCCTTCATGAAGCTGAACACGATGCCGGTCACCAGAAGCCAACCGCCCCAGAGGATCAGGCCCGCACGGGCCCGTCCGGTACGCGGGGTGCGCCGGGTGAACCACAGGCCCGCGATCAATCCGATCAGCGCGGCGGGCAGCAGCCAGGAGATCTCGGTGCCGAAGGAGTCGCCGAACAGCCGGGTGATGCCGGTGCTACCGCCGAACCCCGTGCCGCCCGGGCCGCCACCCCCACCGCCACTGGCGTTGCCCTCGCCGCCGAACACCCGGCCGAGGCCGTTGTAGCCCAGGGCCAGCTGCCACAGACTGTTGTTCGTGGAACCGCCGATGTACGGCCGAGAATCGCTGGGCCACAGGGAAACCAGGGCCACATACCAGCCGCAGGAGATCACCACCGCCACGAGCGCGCCCAGCAGCTTCCAAATCCGCTTCCAGAAGGAGATCGGCGCGGCCACCAGGAAGACCAGGGCCAACGCGGGCAGCACGAGGAACGCCTGAAGCAGTTTGTCCAGGAAGCCGAAGCCGATCGCGACCCCTGCCAGCGCCAGCCATCGACCGCTGCCGTTCTCGGTGGCCCGCACCGTGCAGTAGGCCGCCACGACGAGCAGGAACACCAGCAGCGCGTCCGGGTTGTTGAACCGGAACATCAACGCGGCCACCGGAGTCAGCGCCAGCGCGCCACCGGCGAGCAGACCCGCCGCCGGTCCGCTCCAACGCCGCACCGCGGCGTACAGCAGAGCCACCGAGGCAACGCCCATCAGCGCCTCGGGCAGCAGCATCGAGAACGAGCTGAAGCCCAGCAGACGGCCCGACAGGGCCATCACCCAGATGGACGCGGGCGGCTTGTCGACGGTGATCGAGTTGCCCGGATCGAGCGAGCCGAACAGCAGCGCCTTCCAGCTCTTCGTGCCGGATTGCACTGCGGCGGCGTAGAAGTCGTTGGCCATGCCGTTGCGGGTCAGGCCCCAGAAGTACAGGAACGCGGCCGCGACCAGCAGGCCCCACAGGCTCGGGCGGGCCCAGCGCGGTTGATCGGGTGGTCCGTAGACCCAGCGACGCCACGGTGGTCGTCTGCGGGGCTCGACGGGCTCAGCGGGTGCGGCCCGGCGGACGGGCGCTTCGGTGATGGTCATCGGTTGGTCCTCTCATCGGTCCCTACCATGTTCGAATTCGGTGATGGGCCGGATATTGGTTCGCCCTGTGCACATCCTGTGAACCCTCCAGCCCGTCGCGGGCGCCGCCGGCGCATCGAAAGCACATCCTCTGACCTGCCGATTCGTAAAATTCCGGGCCGGTGGGCTATGGTTTCTACTCGCCGCGGAAACGCGGAATGCGGATGTAGCGCAGCTGGTAGCGCATCACCTTGCCAAGGTGAGGGTCGCGGGTTCGAATCCCGTCATCCGCTCAGTATTTTTTTCCGGGCCTAGCTGAAGTCGCCATTCGATGCCGAACTCTATCGACACCCTCTGACATGAAGCCGCACCCGTTCCAGATCTTGGAACGGGTGCGGCTTTCAGCCAACCCTCTCGATCAGCTGCTGGCCGTCAGGTCGTAGACCGTGACGCCGTCGATGGTCTGCGCGGTGAAATTGGCCTTGACCCAGGCGGCGATTTCCGCGGAGACCTGGCTGCCGCTGTCGGAGGAACCTCCGCCCATGCCGCGCATGACGGACGCGTCGATGTAGTAGTGGATCTTGTGTTGTGCCACATAGGTTTCGAACTGTTGCAGCGTCGGCGAGGGGTCGGTGCCGTTGTAGCCGCCGATGGCCATCACCGGAGAGTCGACGGCCAGCTGATATCCGGCGGCGTTGTCCGAGCCGATGGTGGCCGCGACCCAGGTGTAGCTGCTGGAGTTGTTCTTCAGGGCCGCAACGATATCGGCACCGGGGTCGACACTGCCGAACATACCGCCGCCATGCTTGCCGCCGGGCATTCCGGCTTGGGCATTACCGGCCGCGGTTCCCGTTCCGGCAGTATTCGAACCCGGTCCGGCAGTCGAATTGCCCTGTCCACCATCGGCATTCGCGCCGCCATTCCAATTGCCACCGCCGGGTCCGCCGCGGCCGCCGCCCGGGAAGCCCGAGCCGCTCGGCCCCGCGGACGGCATGGCCCCGCTCTGCGTAGTGGACACCGTCGCAAGGGAATACGCGGCGGGTGCGGCCAGGCCGGTGGTCACCGCCAGCAGCATCGCCACCGTCGCGACGGCCTTGGGCAACCGGTCGACCACCAGCAGCAGCACGGCCGCGAGCACCGCGGCAACCACGATGACCGGAGCCAGCCACGGCAGCCAGTCCGAGTTCCGCCGCAACAGCACCCAGGCCAGCACGGCGGTGACGACCAGCATGCCCGCCAGCACGATGCGAGAGCGAATATCGTTGCGGCTGCGCCACATCAGTGCCGCGCCGATTCCGACAGCGCCGGCGATCGCGGGTGCGAGAGCCACGGTGTAGTACGGGTGCAGAATTCCGTTCGCGAAACTGAACACGAGACCGGTGACCACCAGCCAGCCCAGCCACACCAGCAGCGCCGCGCGAGTGCGGTCGGTGCGCGGAGCCCGTCGCAGCACCCACAGCCCGGCCAGGCCCAGGATCACCGCCGCCGGGATCAGCCAGGCGATCTGACCGCCCATCTGATCGCCGAACAGCCGATTCCAGCCGACGTCGAAGTTGGTATTTCCCAGTCCGCCGGTCTCATCGCCGGTCAGGCGGCCGACACCGTTGTAGCCCAGGGCCAGCTCGAGCACACTGTTGTTCTGCGAACCGCCGATGTACGGCCGCGAGCTGGCCGGCCACAGCGCCACCAGGGCCAGATACCATCCCGCGGAGACCACCACGGCCAGTGCCGCGGCGCCCGCCTGCAGCAGCCGTCGAGGCCAAGAGCGGCGCGACGCAAGCAGATACACCACGAGCAGCGCGGGCAGCACCAGGAACGCCTGCATCATCTTGGCCAGGAAGTCGAAGCCGATGAACACGCCCGCCAGCGGCAACCACCACGCGGCGGCATTCTTCTCGACCGCCCGCAGCGTGCAGTAGGCCGCCGCGGTCAGCAGCAGCACCAGCAGCGCGTCCGGGTTGTCGTAACGGAACATCACGACGGCCACGGGGGTCAGCGCCAGCACGGCCCCGGCCAGGATCCCGGCCCAGTGGCCGCCGACCCGCCGCACCGCGGCATACAGCACCGCGACCGCCGCGACACCCTCGAGCGCCTGGGGCATGAGCAAACTCCACGCATTGAAGCCGAACAGCCGTGCGGAAATGTCCATCACCCAGAGCGAACCCGGCGTCTTGTCCACGGTGATCGAGTTCGCGGCGTCACTGGATCCGAACAGCATCGCCTTCCAGCTCGACGACCCGGCCTGCACGGCCGCGGCATAGAACTGGTTGGCCCAGCCGGTCGCACCCAGATCCCACAGATACAACACCGCGGTCGCGACCAGCAGGGCCGCCAGACTCAGGCGCCGGATCCGCTGCGGACGCCGGGATTCGGCGGGCAGCGGCTCCGGCGGGGCGGCTACAGGTTCCAGCAATGTCGAGGTCACGCTCCAATTCTCCGGATCATTCGTGGTTCCTCACTAAGTCGTCGCTGTGCATCGCCTGTGAGATGGGCCGAAGGTTGTACCGCCCATCACTACCGCTGCCCGACGTGACGAAGACCTCCGGGTGCGCTGCGAGCTGGCGGGCAACTCCACCCGGAGGCCTTACCTCCCGCACGATACGAGTTCTGCGCTCAGGCCGTGCGATCAGCCGAGTCGACTTGCGCCGAGGGCAACCGGACGGTGAATTCGGTGCGGCCGGGCACGCTGTCCACGGTGATCTCACCGCCGTGCGCCTTCACCACGGCGGCCACGATCGCCAGCCCGAGCCCGGTACTGCCCGCATGACGCGACCGCGAGGAGTCGCCGCGGGCGAACCGCTGGAAAACCTCCGGTTGCAGCGCGGCCGGGATGCCGGGCCCGTCGTCCCGCACGGTCCACACCACCGAACCGTCGGCATCGATATCGAGCGCGGCGATGACGGCGGTGCCCGGCGGCGTGTGCACGCGGGCATTGGTGAGCAGATTCGCCAGGACCTGATGCAGTCGTGCGCCATCGCCGACGACCATCGCCGGACGATCCGGCAACCGAAGATCCCAGCGGTGATCCGGACCCGCGATATGGGCGTCACTGACCGCGTCGACGGTCAGCGGCGTCAGATCCACGGTCTGGCGTTCGAGCGGGCGGCCCGAATCCAGCCGGGCCAGCAGCAGCAGATCCTCCACCAGTCCGGACATGCGATGCGCGGCGGCATCCACCCGACCCATGGCGTCCGCGACGATCGGCGGCACCTCGTCCCGATTCCGTTGCGCCAGTTCGGTATAGCCGCGGATCGCGGCCAGCGGGGTGCGCAACTCGTGACTCGCGTCGGCGACGAACTGCCGCACCCGGGTCTCGCTGTCGTGCCTAGCCGAGAGCGCCCCGGCGATATGGTCCAGCATCCGGTTCACCGCCGCGCCGAGCTTGCCGACCTCGGTGCCCGGATCGGAGTCCGAGGCCGGAACACGCACGGGCAGTTCGACTTCCCCGCGATCCAGCGGCAGCCGCGCCACCCGGGCCGCGGTGGACGCGACCCGATCCAGCGGTGCGAGGGCACGACGAATCACCCAGACGCCCACCGTGATCGCGACGGCCAGCGCGACGATCGTGACGATCACCGAAACGAGCAGTCCCCGAACGAGTGTCGCGTTCACCGAGGCCATCGGCAGGCCGGTGATGACGGTGGTGTGCTTGTAGGTCTGCTCCGCCACGACCCGGTAACTGCCGATACCGTCCAGATCGACGGTGACGGGCTTACCGTCGGTCGCGATATCGGTCAGCTGACTCTTCGCGACATCGGACAGCGCCGCCTCACCACCGTCGGAGCCGATTTTGCCTGCGGCCGTTACCTTTCCGTCGGTGATGACAGCACCGATCGAGTCGGGCTGGACACCGCCGCGGTTCAGGAAGTCCGGACCCGGTCCGGACGACTTGGACTCGGGCGGAGGATGCGCGGGCATACCATCGGGAAGCGGGCCGACGTCGGGACCGCCGCCGGAATCGAATACGGCGTGCTTCTCGCTCTCGACCAGCTGCGTATCCAGCTGATGAACCAGGAACTGCTGCAACGCGATCTCCGTCGCGGTGCCGATGCCGACGACCACCAGGACCAGCAGCAGCACCTGCCCCACCAGCAGCCGCAGTCGCAGCGACCAACGTCGGGGGGACCAGCGACCGGGCCGGCGGTAGCGGCCCTGTTCGTCGGAGGATTCCTGCGCGGCACCGGCTCGGGGACGACGCCGGAACAGACCGGACCGATCGGAATCGGCTGTGTCCCTTGCGAACTTGCGCGCGTCAGGTCCGGACGACCGCCGCCGCAACGGCACCGCGGCCGCGCCGGTCACCGGGGGCTCAGGTAGCAGGTTTGAGGACATAGCCCGCGCCCCGGAGCGTGTGGATCATCGGCTCGCGTCCGTTGTCGATCTTCTTACGCAGATAGGAGACGTAGAGCTCGACGATATTGGAGGTGCCGCCGAAGTCGTAGTTCCAGACCCGGTCCAGGATCTGCGCCTTGCTCAGCACGCGTTTGGGATTGCGCATGAAGAACCGCAGCAATTCGAATTCGGTGGAGGTCAGGGTGATCGGGTCGCCGCCGCGAGTCACCTCGTGGCTGTCCTCGTCCAGGACGAGATCGCCGACGACGATCTGAGCGCCGCTGTCGTGCAACGTGATTCCGGTGCGCCGCAATAGTGCGCGCAGCCGCAGCACGACCTCCTCGATGCTGAACGGCTTGGTGACGTAGTCGTCGCCGCCCGCGGTGAGCCCGGCGATGCGGTCCTCGACCGAATCCTTGGCGGTCAGCAGGAGAACCGGCAGGTGAGCGATTTCCGCACGCAGCTTGCCCAGAACCTCGAGCCCGGTCATATCGGGCAGCATGACGTCCAGGACGACCACGTCGGGACGGGTCTCGCGGGCACGGGCGATAGCGGTGCGGCCGTCGCCGGCGCTGTGCACCTCCCAGCCCTCGAACCGCAGCGCCATCGACAACATCTCCGCCAGCATCGGCTCGTCGTCGACGACCAGCACGGTTACGGGACTGCCGTCGGCACGGCGCATCACGGGGCGTTCGGTCGGGGAATTGGCACTGGTCATTGCGGTCACCTCATCATGGTCGCGCCCGTTTGTCGGTGCGGGCTTTGTCTCGGCTGTGCGCTACCTGTGAAACGCCCACCTTGGAAAACAGTCCTGACCAGCGCGCACATATCCAACGCTGACTCCGCGTACAGCCCGCACACAGCTTCGCCGCACACGGTGGAGCGAACACCGACGACCCTGTCGGGCCCTCGTACCCAAGGAGTACCTCCATCATGACCGCTCCCGAGCAGCCCCAGCGCCCTGAGCAGCCCGAACACGCCGAACCGACCTGGGGCGCGCCGCAGACCACCCCGTCGACGTGGAACACCCGCAAGACCATCGCCACGGTCGGCATCGCCGCGGCCATCGCCGCCGTCGGCGGCGGGGTCATCTACGCCGCCTCGGGCAATTCATCGGAGCACGGCGGGCGCGGCGGTCCGGGCGGCGGCCCCGGCTGGAGCATGAACGGCCCCGGCGGCCAGGGCGGAGCGAATGCCGCCGGTCCGGGCGGAGCCAACGGCGGCGCGATCGGCGCGCCGACTCTGCACGGTCAGTTCGTCATCTCCGACGGCAACGGCGGATACACCACCGAACTCACCCAGACCGGAACTGTCACAGCGATTTCCGCTGATTCGATCACCGCCAAGAGCACCGACGACTACAGCCACACCTATACCATCAACACCTCGACGCAGTCCGAATCCGGCCTGAAAGTCGGTGACACGGTGAGCATTCGGGCCACCGACGCCAATGGAACGGCCACGGCAACGGTCATCACCGAGCCCAGCGCCAACCAGAACGGCAACGGCCTGAGCCGCCGCAACAGCCGCATGTCCATGCATCCCGGCGGCGCGGACGACGACACCAGCGGTGATCCCAACCAGATGCCCAGCATGCCCGGGCAATTCGGCCCCGGCGGGATGGGCCCGGGTCCGGGAACGCAACTGGACGCGCAAGCTCCGACGACCAACTGATCGCACGGAAACCGCTCCGACCGGAACGATCCACAATCCAGTCATGAGGACCGGCCGGGCTCAGCAGAACCATCACCGGGCGGCTGCACGGGGATCGCCGGCTCGAGGCATCAACCCCGCGTCCCTCGCGGTTCGAGTAACCTCACCCATCCCGAGGCAGCGATCAGGCTGGGTGACGGTGCACGAATTCGTCGACCTCCCCGGCCGTGGGCGGATCCGCACCGCGGCGGGTGCAAGTCAGGGCGGCGGTCACGGCCGCTTCGGCCAGGAGTTGTTCCAGGTCGGATAGTTCCATGGCGCGCAACGCTTTTCGACGATCGGCGCCGAGTAGGTCGCGGCGGAGCAGACCGGCGAGCAGGCCGGTGGAGAAGGCGTCGCCCGCGCCGACCGTGTCGACCACCTCGACCGACATACCGGGGTGGTGAGTCGGGGTGCGATCCTCGGCGGTGGCGGCGAGGGCGCCGTCACCGCCGAGGGTGACGACGACCAACGCCGGGCCCCGGCATGCCCAGTCCGTGAGGACGTCGCGCGGTGCACGTCCCGGGTAGAGCCAGGCCAGATCCTCCGAACTGACCTTGACCACATCGGCCAGCGGCAACACGGTTTCGACCCTGGCCCGCGCCTGTTCGTGAATCATCAACTGCGGCCGCATATTCGGGTCGTAGGAGATCGTCGACGCGGGCCGGGCGCGTTTGATCAGGCGGAGCAGGGCATCGGCGCCGGGCTGCTGGGTCATCGCCAGCGAGCCGGTGTGCAGGGCGATTACGTCACCGTCGAGTGCGTCGGCGAGTTCGGCATCGGTCCACTGCCAGTCCGCGGTGCCCTCGATCCGGAAGTCGTACTGCGCCACGCCGTTCGCGTCCAGGTCCACGATGGCCAGTGAGGTCGGTTCCTTAGCTTGGATCGTGTGGTCGAGGCTCAAACCGTTGTGCCGCAGGTGGTTCCGTACCCGGTTCCCCATCGCGCCCGCGCCGATGCGCGCGAGCATCCGCACCGGGGCCCCCAGCCGGACCAGCCCCACCGCGACATTGGTCGGGCTGCCGCCGGGCATCGCCGCGAAGTGCCCCGGCACGTCGGCGGGTACGAGGTCGACCAGCGCTTCCCCGGCCACGGCGATGATGCGCACAGGCCCCGCGGCGGATTCGCCGTTCAGCACCGACACCGCCCACCTCCTCACCGGTCACGATCGCCGCATCATGAAAAGACAACGTTGTCAGAACCATAGATGGTGACCTGCCATCCGTCCAGGGAATCCGGATATCATCTGCGGGTTCTCACCTCGACATGCTAGAAATGAGCCGATGTCAGCGTTGTCGGATCCGCGCGCACCGGACCATCCCCCCGGTGCACCACGACGCGCCGCCACCATGCGCGAGGTCGCCGCGCTCGCGGGCGTGAGCATCAAGACCGTGTCGCGGGTGGTGCGCGGGGAGGCGGGAGTGTCCCCCGAGCTGACCACGCGAGTCACCGAGGCCGCCGCGATGCTCGACTACCGGCACAATCTCGCGGCCAGCACGCTGCGCGGACACGGTCAGAAGACCGCCGCGATCGGCTTGGTGCTGATGGACGTCGCCAATCCGTTCGCCGCCGCCCTGCACCGGGCGGTGGAGGATTTCGCCCACGGCCGTGGCACATTGGTGTTCGCCGTCTCGAGCGACGAGGATCCGGACCGTCAGCGCGAGGTGCTGGAAGCCCTGCTGTCCCGCCGCGTCGACGGCCTCATCGTGATGCCGGTCGGCGCCGATCACAGCATCCTGCTGCGCGAGCATACGCGCGGCACCCCAGTGGTTTTCGTCGACCGCGCACCCGAATCCGCCGAATTCGACAGCGTCACGGCCGACAATCGCGAGGGCGCGATTCGCGCCGTGGAACACCTTGCCGCACAAGGTCATAGCCGCATCGCCTACCTCGGCGACCTGCACACGATCCAGACCGCCGCACACCGCTACGCCGGATACGTCGAAGGTCTGGCCCGATCCGGAATCACCTTGGACCCCAACCTGATCCACACCGACCTGCACTCCCCGGAAGCCGCCACCGCCGCGGCCGAAGCCCTGCTCACCCGCCCCGATCGTCCCACCGCGGTCTTCAGCGCCCAGAACCTGATCACCACCGCCCTCCTGCGCACCATCGGAAAGTACGACCCGAAGCACGCCATCGCCATCATAGGTTTCGACGACCTCCCCCTCGCCGACCTCATCACCCCACCCCTCACCACCATCGCCCAGGACCCCACCCGCATCGGCCGCACCGCCGCCGAACTCCTTTTCACCCGCCTCGACGGCGACACGTCCCCACCTCGCCACCGAGTCATCCCCACCCGCCTGATCCCCCGCGGCTCCGGAGAAATCCCGGGCAGCACGACCACCAGCGTGAAGACACCGGCCGACCGCCCAGCGGCGTCACAACATCACCGGCGATAAGCGCCCGAGGTCACCCCGGCCTGATGCCGGTGCCGAACACCGCGGAAACACGAGTGCGTGCGGCCGCAGCGCCTGGAAAACGACCCGACCCCGCCGCCCGATCTGCGGTTATCATGACCGGCATGGGTGTCCCATACGCCGCGCCACCGAACCTTCCGACGCATATGACCTGGGAAGAACTCGAACTCCTCCCCGAGGAGATCGCAGGTCAGATCGAATTGTGGAACGGCCGCGTCGTATGGGCACGACGCGGGCCCGCGGAACATCAGGATTGCACCGTCGAATTCCGAAATGCACTCCGGCGTTGCGCCCGCGCGGACACGGCTGAGAGGCCGGACAGGTGCTGGCGGGTGAGCGTAGAGACCAACGTATTCCTCGGCGACACCGGCAAATCCGACTTTCTGACGCCCGACTTTCTGGTCTACGGCTGCCTCGCGGAAAGGTACCAGGATATTCGCGCCTCGGACGTCCACTTGGTCGGTGAAGTGCTTTCGCCGTCGAATACGCCACGGGATATCGAGACGAAGAAGATGCGCTATGCTGCCGCAGGTATCCCCTGGTACTGGGAGGTCCTACTCGGACGCGACCCGCATCCCACCACTATCGTCCGGGCATACGGGCTCGAAAGCGGCCCCGCGCAGCTCCCCTCCGGAGTGACATCATTACGACCGGCCAACTACATTATCGCGGGCGAGTGGCGGTCCGGTATCTCGGCGGCCGAGGACGGCATGGATTGCGATGTATTCGACCCGGCCGGAATCACTTTCGATTTCCCGTTCCCCATTCGGATCCCCTGGTCGGAACTGGAATACTGATACCGGGTCGGAAAGTCGCAGCGGCTTCGGTTGTCGCGGGATCAGTGGTTCGTCTCGGCGCTGGTGATCGGGCGGGTGGCTGGGCGCATGATGTCGACTCGACCGTCAGCGGGGGAAAACCGAGGCCGCAACACGTTGGAATTGGTTGTTCGCGTTGAGGTTTCAGCGTCAGCTGGCCGCGCTGAGATCTCGTCCGACACTCGCGGCGGTGTCCCTGAGCAGCGGGATGACGGTAGCCATATCCAGGCCGGAGACGCGGGCCTGCGGTCCGCAGATGGACAGGGCGGCGCGGGTGGGGGCGTCGGGAATGGCCACCGCGAAGCAGCGGACGCCGGCCTCCTGCTCACCGTCGTCCACGGCATAGCCGTGCTCGCGGACGCGGTCGATCTCCTCGCGGATCACGGCCGGATCGGTGATGGTGTGAATAGTGCGGGGGCTCATCGTGATTCGCGACAGAATGCGATCGACCTCGGCGGGCGGCAGGGTGGCCAGCACGGCCTTGCCCACGGCGGTGCAGTGCAGGTCCACGCGCTGACCGACCTCGGTGAACATCCGCATGGCGTGCGGGGAGGGCACCTGCGCGACGTAGACGACCTGATCTCCGTCCAGCACAGCCATATTGGAGGTCTCTCCGGTCAGATCCCGCAGCCGGGTCAGATGCGTGCGGGCTGATGCGCCCAGTGCCCGGCTGGCCGTCTCACCGAGACGAATCAGCCTGGGCCCCAAGGAGTATCGCCGCGATGGCTGCTGCCGGATGTACCCGCCCGAGATGAGCGTGCGCAACAGCCGGTGAATGGTCGGCTGCGGCAGCCCGGAAACCTCCGCGAGCTGGGACAGCGTCGCCTCCCCACCGGCGTCGGCCACCAGCTCCAGCAGTTCGAAGGCCCGATCGACGGACTGCACACCGCCGCCGGCCCTCGTCTGCGCCTCGCTCACAGCGCCGCACCTCCCAGATCGATGTTTCCACCATCCTCGCAGTCTCGAAGGCGCTCCGCAGCGCCGAGGACACCGCTCAGCAGAAGCCGGGGATACCGTGCCAAGCGTTGCCGGGGTCGGGCGCGTCGTCGCGTTCGACGGTGGCCTCGATCAGGCCGTACGGGCGGTCCGCCGCGATGAACACCTCCCCCGGATTCGCCACGCCGAAGCGATCCAGATCGTAGAGAAAGTGGTGTTTGTTCGGTGCCGAGAAGCGGATCTCGGCGACGTCCGGATGCTGTTCGAGTACCGCGCGGCCCATGCTGTACAGGGTCTGTTGCAGGGCGTAGGAGTGCACAACCGCGAACTGCCGCAACAGGATCGAGCGAATCGAGTGGAAACTCCCGTCCCAATCGATCGCGTCGGCGGTGTCGTAGCGCCAGCGAGCGACCAGGGATGTCGCCATGATCCGGTCGGTGGTCGGTTCCAGGGTCGTGTACTCGTCCTGGAAGAAACCGTGGAATTCCGAACCGGTCGATTTCAGCACCACGAGATCCTTGATCCCGGACACCACATGCGCCCGCCGATCCGGCCCGACGCCATCGATATTGACCACCGTCGTGCGAACACCACCGCCGGTCCGCACGAAGGAATGCTCGTGTGGGACCCCGTCGACCGGAATGCGATCCCAGGAGTACTCGTCGATCTCGATGCGCGCACCGTCCGCGCCCGGACAGCGGTCGATGAAATGGTCGCCGAGGGTCAGCGCGAAATCCTCGATCGCCGCGACGCCCTTCTCCTTGGCGAAGGCGAATACCGTGTTCTTCTGCGAATCGGTGGGCAGCACGTCGCGCTGATCACCGGTGACGTGCGCGTCCTCGAACCTGCCGCGCAGCGCGGTGGAGACGTTGAGGTCGCGGATCCGATGGCGGTCGGTGTCCCGGAAGACGCGCACGAGACGGTTCGCGGCCTTGCCGTACTGATTGGGCCCGAGCCGGATGGCCATGGGTCAGCTCCCTCGATAGGTGGATATGGCGAACGGGGACAACAACAGCGGAACATGGTGATGCTGTTGCGGATCGGTGACGGTGAAGGTGATCGTCACCTCGGGGAAGAAGTGGTCGCGATCGCCGTAGTAGGCGGCCGTGTCGAAGGTGAGCCGATGATCCCCGGCCGCGACCCGCTCGGGGCCCAGGGCGGTGCAGCGGCCGTCCGCGTCGGTGCGGCCCGAACCCAGCTCGCGCCAGCCCTCGGGCGTACGCACTTCGAGCCGGACGGGGACATCGCGCGCGGGACGCCCCTCGGCGGTGTCGAGCACATGGGTGGTGATGGCGCTACGGGTCATCGAATTACCATCCGTTCCAGCCGCTTTCGCGCGATCGCGGCGAGTTCTCTTCTCGTGACCAGGATTTCGGCATCGGGATCGTTGTCCAGGCGCGCGGTGAGATCGGCGAGCAGCTCCGGTCCGGAGCGACCGGCGGCACACACCAGGTAGATGAGCCCGAATCTGGCTTCGTAGGCGAGATTTCCCGCGCGCAGCCGGTCGCGCAACGCCGCGTCGGCGGGGTCGACGCCGGACTGCTCCCCCGCGGATTGCGAGCCGGGTACGGTGGCCGCACCGATGCGAGGGTGATCGGCCAGTGCGGCGCGCACCTGCTCCGGACGCAGTGCGAGCACCTCGCGTTCGGCCAGGGAAAGCAGGGCCGCGCGATCGGCGTAGGGCCGTGCGGCCGCGATCGCGTCGATCCACTCCGCCAGCCCGACCACCTCGCCGAGCGCGGCCCGCCAATCATCCTCGGACAGCTGTCTGAGCTGCGTCATCGTCACGGGTTGCCGCATCCGCCACACCTCCGAGTCCCATTGTTCCGGCGGGCCCGAGCCCCGAGGCCGAACTACCGAATCGTGCTACGAAAAGTGTTGACCACCATGCCCGACAGCCGTTACCGCCATATTACGGAAGTGAAATTCCGCATTACGAAATTCACCCGTCATGTGCATGATGAGATCGACAGCATTCGACCGCACGCAACCGAGACGGAGACGGCATGACACGACACCCCCTGCCCTACGCGGTGAATCTGTCCATCCTGTTCACCGAACTGCCGTTGCTCGAGCGCCCCGCCGCGGCCGCGGCCGCTGGATTCGGCGCGGTGGAGTTCTGGTGGCCCTTCCCGACCGCGACCCCGGCCGACGCCGAGGCCGACGCTTTCGTCGTCGCGATCGAGCGAGCCGGAGTACAGCTGATCGGGCTCAACCTGTTCGCCGGAGATATGCCCGCCGGTGACCGCGGCCTGGTCTCCTGGCCCGGCCGGGAGCGGGAGTTCGCCGCGGGCGTCGCCGCGGCCGCGCGGATCGGCGGACGGCTCGGCTGCCCCGCCTTCAACACCCTCTACGGCAATCGAATCGAGGGTCGGGTCCCCGGCGTGCAGGACGAGGTGGCGATCCGCAATCTGGGCGTGGCCGCCCGAGCCCTCGGTGAGATCGGCGGCACCGTCCTGATCGAGCCGGTCAGCGGGATCCCCACCTATCCGCTGAGAACCGCGCGCGACGCGATCGGCGTCATCGATCGGGTGATTACGACGCACGGAGTGACGAATCTCGGCCTGCTCGCGGATCTGTACCACCTGACGGTCAACGGCGACGATCTGGACAAGGTCATCGACGGCTACGGCGACCGGATCGCCCACGTCCAGATCGCCGACGCACCCGGACGTCACGAGCCCGGCACCGGCGACCTGGACATCTTCGGTTATCTGGGCAAGATCGCCGACGCCGGTTATCGCGGCCACGTCGCCGCTGAATACATCCCCACGGGCGCGAGCGCGGACAGCTTCGATTGGCTGCACGCGGCCCTCTGAACCGATACCACCGCACGATCGGCCCGGAGCCGATCCGGTGCGCGACGATCGGCCGCTGTGAGCCGGACCGAATACCTCACGGCGACACCGATACCGGCCGTCGATGTCCAGTGCGACCGCCCGTACATCCATGTGCGGGCGCACAATTCGTACCTCGGCCTGATCCTCCGGACCAATGTGCCCCCGACATGGACTATTTCATCCAATTCAGCTTCGACGAAGTCAGCACGACGACACGGATCAGCCCGGCGCGAGGCTACGGCGGCGACCGCCTCCGCGTCGCGGATGGACTGGGCTGGAGGACAATCCGCGTCGAAACCCCACCCCACCCCCTTATCAGCCACTACGGCGAACTGCCTGCTCGCCGCAGTGGCTGCCGGGGGTTCGGCGAGTACACTCTCGACAGACCGACCGAAGCCGGAGGGGTAACGGCGTCATCCTTGCGGGGGGACCATGCCCAGAGCTGTCACATCTTCATTCCGACGCATGACCCGTTGCGCCGGTAGGTGATTCCGCAGTGACCACAACGGAACGCCCAGCTCCGATCGAACTCGGAGAACTGGATGGCATCACCTACTCGATCGCCCAGACACACGAACCCTGGCTGCTCGACATCGATGCCATCGTCGTATCGGTCGGGTCCGGTTTCGGCTCACTCGGCAACGCACTACGCCACCAATTCGACGATTCTGTTTGGCCTACCATCCCATTCGGTGACATAACTCCCCAGCACCCGATCGTCATAGCGTTGCCCAAGGGCAACAGAACCGACGTGACTCTCGGCCGGGCCGTATTGGTCTCGCCGCATGTGGACGGCAACGAATCAAGCGGCATCACCGATGGGACGCTGGCCACTGCGACGAGAAACGCACTCGATTCCGCGGCGACTGCCAACGCACGGCGGATCGGCATGCCTCTCCTGGGTACCGGCTCGCTGTTCAAACCAGCCGAGCAAGCAGCGCGGATCATCGTGCCCGCCGCCATCGACACCATGCAGCGGCAGTCCGCGCGAATGGTTGATCAGCTGGTATTCCTGTGCCAGGACGACACGACCGCCGACGCCATCACGGCGCAATTCACCGCAACGGTTTCGGGGGACTCGTCGAATCCGACTCCGCTGGCCGGTGGCGTCTCGACGGATCTGGTCGACCCGAATGTCGGCATACCGCTGAACGAGGATCGACTCGGCGTCGCACCCTACGTCGCCATGCTGGCGACCGTCATCGCGGACCAGAGCACGCCACTTCCCTTGTCGGTCGGGATATTCGGCGAATGGGGCTCGGGCAAGAGCTATTTCATGGCCATGCTGCGCGACCGGATTCACGCACTCGCCGAGTCCGGCGAGAAGCGGTATTGCCGGGAGGTCGTGCAGATCAGTTTCAACGCATGGCATTACGCGGACAGCAATCTGTGGGCCAGTCTCGGTGACGAGATATTCCGTCAGCTCGCCGGTACCGACGCACATTCACCCGGCCGCGCGGACCTGATTCGCGGAGAACTCGCGCCGCTCATGGATCAGCGCCGTCGACTCGAGGACGCCACACGGCAGGCGCGCACCACGGCGACGCGACTGCGCGAAGAAGTGGACCGGGCTGTGACGAGCCGCGAGACATCGGCCCTCAATCTCCTTGCGGCAGTGGGAAATACGTCGTCATTTCGGCGAACGATCTCGAGCATGTGGCGCAAGCTCGGTATCGACGACGAGAGCGAGCAAGCCGCACTTCTGGTGGAGCAGGTTCAGGGCACCCTCAGCGAGACCGCAGTGCTCGGTCGAGCGGCGACGACGAAGATCGGGTGGATCTCACTGGCCGGAGCGGTGACACTGCTCGGTCTCGGCATCCTCGTGCCGGTCCTGGCGGGCCACATCAGGGACTATTCCGCCTGGGGCGCAGGGCTTTCCGCTACCGCGACCGGACTCGGCGGACTGACTTTTCTGGCGAGCCGGATACACCGGGGCCTGCGACGACTGCGGGCGGTCGGCGAGGAATTGCGCACGGAGCTGAGAACGTCCGCCGAAAGGTCGGTCAGCAACGACCTGACCGATACCGTGGCACGCCTGCGCGCAGCCGAATCGGAACAGCGAGTCGCGCAGGCGCAACTCGACGATGTCATCGCCCACGTCGGCGAGCTGGGCCGGGAACTGGCCGAATTGGAGCCGGGCCGACGGCTGTATTCCTTCCTGGCCGAACGAGCCGACAGCGAGCGGTATGCCGGTCGGCTCGGTCTCATCTCCACCATCCGCAAGGACCTCGAGCAGCTCGTCGACCTCATGCACGAGTGGCGCAAGGATCCGGACCCGGCCTCGACGCGGCAACCGATCGACCGGATCGTGCTCTATATCGACGATCTCGACCGCTGCTCCGCACAGCAGGTCGTCGACGTTCTTCAGGCCGTGCACCTGCTGCTCGCCTTCGATCTGTTCGTCGTGGTGGTGGGCGTCGATCTGAGCTGGCTACGTCGGTCGCTGCGCAGCTGCTACGCGGAAATGTTGTACGACAACGGAATCGAGGCGGATCGGCCGCATACCCCGGAGGACTACATCCAGAAGATCCTCAACATCCCCGTGATGCTGCCGCGAATGACGACGATGGGCCTGTCCGCCCTGCTGAGCGACCTCGCCGGTCCTCTCGATGGGACAGCGGAATCGGCAGCGCCACAGGACGCATACACCGATCGGCGGCCGATCGGGTCGACCGATCCCTCGGTCACCGCCATACCGGTCGAAGCCGGTTCCGAGGTGGCCGCACAGTGGCGGATCGCACCGGGTCTACAACCGCCGATTCGCCTCACCCAGCCGGAGCTGGCACTGCTGGGCGCGCTGGATCTGTTCATCGATACGCCGCGGGAAGCCAAGCGGCTGCTCAATGTGTATCGGATGGTGCGCACCACCCGCTCGCTGTCTCCCGCTTCCCGCTTTCTCGGACTCGACGGCCGGGCAGGGGAATTCGAGGCCGTCGCGATTCTGCTCGCGCTGTCGACCAGTCGCTCACACCTGTGCGGGGCCGTACTGGACACTCCCCCGGATTCCGCGGGTCCGGCCCCCGGCGGCCTCGCACATCGGCCGTCGAACACGAGGTGGGTTCAGTTCGTCGCGGATATCGAACCGCAACGCGCGGCGGTCGGCTGGGTGAATCTTATCATCGGACCGATACCGGACGACCAAGTGCCGCAATGGCATCGACTCCACCGCGGACTGCTCCGCGCATCCGAAGTCACATCATTCTCCGACCTGTCGGATCTACAGCTCTGGTTGCCGAGGCTACGACGCTTCTCCTACACCCTCGCCCCAAGCGACACCTCGGCCACCCAACCCAGCGCCCGAACCTCGGTACCCACCGAAACCCTCACTGCCGCTGATGATTTCTACCAGCCATTCGCTATCGAATCATCATCGTCCGATACGTAGACGCCGCCCACAGGTGCGCCGGAGTCGTATCGACCAGGGGCTACGAAGTCTCGCCGACTCGGGTAGGTTCACCACTCCGGAAAGCGCGGATGCACAGCCACCGATCTGGTGAATTCCATTGTGGTTCAACCGCATTGGATATTCAGCGGCGCGAAACGGGAATTCGATGAATCTGCCCGATTCACCGACATGGCGGCCCGACTGCGTGCAACCATGTCGCCATCAAGGGGTATCGCGACTACTGATGGGGGCACGATCATGACCGAGCACGACAGCAGTATCACCCGCCGACAGCTCGGCCGCTATCTTCGCGAGGCGCGCGAGGGCGTCGGCATGACGCTGGAAGAGACTTCCGCCCTGATGGAATGGGGCAAGAGCAGTCTCCAGCGTCTGGAGAAGGGACTGAATCAGAAAGTTCGCATCCGTGACCTCGATGACCTGATCGGGATCTACGGCATCGAGGAGGAGGAAGCGGCGGGGCTGCGCGGGCTGGCGAAGGAAGCGGCCGAGAAGTCCTGGCTGCATGAATTCGGCGACCTGATCCCCGCCAACTTCAGCGTGTACATGGGCCTCGAATCCGCCGCACGCCGCTTGACGGTCTATCAACCCGACCTCGTGCCAGGCCTGCTCCAGATCGCGGACTACGCCCGTGTACTCGCACAGACGGCAAGCCCAACCGATTCTGCGATCGAGCTGGCAGGACGCGTGCAACTCAAGATTCGGCGACAGCGGCTCATCAACCGAAAAATCAAGCCTGTGTTGATGGATGTGGTCCTGTTCGAGAGCGTATTACGCCGGATGGTCGGCGGAACAGCTGTCATGGAGAAACAACTGCGCTTCCTCGCAGATGCCAGCACTCGCCCGAACATATCTATCCGGATCCTGCCGTTCTCGGCGGGTATGCCGACCGGTGATCAGATTGGCCCATTCGTGATTCTCGAGTTCGGCGAGGACGGCCGCGGCAATCCGATCGAACCAACCACCGTGTACGCGGAGGGCTACACGAGCGACATGTACAGCGAGAAAATGGGTATCGTTCAACGGTATACGCAGGCGCACAAACAGATCCAGCAAGCAGCGCTTGATGAGAGCGACAGCAGGATACTGCTGCGGACGTTAAGTAGGGAGTACCAGCGTGAACGATGACCTATCCAAAGCCAAGTGGTTCAAGAGCAGCCGCAGTGGCGGCACCAAGGAGTGCGTCGAAATCGCCCACCTCGACAACGGCGCAGTCGGCGTCCGCGACTCCAAGAACCCCACCGGCCCAGCCCTCGTCTTCACCCCCGCCGAATGGGACGCCTTCACCACAGAACTCAGCGACGGCAAATTCGGCCACGCCTGACCCACCCGTTCCATCGCAACGGCTCTGGTCCCGAATCGGGCCAGAGCCGTTGCGATGTCGGCGCAACCACACGCCACGCCGTTCGACCACGATGTCATCGTCTCGTCCATGCGCGACGAATTCGCCTGTGCCCTCGGTCTTTACGCATTGTCGCAGTGGCGGTCTCCGCAAAACCTGCTGCACTGCATTCTCACCGCCACGCGAGGCATCAGGCCGGAACCCAACAGCGCAGATTCGCCCACCACCGCGACCACGCTCACCGCCGGATCCAACCTACGCCGACTTTCGGCCCACCGGCGGGTACACCCCCACTACATTCGGCTCTCACCTACAAGAAGGCCGACACGGAAAGCCCCAATGACCGGGCATGTCACTCCATACCGCAAACTGCTGGCTCGCCTCGGGCGATGCCCATCGTCGTGTGGGCGAGGTCCGGATTCGGCTCATTCGGCCGCAATACAGCGGGAATTCGACGAGACCGCGACTGCTGCTGGCCCGACCACCCACGCCAGCGGCCCGCGCGAGTGCCTCGGAGGGACGGCTCCCGCCGGGGCAGGCTGCGATGTCGCAGGGCTGTCGATCCCGCAGCCACCGGCGGATGCACGGCACGTCCTCGTCCCCTTACGGCTGCGGCCGCTGGAGCGGCTGCCCGCGTTATCAGCCTGCGCCTGTACCCC
>NZ_BDBQ01000100.1 GCF_001613065.1 Nocardia miyunensis NBRC 108239
TGGTGAGGAGCGCGGGGTGATCATCAACACCGCGTCGGTCGCCGCGTTCGACGGGCAGATCGGTCAGGCCGCGTATTCCGCGTCCAAGGGCGGCATCGTGGGCATGACCCTGCCCATCGCACGTGATCTGGCGAGCGTGAACATCCGGGTCGTCACCATCGCGCCGGGCCTGTTCCGTACCCCGTTGTTCGAGTCGCTGCCCGACGAGGCCCTCGTCTCGCTGGGCGCGCAGGTGCCGCATCCCTCGCGCCTGGGTGATCCGGTCGAGTACGCGGCGCTGGCCCGGCACATCGTGGAGAACCCGATGCTCAACGGCGAGACGATCCGCCTGGACGGCGCGATCCGCATGGCGCCCCGCTGAATTCACGAAGGCCGCGTCTCGCGGTCTCGCGGCCGCGCCGCGTTCAGTGGCCGGAATCGTCGAAACATCCACGGCCGCACCAATGCCGCTCGGTGCGGGGCGCCGTCGAATTTCGGTGCCCCGCACGTTCGACCGGTCCTACAGCCGTTCGATGATGGTGGCGTTGGCCATGCCGCCGCCCTCACACATGGTCTGCAGGCCGTAGCGGCCGCCGGTCTGCTCGAGGTGGTTGAGCATCGTGGTCAGCAGCCGGGTGCCCGAGCCGCCGAGCGGATGGCCCAGCGCAATCGCGCCGCCGCGCGGGTTCAACCGCTCCGGATCGGCGCCGAACTCGTACTGCCAGACCAGCGGAACCGGCGCGAACGCCTCGTTGACCTCGTAGGTGTCGATGGCATCGATGCTCAGACCGGCCTTGTCCAGGACCTTGCGGGTCGCCGGGATGACGCCGGTCAGCATGAGCAGCGGATCGCTACCGCTCACCGCGAAGCTGTGGAACCGGGCCCGTGGGCGCAGGCCCAGCGCCGCGGCCTTCTCCTCGCTCATGATCAGCACGGCCGATGCGCCGTCGGTCAGGGGTGAGGAGTTGCCCGGGGTGATGCGCCAGTCGATCTCCGGGAACCGCTCGCTGAAGCGCTCGTCCTGGAACGACGCCTTCAACCGGGCCAGACCCGCCACATCGGTGGACGGCCGCACGGTCTCGTCCACGGTGGCCTGCGAGTCCGGGCCCACGGCGATCGGCAGGATCTCGCCGGAGAAGTCGGCCGCCGCCGCGCGGGCGTGCGACCGCGCGGAGAACTCGTCCAGGGAGGTCCGGTCGAACTTCCACCGGGCGGCGATCAGCTCGGCCGAAATCCCCTGTCCCACCAGACCTTCGGGATACCGGGCAGCGACGCCGGGACCGAAGGCGTCCTTGCCCATGCTGGGGGTGCCCATCGGCACCCGGCTCATCGATTCCACGCCGCACGCGATGGCGATGTCGTAGGCGCCGGAGATGACGCCCTGCGCGGCGAAGTGGGCGGCCTGCTGACTCGAGCCGCACTGGCGGTCGATCGTCGTGGCGGGGACCGCCTCGGGGAATCCGGCGGCCAGCACCGCGTTGCGGCTGATGTTGAGCGCCTGTTCGCCCGCCTGTCCGACGCAGCCGCCGATGACGTCGTCGACCAGTGCCGGGTCGATTCCGGTGCGATCGATCAGGCCGCGCAGTACGGCCGAGAGCAGTTCGGTCGGATGTAGTCCGGAGAGTTGGCCGCCGGGCTTGCCTTTCCCGGACGCGGTACGGATCGCATCGACGATCACTGCGGTTGTCATGGGTGATTTCCTCTCTTCGGGGTCGCCGGAATCGTTTCCGGCGCAAGGGATGTGGTCAGTAGGGCACCGGGAAATATCGCTCCGCTATTGCGTGTGACCCACGACGCAGCGTATAACAATGGACAAATAGCGTCACCTGTAACGGCAGCCTCCCCGTGGGTCGGGTCGAGTAGCCGTGGATCCGGAGGAAACCGTGGCACACGTCATCACGCAGCCCTGCTGCAACGACGCCGGATGCGTCGAGGTCTGTCCCGTCGACTGCATTCGCCCGAGGCCGGGCGAGGAGGGTTACGGACGCGCGGAACTGCTGCACATCGACCCGGCGACCTGCATCGACTGCGGCGCCTGCATCGATGAGTGCCCGGTGGACGCGATCGTTCCCGCGGGGGATCTCACGCCGGAGACCGCACCGTATCTCGAGGTCAACGCCGCGTACTTCGGCACCGAACGACCTGCGGCACCGCCTGTGCCGGCCGAACCGCGTCTCGAGGTGACCGATCGCGGGCCGTTGCGGGTCGCGATCGTCGGATCGGGTCCCTCGGCCTGCTACGCGGCCGAGGAACTGGCCGCGCGTCGCGATATCGACGTCCAGATCACCATGTTCGAACGGCTGCCCACCCCGCTGGGGCTGGTGCGCTACGGGGTCGCGCCCGATCACCAGCACACCAAACAGGTCGCCACCGCCTTCGCCCGGACACTCGGCAGAAAGCAGCTGAAGCTGGAGCTGAACGTCGAGGTCGGCACGCATATCAGCGCGGCCGAGCTGCTCGATCACCACCACGCGGTGATCTACGCGACCGGCGCGTCGCAAGGGCGCACCCTCGGCATACCGGGCGAGCACTTGGCCGGTGTGCACACCGCGACCGACTTCGTCGGCTGGTACAACGGCCACCCCGACCACGCGGACCGGGTGTTCGACCTGTCCGGCGAGCGCGCGGTGGTGATCGGCAACGGCAATGTCGCACTCGACGTGGCCCGCATCCTGGTCACCGACGTCGCCGCGCTGGCGCGCACCGATATCGCCGATCACGCGCTGGATGCGTTGGCGGCCAGCCGGATTCGCGAGGTCGTCGTCGTGGGACGGCGCGGACCCGAGCACGCGGCCTTCACCACTCCCGAACTGCTGGGCCTGGGACAGGTCGGGGGAGTGGATGTTCGTATCCGCGAAGCCGATTCGCCGCTCGACACGGACGGGCTGGACTCGGTGATCCGGCACAAGAGCCAGGTCGCCAGGGAATTGGCCGAACGTGCCGCGAGTTCCGGCGATCGCCGCATCGAATTCCGATACTTCCTGCGGCCCAATAGCTTTCGCGGTGAGCGTGCCGTCGACGCGGTCGAATTCACCCGGACCGATCAAGGGCGGATCGGCGTTGCCGAGGTGCTGCCGTGCGGTGTGGTGTTCGGTTCGGTCGGCTATCGCGGGATCGCGGTGCCGGGCTTGCCTTTCCGCGACTCCGACGGAACGATCCCGCACCGCGACGGCCGCGTGCTCGATGCCGACGGAGCCGATCCGATACCGGGAACCTATGTGACGGGCTGGATCAAACGCGGTCCGTCGGGGGTGATCGGCACCAACCGGTACTGCTCGCAGGAGACCGTGCGTGCTCTGCTGGAGGACTTCGCCGCTGGTCGGCTCCGGACTCCGGACCGCTCGCGCGCGGAACTGGACGCCGTGCTCGAGCAGCGGCGACCGGAACGCCTGGGCGCGCGCGAGTGGAAAGCCATCGATGCGGCCGAACGCCGGGCGGGTCGCGTTGGCGGTCGTCCCCGGGTGAAATTCGTCGACATCGGTGAGATGCTGTCCGCCGCCGGTGTGCACGCGGGTGCGCTCGCGCCCGGCGAGCGCGGGTGAGGATACGAAATACATTTCGGCACGAGGGGAATGGCCGGCGCGGGCGACCGCGCCGGCCGTGCTGTCAGGAGCGCATGAGATCGCGATGGATGATCTCTTTCATGATCTCGTTCGTCCCGCCGTAGATGCGCTGAATGCGGGCGTCGATGTAGGCCTTGGCGACCGGGTACTCCATCATGTAGCCGTATCCGCCGTGCATCTGGACACCGGCGTCGATCACCTTGCCCTGTAGTTCGGACCCCCAGAGCTTGGCCTTGGCCGCGTCGACCGCGGTCAGCGTGCCCGAATTGTATTCGCGCACACAGCGATCGATGTAGGCGCGGGACACCTCGATCGAGGTCTGCAATTCGGCCAGGGTGAACCCGAGGCCCTGGAACTCGCCGATGTGCTTGCCGAACGCCCGGCGGTCCTTGACGTAGTCCAGCGTCCAATCGAAGACCGCCTCGGCGGAAACCTGTCCGGCGATGCCGATTCCGAGACGCTCGAGCGGCAGGCTCTGCATCAGGTAGCCGAATCCGCCGCCGACCTCGCCCAGCAGATTCCCGGCCGGGATGCGGACATTGTCGAAGAACAGTTCCGCGGTGTCCTGGGCGTGCAGGCCGACCTTGTCGAGTTTGCGTCCGCGGGTGAAGCCGGGAGTGCCGTCCTCGACGACGAAGAGGCTGAAGCCGCGCGAACCCAGATCGCGATCGGTCACCGCGAAGACGATGACCAGATCAGCCAGCATGCCGCTGGTGATGAACGTCTTGGAACCATTGATGACCCACTCGTCGCCGTCGCGGACCGCGGTGGTCTGTGCCGCCCGCAGGTCGCTGCCCGCGCCCGGCTCGGTCATCGCTATCGCGCCGATGGTCTCGCCGGTGACGAAACCGGACAGCCAGCGGCTCTTCTGCTCGGAATTCGCGTGCCGCAGAAGGTAGTTCAGCACGATGTCGTCATTGGTGGAGAAGCCCGACTGCAACGCCGACGCGCCCACCCGGGCGATCTCGGTCTGGATCACGACCCGGAACCGGTAGTCGGTCTCACCGGGCCCGCCGAACTCCTCCGGCACCGCCAGGCCCAGCAGGCCCTGCTGACCCGCCGCCAGCCAGGTGTCGCGATCGATGAGGCGGTCGGCGTCCCACTTCTCCATCTTCGGGATGACGTGGCGTTCGACGAAGCCGCGGACGGTCTGCCGGAACAGCTCGTGGTCGGACTCGAACAAATCTGTTTTCACTGCACTCCTCCTGTGCCCAGGCGGGTAAGCCTGCGCGGCGTGGTCATTTCTGCGTCAGCAGTCTCTGGGTCTCCCGGCGGAAGACCTGGTTGGCAACTTCGTTCTGCCCCAGCACCATTCGGCCCGCGCTGGCGCTGGTCATGCCGCGCTGGGAGTCCCGCAGCAGCGGGAAGTCCTCGGCGTGCAGCACGTCGAGCAGGATCTGCCAGTTCTTGTCCCACAGCCGAGTCCACTTCTCCTCGGTCATGGTGGTCTGCTCGACCGGCGGGACGATCAGGCGCATCTCCATGCGGCTGCGCTGCGGTTCGGTGGGATGCGGCCGGAAGGTCAGCAGCTGGAAGTGGTCGGGCTGGCGCAGCAGGGTGCTGTTGGGCAGCAGGAAATGCGTCTCGGTGACGTCGTTGGCCAGGCTGCGCTCGCCCGGATCCTCCTCGATCCAGCGATCGATCGACTTGCGCGGGGCGATGAACCGGCAATGCCGCCCGAAGTCGTCGAACGCCATCACATTGGTGTGGATGTGCTTCGCGGCGGTGTTGGGGTGCGCGTACTGGATGTGATAGCCGTCCAGGAAGGCGTCCTGCATGATCTTCCAGTTGACCGGCTCGTCGAAGCCCTCGGCCTGCACGCAGACCTTCGAGCCCAGATCGTAGGAGCCCAGGATGGCGTCCATCTCCGGGCCGAGCCAGGCCGCGACGTCGATTTCGGCGTCGGCCTCGTCGACCACCCAGATGAAGCCGTGACGTTCCTCGGTCGGCAGTTCGATAAGGCCCAGCGTCTCGCGCTCGGGCTCGCCGAAGGTGTTGTCGCGGGTGATGGTTCGCAGGCTGCCGTCCATATCGTAGGACCAGCGGTGATACGGGCAGGAGAACAGCCGGCACCGGCCCTTCTCCTCCTTCTCCAGCAGGGCCCCGCGATGACGGCACAGATTGACCAGGGCCTTCACGCCGCCGTCCCGCTGGCGGACGACGATGACCTTGTTGCGCGGCATCTGCAGGGTGAAGAAGTCACCGGCGCGGGGGATCTCGGATCCGTGCGCGACGATCGAGGGCACCCGGCCGAAGATCAGGTCGCGTTCGTGCTGGGCGACGGTCGGATCGGTGAACTCCTTGGGCTCGAACCAGGTGACATGGCCGAACTCGTCGGTGGTGTCGTTGCGCAGGTGTGTCAGGGCGCGACGGATCCGTTCCTCGCGCGGGGCGCCGACCTCGGTCATGGGCTGTCTCCAATATCGAATTGCATGGTCCGAGGCGTATTGATGCACTCGGTGTAACGTCCTGAGCTGTAAATATAGCTTCTTAAATCTAACTCATGTAGGTTTATCTGTAAACCGGCGGCATATAGGAAGGGCAGACGATGATCGACTACACCTGGTGTCGCCGACTCGGCGACGAGGATCGTGCCGAGGCGGCGGCGCTGGTCGAGGCCGCCGCGCGGTACGACGAGGAAGCTGGGTTCTCGGTCGTGGAGCGGCGCGACATCGAGTCGGTGTCCACCGCCGAGCAGTCGGTGTGGCATCTGCCGATCAAGGCGCGGCGCGATCTGAGCATCCGCGACGACGCGCCGATGGTGCTGGTGGCCTATCTGCATCTGTCGATCGACGCCCAGGGGCAGGGGACCGTGCGGTACACCGTGCATCCCGACTACCGCTCACGCGGCATCACGACCCTGCTGGTCGAGGAACTCGGGCTGGACGTGACCGCCCCCGAGGGGTGGTGTGGGCTGGGCGCGGGATCGCTGCGTTGCTGGGCGTACGGCAGCCACCCCGCCTCCGAGCGGTTGACCCGCCGTTTCGGCATCGAACCGATCGCCCGGCTGTGGACGATGGCGCGGCACCTGGCCGGGCCGTTCGCGACACCCTTGGCCCCGGCCGAATTTCCCGGCGGAATATCCGTCGCGGGCCCGATGGACCTCACCGACGACGCGATCGTGGCGAAGGTGCGCGACGCGCTCGCGCGAGAAGGCCTGATCCAGGCGCAGTTCGAACAGTTCCGCACCGAGTTCGCCGATCGCACCGGCCGGGTGGTGATCGCCTCGGCAGGCAGCGATCGTCCAGCGGGAGCAGTCTGGTTCGAACCACGGCAGGTGCGGTACCTGGAGTTGCGTGCGGCGTGGGTGCGTGCGTTGATCGTGGGCCCGGAGATCCGCGGCGGCGGACTCGGCGAGGCGCTGATCACCGCCGCCCTGCGCGAACTCGCCGATACCGGCGCGCAAGTGGTGCTGATGCGGATCGACCCCGACGATCACGGCGCGGTCCGGCTGTGCCGCATGTTGTCCTTCGAGCAGGAGGAGGCGCACGCGTGCTATCAGATCGGGGAGTGGGACGAGGTTCCCGCCTTCGCGGGCAAGTGAGTTCTACCCGCGTGCTCCGATCGCGATGACCGGCCCGGCTGGCGCGCCGGTCTCGCACGGGTGTGGGCGGTGGCCGATATGAGGGGGCCACCGCCGCGCAATACGGTGAATCCTGTTGGGGCAGAGGATGTCCGGACATCGCCGATTCGCTGTGACCGCCCTCGCGACGCAGCAGGCCGTGAAGCGTCGACCCGGTGCGGAACCGCCCGCCAGAACTCGCTCGCGGTGAATCTCTCCAACGGACCACAGGCCCGCAAACTCGACCCGACGCACCCGTGGGACGACCGATCCGGTGATCGGGTCCTGGGCGGCACCCATGGTGCAGGTCCGACCGGGACCATCGTCTCGCAAGGGACAGCTTGCTGATGAAGCGGACGGCCATTTACCGACCAGAAGGTGGCGGAGGGCAGAGGATGCCACAGGGAATCGGGGGAAGTCCCGGGATATAGATCATCGGTGCCGGTGTGGGGAATGCGTTGCCGGGCTTGGGGTTCGAGGTTACGACCGCTTGGACGTGCTCATCGGGTGATGCCGCCGCGCCGTCGTCCGGTCCGACGGTCGACGTCTCGGGTACGGACGGAACGACATCGGCGGGACCGGCTTGCGTACCTGCGTAGATTCGCGACCAGGTCAGCACATTCGACGCGTAGGCCATCGAGTGGTTGTAGCGCAGGACCGCGTTCAGGCGTTGTTGCGGATCGCTGAGGTTCGCGCCGTCCGCGCACAGATATCGTCCGGCGGCGAGTGCGGCATCGTAGATATTGTTCGGATCCGTGATGCCGTCGCCGTTTCCGTCGGAGGCCCAGCGTTGCCAGGTGCTCGGCAGGAACTGCATGGGCCCGATGGCGCGGACGTAACCGCTTGTGGCCCGGATGATCTCATTGCCGGGCAGGGTTCCGTCCAGTGCCGGACCCAGAATCGGTGACACCGTTCTGCCGTGTGCGTCGACATTGCCCGAGCGCGCGTGGCCGGACTCGATCCGGCCGATACCGGCCAGGACATTCCAGGTGAGACCGCAACCGGGCTGTGTTTGTCGGAGAATCAGCTCGGCATTGCGGTACGCGGCCAGCACCGGTTCGGGGATCGCGGCGGCCGCACTGCCGGGCGCGGGTGTGGCTGCGTCGGCGGGGGTAGCCGCGACGGGCTGCACCGGTGGTGCGTCATCGGGTTGGGTGCTCGGTTCCTGGGCGGCCGGGTGCGGGCGCAGCGTCGGCACGACCGCGGGCACCAGCGCGGGACCGCTCGGCTTCGCACGGAGATCGCGTTGCAGCGCAGTGAATTCCGGGCTCGCGGTGCTCCGGGTCGGCGGTGGCGCGGGCTCGCTCCCGGCGCTCGAGGATCCCGCGACCAGCAGTCCGGTGACCGCGAGCGCGGAGACCAGGGCCGCTGGGCGCGCGGGCGTGGATCGATTCGTATTTCTCGACTGCGCACGACGATGTGATCGCATCGGATAACTCCCTGGGATCGCAGATTCGCCTGTAGGCCAGCATGGTTCGGGCAGCTGCGCCGCCCGGCTCCGCAGAGTTGGTAGCCCGGGCTTGTTCGAAAGCCTTCGCTGATCGAAAGCTGAGAGATATCATTGCACGAATTGTGTGATCCGTCTAACGTCTGACGTCTGACGTCTACCGTAGTTTGTATCACAGCTCGTTCGCGGTTCCGGCTCTGCCGGCCAGGCCGAGCTGGTTGTCCGTTGGCGCGCTGGTCCATGCGCGCATGCTCGGCCGAGGAGAGAACATGGGCGTCGAAGTCAGCACTGCCGGAATCACCAAAAGCTTTGGTGCCCAGACGATCTGGCGTGAAGTCAGCCTGACGCTGCCGCCCGGGGAGGTCAGTGTCCTGCTCGGTCCCTCGGGGACGGGCAAATCGGTGTTCCTCAAATCGCTGATCGGTCTGTTGCGTCCGGAGTGTGGATCGATCCACGTCGACGGCACCGACATCATGCAGTGCTCGACGTCGCAGCTGTACGAGATCCGCAAGCTCTTCGGCGTGCTGTTCCAGGACGGTGCGCTGTTCGGCTCGATGAGCCTGTTCGACAATGTCGCGTTCCCGCTGCGCGAACACACCCGCAAGAACGAGTCCGAGATCCGAAGGATCGTATTCGAGAAGCTCGAGTTGACCGGTCTGCTCGGTGCGGAGGACAAGTTGCCCGGCGAGATCTCCGGTGGGATGCGCAAGCGTGCCGGGCTGGCGCGTGCGCTGGTGCTCGATCCGGAGATCATTCTCGTGGACGAGCCGGACTCGGGCCTGGATCCGGTGCGCACCACTTACATCAGTCAGTTGTTCCTGGATATCAACGCGCAGATCGATGCGACGTTCCTGATCGTCACGCACAACATCAATCTCGCGCGCACGGTGCCGGACAATATCGGGATGCTGTTCCGCCGTGAACTGGTCATGTTCGGACCGCGCGAGGTACTGCTGACCTCCGACGAGCCCGTGGTGAAGCAGTTCCTCAACGGCCGCATGGTCGGCCCGATCGGCATGTCCGAGGAGAAGGACGAGGCGCAGATAGAGCGCGAACAGGCGCTGGTCGATGCCGGTCATCACGCGGGTGGGGTGGATGAGATCGAGGGCATCATCCCGCAGATGCAGGCCACTCCCGGGATGCCGTTCCGGCAGGCGGTGACCCGCCGCCAGAACCGGGTGCGCGAGATGCTGCACACGCTCACCCCCGCGGCTCGCACTGCGGTGGAGGCGAGTTTCGGTGTGGGCCATGCGGTCTCGGACCTGGCGGATCGCTGAACCGTCGAGCAGGCTGCGTTACAAAAGACGATTGACGTAACGCGTAAAACGAAGTATGTTCTATGTGAGCCACGACACGTGGTGCGCCTCAGGGAGATTCGGATCACAACCGATGTGCCGGGTCGGTATTCCGGGAGTGCCGGTGGCTCCACCGCTCGCCGTACTGCGCGAGCGAATGCGGTCTCGTGAAATCGGAGTATCGAACAATGACGCTCGAAGGCAATGTCGCCGAACCGATCGGGAATACTGCGATCGTTCTTCCGGCCCTCGAATCTGCGCAGGGCGCGGCGCCGATCACGCGGCGCATGAGAAATCGGTATTCGGTTCTATAAATCCGTTGCGTAGCAAGTAATTTCACCGTCGGTGACGCCTGGGCGCACTGCCGGGAATTCCGCACACAATCAGCACCAGAAATCGGTTAGAGCGGCGCAGCTGTCGCATGCGCCGACATCCATGGAGGGAGGTGCCACCGATGAGTATCACGCAGGCACCGATGATCGCCCACGCAGTATCCGGCCCCGGCGGTCCATCGCACGATCGTCTCGACGAGTCGCCACCGGTGACGCCGTCCCGCATACAACGGGTGGTGGCACATCTGCGGCGAGCGCCGCGCGACAGCCTGGCAACCCTGGGCCGGTCTGCCCATCTGACCGCCGCGGTGGTGCGCTACACGGTCGTGGACACCGTGCGGCTGCGTATGCCGGTGTACGAGCTGGTCGACCAGATGTGGTTGCTGCTCAAGGTGACCGCGCTGCCCGCGCTGCTGATGGCGATACCGATCGGCGCGGAGGTGTCGGTCGAGGTCGGCGGCATCATGAATCAGGTTGGGGCCAACTCGCTGGCGGGCGCGGCCAGCGGCCTGGGCGTCGTCGGCCAGGGTGCGCCGATGGCGGCCGGTCTGCTGATGAGCGGCGCGGCGGCCTCCGCGATCGCCTCGGACCTGGGCGCCCGCTCGATCCGCGAGGAGATCGATGCGATGCGGGTGATGGGCGTGGACCCGATCGAACGCCTGGTGATGCCGCGCTTCGTCGCGATGATCGTGATCGCCCCGGTGCTGTGCATCATCATCATCGTCGGCGCGGGCGTCTTCGCGGGCCTGGTCATCTCGGCGAACGTGAACAACGTTGTGCCGGGCAGCTTCTGGCAGTCCTTCGGCGCGTTCGCCACCCCGACCGATCTGGCGTTCTCGGTGCTCAAATCGCTGGTCTTCGCCGCCATCGTGGTGTTGATCGCGAGCCTGCGCGGTCTCGAGGCCAAGGGCGGCCCGAAGGGTGTGGCGAACGCCGTCAACGCCTCGGTCGTGCTGAGCGTGTTCTGCATCTTCATGACGAATCTGCTGATCAGTCAGCTGCAGATGATGTTCTTCCCGGCGCGATTGGCGTGATGATGAGTACACCTTCGAACTACTCGAATGCGTTGCCCGCCTTGGCCGCTCGCCCGCTTCGCGCAATCGGGCGCAGCGTGAGCGACATGGTCGGGGAGATCGGCCAAGTGGCCGTGTTCATCGTCAAGACCGTCGCGCTGCTGCCGGTCACCGTTCGCCACTATCGCAAACAGACCGTCAAGACGATGAACAACATGGCCTGGGGCAGTGGCTCGCTCATCGTCGACGGCGGTGTGGTCAGCCTGATGTTCTTCCTCGGCGTGGCCGTCGGCGCGGTGGTGGCGATCGAGGCGTTCATGGCCTTCGATCTGCTGGGCTTCGGCGCGTTGACCGGAATCATCGGATCCTTCGGCAATATTCGCGTCATCGCCCCGATCATCACCGGCATCGGCTTCGCCGCCCAGGCCGGCTGCCGGATGACCGCCGAGATCGGCGCGATGCGCATCTCCGAGGAGATCGACGCCACCGAATCCATGGGGCTGCGGGCGATTCCGTTCGTGGTGGGCACCCGGCTCATCGGCGGCATGCTCGTGGTGCTGCCCGGATATCTGATGGCGCTGGTGGTCGCCTTCTTCACCGGCGGGATCATCGTCAAGGTCTTCCACCATCAGCCGCACGGCACCTACGACCACTATTTCGCGCAGTTCCTGAGCTGGCCGGATCTGGGGGCCTCGGTGATCAAGGCGGTGTCGTTCTGCGCGGTGGTCACGCTGATCCATTGCTACTACGGCTATTTCGCCTCCGGCGGGCCCGCGGGCGTCGGCGCCGCGTCGGGCCGGGCGATCCGGGCGAGCCTGGTGGCGATCGTCGTGCTGAATTTCGCGATGACAGTGGTGATCTGGGGCCTGAGCCCCCTGCTGGTTTTCAAAGGATAGGGCGATGGCCAAGACACGCAATCAGGATTTCCTGCGCGGCACCGACCGCGATCAGAAACGCATCGTGAACATCGCGGCCGCCGGGGTCGCGGCCACGGTCGCCGTCGTGCTGGCGGCCACGATGTGGGTGTACCCGACCTACCACGAGCCGTCCGGCCTGGCGCTGAATGTTCAAGTGCCCTATGTCGGTCCGGGCGTCGGCACCGGGACGAAGGTGATTCTGCACGGCGCGGAGATCGGTGAGGTCACCGGCTTGGAGAAGACCGATCCGGGCACGGTGCGGATGAGCCTGCAACTGCGGTCCGGCATCTCCGCGCGCCTGACCGACGATTTCGACCTGGATTTCCGCCCGCAGAACTATTTCGGCATCAGCGCGGTCGATCTGATCGCCCACCCCGAGGGGAATCGGCTGGTGTCCGGCAGCACGCTGGACAAGACGCCCGCCGGTGACTTCACCATGTCCACGATGCTGGAGAAGGGTTCGGTCGCGGTCGACGGCACGCTGACCCAGTCGATGGTGACCACCCTGAACAAGGTCGTGCGGTACACCGACGGGCTGACCCCGCTCATCCAATCGGGAATCATCTTGGCCGATCGGGTGGCCGCCACCCAGCAGACGATGCCGACCGAACTGATGCGCCGGGCCGACGACATCCTCGCTGTCCTACCGGCTTTCGGTGATCAGGCGGTCGACGCCCTCTACAACGTGTACAACAGTTCCTACAATCGTCGGCCCGACGGTTCGGTCGGCGTGGACGACGCGTTCATGGACAAGACCGACGAGGGTCTGGGACTGGCGGCCAACAGCCTGTTCGGCAAGGCCGGTCACTTGCTCGCCTCGCACGGGTCGCAGCTGACCCCGGTTACCCAGCTCGTGCAGGCGATGGGTGACGCCATGCCGCACATGCTCGGCGGCGGCAAGGCTCCCGACAAGCTGATGACACTGATCGACCGGTACAACGCGGCCTTCCGCGGCAGCAACGGGCACAAGACGCTGAGTCTGCGCATCGTCGTGGACGATCTGCCGATGTTCGCCACGCCGCTGGCGCTGACCGGAATTCCGACCGCACCGGCCGGGGAGGAACACCGATGAGCCCACGCACCAAACTGTTCGTCACGCTGGGCAAGCTCGGCGTCGCCGCGGTCGTGGCGGTCGTACTGTTCTCGATCATCCTCAGCGCCATCAAGAATCCGGTGCACGGTGACACCGACAGTTACACCGCCGAGTTCACCGATGCGTCCGGCCTGCACGTCAACGGCGATATCCGCACGAAAGGCGTTCGGGTAGGGAAGGTTTCGGCGATCAAGCTCATCCGGAAGAACGGCGCGAGCATCGCCGAGGTGAGTTTCTCGCTCGAGCATCCGTACCGATTGCTGGACAACTCGGTGCTGGCCGTGAAGTACCAGAACCTCACCGGGATCCGATATGTGGATCTGCAGGAGCCGGACCGGCCGGGCCACCCGGTCCACAAGCTCGGCACCGATCGGACCCGGCCTTCGTTCGACATCACCCAGTTGTTCAACGGTCTGCAACCGGTGCTGAGCACGATGAGCACCAACGAGATCAATACCTTCATGCAGAACGCGATCACCCTGTTGCAGGGCGACGGATCGGGTCTGGCGCCCATGCTCGACAGCGTGCAGCGGCTCACCGATCTCGCGCACGACCGGGAACAGGTCATCTCCGTATTGGTCACGAATCTCTTGCGGATCTCCGATTCGATGGGCGGAAAGTCGCCGGAGGTCATGGAATTCATGAAATCGCTGAGTTTTCCGATCGCCAAGGCGATGACCGTGCTGAGCCAATTCCCGAAGACGGCGAAATTCGGACCCGAATTCCTCACCCCGGTCCACCAGTTGCTCATCGAGCTCGGCTTCGCGCGCGGTGTGGATGTCGACAAGATACTCAGCCACGCGTTCGCCTCGCTGCCGCAGGCCGCGGAGGCGCTGCGGCTGCTGCCGGTGACGTTCGCCGGGCTGCAATTGCCGCAGACGTCGGCCGCGCCCGCAGCGATGAACTGCAGTCATGGGATCGCCCAATTGCCCACGGAGGTCAAGGTTTTGCTGAACGGGAGCGAGGTCGTGGTATGCCGGAAGTGATGACGAGCGGGCCGTGGCGCGGTGCGCTGGGCGCTCTGATTCGGCGGGTGACCGCCAGTGAGATTCTGCTCGGGACGGTGGTCGTGGTCACCGCCGTCGCCGCCCTGGGCGCGACCACCCTGTTCTACATCCATCCCGCCGGGCAGCGCACGGTATCGTTCCAGACCACCGACGCCTCGACGCTGTCGACGGGCGAGGAAGTCCGGGTCGCCGGGATCACCGTCGGCAAGCTGACCAAGGTGTCCTTCCAGCCGGATACCGTACTGGTCGAGGCGCAGGTCTCGGACGACACATTGATCGGCGACGATTCGCGCGTCGAGGTCCGCATGCTCACCCCGGTCGGCGGTTACGCGGTAACTGTTGTGCCACTGGGTGATTCGCCGCTGGGCTCGCGCGTGATCCCGGTCGACCACGTCAGCGTCCCGTATTCGATCGGTGACGTGCTCCAGGCCGCACCGCATGTGACCGACCAGGTGCAGGGCGGCACCGTGAACGCCAATATCGATCAGGTCGCCGAAGCGCTGCAACACAATTCGACGTCGGTCGGGTCGCTGATCGCCGGGATGAACAGCATCTCGGCCGTGATGGACCGCCAGCGCACGCAGGTCGAGCAGATCACCGGTCTGGCCTCGGAGTACATGAAGACGTTCAACGGCAGCCGGGATTTCGTGTTCGACCTGATCCGTCAAATCGATCTGGTCGTATCCACTTACAACAACGCGCACGTCGGGTTCAACGAAGCCTATGCCCTGCTGGGTGACGTCCTGATGCGGGTGCAGCCGGAGATGAAGTTCTACCTGGACCACAAGGATCAGGTGCACGGCGCGGTGGACCAGGTGCGTAAGTCGATCGAGAGTTTCCAGGCGAATATGGGCCCGGCTATCGACAAACTACAGGGACTGCGCGCCCAGCTCGCGGCATGGCTGACCCCGCAGGGTTTGGCGACGATCGCCGGCGGCACCGTGCTGGCCTCGAATATCTGTGTTCCTCTTCCCGGGCGGACGTGCTGAGATGACAATTCGGAGGAAGTATCTGATCGGCACCGGTGGGGTGCTGGCACTCGCACTGGTGGGCGGCCTTGGCTTCGCCGTCGTGGATCCGGAAGGCCCGCAATCGCATTCGGGGTTCTGCGCGGAGATGCCCGACGCGGTGGGCCTGTACGCGGGTAATCCGGTGACCCAGATGGGATTGCAGGTGGGCCGCGTGGACCGGATCCAACCGCGGGGCGATCACGTCGAGGTGAGTTTCACCCTGGACGGCGGTCGGCGGTTCCCCGTCGGCGTCCGCGCGGTCACCCGTTCCAAGTCGATCCTCGCCGACCGCAGTGTGGAACTGGTGGGCAACTATCGAACCGGCCCGGAACTCGCTGCCGGGCAGTGCATTCCGGAGGAGCACAGCTTCACGCCCAAGAGCATCTCCGAAATCGCGGGCTCGGCAGCGGATTTCATCAACGCGCTGAGTCCGGACGACAACCGGGAGAGCTTCCAGAAGGCCGTGTCCGGCTTCGAACAGGCGCTGCGCGGGCAGGGCGACAACGCGCGGTCGATGATGCTGCACGCCTCCGCGGCAGCGCAGAGCCCGGACAGGCTGATGGCCGATATCGGATCCATCATCCAGAACATGGCACCGCTGACCGACGCCGCGCTACAGCGGTGGCCCGCGATGAAATCCATCCTGGATCAGATGCCCGAGGTCGTCGGCGCGGGGATCGATCTGTGGCCCGGTGTGGTGGACGTCTGCGTGGGCGTCGGCTGGCTGGTGAACGTGCTGCACGATGTGCAGACCAACAACGGCGACCTGCTCTGGCCACTGTTGCAGGGCCCGGTCGCCGATGCCGTCCACCTGGCCGCCAGCCGATCGAAAGACATTGCCGGACTGTTGGATTCGATTCCGTCGATCGCCGCGACACTGCGGCAGCAGTCGACGGGCAACGGCGGGATGGTGATCGACTACCGCCCGCCGACCGTCCAGGCCGATTCCCCGGTGGCTCCCGAGTTGTGCGAGGAGGCGAACCGTACGCGTCCCGGCAGCTGCTCGACCGTTCAGGGGCATGTGCGGGTGCCGGTCACGGGACTGCTGGACATGGTGCTCGCGAAAGGTCAACGATGAAGACGACCACACGATGGAAGACCGGCGCCGTGGCGACGGTGCTCGGGTGCAGCCTGCTGGCCACCTGCGCGTGCTCGGCGGTGGGCCCGGACGATCTGCCTTCGGTCCGCGGCGGCGTCGGGGCGGGTTATCAGCTCGGGATGCAGTTCGCCAGCACCATGAATCTGCCCACCGGAGCCGATGTGATGATGGACGGACTGCGCGTCGGGCAGGTCGAGAAGCTCACCGTCGCAGGGAAAATCGTCGACGTCAGCGCCGAGGTCAAGGAGGGGACGAAGATCCCCGCCGACGTGCGCGCGGTCATCCGCCAGAACACCCTGCTGGGTGATACCTACATCGCGCTCGATCACGGGCCGGTGGTGCAGGGCCCTTACCTGCCGCCCGGAGGCACGGTGAGCGTCGATCACACCAGCTCGCCGCCGCAGCTCGAGGACACCATGGCGGTCATGGCGTATTTCGTCAACGGCGGCAGCATCCAGCAGATCGAGAACGCCATGACCGGGATCAATACCGTCATGCCCAAGCCTCGCAACGTGCAGCGGCTGGCGAACGTCGTCGCCGGGGACATGCGTGATCTGTCCGGTGACACCCATGAGATCGACCGCATGCTCAACGGTTTCAGCGCGACCGGCGCCTCGATCGACGCCAGGGGGCAGACCCTGGCAACGCTGTTCGGGCAACCGACCGTGCACTACTGGCGTCGCACGGCGGTCAACATCGTGTCCTACATCAGCCAGATCCTGCCCTCGGTCGGCAGCGTGTACGAGGGCGGGCTGTGGATGGTGCCCATGCTGAATTCCCTGGCCGAGACCGGCGCGGTCGGCCGCGGCATCTGGGACCGCGCACCCGCGGATACCGCGAAGGTGTCGGACTTCCTGCGCACCACGTTGCTGCCGTTCGCGCAGAATCCCTCGGTCGACATCCGCTCGATCGAGACGGACAAGGGGGACCAGATCGTCGGGGACGTCCAGAATCTGCTGCGCATGCTGGGAGCGGTGAAATGAGCCTGAAGACAATCGCATCCGTCGCGGGCATGGCGGCGCTGGCCGTGTCCTCGTTCGTGTATCTGAACCACATCGGCCTGGATACCGGTCTGCTGCAACACGTTCGCACCGCCAGTATGTCGGTTCCCGACACCAACGGCCTGGTGGTCGGCTCCCGGGTGCTGTTGCGCGGCGTCGCGATCGGGCACGTCACCGGTATCGACCCCACGCCGGACCAGGTGAAGATCGCTTGGAACTACGACGATGGCTACCGCATCCCGTCGGAGAGCAGTTTCCGGGTCGACAATCTCTCGGCGCTGGGCGAGGCATATCTGGCGGTGCTTCCGGCGACCGAATCCGGCCCATACCTGACGAACGGGGCGGCCGTGCCCGCCGCCCATGTGGTCGTGCCGACCACATTCCAGGAATTGTCGGCCCGGCTGACCCGGATGCTCGAGCAGATCGAGCCCGATCGGGTCCGGGAGATCTTCCGGACCGTCGATGTGGCGCTGCCCGATGATTCGTATGTCCTGAACGACCTGTCGCGTGCGGGCCAGCTGCTCGCCCAGACCCTGACCCGGCGATCGGACAACCTGACGCAGTTGCTGACGAAGTTGCAGCCGCTGCTGGAAGGCACCGGTACCGTCCCCGCCGACCTCGCCGGGGCCACACCGCAATTGGCGCAGTTCGGGTCGGGATTCAACGATGTGCTCGGCGGGATCGACTTCGCCGCGTCCTTCGGCCCGCTGACCGGTATCCGCGACGGGGCCGCCCCGCTGATCGATCAGTTGCAGGCGTTCCTGGACAAGAGTTCCGAAGATCTGCACACCCTCGGCGTGGACCTGCTGCCCGGCGTGCGGGCCGGGGCGGCGTCGATGTCGACGGTGGATGTCGGGCGGCTGCTGGACAACGCGATCGCCTCGACCTCCTCGGGCGACGCGATCACCGTGCACCTGCGACCACCGGGGAGGTAGCCCCTGCTCCGCGACGACAGCGATTTCCCTGACCATCCCCGTTCGAAGAAGGCTTCCATGAACCGCTCCACTTCCGTGCGCACCGACCCCGAATCCGCCACCGATCCCGACACCGAATCATCCAGCGGCACCACGGAATCCGCGCCCGTCGCGGACGAGTCGCGCCGTCGTTCCAAGGCGCTGTCCGCCGCGCTGCGGCGTGGACGACGGACGGGGAACTCTTCGATCCAGCTGAAAACCGTTGTCGTCGGCGCGCTGGTCCTCGCGCTGGCCGTCGCGGTCGCGGTGCTGGGCTGGCAGCTGAGCGACAAGTCCGATCAGATCGCCGCCGGGCGTGCGGAGCAGGCGGGGACCGCGCACGCCGAACAGGTCGCACTCGACTACGCCACCGCCGCCGCGGAGATGAACTTCCAAGATCTGGCCTCCTGGCGCTCGCGCCTGACCAAGGGCACCAGCCCGGAACTGTCCAACCGGTTGACCCAGGCGGCGGGTTCGATGGAGCAGATCATCACCCCGCTGCAGTGGGTGTCCACGGCCAAACCCGTTGCGGCCAAGGTGCGTTCGGACAACAACGGCATCTACTCCGTGGACTGCTTCGTCAGCGTGCTGACCAAGAACAGCCAGGCCCCCGAGGGCATCCAGTCGACCGCGACCTATCAGCTGACCCTGGACAGCCACGACAACTGGACCATCACCGACATCGGCGGCATCGGCAACGCCTTGGACGGCGCCACCGCCCCGAAGTGAAACCGTCGCGGTAAGCCACGCCGGTAAGGCAGTTCGCGGTCGGAGTTCGTACCATGGGCGGTACGGATCCCGGCCACGAACATGTCGACGATGGATCCTGATGCCCGGCGCGTCTGGGACGGGCAGGAACCCGCCGCCGCCGATCGGAACCGTGGCGAGCAACTCACCGAGCCTCGGATATCCGCGGGCGAACCCTGGTTCGATATCCGGATTTCCTCGAGCAGGTGGAGGACTGTGAACGCTCGTTCATGAGGCCGCACTGTGCGACCCCGGCTCGGAACGTCTCGACCCAGCTGGGTGAGCGCGTTTCCGGGAGATCCGGGAAATCGAACAGTCCTGATTCAGTTGACGAGTGGCAGGACAACGTGACATATCGGCGGCACGGCGTGCTGCGGGTCCAGTGCGTTGAGGACCAGTTGCAGTGTGATGTCGTCGTAGATCACCGAACCGTGGAAGACCTGGTCCTGCGGGCAGGAGTCCTGGGTGATGACGTTGGTGACGTTGGGGGCTTCGGGCAGGCGGGCTTCGCCGGGGGTGACGACCAGGTCGGCACGGGAGGTGATGCTCACGTATCGGAGGCTCGGGCGGGTGAAGCCGTTGCGGGACATTTCGCTGACGAAGGCCGAACCCGCTGCACCGTCCGCGGCGGCCGGCAGGACCGAGCCGAGTGCCTGCGGGCCACCCGGGAGAGCCGACAGTTCGGCCAGCACGCCATAGCCGCTCAAACCACGCACCGGCGAGTCGAGGCTGATCATGGTGTGCACCCGCGGTGAGCCGCCCAGCACGTTGAGGTAGTAGAGCGGTGCCAGCCCGCCCTCGGAATAGCCCACGAGATCGACCTGATCGGTGTGGGTGGCCGCACGGACCCGATCGATGAACCGGCCGATCTCCGCGGCGGAAGCGCGCATATCGCCCATCTGGTGGAACGGTCCGCCTGCCGGTCCGCCGTAATCCAGGCCGAAGACGCAATAACCTGCCGCGTGCAGCCGGGGTGAGTACATCGCCCAGTTCGCGTAGGCGTTCAGGAATGCGCCGTTGATCAGGACCAGTGGCCTGGGATGGGCCGAGGTGGGGTGGCAGCCGAAGTCGTTCATGCCGGGCGGGAGCGCTTCCGGTGCGGACACCGAATACGCCACCGCTGATTCCCAATTCGATTGTGGCGGACCATATTGCGGCGATTGCGCGAGGGCAGGCGATGTGCCGACGCAGATGCTCGCGGCCGCGGCTCCGATCGCGAGCGCAGTGCGCAAACGGGTGCGGCGACCGGAGGCTCGGCGGCCGGATCGGGTGTTGCGCTTCGGCGTCATGACACGCCTCCCGGGAGTGACGCGGTGGTCGACCAGATTGGTTAACCTATCGATCATAGGTTAGGGAGCGTACTTCTCGGTCGGCGGTCGCGGACCGTATTCGCTCGATCGGGGGCATCGATCCAGCCACGTCGGACCGTCGCGGACGAGTCAGGGGAGCAGTGCGGGAAGCAGGAATGTACGTAGTCGCGCGCGGACCGTATCGAGGTCCTCGGCCTCACGGGTCGAGCCGCGAGCGATGTAGTACATCTCCAGCTCCGAGATCCACTCGCACAGCAGCCGGATGTCGAGATCGGCGCGGATGTCGCCCGCGGCGCGCGCCCGAGTGAGAATCGGCTCCCACAGTTCGTAGGTCAGCTCGACCGCGCGGCCGGTCTCGGTGAGCAGGCGCGCGGCCAGCACCATTTCCGCAGGTGAGACCAGTCGGTGCATCATCGGATCGCGTCGGCCGCGGCGTACGTCCTCACAGATGCCCTCGACGATGCGCTCGGAGATGGTCGGGTGCCGGGCGATGAACTCGCGGGCGGAATCCATGTTCGCGCGGGCGCGCCGGACCACCGATTCGGTCACCAGCGCGTCACGGTCGGCGAAGTAGCGATACACCGTCGCGCGCGAACTCGACGCGGCCTTGGCGACGTCCTCCATGGTGGTGTTCGCGATGCCGAGGCGGGCGAAACAGGACTCGGCCGCGGCGAGGATGGCCGATCGGGTATCGGCTGGGAGCTCGATGTGCGTGCCGTGTGCAGTCACCGAAACACGATACCAAGTAGTCGGGAAATCGAAAAGCTTTAGATAAGACACTAGACAACCATTGTCTCGTGTGCCACTCTCGGATGATGGAGCGCGACGAGAAGATCAGGCTCACGCAGCGGCTCATCGCCCACGTGGACAACAACACCACCGACTACGCGGAAGACCTTCTCCGCGTGTCATTTTCGGTATTCGACGATCCCGAGCTGGCGGACAAGGAACGAGCGGTGGTGCGGCGATTCCCGCACATCGTGGCGCACGTCGACGAGTTGCGGAAGGCCGGTGACTTCCTGACCACCGAGCTGATCGGGACACCGCTGCTGGTGGTCAAGCAGAGCGACGGCAGCGTCAAGGCGTTCTCCAACGTGTGCCGGCACCGCGGGGCCAAAGTCGAATTCTCCGAGTCCGGCTGCAAGCGCGTGTTCGCCTGCCCGTATCACAACTGGTCCTACGGCAAGGACGGCTCGCTGCGCGGGATGCCGCACGCCGAGGGGTTCGACGGGATGGATCGCGGCGAGTACGGCCTGGTCGAATTCCCGTGCGAGGTCCGGCACGGACTGGTCTGGGTGGTGCCGACCGTTGGCGAAACCCTCGACATCGCCGCGGTGCTGGGGGACAAGCACGACGCGGAGGTCGCCGACACGGGGATGGGCGGGTCATATCAGGTGCGCAAGGAGACCTGGCGGCTGGACATGAACTGGAAGATCGCCGTGGACGGGGTGCAGGATTCGTATCACCTGTGCCAGTTGCACACCAAGACGGTGTGCAACTACCTCGAGGGCAATATCACCGCCTTCGATCCGGTCGGCCGCTCGTGGCGACTCGTGGTGGCGCGCAAGGCGATTACCGAGGTGCGCGACGCCGACCCGGATTCGTTCGACGTGCGGGACTACTCGCTGGCGAACTACACGATCTATCCGGGGACCATGCTGGTGACCGAGCCCAACCACTTCGAGATCTGGACGATCGTGCCGGACGCGCAGGATCCCAACGTCAGCTACTGCACCATCCGCCTGCTGTCCCCGAGCAAGCCGCAGACGCCGCGCGAGGAGCGGATCCTGCAGAAGAATTGGGATCTGCTGATGGAGACGTTGCACGCCGAGGATTGGTTCGTCACCAAGACGATCACCGACAACGCGGCGCACGGTCAGGTCGAGGAGCTGATCTACGGGCGAAACGAATTGCCGGGACAGGTTTTTCACAAGATGGTCGCCGATGACGTCGCGCGGCTCGAGTCCGAGCGGGCCGCCCAGCCGGTCGCGGCCCGGTAGCGGGTCATGGCCGAGGAGGAACTGCGCCGGGACACCCCGGCCCCCGGCGTGCTCCGGCTGACGTTCGATCGCCCACACGCGCACAACGCCATCTCGATCGCCCTGCAACGCGCACTGGACACCGCGATGTCCGATGCCGCGCAAGAGGATTCGATCCGCGTGGTGATCCTGGCGGGTGCGGGCGAGCGGGCGTTCTGCGCCGGGTACGACCTCAAGGAGCTCGAGGCGATGCCGCCTGAACTCGCGCGGGCCTCGATGGCCGAGCGGGAGGACATGCTGTGGCGGTATCTGAGCTTCCCCAAACCGACCGTGGCGGCTGTCCACGGCCTCGCCTACGGCGCGGGAACCATGTACGCGGCGTGTTCGGATCTGCGCGTCGGCGGTCCGGAAACCACCATGGCGGTCAGCGCCGCCAGATACGGCGGCGTGAATCTGAGCTGGTTGCTGGACGCTCTCATCGGCGGCGCGCACATCCGTGACCTGCTGATGACCGCACGGGCTGTGCCCGGCGCGGAGGCTTACGGGATGGGCCTGCTGAGCCGGTACGAGCCGGATGTGGGCGAGGCGGCGGTGCGAATCGCGAAAGAGATTGCCGCACAACCGCCCGAGGGGCTGCGGCAGATCAAACGACTACTGCTCGAGGGCCCCGGCCACAGTCTGCGCGCTCGGTACGAGCACGAGAACGCGGCCGTGCGCTCGACGCTCGAACAGCAGGCGATCGGCGATATGTTCTCGACCTTCTTCGCGAACAGGCCGGCCGCGAAGACCACGGGTGAGGTATGAGCGCCGATATCTGGAATCCGACCTGGGCGGACCCGTTCGTCCCGACCATCGCCGCGCAGGACGAGTACACCGAGTTGATCGAGGCGCTGCGAGCCGCTCAGGAGGCGGTCGCGCGAAGCAAGCCGACGCCGCGCGCGGCTGCCGAGTCGGCCGCGAGACTGCGTGAGATCGCCACGGCCATGGCCGAATTCGAGGTCGACGAGGACGAGCAGATCTCGGGTAAACGCTGGGAGTGCGCCGGGCACGGCCAAGCCCTGGCCCCGCCGATCCAGCTGGACCGGATCACCGACACCACCGCGATCGGGCGGGTGCGGGTCGAGCGTTTCCACTCGGGCCGCTACGCGATGAACGGCGGTGTGGCCCCGCTGATCTTCGACGAGATCATGGCGCGGCTGGCCAACCACCACCGCCCGTGGGCCCGCACCGCCCGGCTCGAGGTCTCCTTCCGCGCCCCCACGCCGTTGCACACCGAGCTGACACTGGCCGCGCGCCTGGTCGAACAGCAGGGTCGCAAACGGTTCATGTACGGGACGCTGCACCACGGCGACGTCCTGCTGGTGGAGGCCGAAGGATTGTGGATCGAGCTGAAACCTGAACAGACGCACAATATTTCGAAGGAATTGAAAGAGGTCGTCGGATGAGTGGATTCTCCCTGCTGAACGGCGTACGCGTGCTCGAGGTGGCACAGCTGGCCCCGGCCTCGCTCGGCGGGCACCTGGCCGATCTCGGCGCGGAGGTGATCAAGGTCGAATCCGGACCGCTGGGCGATCCGGTGCGGGTGGGCGGCAGCCGCGCGATCGGCGATCCGGACGGCCCGTCGTTCATGCATCTGCGGTGGAACCGCGGGAAGCGGTCGGTGGCCCTGGATCTGCGCTCGGACGAGGGCAAACAGGCATTCATGGACCTGGCCCGATCCTGCGACGCGGTGATCGAGGGCATGCGCGGCGGCTACCTGGACTGGCTCGGCATCGGATTCGATCGGCTGCGGGAGGTGAACCCGAAGATCGTGCTGTGCACGGTATCCGGGATGGGCACCGACGGGCCGTATCGCAGCCTGGGTACCGGTGGACCGGTTTTCGACGGGTACGCCGGTCTGCGCGAGGTCGGCACGCCCGACGAGCCGCCGATGACCGGGATCGCCGGTTCGACCAGCCCGCCCATCGCGATGTACGCACTCGGAGCGTACGGGGCGATGGGATTGCTGGCGGCACTGCACCGCGCGAACGCCACCGGGGTCGGTGCCCGAGTGGAGGTTTCCGGTATCGACGTGGCGGCGGCCTGGATGCCGGATCTGTCCGACGCGGAGTTGAACCGGGAACGCTCGATGCACCGGCCGACCTGGTTGCCGGACGGGCGCTTGCCGGACTGGCCGCGGCTCGAGGCGTATCGGACCAGCGACGGCAAGGCCGTGCTGTTCGGCTCGCACGTGGAGAAGTTCTGGCGGAACTTCCTGATCGCCGTCGGCCGCGAGGATCTGGTCGAGGTGGATCTGACCAGCGCCGACGAGGGCGCGCCGCAGCGGGCCGAGCACGTGTGGCGGGAGTTGCGGGAGATCTTCGCCCAGCGCACCCGGGACGAATGGGTGGAGCTGTTCCTCGAGCACGGCATCGCCGGGGGTCCGGTCAACACCGTGACCGAGATGCTCGACGATCCGCACTTCCGGGCCAGGGACAACACCTATCGCGTCGACTACGCCGGGGTGGGTGAGCTCGAATTCGTGGTGAGTCCGGTGCGGGTGGCCGGGGAGAAGTTCGCCCCCGCACTGCCGCCCCGGGCCGGTGCCGACACCGAGCGGGTGCTGCGCGAGGTGGCCGGATACGACGATGCGCGCATCGCCGCGGCGGCCGATCGCCACCTGTATGCGAAGGACACGGAACCTACCGGCTGAGCCACTGCCGGGGAGAACGACACTCACACGAAAGATGTTGTGTGGGTGTCATTTTCATGCGTTCGGATAGCCAGTATGGGGAGCTTGCCGGGGTATTGCGGAATAAATCTAAAGCTGTTAGGTTTGGCGACACGCAGTGAGGGCGGTCACATCCGCCGGTGCTCGCGGCCGAGCAGTCGGCCAACGAGGAGGAATTCGAAATGAATCTCGCGGATCTGACGCGTTATTGGGGTAAGACCCGCTCTCATCAGCAGGCGATCGTGTTCGGCGACACCGCCGAGACCTGGGCCGAGCTCGATGCGGTCACCGACGCCCTCGCCCGCGGACTGGCCGCGCGGGGCGTCGGCAAGGGCGACCGCGTCGCGGTCATGATGCTCAACCGGCCCGAGCTGGCGCACGTCATCCTCGCCACGCTCAAGCTCGGCGCGATCAGCGTTCCGCTCAATTTCCGGCTCACGGCACCGGAACTCGCGCCGATGGTGGTGGATTCCGCACCGCGCGTGGTGATCGTCGAAGACGGGTTCGCCCCGCTGCTGGAGGTCGCGGCCGAGCAGATCCCGTTCGAGATCTACGCGATCGGCGGCAGCGCGCATCGGCCCTACGACAGCCTGATCGATCCCGGCACCGCGCCGCGGGTGAACATCGCCGGTGACGACGCGGCCTTCATCTGCTATACCTCCGGCACGACCGGGGTGCAGAAGGGGGCGGTGATCACGCACCGCAGTGCCATGGCCCCGGGCATCGCGCAGACCGTCACCCAGGGCTTCACCGCCCGCGACCGCGTGTTGTGCGCCGCGCCGCTGGTCTACACCGGATCGGTGCTGTCGATCTTCATGCAGCTGGTCGTCGTTCCCGGAGCCACGATGGTGCTCCTGCGCGAATACGATCCCGTGATCGCCCTGGACACGATCGAGCGCGAACAGATCACCGCGACAACGGTGGTGCCGGTGATCTGGGAGCGGATGACCACTCTGCCCGACTTCGGCTCGCGCAAACTCGCGAAGTTCACCTTCGCCGGAACCGGCGGAGCCCCGGTCGGCCTGGACCTGGTGGAGTTCTATCGCGATCACGGCATTCCGCTCACCCAGGTGTACGGGCTCACCGAGGCGTCGGGCATGGTCTCGTCGCTGACCTACCAGGAGGCGCTGTCCCGTCCCGGCTATGCCGGACTGGCGCTGGTGGGCACGCAGGTCAAGATCGGCGACCCCGGCGTGGACACCCCGGCCGGTGAGGTGGGCGAGATCCTGGTGCGCGGTGAGCACGTGATGCGGGAGTACTGGAACAAGCCCGAGGCGACCGCGTCGACGCTGGTGGACGGCTGGTTACGCACCGGCGATCTGGGCCTACAGGACGAGGGCGGCTTCCTCAAGATCGTCGACCGCAGCAAGGACATGCTGATCTCCGGCGGTCTCAACGTCTATCCCGCCGAGATCGAGAAGGTGCTGCACCGCATCGAGGGCGTCGAGGACCTCGCGGTGATCGGTGTGCGGGACGATCGGTGGGGCGAGGTGCCCATGGTGGTCTTCCACAGCGAGCGCCCGGCCGCGGATGTCGTCGCGGATATCGCGCTGCTCGCCGGGGCGGAACTCGCGAAGTTCAAACGGCCCAAACACGCTGTCGCGCTGGGGGAGCCGCTGCCGCGGACGTTCTCCGGGAAGATGGCCAAGCCGCTGTTGCGCAAGCAGTTTCCGCAGGCTCCCGCCGATGCCATCCCGGTCGACGGGGTCGCCGCGACCGGCTAGGAGTGCAATGGCGTTCGAGCCGTACCGCCGTGCTCGGGGCAGGAATCCGGGTACCCGGATATCGCGGGATCCCGGCAGAAAGCATGCTGGAACGATGAATGCTCTTGCGGCAACAATGGATTCGCGACTGCCGCCGATCCCGTAGAACTCGCCGACCCGGGTGGCCTCCGTTGCCGCCCGGGTCGGCGGCCGTCCAGAAGGACAACAACAGAAAGAGGTCGACCAGATGACTATCGGTATGCCGTCGGATGATCGGAAGTGGTTGCGGCGATGACGAATTCGACTCCGGACGAGCAGGATCGCGTCGCGGTGGTCACCGGCGCCGGGCGGGGGATCGGGGCCGCGATCGCGCGCCGCCTGGCCGCCGACGGATTCGCCGTGGCCGTGAACTATTCGGCGAGCGAGGGACCGGCGCGGGAGGTCGCGGACAAGATCGTCGCCGAGGGCGGCCGGGCCGTGGCGATCCGCGCCGACGTCGGCGATTCCGCCCAGGCCACGCACTTGATCGAGCAGGCTACCGCCGAACTCGGCGCGCCGACCGTGCTGGTCAACAATGCCGGGATGAACCTGTTCGGTTCGGCGCGGCAGCAATCGCCGCAGGACTGGGATCGGGTGATCGGGGTCAACCTCAGCGGCGCGTTCTACTGCACCCACGCGGCCCTGCCCGCGATGTACGAAAAAGGCTGGGGCAGAGTTGTTTTCGTTACCAGCCCGTCGGGCGGGCGACGGCCCTCGCCCGGGATGAGCGCCTACGCGGCCGCCAAGGCGGGACTGGCGGGCATGACCCGCGCGATGGCGCAGGAGGTGGCCCGGCGCGGCGTGACCGTCAACGCGGTCATGCCGGGTTTCGTCGAGACCGACATCATCGCCTCGGGCGGATCGAAGGCGACGGAAACCCTGTCCGCGACCTGGCCGAGCATACCGCCCGAATCCATCGCGGCCACGGTGTCTTTCCTGGTGAGCGATGACGGGAAGCACGTCTCCGGCGAGGAGGTCGGCGTCTGGCTCGGCGGGCCGGTCGGTATCTGAGCCCGGCCGCCCGGCGCGAGGTGGAGGATCGCGAATCGCGACCACCACCGGCCGCGCCGGGCTCCGCGGACTCAGTCCGGGCGGCGGCTCTGCGCGGTGGCGTCGGCCTCGGCGCGGTAGTTCGACGGCCATCCCTTGCCGAGGGTCAGCCCGCCGTCCACGACGATGTTCTGCCCGGTGACGAACGAGGCCGCGTCGGAGACGAGATAGGCGATGGCTCCGGCGATGTCCGCACCCTCGCCCGCTCGCGGGATCGGCTGGAAGGTTCGCAATCCCTGTCGGACGTTATCGATACTGGCATCGAGGGCCTCGCCCTCGAGACCCGCGCCGTGCCCCTGGATCCGGGTGGCGATGCCACCGGGGGTCACGGCGTTGACGCGGACGCCCAGCGGTGCGAGTTCCCGTGCGGCACTGCGGGTCATCTGCAGGATCGCGGCCTTGGACGCACCGTAGGGATGCGGGCCGAACCCGGTCCGCAGCCCCGCCACCGAGGAGATGTTCACGATCGCGCCGGACCCCTGTTCGCGCATGACGCGAGCGGCGTGTTTGGTTCCCAGGAACGCGCTGCGGGCCAGCACCGCGAACGTGGCGTCCCACTCCTCGAGCGTGATGTCCTCGAGGTAGGTCCACGCGCCGACCCGCCCGGCGTTGTTCACCATGGCGTCCAACCGTCCGAACCGCTCGGTCGCGGTACGGATCGCCGCGGCGAAGTCCTGCTCCCGGGTGACATCGGCATGCAGGTAGAGGGCGTTTTCGCCGAGTTCGGCGGCCACCGCCTCGCCTCGTGCGTCGTCGACGTCGGTCACTACGACCCGCGCGCGGGACCGTGCCAGCAGCGCGCACGTCGCGGCCCCGATCCCGCTCGCCCCACCGGTAACCACGGCGACCTTGCCGTTCAGCTCCATCATCTTCACCAGTCTTTCGATTCCGCTCCGACCTTGAGTTATTAATCTAAAGGTATTAGCTTTATGGTCTACGGTAAAGCCCTTTGGGCAACCCGTCGCCGACGATTCGAGGAAGTCGACACATGTCCGATGTGATCCAGACCGAGCGTCCCCGCCCCGGCATCCTGCTGATCCGGATGAACCGACCGGAGGCGCTCAACGCGATGAACGCCGAACTCATCGAGGCGCTGCACACCGTGCTGGCCGAGGTGCGCCACGATGCGGAGGTTCGGGCGATCGTCCTGACCGGCACCGGCCGCGCCTTCTGCGCCGGCCTCGATCTGCGCGGTTACGGCACCCCGCCCGACGCGTCCGAAGGGGAGGGCCGAGCGCAGGCGGGATTACGCGTGCAACAGCACATCGCGTCCTTGGTCGAGGCGTTCCGCGGTGCCCGTCCGCCGGTCATCGCGGCGATCAACGGCGCGGCGGCGGGCGGCGGCATGGCGCTGGCGCTGATGACCGATATCCGGATCATCGCCCAGGACGCGAAGTTCCACGCCTCATTCATCCAGCGCGGGCTGTCCAATTGTGATATCGGCATCAGCTGGCTGCTGCCTCGGATGATCGGATTCGCCAGGGCCGCACAGATTCTGCTCACCGGGCGTTCGGTCGACGCCGCGGAGGCCGAGCGGATCGGGCTGGTGTCTTCAATCGAGCCCGCTGACAACCTGCTCGACGCGGCACTGGACACCGCGGAGGCGATCGCCCGCAACAGCCCGTTCGGGGTGTGGATGACCAAGGAGGTGATGTGGTCCAACCTCGAGGTGCCGAGCCTGCGCGCGGCGATCGATCTGGAGAACCGGACCCAGATCCTGGCCGCCACGACCCGCGACCATCGCGAAGCGGTGCACTCGTTCCTCGAGAAGCGCCCGCCGGTCTACCGGAATCACTGACAGGACAACAGCTTTGACGACAGCAACGAATGGCGGGTGGATGCGGTGAAGGTCGGTGTGATGGCCGGATACTGGGGTTCGCACCCGCCCCGGCGGATGGAACAGACCATCGCCGAGGCCGAGGCGTCGGGCGTGGACAGCTTCTGGACCGCGGAGTCCTACGGCTCGGACGCGCTGACGCCGCTGGCCTGGTGGGGCGCGCGGACCAGCCGCATCGCGCTGGGGACCTCGGTGTGCCAGATCTCCGCGCGCACGCCCACGGCGTTGGCGATGGCCGCCCAGACCATCGACCATCTCAGCGGTGGACGGCTGATTCTGGGCATCGGCGCATCCGGCCCGCAGGTGGTCGAGGGCTGGTACGGCCAGTCCTATCCGCGTCCGCTGGAACGCACTCGCGAATACGTCTCGATCATGCGGTCGGTGTGGCGGCGCGAGGAGCCGGTCACGTTCGAGGGCAAGCACTTTCAGCTGCCCTACCAGGGCGGAACCGGCCTGGGCAAGCCGCTGAAGTCCATCGTGCATCCGTTGCGCTCGGACATCCCGGTCTACATGGGAGCCGAAGGACCCAAGAACGTCGCGCTGGCCGCGGAGATCGCCGACGGCTGGACGCCGCTGTGGTTCTCGCCGAAGACCGACGACTTCTACCGCGCCGCTCTCGCCGAGGGTTTCGCCCGCGAGGGCGCTCGCCGCACCGCCGAGGACTTCGAGGTGGCCAATGTGTGCTGGCTGTCCGAGGATGAGGACGTCGAGCGCGCGGCCGCACGCCTCAAACCGGTCGTGGCGCTGTACGCGGGCGGAATGGGCGCCAAGGGGGCGAATTTCCACAACGACGTATTCGTCCGGATGGGCTGGGGCGAGGCGTGCGCCGAGGTCCAGCGGCTCTATCTGGCCGGACGCGCCGACCTGGCCGCACAGGCGGTGCCCACCGCGATGGTGGAGGACGTCGCGCTCGTCGGACCCGTCGACAAGATCTGTGAGGACATCGTGAAACGTTGGAAGCCAACAGTTTTGACCACGCTCATTCTCGGCGGCTGGCCCCGGCCGCAGTCGCGGGAGCGGATCCTCGAGGCGGTGCGCTCATGAGCCTGGATCCCCGGACTCCGATACTGGTCGGCGGCGGCCAGATCAACGAGCGCGACGGCGCGCGTGAGCCAGCCGCGCTGATCGCCGACGCGGCCACCCGCGCCGCGGCCGAGGCGGGCAGCACTCGCCTGCTCGAACTCGTGGACTCGGTGCGGATCGTGGGGCTGCTCTCATGGCGGTATCGCGATCCGGGCGCGCTGGTCGGCGCATGGATCGGGGCAACACCCCGGCACACCGGCTACACCGGCAGCGGCGGCAGCACGCCGCAGGTGCTGGTCAATCAGGCCGCGGAGGATATCGCGGCCGGACGCTGCGATGTCGTACTGATCGGCGGCGCGGAATCCTGGCGCACACGAATGGCTCTGCGCGCGAAGGGATTGCGTCCACACTGGACCGAGCAGGACGAGTCGGTTCCGGCGGCCCCGATGCTGGTGCCCGAGGTACCGATGCGGTCGGAGGCCGAGCGGCGCGCCGGGCTGGACCGGCCCGCCTACATTTATCCGCTGTTCGAGCAGGCGTTGCGCATCTCGGCGGGGCGCTCGACCGAGAAGCACCGCGAGGCGATCGGCGCGCTGTGGTCCCGCTTCAGCGAGGTCGCCGCGACCAACCCGTACGCCTGGACCCAGCGGGCCTACACCGCCTCGGAGATCATCACCCCCGGCGAGAGCAACCGGCAGATCACCTCGCTCTACACCAAACTGCTGAACTCCAACAATATGGTCGAGCAGGGCGCGGCGGTGCTGATGTGTTCGGTGGAAACGGCTGAGCGACTGGGGATTTCGCGGGACAACTGGGTCTTCCCGCAGGCGGGTACCGAGGCGCACGACACCTACGACATCGCCGAACGCGGTGCGCTGGACCGTTCGCCCGCGATCCGGCACGCGGGTGCGCGGGTGCTCGAGCTGGCCGGTGTCGGCACGGACGATATCGCCCACATCGACGTGTACTCCTGCTTCCCGTCCGCGGTCCAGGTCGCTGCGCTCGAACTCGGCCTTCCCACCGACGATCCCGACCGCCCGCTCACCGTGACCGGCGGACTCACCTTCGCTGGCGGGCCGTGGAACAACTACAGCACGCACGGGATCGCGACGCTGGCCACCCGGTTGCGGCAGTCGCCCGGCGACTACGGATTGCTCACCGCCAACGGCGGCTATCTGACCAAACACGCGTTCGGGGTGTATCGCACCGAACCGCCGAGCGAGGGTTTCCGCCGCGTCGACGTGCAGGAGCAGGTGGACCGTGAGCCCACCGTCCGCGCGCATCCCGACTACGCGGGCCCGGCGGTGTCCGAGTCGTGGACGGTCGTCTACGACCGATCGGGTGAACCGGAACTCGGGTTCCTGGCCGCTCGCACGCCGGACGGCGGACGCACACTCGCCTCGACGCGTGCGGCCGAGGTGCTGGCCCGGCTGGCGAGTACGGAGGCCGCCGACGAGCCGGTCGTGGTCGAAGCCGAGGGCGAGTTCCGGTTCTCCGACGATTGACGGGTCAGCGCACCCGGTCGCGGTCGAGGATTGACCGCATAAACCTAAAGACTTAAGGTAAAAACACTGGCGACGCACGCCGTCACCTGGGAAGCGAGGAGAACTCGAATGTCTGATCAAGACTTCCGCGAACTGTACGAGCGGCACGTCGGCAAGGTCGCCAGCGGCGATTTCAAGGGCGCCCTGGCCGATATGGTGCAGGAGAACATCCCCGCGGTGTTCGAGGGCGTGACCGTTCCGCGCGGCACGGTGAACAGCTTCCGGATCCAGGACGTGCGTGCCGAGGGCGGCAAGCAGATCGGGGAGACGGTCTACGACACGCCGAAGGGCGTGATCGGCCTGCGCTCGATCTGGGAACTGCACGAGGGCGTGTGGAAAGCCGCCGCGCTGCAGAACTTCCCGGTGTCCGGGGAATCGGCATGAGCGAGACGCCGACCCTCGAACTACCGTGGGGGCCCGCCGCCGACGGCCTGGACCGGCCCTACTGGGAGGGCTTGGCCGAAGGCGAACTGCGGTTGCAGCGATGCGGCAACTGCCGGGAATGGATCTGGGGCCCGCAGTGGATCTGCGCGACCTGCCATACCTTCGATCCGATCTGGGAGCGGGTCGAGCCGGTCGGCACCGTCTACGCCTGGGCCCGCAGTCACTACCCCTTCATCGCCGAACTGGCCGACCGGGTGCCGTACGTGACGGTGCTGGTGGAACTGCCGGGAGCCGGAAACCGAAGGGTGCTGGGGCTGCTCGTGGACGATGCGCCCGAGAACGTGCGGATCGGCGACCAAGTCACCGGACATATCGAACTCGATCCCGGAGCGACGTGGCCCCTGCTGCGGTGGCGCCGCGTCGATACCGAAGGGGTGCGCGAATGAACGCGACGTTGCGCGGCGCGGCCGCGGTGGTCGGTACGGCCGAGTTGCATTACAAGCGAGGCCAGGCCCCGCACGGCGAAATGCGGATGACCCTCGAGGCCATCGTCTCGGCCTGCGCCGACGCCGGAATCTCACCGAGCGAGCTGGACGGCTTCGTCTCCTACGCCGGCGGTGGGTACGACGGCGCGATACTCGGCGGTGCGCTCGGCGTCCGGGACGTGCGCTGGTCCAACATGATGTGGGGCGGTGGCGGCGGCACCGTCGCGGCCGCGATCAACAATGCCGCCATCGCGATCGCCACCGGCCAGGCCGAGACCGTCGTGGTGTATCGCTCTATGGCACAGGAGAATACGGGCCGCCTCGGTTACGCGAAGTACTTCTACGGGCCGCACTACCTCGCACACGGCATCGGTTCCCCGGCGCAGATCTGCGCACTGCGCACCCAGCGGCTGCTCGAACACGACGGGGTGCCCCGCGACGCGATGCGTGCGCTGGTGCTCGCCGCCTACCGGCACGCGCAGAACAATCCGACCGCCGCCGGCTACGGCAGGCCGCTGGATGAGGAGAGCTACGAATCCTCGCGCATGATCACCGAGCCGTTCCACCTGTTCGACTGCTCGCGCGAGAGCGACGGGGCGGTCGCGCTGGTCCTGGTCTCCGGTGAACGCGCCCGCAGCATCCGCCCGGACGCGGCGTACGTGCTGGCCGGAGCCCAAGGCGCACCGGGCGGATATTCCTCGCTCATCGATAACGACGACCTCTACACCAGCGCCGGATTCGCGGGCCGTCCCGGACGGCCCGGAGTCGCGGAACGGTTGTGGTCCGCGGCTGGTCTGACCCCTGACGACGTCGACGTGGTCCAGGTGTACGAGAACTTCAGCGGCCCGGCCATCGCCGCCCTGATCGATCACGGCTTCGCCCCCGCGGGCCCGGCGGCCGGGGAGATCCTCACCGCCGACAATCTCACCGCCGGAATCGGGAAGCTCCCGGTGAACACCAGCGGCGGCAATATCGCCGACAACTTCGTCAACGGTATGGGACTGGCCGTCGAGGCGGTCCGCCAGATTCGCGGCACCTCCACCAATCCCGTTCCGGGAGCACGACTCTCGCTGTTCATCGGCGGCCCGATGGCCCCGCTGGTCAGCTCCACCCTGTTCGGGCACGAAGACACCCTCTGACCTCGAGGACCGACAATGGACACCACGCACGACCGGCCCACCCTGTTCATCGACGGGGACTGGACCACGCCGACCACGAACGCCGCGTACGACGTCATCGAGGCCGCCACCGAGAAGACGCTCGGCACAGCGGCATTGGCCGCCCCCGCCGACATCGACGCGGCCGTGGCGGCCGCACGCCGGGCGCTGGCGACCTGGCGTGCCCTCGACGACGCCGAGCGCGCCGATCACCTCGATCGCTTCGCTGCCGCGTTGAAGTCGCGCGCCAAGCAGACCGCGGCGCTGGCCAGCCGCGAGAACGGCATGCCGATCTCGACGTCTATCAGCGTCAACGGCTACGCCCCGGCACTGATGATCGGCTACTACGCCCGCCTGATCCGCGAGGCGACGCGAGATGATGTGCGGCCCAGCGTATTCGGCGGCCGGACGGTCGTCCGCCGGGAACCGGTCGGTGTGGTGGCCGCCATCACGCCGTGGAACTATCCGCAGTCGCTCGCGGCGATGAAGCTGGGACCCGCGCTCGCCGCGGGCTGCACCGTCGTGCTCAAGCCCTCGCCCGAAACTGCTTTGGACGCTTATGTTTTCGCCGAGGCGGCGGTCGAGGCGGGACTCCCGCCCGGTGTGCTGAACATCGTGCCCGCCGACCGGGAGGCGGGGGCGTACCTGGTCGAACACCCGGATGTGGACAAGGTGGCGTTCACCGGGTCCACCCCGGCCGGGCGCGCGATCGGCGAGGTGTGCGGCCGGTTGCTGCGGCCGGTAACGCTGGAACTCGGCGGCAAATCGGCGTCCATCGTCACCACCGACGCCGATCTCGACGAGTTCGCGGCCAAGCTGCTCGAGGTCTCGCTGGTGAACAACGGCCAGACCTGCCACGCCGGAACGCGGATCCTCGCGCCGCGTTCGCGATACGACGAGGTGGTCGACGTGGTCACCGAAACGGTCCGTTCGCTGAAAATCGGTGATCCGCTGGACCGGGCCACCCAGATCGGGCCGCTGGTCAGCGCGGCGCAGCGCGAGCGCGTCCTGAGCTACGTCGAGTCCGGGCGCACCGACGGTTACCGGATCACCACCGGTGGCGGCGTTCCCGACGAGCAGCCGGTGGGCTGGTATGTCGAACCGACCGTGTTCGAGGGGGTCGACAACGCCGCGCGCATCGCCCAGGAGGAGATCTTCGGCCCGGTGCTGACCATCACGCCGTTCGACACCGAGGACGAGGCGATCGCCATTGCCAACGACTCCCTGTACGGCCTGGGCGGCACGGTGTGGACCACCGACGAGGAGCGTGGTCTGGCCATCGCCGACCGCGTCGAGAGCGGCAGCTTCGGCGTCAACCACTATCTGCTGGATCTGGATGCCCCGTTCGGCGGCGTCAAATCCTCCGGTCTGGGCCGCGAACTCGGCCCGGAGGGACTCGCGCCGTACTACCGCACCAAGTCGGTGTATTTCGGCACCCGCTGAAGCGCCGGACACCGATCGAACGGAGCCAACGATGACACTTCCGCTGGAGGGCACCCGCGTTCTGGACCTCACCGATGGTCTGGGCGAATCCTGCGGCCGGTATCTGGCCGATCTCGGCGCGGAGGTGATCCGCGTCGAACCGCCAGGCGGATCGCGCTCGCGCGCGGCGGCCCCGACGGTCGCCGGGACGAGTATCGCGTTCGCCTTGCGCAATGCCAACAAACTGGGCATTACCGTCGACCTGGCCACCGCGGCCGGGGTCGAGCGGTTCCGGGAACTGGCCCGCGGCGCGGATATCGTCGTGGAATCCGCCGCGCCGGGACGCCTGGCCGAACTGGGCGTGAGCGCGGCCGAGATACGTTCTGCCATACCGGGTTTGGTGTGGACCTCGATCACCGGCTTCGGGCAGACCGGGCCGTATCGGGAGTGGGTCGCCACCGAACAGGTGCTGTACGCGCTCTCGGGTGTGCTGTCCCGCTCGGGCGCTCCCGGTGCCGACCCGCTGTTGCCGCCCGCGGGCCTGGTCGAGGAAACCGTTGGCGCGCACGCGGTGTGGGCGACCCTGCTGGCTTACCGCCGCCGACTGGAAACGGGACGCGGTGAGACGGTTGACGTTTCGGCGTTCGAGGCGGTGGTGCACGGCTTCGATCCGGGTTTCGGCACCCAGGGGTCCGCGGCCGCCGGACGTTCGGAGGACTTCCCGCGCGGGCGGCCCAACGCCGCGGACTTCTATCCCGTGTTCGCTTGCAAGGACGGGCACGTGCGGATCTGCCTGCTGGCCAAGCGGCAGTGGCGGGGCATGTTCGAATGGCTCGGCGCGCCTGCCGAATTCGCCGATCCGAAATACGACACGATCCCCGCGCGGTTCGCGGCCGCCGATCGGCTCCACCCGCTGATCGGTGAGCTGTTCGCCACTCAGACACAGGCCGAGCTGGTCGAGCAGGGCGCGCGTCGCGGTGTGCCGGTCGGCGGGGTGCACACCCTGGCCGAGGTGCTGACCACGCCGCATTTCGAGGCTTCGGGCGCGCTCGTGGACACGGAGATCGTGCCGGGGACGCGCGCGAAAGTGCCCTCGGGGTACGTCGGCATCGGCGGTGTGCGAGCCGGAATCCGCACGCGCGCACCGCAACCCGGTGAGCACGACAAGATCGTGCCGCCGCGAGGCCCGGCCGCGAGCACGGGTACCGGCGACCCCTCGGCCGCTCCGCTGGCCGGTCTGCGGGTGCTGGATCTGGGCGTGATCGTCTTCGGCGCGGAACTCAGCAGGCAGTTCGCCGATTACGGCGCGGACGTGATCAAGATCGAGAACGCGAACTTCCCGGACGGTCTGCGCCAATCCAAACGCGGTGCGGCCCTGGCCGCCTCGGTGGCCTGGGGGCATCGCAACAAGCGGAGCCTGGGCGTGGACCTGCGGCGGCCGGAGGGCGCGAAGCTGTTCCGGCGGCTGGCCGCCGAGGCGGATGTGGTGCTGGCCAACTTCAAGCCGGGCACCCTCGCGGCGATGGGTCTGTCCTACGAATCCCTGTCCGAGATCAATCCGGGCATCGTGGTGTCCGAATCGAGCGCCTTCGGCGCGACCGGGCCGTGGCACACCCGGCTGGGATACGGTCCGCTGGTTCGCGCCTCGTGCGGGGTGTCGGCGCTGTGGCGCTATCCGGACAACGCGGAACTGCTGTGCGACGGGCAGACCGTCTATCCGGACCACATCGCCGCGCATATCACCGCCGGTGCGGTCCTGGCCGCGCTGATCGCCCGCCGCCGCAGCGGCCGCGGCGCGAATATCCAAGTGGCACAGGCTGATACCGCGCTCGTCCAACTGGGCACCCAGCTCGTCGCCGAGGGGCTCGAACCGGGGTCGGTGGTAGCGCCGGGCAACGCGGATCCGTATTGCGCCCCCAGTGGTGTCTACGCCTGCGCCGGTGACGACGAATGGTGCGTGGTCACCATCGCCGACGACGCGCAGTGGCGGAGCCTGTGCGAGGTCCTGGGCCGCCGCGATCTCGCCGATGACGAGCGCTTCTCGACTGTGGCGCAACGGATCCGGCACCGCGACGAGGCGGACACGGCGCTGGCGGAGTGGGCGCGCACGCGTGATCCACAGCAGGCGGCCGCCGAGTTGCAGGCCGCCGGTGTTCCGGCGGGCCCGATGCTGCGACTGCCGCAGTTGCTCACCGACCCGCACCTGACCGCCCGCGAGACCTACACCCTCGTCGAGCACGACCTGCTGACCACGGATCTGCCCGCAACGGCCCGTGCCGCGCGATTCGCGGAGATCGCCGACCCACCGACCCGCCCGGCCCCGCTGCCGGGCCAGCAGACGCGGGAGATCTGTACCGAGCTGCTCGGCATGTCCGAAGCGGAGATCGACGCACTGGTTCGCGACGGAGTCCTGCAACCACCGGCCGATGATCCGGCGCTGTTGGCCGAAACCGCGGAAAAACTACAGTAGATAGGTTTATCCTAGGCAAACCTATGGCCTGTCGAGTATCGATAGGCAATAGGTTTGCTTCGGTATATGTGCAGGTAGGCGCTCGATAGGTCGTCAGGATTAAGCGATACAAGATATAAATGACGATATCTGTCAATCGTTGACCTGAAGGCGTGTGGACGCTACGGTGGTGTGACGCCATTCACAGCCGCTCGGCATGGCCGAGCCGGGTCCACGGTCGACGCGAACCGCTTCGCACGGTTACGCCTCGACTTCCCGGGCATTCCCGCGGCGAATCCGGCGGGCGTTCGGAAACGTCAGTTAGAGAAGGAATTTCATGAAACGTCTCGAAGGCAAAGTCGCTTTCATCACCGGTGTCGCACGTGGGCAGGGCCGTTCGCACGCCGTGCGCCTGGCGCAGGAGGGCGCGGCGATCGTCGGCATGGACATCTGCGCGCAGATCCCGTCGGTGTTCTATCCGATGGCCACCGAAGAGGACCTCGCCGAGACCACTCGCCTGGTCAAGGAGGCCGGCGGGAGCATCGTCACCACGATCGGCGACGTGCGCGACCGGGCCGACGTGCAGCGGGCCTACGACGCGGGCGTGCAGCAGTTCGGATTCGTCGACATAGTCGTCGCCAACGCGGGCATCATGCCGGTGATCGACCAGGGCAGTGAACCGCAGGCGTGGCACGACGCCGTCGATACCATGCTCACCGGCGTGTGGCACACCCTCGAGGTGGCCGCCCCGCCGATGGTCGAGCGCGGCAAGGGCGGCTCGATCACGATCACCAGCTCGGCGGCCGGACTGACGAGTATGGGCCTGAACACCTTTCCCGGACAGGCGGGCTACTCCGCCGCCAAGCACGGTGTCGTCGGGCTGATGCGGCTGTACTCCAAGCAGCTGGCCAAGCACTTCATCCGGGTCAACACGATCCACCCGACCGGTGTGAACACCCCGATGGTCGCCAACGCCGAATACGGCGCGTTCGTGAACTCCCACCCCGAGGTCGCCAACGACGAGGCGTACAAGAACCCGATGCCGGTGGAGCTGATCGAGGCGATCGACATCAGCAACGCACTGGCCTTCCTCGCCTCCGACGAGGCCCGATACATCACCGGAGTCACGCTGCCCGTCGACGCCGGCTACAACAACCGCTGAAAAAGGGGATATCTCGATGACCACCACCGACACGGCTGTCGCCACACCCGCGGTCGCCGACCGCGAACAGGTCTTCATCGGAGGCCGCTGGGTCGACTCGACCGGCGAGGAATGGATCGATCTGATCGACCCGTGGACCGAACAGCGTGCCGCCCGAATCCGTAGCGCCACAACCGAAGACGTCGCCCGCGCGGTCGAGGCCGCCCGGCGCAGTTTCGATTCCGGCGTTTGGTCGGGTAAGACCATGGCCGAACGAGCCGATGTGGTCGACGAGATCGGTACCCGGCTCGAACAGCGCATCGATGAGCTCACCCCCATCGGCGTAATCGAGGTCGGCGTCCCGGTCACCGTCAGCGGCATGACCCAGCAGATGAGTGCGGGGCTGTTCCACGCGGTGGCCGCCGAGGCGCGCGGCTTCGAACAGCGCGAGGACCGTGTCCGCGCGGACGGCGGGGTGTCCCGGATCCTGCGCGAGCCCACCGGCGTCGTCGCGGCGATCATTCCGTGGAACGGCCCGATCGGCACCATCGCCTTCAAGGTCGCCCCGGCCCTGGCCGCGGGATGTTCGGTCATCCTGAAGGGCGCACCGGACGCGCCGCTGTCACCGGCGGTGTTCGCCGACGTGATCGCCGAACTCGTCGCGGAGGGCCGTCTGCCCGAGGGCGTGGTCAGCGTGCTGATCGCCGATCGGGACGTCTCCGAGACCCTGGTCACCAATCCGGACGTCGATCACATCACCTTCACCGGTTCCACGGCCGCCGGGCGGCGCATCGCGGCCCTGGCCAGCGACCGGATCGCCCGCGTCTCGCTGGAATTGGGCGGAAAGTCCGCGGCGATCGTGCTGGACGACGCCGATCTGAACCATGTCCTGCAATCCCTGCCGATGGGCGGCTGCATGCAGTCCGGTCAGGCATGTATCGCGCTGACCAGGGTGCTGGTCTCGCGGCAGCGGCACGACGAGGTGGTCGCGGCGCTGGCGGCCGCCTACGGTGCGCTGCCGATGGGCAATCCGTGGGAGCCGCAGAACTTCCTCGGCCCGCTGGCCGGTGCGCGGCACCGCGACCGGGTGCAGGGCTATATCGACACCGCCGTCGCGGACGGCGCGCGGATCGTGGTCGGGGGAGCGGCTCCCGAGGGCGTCTCGCAGGGCTACTTCGTAGCGCCGACCCTGCTCGACGGCGTGCGCAACGATATGCGCATCGCGCAGGAGGAGGTGTTCGGTCCGGTCATCTCGGTGATCACCTACGAGGACGAGGACGAGGCCGTCGCGATCGCCAACGAATCGGTCTACGGTCTGTCCGGCGCGGTCTACACCGAGGACCTGGACCGGGGTTACGCTCTGGCGCAACGGATTCGGACCGGAACCGTGAGCGTGAACGGTGCGGTGATCGACTTCACCCTGCCGTTCGGCGGTTACAAGCAGTCCGGTATGGGACGCGAGGGCGGCGTCGAGGGGCTCGAGGAGTTCTTCGAGACCAAGACGGTGCACATGCCCGCTCCGGCGCAGTAGCAGGTCGACGGATCCCGCAGATACGAACTGCCGGTGCCGGTCGGATTACCGACCGGCACCGGCAGTTGCGTTTCGGATCGTACGGCTGACGCACCCCGATTCCGGTGCGGTGCGGCCTCGGACCGGTGCCCTATACCGCGGGGACGGCGGCGTCGTCCGATTGCTCGGCGGCTCGCGCATTCTCGTGGCGCATCACGCCGTACAGGAAACTGCGGACCATCTCCTCGTACAGGCCCTTGGAGGTCAGTGTGTTCTCCGAGAGCGCGCGGGCCAGGATCGGCTGCGAGGCGGGATCGACATTGGGGAAGATCGTGGTGCGAGTACTCGGGCCGCGCATCGCATCGGTCAGGGCGGTGCCCAGGCTCAGCCGTTCCATGCCGTCCAGGATCTGCACGTGCAGATGCGTCGGCACGCCCGATGCCTCGAGGAAACGAGCGGTCTCCTCGTAGGTGCCGATGAGCAGATCACGCGGAAGGTATTGCAGCAGAATGGGTGCCGCGTTGGGATGGCGCAGAATCGACCGGCGGAAATTCAGCGCCAGCTGCACGAAGTATTCGGGCCAGTCCGGGCCGGGCTTGCGGCGGGGGGTCGGCCAGGCGCCGGCGATATGGCGTGCCACGGAGGCGAGAATGGCCGACCGGTCCGCGAAATGGTGATACAGCGAGGGCGCGCTCACGCCGATGTATTTGGCGAGTTTGGGCAGACTGAATGCCTCGAGACCCTCCGAGTCGATGATCTCGATGGATGCCTCTATCACTGCGGAGCGGCTGATCAGAGGTTGTGAAGGTCGGGGCATTTGCGGCTTTCCAGTCGGTTCGCACCAGGGTGATCACCCTGGTGCCTTCACGGTCGATGGTATCGGGTGACCGGTCCCGGACGGTGATTCACCACCGCCTCGTCGAGAAATTCGAGCAGGCCCTCGGTGAGTACATCGTTGTCGTCCCCGCCGACCATGTGCCCGGCTCCGCCGACATCGATATGACGTGCGCCGGGAATCAGCGTCAGCAGGTCCCGCACTCCTTCGGAACTCACCACATCGGATTGCGCGCCGCGAATCAGCAAGGTGGGCACCGTGATACGGCGCGCGGCCGTGCTCGCCCATTGCTCCCGCGTCGCCGCGCGGTCGGGGGCGTTGTCGCGATGGTTGATCATGCGCGGATCCCAGTGCCAGTACCACCGGCCCTCCCGCAGGCGCAGGTTCTTGCGCAGCCCCTCGGGGCGTGGTGGCCGCCGCCGGTGCGGGTTGTAGGCGGCGACGGCCGCCGCGGCGGCCTCGAGGGAATCGAATCCGGCCAGTCCGTCGCGCATGAACGTGGTGATCCGGTCGACCCCGGCGGGTTCGGATTTGGGAGTGATGTCGACCAGGACCAGCGCGTGCGCGAGGTACGGATGCCCCCCTTGGGCGAGCAGTGCGGCCATGCCGCCCATCGACGCGCCGACCATGACGACGGGTCCGTCGAGTTCGGGGACCATCGCGACCACATCGCGCGCGTGCGCGATGAGCGAGTAATCGCCGTCGGCGGCCCAATCGCTGTCCCCGTGCCCGCGCGCGTCCACGTTCACCGCGTGCCATCCGTGCTCGGTCAACCGCGTTCCGGTGCGCTGCCACGAATGGCGGGTCTGGCCGCCGCCGTGCAGCAGCAGGACGGTGCCCAGCGCGTCGGCGCGCTGGGCGGGACGCCGGTCGGCGACGAGGGTGACGCCGTCACCGGGCAATCGGACGACGGTGGTGAGATCGCTCATTGGTTCTCCTGTGGTCAGTGCCCGGACGTGCCGCCGTCGACGGCGAGGGTGGATCCGGTCACATATCCGGATGCGGGTGAAGCCAGGAACACCACCGCCGCGTCGATCTCGCGCTGGGTACCGGTCCGGCCCAGCGAACAGTTCCGGAGGAATTCGGCCAGGGTCGCCTCGGACATCTCACCGATCATGTCGGTTTCGACGAAGCCGGGCGCGATCGCGTTGACGCGGATGCCCTTGCGTCCGGACCACTGGTGCGACAGATCGCGGGTCAGCCCGATCAGCCCGGCCTTGCTCGAGGCGTACGCGGCCTGCGGCAGAACGGATTTGATCAGGCCGAGCATGCTCGCGACGTTCACGATGCTGGATCCGGGCCGCATGACCCGGGCGCACGCCTGCGCCGCCCAGTACGCGCCGAACAGGTTGACCTCCAGGACGTTTCGGTAGTCCTGTGGATCCTCGTGGGTGGCGGGAGCGACATGGCTGACCCCGGCGTTGTTGACCAGGATGTCCAGGCGGCCGAACTCGTCGACGGCTGCCTGCGCGAGCGCGTCGCACTGTGTGGGATCGGTGACGTCGGTCGGCACGACCAGGCACCGGCGGCCGACGGCCGTGACGGTTTCGGCGACCTGCTCGAGTTTGTCGCGGCGGCGGGCCGCGATCACGACGTCCGCGCCCGCCTCGGCGAGCGCGCGGGCGAAGCCCGCTCCGAGCCCGGTCCCGGCTCCGGTCACCACGGCCACGCGCCCGGTGAGTCCGAACAGATCCAGCACCGATCCGGCGGGGTGGTCCGTGGTGTCCATGCGGTAGCTCCTCCTCGCAACGCCAACTAGCTAAAGACTGTAGGTTTATACATGCTATAGGCAGGTTGCTGCAGCCGTCTAGCTGGGTATTGCACTCAGTAAATCTAATGGCTTAAGATTTAGTGACTGTTGTTCCAGTGGACGGATAGGGTTGATGAGCGAAGATCGGACACCCCGCCGGATGCGGGTTATCGGCAAGGAGTCCGTGGCCGCCGGTGTGGTCGCGGTGACGCTGGCCGACGCCGACGGCGGCGAGGTGCCCGAATGGGAACCCGGTGCACACATCGATCTCGTGCTGGGCGACATCACCCGCCAGTACTCGCTGTGCGGTGATCCGGCCGATCGGCGGTCGCTGACCGTGGCCGTCCTGCACGACCCGAACGGTCGCGGCGGCTCGGCCTACGTCCACGACAAGCTCGAGGTCGGCGACCTGATCCCGATCGACGGGCCGCGCAACGCATTCGGGCTGTCCACGGCCGAGTCCTACCTGTTCGTCGCGGGCGGGATCGGCATCACCCCGCTGGTGCCGATGTTGCGCGCGGTCGACCAGCAGCGCCGTCCGTGGCGGCTGCTGTACGGCGGTCGCGCGCGCACGAGCATGGCATTCGCCGGTGATCTGGCCGCGACCCATCCGGACCGGGTCGACGTACGCCCCCAGGACGAATACGGACTGCTCGACCTGGACGCGGCGCTCGACGCGCTCGAGCCCGGTGCCGCGGTCTACTGCTGCGGCCCGGAGCCGCTGTTGCAGGCGATCGAAAATGCCTGCCGCGCACGCGATCTCACGCTGCACGTCGAACGTTTCACGCCACGCGAAATCGATCCGGACGCGCCGGTGACCTCGTTCGAGGTGGAACTGGCGAGTACCGGAGAGGTGGTCACGGTCGAGGAATCCGAATCCGTGCTCGACGCGCTGGAGCGTCGCGGTGTGAATGTCGACTTCTCCTGCCGGGAGGGCACCTGCGGAACCTGCGAGGTGGCCGTCCTGGCCGGTCGGCCTGATCACCGCGATTCCGTGCTCACCGACGACGAAAAGGCCGCGAACGACGCGATGATGATCTGCGTCTCGCGCAGTTGCACACCCCGGATCATCCTGGATCTGTAGACCACCACCCCAGCCCACACGTCAGGAGACACTGTTGTCCCAAGCCGAACCCGCCGCCCTGTACGAGGTGAGCGATCACGTCGCCGTGGTGACCCTGAATCGCCCCGATGCCCTCAATGCCGTGAATGCGGCCGTTTCCGTTGCGGCGGGCGCGGCTCTCGAACGAGCGGCGCAGGATCCGCAGGTGCGGGTCGTCATCATCACCGGCGCGGGCCGGGCGTTCTGCGCCGGCGCGGACCTGAAGGAGATCGCGGCCGGGCGCAAGGTCCACGATCCGGACCACCGGGAGTGGGATTTCGCCGGGATCGTGCGGCACTGGATCTCCAAGCCGGTGATCGCGGCGGTGAACGGATTCGCGATGGGCGGTGGCACCGAGATCGTGCTGACGGCGGATCTGGCCGTCATCGATGAGCAGGCGTCGCTGGGGCTGCCCGAGGTCCGGCGCGGACTGATGGCCGCCGCGGGCGGTGTGCTGCGCATCCACCGGCAGGTGCCGCCGAAGATCGCCGCGGAGATCGCGTTGACCGGACAGCCGATCTCGGCCGCGCGAGCCTATGAACTCGGCCTGGTCAATTCCGTCGCCCCGGCCGGGGGAGCCCTGGCCGCCGCGCGCGAGCTGGCCGCGGTCATCGCCGCGAACGCGCCCGTGGCGGTGCAGCAGAGCAAACGTGTGATGCACGAGAGCGCTGCGGCGCACACCGGATGGGCGGAGGAGGATTGGAAACTCAATCGCGACGCCGCTCGGATCGTCATGAGCAGTGAGGATGCGAAGGAGGGGCCGCGGGCTTTCGCCGCCAAGCGGGCGCCGAAGTGGACCGGGCAGTGACGGTGGTGCGCCGGATTCGCCGGGCCGCGGCAATCCTGCGTGAAACATAAGACAAATAACGATTGACGTAATATGTAAGCGCATGTAGTGTGGGTCACACTCGGGCATGCCGCGAAACCGCTTCGCCGGAACCCGATGTCCACACATCTCGAATCATCCAGAATCCCGACGCCGGATCGCCGGCCGTCCCGGCTGGTGGCGTACCGGACTTTTCGAAACCCACCATGCCCGAAGCCATTTCACTACGCGAAGGACAACGATGGCTGCGACAATCGCCTCGGCCCTGTACTGGTGGGCCGAAACCGAACCGAGCCGGCCCGCGCTGATCGTCGACGACGAGACGCTCACCTATCGGGAGCTCCAGGACTGGTCGAGCCGGGTGGCGCGCCGGATCGCCGAATCCGGGATCGCGCCGGGGGACCGCGTCGGTGTGCTGGGCCCGAACTCGCTCACCTGGCCCGTGCTCGCTCTCGGTGTGCTCAAGGCGGGCGCGGTGGTCGTCCCACTGAACCCGCGCCTGACCCCGGCCGAACTGCGCAAGGTGCTCGACGATTCCGGCGCTGTGCTCACGATCGCGCCCGCGGAGTTCGCCGAGCGGATCGAGCAGACTCGGCAGCTGGGCTCGGATTTCCGCGCCCTGAGCTTCGACGACTTCGCCGAACTGCGTTCGGGCGAGCGGGACGACTTCCGCATCGACGTCGGGCCCGAGGAGCCCGTCGCTCTGCTGTTCACCAGTGGCTCGACCGGACTGTCCAAGGGCGTCATCTGCACCAACCGAACGTTGCTGAGCATCGTGTTCGAGGCGACGCTCACCGAGGAGGGGTTCCGGCCCGGCTGCACCTCGTTGCTGTTGCTGCCCCTGGTGTTCACCCCCGGACTGGTCTGGGGCGTGCTGATGAGCGTCGTGCTCGGAAACACGCTGATCGTGGAGAAGGAGTTCAAGCCCGGCCGCGCGGCCGAACTGATCGGTCGTCACCAGGTCAACGCGATGTTCGGGGTTCCGCTGATGTGGGAATCTGTCGCCAGGAGCGCGGAATTCGCGGAAGCCGATATGTCCTCGCTGCGCACCGCCATCATCGGTGGGGCCGCGGTCTCGCCCGCGCTGTTGAAGGCGTGGGCGGACAAGGGGGTCGCGCTGCGTCAGATCTACGGCATGACCGAGGCGGGCGGCGTGGCCACCGCGACCACCCGGGCCGAGGCGTTCACCCATCCCGACAGTTGCGGGTCGGGTTCGATCTTCACCGAGGTGCGGGTCGTACGTCCGGACGGCAGTGCGGCCGATCCGGGCGAGGAGGGCGAGATCGTCGTGCGCGGACCGGGTGTCACGCCCGGCTACTGGAACGACCCGGCGACCACGGCGGAAGCGCTGCGGGACGGCTGGCTGCACAGCGGCGATCTGGGCAAGCGGGACGAAGGCGGCCGGGTCACCTTCGTCGACCGGATGAAGGACCTGATCATCACCGGTGGGATCAATATCTCGCCGGTGGAGATCGAGCGCGTCATCGCCGATCTGGACGGCGTCGAGGAGGTGGCGGTGATCGCCGCGACCGACGAGCGGTTCGGTGAGACTCCGGCGGCCATCGTGACCGTCAGCGGTGACGTGGACGTGGCGGCGATCGTCGAGCACTGCAACCAACTGGTCGCCGACTACAAGGTGCCGCGCTACGTGGTGATCCGCGACGAACCGCTGCCGCGGCTACCCAGCGGCAAGCTGGCCAAGACCGCGATCCGCGACGAATACCGTGATGTCACAATACGATTCGAGAAGGTGCGATGAGTTCGGAGAACAGCGTGCAGGCCGACAGCGACCCGGTGCTGCTCGAGCGGGACGGCGAGATCGCCGTCGTGCGGCTGAATCGGCCCGACCGGCTCAATGCGTTCACCGACGAGATGGGTGAACGCCTGATCGCGGTATTCGACGAGACCGACGCGGACGACACCGTGCGCGCGGTGGTGATCACCGGCACCGGGCGCGCATTCTGCGCCGGGGCCGACCTGGCCGCCGGAGGCGATACCTTCGTCCTCGAAGGCGATCCGGGTACCGGTGGCGCGCCCGCCGATCAGGGCGGCCGGGTGTCGCTGCGGATCTACCGCTCGCACAAGCCGGTGATCGTCGCGATCAACGGTCCCGCCGCCGGTGTCGGCGTCACCATGACGCTGCCCGCCGATATCAGAATCGCCTCGGACACAGCCAAATTCGGGTTCGTATTCACCCGGCGCGGCCTGGTTCCGGAGGCGTGCTCGACCTGGTTCCTACCGCGCGTGGTGGGTGTGTCCACGGCTCTGGAGTGGACGCTGAGCGCCCGGATGGTACCCGCGGCCGAGGCTCTGGAACGCGGTCTGGTCCGCGAGGTCGTGCCCGCCGAACGGGTGCTCGATCGCGCGATCGAGGTGGCCCGGGAACTGGTCGAGGGCACCGCGCCGGTATCGGTGGCGTTGACCCGTCAGATGATGTGGCGCATGCTCGGCGCCGACAGTCCGGAGGTCGCCCATCGCGCCGAGTCGATCGGCATCTACGTGCGCGGTGTCTCGGACGATGTGCGCGAGGGAGTGGATGCGTTTCTGTCCAAACGTGTTCCGCAGTTCCCCGACCGCGTGTCCGATGGGCTTCCCCAGCTGTTCGAGACCGAGAATTAGAAACCGGTCAGCCGGTGACCTTGTCCACCAACAGGAACAGGGCGAACAACCCACCCACGACCACCAGCCCGTAATGCCCCGAGCTGCGGCTGTAGTCGAATGTCGAAGCAGCGACGACGACCGCTATCAAGAGAAATGCAAACCGCTGCTTCACCATCGACTCCCTAGAACTCTTCCCCCAGCCTAGGAAGCCCGGCTTCGATTGTGCCACAAGAGATTAGGGAAGTGGCGGCACAGTGGCGACGGCAGGACAGTAACAGTCCCGCCCGAATCGGCCGCCGCGCAGCCGATTACGCCCCTTCCTGACCGGTCGAGTCCGCACCTGCCTTCCGGACTCGGCTGGTCAGAGCGGTGACGGGCTTGCCATCGCGGTTCCGGGGGCGCAGTTCGTCGAGTGGGCCGCCCTCGTCGTCGACGAGTGTCGAGCGGGCTTCGTCGTCGGTGAAGGTGTGCCGTTCTCCCCACTGACGCAATGCCACCACGATGGTGAACAGGTCCTGTCCGGCCTCGGTGAGCGCATATGTGCGCCGCTTGCCACCGGAAGTGGCGCTCGCGGTGAGGATTCCGTACTCGACGAGCCGGCGCAGCCGATCGGTGAGAATGTTCCGGGCGATGCCGAGTCGCTGATGGAATTCGGTGAAGGATGCGGCTCCGTCTATGGCCTCTCGCACGATCATCAGACTCCACCGGTCCCCCACCAGGTCCACGGTCCGCGCGACAGGGCAGGTGGGATCGGTCCACTCGCGGTCGGAACCGAGCGCTGCGATCATCGACAACCTCTCAATCAGTTGCAATTTGAAACTATTATGCCCTACTCTCTCGAAAAGTTGCATTTTGCTACTTAATTGGGAGGTGTGGTGGCGGTGGGAATCACGCGATCTCAGCGATTGGTCCTGGCGCTGGTGTGCGCGGTGGCCGTGTCGACGATCTACGCGATCCAGCCGGTACTCGAGGTCGCGAGCAATGCCCTCGGAATGGCGCGCGGGTCGGCTGGCTGGCTGGTCGCGGTCGGTCAGATCGGCTATCTCGCTGGTCTCGTGCTGCTGGTTCCGCTCGGTGACGTATCGGATCGTCGTCGGCTCATCACCGTGCATCTGGTACTCACGGCTGTCGGGGCATCGATCGCGGCCGTTGCGCCGAACGCTGCGGTGGCGATGGCGGGCCTGCTGGTCGCGGGGTTGTTCGCGGTCGTGGTGCAGGTGACCGTCGCATATGTCGCCGCTGTCTCCGAACCGAGTGAGCGGGGGAGAGCTATCGGTGCGGTCACCTCGGGCGTGGTCATCGGCATTCTCGGGGCGCGCGTGGTGGCCGGATTCCTGGGGGAGGTCCTCGGATGGCGGGTGGTGTACGCACTGCTGGCGGTGCTCTGTGGGGCGTTGGCTGTCATCGTGCGCGTGATGCTCGACGCGGACCGGCGGACTTCGGGCTTGCGCTACGTCGGGGTGATGGCATCGATGGGTCGGCTGGTGCGCGCGGATCATCTGCTGCTGAGCCGAGGGGCGGTCGCCTTACTGTTGTTCGCGTCCTTCGGGACGCTCTGGAGCGGGCTGGCTCTTCCACTCGGCGCGGCGCCCTGGCACCTCGGTACCGCGCGGATCGGCTTGTTCGGTCTTGCCGGTCTCGCCGGAGCCGCCGGGGCCGCCCGCGCGGGCCGATGGGCCGATTACGGTCGGGCACAGGCGATTACCGGTGCGGCGCTGGCACTGCTCACGCTCTCCTGGGTGCTCATCGCGAAAGCCGAGACGAATCTATGGGTGCTCGTCGTGGGTATCGTCCTGCTCGATTTCGCCGTTCAGGCCGTCCACGTCAGCAGCCAGCACATGGTGACCGGTGCGCATCCGAATCGTGCCGGTAGTGTCATCGGGGCCTATATGGCCTGCTATTCCCTCGGCTCCGCTCTCGGCGCAATCAGTACCACTTGGGCATACGGAATATGGGGTTGGGTGGGCTGCTGTTGGTGCGGCGCGGGGTATTCCGCGGCCGCGCTGGTGCTGTGGGGGCTGGTTCAGGCCGGCTTCGGCAGACCCATGGGGTTGTCTTCGGCGAAGGCGTCGCTGTTGGCGATGGTGGGGACGAGGGGGTGTGGATCAGATCCGCCAGGCGTTCGGTTTCGGTGGGTCACAGGGTGGTCCGTGGCTGCCGGGAAGCTTGATCGGTGCGGTGCTCGACCCAGGCATGCAGGGCGTGGCCGTCGGGGGTGAGGGCGCCGGAGTCGTCGAGCAGGCCGCGGTGGTGGAGACTGGTGGTGGCCGAATGCCACTCCGGCTCGGTCCAGCTGCGTGCGGCGGGACGCGCTCGGGGGTGACTTTGCCGTCGGCCGCGAATAGGACCAGGGCCTCGCAGGGATCGAGGCCGCCTGCCAGGAGTGCGTGCGCGCCAGCTCCGCGGCCTCGGCCACTGCGGGCGAGTGGATCTCGTCACCCAGGATGCGGTGCAGGATCTGCGGGGGAGGCGGCCTCCCAGGCGGCGGGGATGGCGTGCCCGACCTTTCGGGGATGGAAGTTGTAGAACCGCGGGCTGCCGACGCTCTCCGTTCCACGGAGTGGGATGCGGTTGTCGGGATCCGGGATGATGTGGGTATTGTGGGTTCGGTTCGATACCAACCGGTCCGCCAATGGGGCGAAAGTCTGATGGACTCCTGTCTGGACAGCTCTACGGCACCGGTGTAGCCTGCTTCGCTATACCTGCCGGGACCACACTCCGCGGAGTGTGCAGAGCCGGTCACCTTGCCAGAGAACGATATGAGTCATCAAAGTTCGGGAAGCCCGCACGTGCCGCGGACGACCGCCACGACGATCGAGCACGCGGACGTCGTCGCCACGCCTGTCGGCGTGCAGGACGGATCGGACGTCGACCCGCTCGAGTCGCTGCCCGGGCCAGGGATCGCCTGCGCGATCCTGCGAGATGATCTGACCGTCGACGATGCCCACCTCGTCATGCAGCGGCACCGGACCTGCGCGGGTACCGAATGCGCGGCGCGGCAATCGGCGTTGCAGGTGCTCGTCGATTCGGGCCGCTATGTGCTGAGCACCTCACGGCGGCACGTGCACATCGAGTTCGGTTCGGTGGGAATCCATCTGGACTATCAATGCCCCCATGCGGTCGCCGAGGAATTCGCCGAGCGCATGCGCACCCATCCCGACGCGTCGGTCACCATCGATCACGACCTGAATCCCGACCTGCCGCCGCTCCCGTGCGCCGGGCTGTGGCCGGGAACGGGCGCTGACGGGGACCCCGCCCGCTCCGAAATCCCCGTGCCGTCGGCGGATCTCGTCTGAGCAGGCCGGTGGCGCGAGCTCACTGCTTGGGCGACTACGCGAGCTGTGCGTCGATCTTGTCGAGCAAGGCTCGCAGAGCGGCTCTTTCGGCCTTGCTCAGCGGAGCGAAAATCGTCTCGTTCAGCTCGGCCAGTGCGGAATCGAGACCGGTGATGAGCTCGATGCCCGCAGCGGTTGCGTAGACGCACTTGCTGCGTCCGGTCGCGGCCGGTGTGCTCGCGCTCTCAAGCACTCGGCTCGGGCAGACGATCGCGCAGAAAGGCCTGGTCACCCGCGGCGATGCGGACACGATGCAACTCGCCATCGGCTACCGCGACTCCGCCTTGCCGCGCGAGGACTGTGACGAGACCGCCGGACTTCGCGCAGGTGACCGCGCGCCCGATGCGACCGGGCTACGAACGATGAACGGCACACACCGGCTGTTCGACCTGACGCGCGGCGGCCGCTTCACGCTGCTGAGCTTCGGGGAAGCGCGAGATCGACACCCACTTCGACCTCAGGATTTTCCACGTTGCCGGACAGCCCAACGGGCCCGATGACATCACCGATACCGAGGGCCACCTCACGGATGCCTATGGCGCGGGCGAACGTACCCTCGTGCTGATCCGGCCGGACGGTTACGTCGGGCTGATCTCCGACGCCGGTGATGTTTCGGCAGTGTCCGAGTACCTGTCGCGCAGGCCAGGACACGGCGTTGCCGACATCACCACCGCGCAGCCGGCCCGTGCTACGACGGATAAGACACCATGCCGGAAATGTGGCTGTCGGGTGCCCGGCTGAACGCGGTCGGGTGTGCGCCGCGATCATGGACTGCGGTGACGTGGAATTCGGAGGTCGGATGATGGCATCGACACGGCGGATCGGTTCGCCGGACGCGAAGAACCGGACGGTGCTGCTGGATGCGGCGGAACAGCTCATGCTCGAGGAGGGCTATGCCGCGGTCAGTTCGCGCAATGTCGCGCGTAAGGCGGGGCTGAAGTACCAGCTGGTCTACTACTACTTCCGGACCATGGACGATCTGTTCCTCGCGGTCTTCCAGCGGCGGGCCGAGGAGGGGCTCCGCCGCCAGGCCACCATCCTGGCGGCGGAGAATCCGCTGCGCGCACTATGGAAGTTCGACCTCGACGCGGCCTCCAGCGGGGCGCTCACGATGGAGTTCGTCGCACTCGCCAACCACCGCAAGGTGATTCGTGACGCGCTGGTCGACTATTCGAGCCGTTTTCGCGAGACGGAGATCGAAATCGTGCGGGCCGTACTGCCGCGATACCGCATCGATCCGGACATCTGGCCCCCGGAGGTGGTCGCCTTCGTGATGGCGGGAGTGTCCCGGACGATGGCTCTGGAAGGCGCGCTCGGGATGACGACCGCGCACGCGGAAACGCTGTCCTTCGTGCGTGAGCATCTGGCCCGTCTGGGCGACCCACCAGCGGAAACTGTTGTGGACGAATAACTTTCGCGCATCCGGCGTAGGCCCTGGTCGGGGCTCGAGACCTTGACCACCTATTCCCTGGTGTGCTAAGCATGTGCTCAGCATTGCTGAGCACTTGATTAGCATCAGGGCGCGGGGAGCGTCCGAGGCGAAGCAGACCGCGACGTCCGGCGACCGTGCCGATGCTGCCTCTTCACCAGGAGTCCGTCGTGAGCATGTTCGATGAGATCGACTTCTTCACCGACAAATCGATTGTCGACAACCCTTACCCGTACTTCGAGTCGCTGCGGTCGCGCTGTCCGGTGGCGCGCGAGCCGCACCATGGTGTGCTGGCGGTGACCGGGTACGACGCCGCCGTGGAGGTCTACCGCAATCACGGGACATTCTCGAGTTGCATCGCCCCGACCGGGCCGTTTCCAGGCCTGCCGTTCGATCCCGCCGACGGCGATATCGGCGCGTTGATCGAAAAACATCGCGAGGCGTTCCCGCTGCACGAGCACATGGTCACCTTCGACCAGCCGAAGCACACCATGCACCGTGACCTGCTCAAAGCTTTGTTCACGCCGCGGCGATTGCGGGAGAACGAGGAGTTCATGTGGGTGCAGGCCGACCGCCTACTCGACGAATTCGTCGAGCAGGGCAAGACCGAATTCCTGCGCAACTACGCGCAGCCCTTCGCGATGCTGGTGATCGCCAATCTGCTCGGCGTGCCGGAGGAGGACTACACCGATTTCCGGCGGGTGCTGTCCAACACCACGCCGCCGGGCGCGATCGACGACGAGGTGATGGTCGACAATCCGCTGGAATTCCTGGCCGAACGTTTCACCGGCTACCTCGCGGAACGCCGCCGGGCTCCGCGCGGAGATGTGTTGTCCGCCTTGGCTTCCGCGCGATTCCCGGACGGCTCGCTGCCGGAGGTCGCCGACCTGGTGCACCTGGCGTCCTTCCTGTTCGCCGCCGGGCAGGAGACCACCGCCAAGCTGATGACCGCCGGTCTGCGGGTGCTCGCGGAGAACCCGGACATTCAGCAGGCGTTGCGCGAGGACACCGAACGCATCGGCAGTTTCGTCGAGGAATGCCTGCGCCTGGAAGCGCCGGTCAAAACCGATTTCCGGCTGGCGTGCCAGGACACCAGCCTGGGCGGTGTCGAGGTTCCGGCGGGCAGCATGGTGATGGTTCTGCCCGGGGCCGCGAATCGCGATCCGTCCCGGTTCGACGATCCGGGCGATTTCGTCCTCGATCGTCCCAATGCCCGCGAGCACATCTCGTTCGCCCGGGGTATCCACACCTGTCCGGGAGGTCCGTTGGCGCGTATGGAATCTCGGGTCAGCTTCGAACGGATCCTGCATCGGATGCGGGACATCCGAGTTTCGGAGACCGAGCACGGCCCGGCGGACGCACGCAATTTCGAATACGAGCCGACCTACGTCCTGCGGGGCCTGAGCTCGTTGCACATCGAATTCACTCCGGTCGGCTGAGCGAGAAGATGACGAGCGAGGAACAGGGATGGTCGAGACGAATGGCAGCGAAATTCCGTCACGCGTGGCAATTGTTACCGGTGCTGCTTCGGGCATCGGTCTGGCGATTGCGCGAAAGCTTGCGCAGGAATCCCACCGGGTAGCGCTGTTCGACCTGAGCGGGGAGGCCGCGGAGAAAGCGGCCGCCGAATTGGTCGCGGCCGGTCTGCGCGCGGTCGCCTATCATGTGGACGTGGCCGACGCCGACTCCGTGGATGCGGCGGTTCGCTTGGTGCGCAAGGATTTCGGGCCGATCCAGATCGTGGTCACCAGTGCCGGAGTGGAGCAGTACACCGCTTTCGAGGAGATCACCCGGGAACAGTGGAATCGTGTGCTGGCGGTGAATCTGAACGGGACGTTCTCCTGCATTCAAGCGGCCGTTCCGGACATGGTCGCGGCGGGCTGGGGGCGCATCGTGACGATCTCCTCGTCCAGTGCGCAGTCCGGAGCCAAGAATATGGCGCACTACGTCGCCTCCAAGGGCGGTGTGATCGGCCTGACGAAGGCGCTGGCGGCCGAGCTGTCACCGAAAGGCATTACGGTCAACAGTATTCCGCCCTCGATCATCGATACGCCGATGGCGCAGCAGGCGACCGACGCGGGATTCTTCCCCGGCGTCGAGGTCATCGCACCGATGACACCGGTGCGGCGGGTCGGCACACCCGACGATGTCGCGGCCGCGTGCGCTTACTTGTGTTCGGAGAGTGCGGGTTTCGTCACCGGACAGCTCATCGGCGTCAACGGTGGCCTGTACATCTGAGCGGCCGGCGGATCGGTATTCGGAGGAGTAATGGAGATACATATCGATCGGCACAGGTGTGAAGGTCACGCACTGTGCGCAAGTATCGCGCCGACCGTATTCGAGGTCGGCGACGACGATCTGGCCACGGTCGTGGATTCGAGTCCGGCCGAGGACATCGAACCGAAGGTGCACATGGCCGTGGATGCCTGTCCGACACTGGCGATTTCGCTCGGGGGGCCGGCGTCATGATCGGGTGTTGCGGGCACGGGGGCGAGTGAGCGGTGTCCATCCTGTTCGAGCCCGACGGGCGGGGGCCATCGCCATCGCGCCTGTTGCTCAGCGGCATCTGTTTCCTGGTCGTCGTGGCGGCTGTGGCAACGGCGATGGTCGCGGTCTCGCGCGGTGCGTTCCGCCGGACCGTGCCCATCACCGCCGTGATGGCCGACGTCGGGGACGGGCTGCCGGCGAAATCGGATGTGAAATATCTGGGCGTTCGAGTCGGGCTGGTGACCGGGGTCAGTCCGGCTGCCGAGTCGGGGATGAACGACGTGCATATCCAGCTCAGTCCGCAGTACGCCGGGCAGATTCCGCGTTCGGTGACCGCTCGCGTGGTGCCGAGCAATGTGTTCGCCGTGCCGTCGATCCAGTTGCTCTACAACGGGTCGGCGGCGGCGGTGACCAGCAACGCGCGGATCCAGCAGGATCACAGCCAGGCCACCGTGCGCCTGCAGACCTCGCTGGATCAGCTGCGCCGGATCCTGGCCGCGGTCGGCCGGGATCAGACCGATACCGCCGTCGGAATGCTGGAAACCCTCGCCGAGGCCACCTCGGGGCGAGGAAAGTCGCTCGAGGACGCGGGGGCTCAGCTACGCCAGATCGTCATCGAGCTGAACAAGGTGATTTCGGTACAGGCGGCGCCGTCGACTCTGGACGCCCTGTCGACGTCATTGCGCGAGGTACAGATGGCCGCGCCGGAGCTGCTGGACACGCTGCACCACGCCATCGGGCCGATGCTGACCGTCGCGCGGGAGCGCGGGCAGCTCACCGATCTGCTCACCGGCGGAGCACATACCTTCGACACGGTCGGAAATGCCTTGGAGCACAACAGTGATCGGCTGATCTTCATCACCACCCACCTGTCACCCGCACTCGACGTCCTGGGGGACGGCGCGAGTCATTTCCCGCAGATCAGCAGATCGGTCATCGGGATGAGCGGGAAATTCGATCAGACCTTCGACCAGCGCGTCCAGCGGGTGACCGCGAAGGTGATCGTCCAGCTGACCCCGAACCGGCAGTACACCCGGGCCGACTGCCCGCGCTACGGGAGTCTGGCCGGGGCTAGTTGCTCGACCGCGCCGGTGACGGCTCCTGCCCCGGGCCAGCTACCGAATATCCTGCAGCCCAATCGATTCCGGCCCGCCAACTGGGCGGTGACCGATATCGGTCCGGTCGGCAGCGCGGCGGAGCAGCGGCAGATCGCCGACATACTCGGCGGGCCGCCCAATGCTGCCGCCGACATCCTGTTCGGGCCGCTGGCACGTGGGACGACCGTCGCGGTGGCCCCGGAGCCGAGCGGAGGTTCGCGGTGAGTTACCGACGGTCTCTGTTGGTGCTGCTCGTCTTCGTCGTCGTGTCGGTGCTGCTGTCGTGGACGGTCATCGTCACGCTCGAACGCGGAGTGAGCGGTGCGACGGCGAAATACTCGGCCATGTTCACCGACGTCTCGGGCTTGAGCACCGGTGACGATGTCCGGATGGCCGGGGTGCGGGTGGGCCGGGTGGACTCGATCGAGCTCGACGGCAACCTCGCCCGGGTGGGATTCGAAATCCAGCGTGATCAAAAGCTTTTCGGCACGACTGTCGTTTCGGTGACATACCAGAACCTCATCGGCCAGCGGTATCTGGGTCTGGCCCGGGGGACGCGCGGATCCCCGGCGGCGCTTCGCCCGGGAGCGGTGATCCCGGCGCGCAACACCGAACCGTCGTTCGACATCTCCAAGCTGCTGAAGGGATTCGAGCCGCTGTTCGGCACCCTGGACCGCAGCGCGGTGGACAACATTACCGAGGCCTTGATCAAGGCGCTGCAGGGCGACAATGGATCGCTCACCGCCCTGGTCGCCGAGACCACCGAGCTCGCGCGATCCTTCGCCGGACCCGATCAGGTTCTGGGACAGGTGATCACGAACCTCACCACGATCGTGAACGGCCTCGCCGCGCAGAGCGGCAATCTCACCACCGTCATCGATTCGACGCGCGGGATATTCGAAGGGTTGCAACGGAACAAGGATTCGCTGCTCGGCTCGGTGGATCACCTCTCCCGGGTGGTCGATCGCGTGGCGCAGATCGCGAACGCGGATCAGCCCGCGCTCGATGCCTTCCTGAACCGGAATCCTGGTTTCGCACAACATCTTCTGGACAACAAATACAAGTTCGGTGTCATGGGTTTCAACCTTCCGTTCATACTCAAAGGGCTGGCGCGTATCACCCAGGAGGGCGGTTACGCGGATGCGGATATCTGCGATGTGACCTTCTCGCTCGCGCCGGGCATGTCGCCGTTGGTTCCGGGCATCCTCGCCGCACTGACTCCGGGCGGAGTCGTCAAACATACGGCCAGATGCAGGTGAGCCGGATGCGACGACAGATGAAAGGGCTGCGGATTCGCGGAATCCCCTGGCGGAGCAAGCCGCTCGAGGAATACAGCCGGGTATCGCTCGGGGTGCTCGCGCTGGGTGGGCTGACGGTCGCGATCGTGATCGCGCTGACCGTCAATTTGACCGTCGATTCCATTAATTTCGGGGACAAGGACGTGCAGGTCGATTTCGCCCAGGCGGCCCAGCTCGGCGCGGGGGATCGAGTCACCATCGCCGGGGTGCCGGTCGGGCACGTCACGACGATCCGCCTGACCGACGGCCACGTCGCGGTGACGCTGAGCGTTCATCGCTCGGTGCATCTGGGCGCGGATACCACGGCCGCGATCGAACTCACGACGCTGCTGGGCAACCGATACGTCGAGCTCGACCCGGCAGGCGCCGGGAATTCGGATCGAATTCCGTTGCAGCACAGCAGTGTTCCATATGATCTGGAGTCCGCGCTCGCCGACGCCACGACGACCTTCAGCCAGGTCGACGCGGACCAGGTGGCCAAGGCGCTGACGGATCTGACGGGCCGGCTGGACGGACTGCCCCAACTGATTCCGTCGGTGATGGAGAACGTCCGGACCTTGTCGAGTGTCATCGCCGAACGTCGCGGGCAGATCGGCGCGCTGCTGGCCTCCACGAGCAAGCTGACCGGCGTGTTGAACAGTCAGCAGACCGATCTGGGAGCCCTGTTCGATCAGGGCGGCGATATGCTGCACCAACTCCTGACCCGCAAACAGGCGATCGAATCCATGGTCGCCGCCACCACGACGCTCGTGGACCGGCTCACCCCGCTGGCGGTACAGGATCAGCCCGAAATCCATTCGCTGCTGGGCAATTTGCGCGAGATCACCGCCATGCTGAGCAGGCACGACGATCTGCTGCGCAATATTCTGCAGGCCCTGCCGGTTCCTTGGCGGTCCTGGGCCAACCTGACCGGCACCGGACCGGAGCTGGATGCGACCGCGTCGTCGGGGGCGTTCGTCGATTCGTTCATGTGCACACTCGTGAGCCGGGCGCCGCAGGTGCATCTGTCACCGTACTCGGAGGAATGCCG
>NZ_BDBQ01000101.1 GCF_001613065.1 Nocardia miyunensis NBRC 108239
CTTCGGCATGGCCGACTGCGGTGTGTACGCGAACCGGGCGTCCTCGGAGGAGGTGCTGATGTGGATCAACCGTTTTCCCGAACACACCACGCTGAGCGTCATCTATCCGGACACGCCGGTGGCGCACGAGTCGGTGGACCGGTACATCACCGCGATGGCCGCGGTCTTCGCCGAGGTCGCCGCGGCCTGAACGCGTATCCGTTCACTCGACAGGAGTTCAAGGTGCACACGGTCTTTCGCGACCCCGGCATCCCGGACGGCGAGCGGACCGCCTGCACCGTCCTGGTCGAGGACCGGCCCGGACGGCTCGATCTGACCGGAGTGATCACCCGCGAGCGGGACGGCTACGCTTCGGTTATCGAGGCCCGTGCCGAGGCCGGGGATTTCGAGATGACGGTGCATCAGCGATTCCGCCGGTTCGAGCAGGGACTGCACGCCGAAAGCTATTGTGCCGAATCGCGATCCGGCGGAGTCGTGGTCTCCCGTGAGGAAGGCCGGTTCCTGGGCGTGGCGCATCTGCAGTTCGGCGGGATGATCACACCGTTCCAGGCGAATGTGATGCCGCTGCTGGGCGGGCTGATCCTGTTGCGCGGCTTGGACTTCACCGAGGGCGCGGAGGAATCGGTGGATCTGTGGCTGGCCTACTCGGTTCATCTGCCGCTGTCCGCGCGGATCGAACAGTGCGCGAACATCGATGTCCCCGCCGGGCGTATCCGCTGTCGGCAGGTGCGATTGCGACCCCGCCTACCGCAGCTGAACATGATGGCGGACAAGGTGATCGGCGCAATGCTGCCCCGGCGGTGGCGCATTTCGAGGTGGCCGACCCGCACCGGATGGTGCGGCTCAGCTTCCCCGTCGGGCCCATGCCGTGGGATCCTCGGGCCGTGCTGGAGTTGTCGGCTCAGCGAGGCGTCGGCGTTGCGGCTACGGCCGGGCATTCGCTCGGAGCCGGACGTCCCTGGAGCCGCTCGTCCAGCCATTGGATCGCACCGATGAATCCGGCGAACATGCCGATCGCGTGCTCACCGGGCACCGTGCGGATCACCGCCCGCACCCCGCGCGCACACTGGCTGGTGAACAGATTCCGCGAATCCTGCTCCGGAATCCAGATGTCCCACGCCGCGTGATAGATGTACAGCGGTGCGGCGGAGGTCCGCCCGCGCAGATCCCACTCGGCGAAGATTCGTTGCGCCAGTGGACTGTTCAGCGGATCGGCTATGGTGGTGGCGACCTGGACCGGGACGCCGGTCACCCCGAGCGGGCCGTTGCTGTCCCCGCAGGTGTCCTTCACCGGCGAGGTCGCGGCCCACCGGCCCAGATGGTTGAGATACCGCAGCAGTTCGGGATGTTCCCGCGCGGTCGCCAACGCCACCACCAGCAGGATTCCCGAGGCCATATTGCCGTTGAACTTGTGCGCGATATTCCGGAAATCGGTGACCAGACCACCGGTGGTGGCGCCCACCAGCGTCCCGTTCAGGTCCGGTGCGTACTCGCGCTGCAGCATCGCCGCCGCATAGGAGGCGATCGCCCCGCCGGAATAGCCGCCGATCGCGAATCGGCTGTGCGAGAACTGATCCGGCACCCGCGCACGCACGGCGCGGATGGCATCCAGCACGATGTGCCCGGCCACCTTCGGGTCCGCGTACGCCATGCGCGGTCCCTCGTGATCGGGGATCAGCACCGCGTAACCGCGAGAAAGGCCCCACCAGGTCGTCGGCGGAATCAGGTCTCCCACACTGAATTTCGAGTGCAGTCCGTGCGCCATCGCATAACTCGGCGTGCAGCGCGACCCGAGGGAGTTGATCGGCAGGGTATTCACCACCACCGGGCGTCCGCCGGGCCCGGTCCACTTCGCGGCCGGGATCACCAATGTCGCTGTGCCGAACGAGGGTTGGCCGTTGCCATCGGTGGTGCGGAACTTCAGCAGCAGCGCCCGCTGAATGGGCACCGCCGCGAGCAGGGTCGAGGTCGCGGTCACATCGCGTACCTCGACGATGTCGCCCGGATGTAGCTCGTTCAGGTTCGCGGGCCGGGAATCGAAGATCGGATCGCCGGTCGGCGGAGACAGCACCGCCCGCCACAGCGCCGCCAGATCCGGTGACAGCTGGGCGTTCGGCGGCGAGGACGCCGCCGGAAGACCCGGTGCGGGAACGGTGTTGTCGATCCACTGCTGCGGACCGCTGGGGCCGGCGTCGGCGGGGGCCGCGGCGGCGAGGCCGGGAATCGGCGTCGTCAGCAGACACCCGGCCAACGTGGTGATCACAACTGTACGCAGAGACTTCACAATTCTTGCCATTCGTCCGAAATGGGGAACCACCCGACCACGAACACGGTAGAAAAGGCCGCGCATCGCGGCCGGTGGGCGCGTGAATTCGTTGCGGGTTCACAGTAGCCGGTCACCGGATTTGTGGTGTGCCAAGGTCTTCCCCGGAGCGGGTCGGGCGGCGAGGATCGCGCCGATACGCTCCAGCCGGACGTGTTCGGGGCAAGCAGTGATCGAGGTGTGGCCGTGGCCGGTATCGGTATTCGCAATCCCACAGCAGCCCTGCGCGGTGAAGTGGCCGCCTGGCTGACCTTCGCGTCCTGCCTGATCTCGGTGTTCATGCAGATGATCGATGTGACCATCGTGAACACCGCACTGCCGGATATCACCCGGGATCTGGCCGCCTCGCCGTCGGCTCAGCTGCTGGTGATCTCGGGATACTCCCTCGCGTTCGCCTGTACCTTGCTGACCGCCGCGCGGCTGGGTGCGCTGTGGGGTCGTCGGCGGCTGTTCCTGGCGGCCGCTGTGGCATTCACGGCGGCCTCGATCTGGTGCGGAATGTCCACCGGAGCAACCGAATTGGTGATCGCCCGCGTCGTCCAGGGGATCGCGGGAGGTGCGATGGCCGCGCAGACCCTGGCGATCCTGGCGGCCAGCTTCCCGCGTAGTCGTCATCCGCAGGTGTTCGCGCTGTACGGACTGGCCGCGGGCGGGGCGGGGATGATCGGTCCCATTCTGGGCGGAATCCTGCTGACGCTGAACCTGTTCGGCCTGGGCTGGCACTGGGTGTTCCTGATCAACCTGCCGCTGGGCATCGTGGCCCTCGCGCTCGCGGCGCGTTTCCTGCACGTCGGGGCCGAATCCGGCAGTGAGCGTTTGGATCTGGGCGGGGTGGTGCTGTCGGCGGCGAGCCTGCTGGCGCTGCTGTACGCGCTGGCCGACGTCCAGCAGCACGGGTGGCGGGCGATGTCGGTGGGCATCGTTGTCGCGGCGATCGCGCTCGGCGCGGGATTCCTTGTGTACCAACGTCTTCTGATCCGCCGCGGCCGGGGGCCGCTGATGCGCCCGGACCTGTTCGGCAACCGCGGATTCGCCGTCGGCTCGGTGCTGGTGACCGGATTCTTCGGCATGTTCACCGCTTTCGTGTTCGCCGCCTCCATCACCCTGCAGGACGAACTGCACTTCTCCGCGCTGCGCACCGGCATCGCGATGACGGTGTTCGCACTGGGCGCGGGTGCGGGCGCGCTCGCGGCGCCACTGCTGGTGCGGCGCTGGGGAGTTCGCTCACTGGCCGGGGGCATCGCCCTGTACGCCGGATGTATGGCCGTGGCCGCGGTGTATCTGGTCCTGACCGGCGGTGCGGTCAGCGTCGCGCTGACGGTGGTCCCGGTCTTCGTCTCGGGGCTGGGCGTGGGGGTGTTCGGGCTGCAGTTGCAGCCGGTGATGCTCGCCGGCCTGGATCAGGGGCAGATGGGGGAGACCTCGGGTCTGTTGCCCACCCTCGAACAGATCGGCAACGCGGTCGGCCTGGCGGTGCTGAGCACGGTGTTCTTCCGCGCGCACACCCTCGGCGGGAGTGTCGCCATGTTCGCCGCGATCGCCGTGGTGGCCGCGGGGCTGGCCGGGGTGACGTTTCTGCTGCCCGAACCGCCGCGGCACGAGGATGCTCTCACCGATTCAGCGCCGCGCTGAGCGTGGGCCACGCATTGTGCAGATCGCGCTGCCAGTAGCCCCACGAGTGGGTGCCGTCCGGCCGCAGCACCACCGTCGCCGGAATCCGCAACCGCCGTAACCGATCTCGCAACTCCTGCGTGCATCGCCCGGTCAGCGCGTCCAGGATGCCGCCGACCAGGAGCTGATCGCCCAGCTTCATCGGGTTGTGCCCGATGCCAGGCCCGTCCAGGGTGTCCAGCGGGCCGGGCAGGCCGTTCCCGGACACGACGTACAGCGCCAGCCCGCGCAACCGGTCCGCGTGCAGATACGGATCGTTGGCCGCCCACGCCGGATCGGTGGGCGGGCCCCACATGTTCAGGCTGTCGCCGCCGGTCGCGGTGACGATCGTGTCGACCATGAGCTGCCCGAGCGGATCGCTGGTGCGCACACAACCGCTGAACGACCCCACCCCGCGATACAGCTCCGGCGCGGCCAGGGCCAGCTGGAACACCGACACTCCCGCCATCGACAGACCCGCGATCGCGTTCGCCCCCGATCCGCCGAACGCCGAATCGATGATCGGCGGCAGTTCCCGGGTGAGGAAGGTGGTCCAGCGCTGGCGGCCGTGCACCGGATCGTCGGCGTGCCAGTCGGCGAAGAAACTGCCCGCCCCGCCGACCGGCATGACGACGGTGACCTGCTTGTCCGCGAAGAACCGCGCCGCGTCGGTGCGGGTCAGCCAGTTGCCGCCCCCGCTCCAGCCGCTCGGACTGCCGCCGCCGTCTATGCCGTTGAGCAGGTACAGCACCGGCGCGCGGCGTGAAATATCCGGTGGTGGAAGAACTTCCACGGATATCACGCGCCGCATGGCGGCGGAGTGGACGGTCAGCTCCACCACCCGTCCGCGCCCGGCCACGGCGGTGAGCAGATGTGATCCATCGGGTCCGGGACGGGCGTGCGCTGATGCGGCCGAGACGGCATCGGCGGGGACGGCCCGAGCGGGAGCCATCGCCTGGCCGCACGTCAGCACCGCCGCCGCGCACACCGCGACGAGGCGGAATCGGTACGAGCGACGGAGCCCGGTCGGACGATGCACGCGACGCCTCCCACTTGCCGGACACGATGGCAGCGACGCTAGGAGCCCGTTCGGCGCGGGACAAGATTTCCGCCCGCCCCTTGGGTTTTCCGCCAATCCGGGGCCGAAGGCATTGGCCGGGACCACAATCGGCCGAACGTGGTGGAGAAGTCCGCGATCGCGCCACTGTGACGGACGCGGACCGTGCCCGGCGGGTGCTGTGAATTCTCCGAAGGCGGTGGTGATCGCTCGATGCGGAGGTGAATATTCGGCAACATGGGTCTGCACGCCTGGAACGAGGAGTACGACCTTGGTCACCGATATCGTGGAGTGACCGCGGATATGCCGGTCGCCCGAAACACAGTGTGGCAGTTGCTGACCGAACCCGCCACTTATGCGCGGCTGTTCACCGGAATCGGCGCCTGCGATCCCGTGGAGGCGATCGGCGGCCTGCCGCAATGGCAGGTGCGGGTCGGCGGGCCGCACACCGAGGTACGCACCCTGACGATCGGGCTGCTCGACGGCGGTCGCGGCCGGCGGTTCGAACTGCGGTGCGCGGCTGTAGGCAGTTTCGTCGCGGTGCGGTTGCGACAGCGCGAGGACGACGTGCGGGTGACGGTGACCTATTTCGCGCCGGGCCGCATCCATCCCGCGGTCGCCGCCCTGAACAACGATCAGCTCGAAGCATGGACCCACGACGGGCTGGGGCGGCTGGTACAGCTGGCGCGGGGATCGGAGACCTCGATCGTGGTCAACGGCCAGGATTCGGCGCTGTCGTTCCGTGCGGCGGTGCTCCGGCAGATGGTCGCCTCCGGTGTGGTGCGCACGTACCGGCCCGATCACGGTGCGCGGCAGATCGGTTCGCTGGCCACCTGGGGTTTCACCCTGGGTGGCGGATACGCCGCGGCGGCGGCCAGAGAACCCGACGGCGCGGCGATCGTCGATCGCGACGGCGTGCGCAGCTTCACCGAGATGCACGAACGAACCCGGGCGCTGGCGGGTGCGATGTCCGAGAAGCTCGGGCTGACCTCCCGCGACGCGGTGGGACTGCTGGCCCGCAATCACGCCGGTGCGGTCGAAACCATGGTCGCCGCAGGCAAACTCGGCGTCGACGTGGTGCTGCTCAATGCGGGCCTGTCGCCCCGGCAGCTCGAGGAGACCGTGCAGCGGCATCGTCTCACCACGCTGTTCGTCGATGACTGCCTGGACCCGCTGATCCGCTACCTGAACTCCGATGTGCATCGCTACCGCACCGATTGCGTTGCGGCCGAACAGTATCGCGCACCGGCCGACCCGGCGCGGATCGGCATCGACGAGCTGATCGCCCTCGGGCACAACGAATTCCGTCGTCCGCCCAGGCCCGGCCGATTGATCGTGCTGACCTCCGGAACCAGCGGCGCGCCCAAAGGCGCCAGGCGGCCGCATCCGAAGGGCTTCGGCACCGTGGCCGCGCTGCTGTCCCGGATTCCGTGGCAGATGAACGAGACCATGGTGATTCCCGCGCCGCTGTTTCACACCTGGGGCCTGGCCGCGCTGCAACTGAGTACCGCACTGCGCGCGACGGTGGTGCTACAGGAGGAGTTCGACGCCCGTGAATGCCTGCGACTGGTTGCCGAGAACCATGCCAGCACACTGATTCTCGTGCCGACCATGGTGCAGCGCATCCTGGATCTGCCGGTGGCCGAGCGCGCCCGGTACGACACCTCGAGCCTGCGCGTGGTCGCCAGTTGCGGTGCGCCGCTGACCGCGGCGACCGTGCTGCGGTTCGCCGACGTGTTCGGCGAGATCCTCTACAACGTCTACGGATCCACCGAGGTCTCCTGGGCGACGATCGCCACCCCCGAGGATCTGCGCATCTCGCCGACCACCGCGGGCCGACCGCCGCTGGGCACGAGAATCGCTGTGCTGGACCAGGATCGGCGTCCGGTGCCGATCGGGGCGACCGGCCGGATCTTCGTCGGCAACCGCATGCTGTTCGACGGCTACGTCAACTACGCGCCGCCCGAAGAATCCGACGGCCTGCTGGACACCGGCGATCTGGGCTACCTCGACGCCGCGGGCCGCCTGTTCATCGCCGGGCGCGGTGACGAGATGATCATCTCTGGCGGCGAGAACGTCTTCCCGCGCCCGGTGGAGGAGGCGCTGTCCTATCTGCCGCAGATCACCGACGTGGCCGTGGTCGGAGTGCCCGATCACGAATTCGGCCAGCGCCTGGCCGCTTACGTGGTCAAACGCGAGGGTTCGGGCCTGGACTCGGACATGATCCGCACCTACATCCGCAACCGTCTCAGCAGATTCTCGGTACCCCGCGACGTCACCTTCCTGGAATCCCTGCCGCGCGGAGAGACCGGCAAGATCATCAAACGCCTGCTGTCGGGCGAATACCTGCCCGGCTCACCCGCTTTCGCGGACGGTCTACCGGACAGCGGTTCCTGACCGGCACAACGGTTCTCATTGCAGTGCGCGGAACTCGTCCACCCACTGGGTCGTCTGCCCGGGCAGTCCGCCCGGCTGCGAACGCACGGTGTACGGGCAGAACAGACTGTTGAGCATCCAAGGCGTCGAGCCTCGTCCGAAGTGCGCGACCATCGCGGTGTCCTCGGTGACGCCGTAGGCGGCCGCGGCGAGCTTTCCGGTGCCGCGGAACTTGCCGACCTGATCGGACAGGAAGGACCTGTTGTTCGCGAACCACGGCGACATCAGCAGGAAATCGTTCCACTTCTGTTGCGGGAAAGGATTTTCGATCGCCTCCTGGATGACCTGCCACACCAATGTGCCCGCGGGCAGGTGGTAGTGCGAGGCGAACTCCGCGGAGATCTTGTCGCCGAGATGTTTCTTGTAGAGCAGCACGAGCGAGAACTCGGTGGCCAGGAACGTCTGGTCCGCCCGGAGCCTGGGCAGGACGTAATCCAGATACGCCTGGCCCGCCGCGACATCGGGCAGATGCGGGTGCATATCGGTACCGGCGACGGCCGGAGTGTCGTGCACGAACTTCATCCAGCGGTCGGTAGTGGTTGTGCGCCAAGACTTCTCGTTCAGATGATTGAGCGCGCCCATGTAGATCCTGGTCTTGCTTCCCGACCCGCCGTGCTGATCGCGATAGGCGATGACGCGCTGCGCGATGGCCTCGTAGAACACGTTGAGCGCCGGATCGTTCCGGTTCCGGCATTCGATGAACGGCTCGTTGCCGACCGCGAGGATGTCCACCGTGCCCATCACGGCAGCGAGCACCGCGTCGACCCGCCGCTGCGCCGTCGCCATCTCGGCACTGCCCGGGGTGGGTACGGCCTGATCGAAGTAGGGGAACTTCAGCGACAGCATCGTCCCGTATCCGCGCCCGGCGGCATCGAGCAGCGTACTGATCGGCCGCTGTGTGTTCACCGCGCCCTTGTCGGCGTCGGGCACCGGAAAGAAGGCCCGCAACCAGCTCGCCTGCACCGCCTCGAGTTCGGCGAAATTCGACCAGTCCGAAGCGCCGTTGATATTGGCCCCGAGCACATTTCGCGGTGGTGGAGCGGTGATGCGGGTAGCGCTCGTGTTCCGCGGCGCGCTGCTGCCGGGCCCGCTCGCGACATCGGCACAGGCCGTCACACCGAATCCCGTCACACCGGCCGCCGCTGCCGCGAACGCCCCGGTCAAGCCGAGAGCACGTCGTCGCGAGAGCATTGTCGTGGTGTCCCCGGGGGCCGGGATGGTCGGCTCGGCCATACGTCTCCTTCGTCGTGCTGCGGTCCAGTGCGTGCCGACGCCCCGACCGCGCGGTCACCAGAGTGGTCCGCCGATGTGTCCTGGGGGCCGGACTGGTTGGCTCGTACGTGAGCGTCCTTCGCCGGTCACAAGGCACGTGCCGACGACCCGGACCACCTCGTTGCGGCCGGGCCGTCGGCACGGGACACGACCCTAGGTTCACCCGCGCGATATCGCATCCCGAGACATTCGGTGGTCCGGCGGCAGAATCCGTCGTCCGGTATGTGACCAGGATGTGCTCAGCGCTCGACGCCTGATCGCATCCCGAAGATCGCGCGATTCTGCGCTCTCCGAGCGAGACTCGACCAGGTGCAGTGCGCGTCATCGGCCGGAGCGGGCGACTGCGGATCGACGTGACCGGCGGGTGTCGCTCAGCGGTGCGTGATTCCGGTCTGGGCGTTGGGTCGCAAGGCTGGTCCGGTGACGGGGAGATCGTCGTGTGCGTCATCGACGTGCCCGGCGGGCGTGGCTCAGCGGTGCGTGATTCCGGTCTGGGCGTTGGGACCCAGAGCTGGTCCGGTGACCGGGACGTCGCCGAGTGCCTTGTCGACGGCGGCGAGCAGATCCTCCGAGAGTTCCACCCCGACGGCGGCGCTGTTCGCGTGGACCTGTTCGGGCCGCGAGGCGCCGATGATGGCCGAGGCGACCTCGCCGCGCCGCAGCACCCAGGCCAGGGCGAGCGTCGGCATGCTCAGGCCCGCGCCCTCGGCCAGCGGAATCAGTCGCTGCACCGCCTCGACCGCGGCCTCGCTGTTGACCAGGCCCTGCGCGATTCCCATTGCCTCACTGGCGAATCGGCTGTCCGCCGGAGCGGCCTGCCCGGGAACGTACTTGCCGGTCAGCAGCCCCTGAGCCAAGGGCGACCAGACGATATTGGAGATGCCGTTGCCCGCGCACAGGTCGAACAATTCGGCCTCGGGCGCCTGCCAGAGCATGGAGTACTGCGGCTGGGAGGAGACGAACAGATCGGGTCCGCCGATCTCGATCGCCGCCCGGATCTGCTCGACGGTCCACTCGCTGAACCCGAGATACCGAGCCTTGCCCTGCTCGACCACCCGCTGCAACGCCTCGACGGTATCCTCGATCGGCACGATCGGATCGAAGCGGTGCGCCTGATACAGATCGACGTAATCGGTCCGCAGGCGGGTCAGCGAGGCATCGATCTGCTTGGCGATCTGGGCGGGGGACAGGCCGCTGTCGGCGGGATCGTCGGACATCTGGCCCCACACCTTGGTGGCCAGGATGTAGGACTCGCGCGGATGGCCGGAAAGGATTTCGCCCCAAGCGGTTTCGGCCGCGCCGCGCCCGTAGACGTTGGCGGTGTCGAAGAAGTTGATGCCCGCGTCGAAAGCCGCCTCGGTGCAGGCGCGGGTCGCATCGGCGGCGACACCGCCGGAGTAGGTGAGCCAAGACCCGAGCGAAACCTCCGAAACCTGGAGATCGGAACTGCCGAGTGTGCGATACCGCATCGGTGCACCTTTCAGTGGTGGTGGCGCTGATCAAGGGTGCAGCCGGGGCAAAAACACTCGCCCCGGCACACCCACTCCATGTAACCAGCGCCCACCCGCACCCGCGCGGCCGGACCGCTCACCGCTCGAGGCCCCCGGGAATCCGCGAAGCGGCAGACCGGCACTGGTTAGGATCCCGGCGGGGCGGCGACCACCGAGCGGATGGCATCGAGGGCGGACAGACCGGTGATTTTCGATGCAGGCGAATGCGGTCGGATCGGACAGATCGACTCCCGCCCTGGGGAAACGGCTGCTCGTGGACGATGCCGCCCGCGACCCGCGAGAGTATGCGCGAGGCCACGCTGGCGCTGGCCTCTGGTGATGTGGCCGCGGTCTCGGACAATCGGATCGCCGAGGAGATCAGCGCGACCTGGGGTGCGGTGAAGTGTCGGCGTCTCGTCCGGCGTGGTCGCGTTGTCGTGGTCGGAATGATGAATAGCGTTGTGCTGGAAAGGGATTTGTAGACGACCGGGAGAACCGCCGAGCGCTCGGCCTGATCCAGGGGCGAGTTCAGTGTGCCGATGTGATCTGCGCGATGTCGGCCCGGGCTCGGAAGGTGCGGCGATAGGTCAGCGGTGCGATGCCGATCGCCTCGTGCAGATGTTGGCGCAGTGAGGTTCCCGTGGCGAAACCGACCTCCGCGGCGATCCGGTCGACGGACAGGTCGGTGGTCTCCAGCAACTCGCGGGCGCGGAAGACACGCTGCTGGATGAGCCAGCGGCCGGGGCTCATCCCGGCCTCGTCGCGGAATCGACGGGCGAAGGTGCGTCCGCTCATCCGTGCCTGCTGCGCCAGATCCGCCATGGTCAGCGGCAGGTGCAGATTCTCCAGGGCCCAGTTTCGGGCCGCGGCGGTGCCCCCGGAGGTCTGTGCGGGTATCGGCTGCTCGATGTACTGGGCCTGGCCACCGTCTCGCCACGGCGGCACCACACAGCGGCGCGCGACCGTGTTCGCGACCTCGCTGCCGTGATCGTTGCGAATCAGGTGCAGGCACAGGTCGATTCCGGAACTGGCGCCCGCGGAGGTGAGGATGTCGCCGTCGTCGACGTAGAGCACGTCGGGGTCCAGGCGCACGCGCGGGAATGCGCGACGGAAGATGTCGGCCAGATGCCAATGTGTCGTGGCGGGACGGTCGTCGAGGCGTCCGGTGGCGGCGAGGACGAAAGCCGCCGTGCAGATGGACACGACCCGCGTAGTCGGCCGGATCGAGTCGAGAACATCTGAAATAGCTTGTGGCAGAGAGCATATCGAGACCGCTCCGGATACTTCCGGATGGGGCGGGAGCGCCGCGAGCGCGATGTCACAGGGCGGGATCACGACGGTGTCGGCGGTGGGCACGATCGAGGCGTCGTGCTGCACGGCGATCGAGAAATCGCTGTTGGTGCGCACCGGATTTCCGTCGACCGAGCAGGTCAGCACCTGGTAGCGGTCGTCGGCGGCCCCGAATACCCGGTTCGGAATGCCGAGTTCGAACGGGTACACGCCGTCCAGTGCCAGGACGACCACGCGGTGCGGTTCGGAGCGCGTCATGGCGCGATTCTATCGAATAATGGCAATCATGCCATTTTCTCGGACGCTCGAGGGCGGCAGGCTGACCGTATGACGACGACGGACATCCCCGACACGATGCGAGCGATCAGCCAGGACACCCTCGGAGGTCCCGAGGTTCTGCGTGAGATCCAGCAGCCCGTCCCGCGACCGGGGCCCAGCGAGATCCTGGTCCGAGTCCACGCGACCAGCCTGAACCCGACCGACTGGAAACATCGTGCGCTGGGCGGTCTCTTCCTGCCCGAACCGCCGTTCGTACTCGGCTGGGACGTCTCAGGCGAGGTGGTGGCCGCCGGGCACGGTGTCACGCTGTTCGCGCCCGGCGACGAGGTTTTCGGAATGCTGCCGTATCCGCACGGCCACGGCGCTGCGGCGGAGTACGTCACCGGACCGGCTCGCGCCTTCGCCCGCAAACCCCGAACCGTGGACCACGTCCGGGCCGCCGCGGTACCGCTGGCCGGGCTGACCGCCTGGCAAGCCCTCATCGACACCGCGAATGTGCAAGCGGGACAACGTGTTCTGGTACATGCCGCGGCCGGCGGGGTGGGCCATTTCGCGGTGCAGATCGCCAAGGCTCGTGGTGCGCACGTCATCGGCACCGCGAGCGCGGCCAATCACGAATTCCTGCGCGGTCTCGGTGTCGATGAGGTGATCGATTACCGCGCAACCGATTTCGTCACCCAGGCGCGCGATATCGATGTAGCGATCGACCCGCTCGACACCGAGAACGTACTGCGCTCGATCCGCACCCTACGTCCGGGCGGGATCGTCGTCTCACTGCTGCGAGTGGACGCCGACCAAGTTCGAGCCGCCGCAGCCGAGGCCGGTGTGCGCTCGGCACTGATGCTGGTAGAGGCAGACCACACGGGTATGTCGGAGCTTTCCCGCATGGTCGACCAGGGAACTCTGCGACCCACGATCGCCAAGGCCTTCCCACTCGCCGAGGCCGCCACCGCCCACGCCCTCGGCGACACCGGCCGCACCGTCGGCAAACTCGTCCTCACCGTCCGCTGACGAATTCGGCGATCGGCAGGTGTACCGCTGGAATCCGCGCAACGGATCTCGGCATCAGGCGCCCGCGGTCTGCGGAGTCTGGTCAGCGTTGCGGGGGGAACCTGTATGAAGCGTTTTGTCCGGAAAGGCGAGGAGGGCCCGGTCGACGACGCGGTGCAGTTCGTCCCGAGAGGCGCCGGCGGCAGCCTGGACTGCGAGTCCGGCCGATACGGTGCTCACATACTTGGCCAAGTCGGCGGCGTTCTCGGAGCTCGGCAGGTCACCGTCCTCGATCGCACGTGCGAAGCGGTGTGCGAACCGAGCCTCGCCGTCGGCGCGTCGGTCGGCCAGGTACCGGACGACGCGATCGTCGTCGGGAGCTGCCGAGAGTCCCCCTTGGATCGACAGGCACCCCGCCGGCTTGCCCGGCGTCGTCACAGCGTCCACGTTGTCCCGAAGGTAGCGGCTGACGGTCTCATATGCCGTCGGCGCGGAGAGCGCGGTGCTCACATAGGCCATGTCGATGCGCGCGTACCGTTCGACGGCGAGTTTGAACATTTCTTCCTTGGTGCCGAACGCGCTGTAGAGGCTCGTCCGGCTGATGCCCATCGCCGCTGTCAGGTCGCTGAGGCTGGCGCCTCCGTAGCCCTGCCTCCAGAACACGTCGATCGCCTTGTCGAGCGCATCCTCCATGTCGAACTCGCGAGGCCTGCCTCTTTGCGCCACGACTGTTCCTCCCTTTCGAGCCCATTTAACTACCAACGGGAACAGAAAGGCGTGCTCGTCTCCAGTTCGACTCGGGAAATCCGGCCGCGCCTCGATGCCGACGGGTGCCCGGTCGGCCGGTCCGGTTGTTGCTCAGCGGCGCCGGACCGGTCGCAGGCTCAGCTCAGCGTCTGGACGATCTTGTCGCGCACCTCGCCGGACGCAACGTGCGTGACAGGAAGTGAGCGGTCCTCGAGCCGGAGCATGCCGGCCGCGAGCATCGGACGTCGAGCGCATCCTGCGGGAACACCTTGGTCAGCCGCCCCGCGCTCTACCCCCATCCTGATCAGATCTGGCTCGCGCCGCCGTCGACGTAGAGTTCCGCGCCCGTCATGTAGGAGCTTCGCGGACTCGCCAGGTAGAGCACTGCTTCCGCGATCTCCTCCGGCGCACCGAGTCGCTGCATGGGCACGCCGGCCGCGAGATCACCCAGCAGCGCCTCGGCCTGCGCGGGTTCGGCCGCGAGGCCGCTCAGGCCCGGCGTCGCGATGGGGCCGGGTGCGATGGCGTTGACGCGCACGCCACGACCGACGAGCTCCGCGGCCCAACTGCGCGTGAAGCTGCGGATCGCGGCCTTGGACGCGGCGTAGACGCTGAAGGACGGGCTGCCCTTGACGTCGATGTTCGAGCCGGTGAGCACGATCGACGCGCCGGGGTTGAGCAGCGGCAGCGCCTTCTGCACGGTGAACACGGTGCCGCCGACGTTCGCCTCGAAGGTTTCGGTGAAATGCTTCCACGTGATGTCCTCGAGAGCGGCGAACTCGCCACCTCCGGCGTTGGCGAAGACGACGTCGAGGCCTCCGCCGCGCTTGGTGATGACGTCGAAGACCGCATCCAGCTCGTCGAGTGAGGAGACGTCGCCGCGCACCGGGGTGACTGCGTCCCCGAACTCGGCCTTGACCGCGTCGAGCTTCTCGGGATTCCGGCCGGTCACCACGACGTGCGCGCCTTCCGCGGCGAACCGGCGTACGACCGCAAGGCCTATGCCCGACGTTCCGCCCGTGACGAGCGCCGTCCTGCCGTCGAGTTCTCCCATGATCCCGCCTCTCAATTGTGCACCGATCAGTACGTAAATGACGCTAGTACTACTGTCGTGCCTGGTCAAATTTTTGTACCGATCGATACATTGAAAATCTGAGCGTCGCACCGGCCGTCATCCGGCGACCAGGAATTCGCGGTGCGTGTTGACGTCGTGCTCGATGGCGCTGCCGTCGTCGAGCGCAGTCGCATCCGCCTCGATGGGGGGTCGGTACTCGCTCTCTTGCTGTCGCACGGCAGAGATCCGGTCTCCCGGACAGGCTGCGCCTCGTACCCGGTCGTAATCACAAGGGGTGCGGGGAGAATGCGCGAATGGGCAAACTGCTGGTGATGGTGAACGGCCTGCCCGGGTCGGGCAAGTCGACTCTGGGGAGAGCGCTGGCCCGTGAGCTCGACGCACGGTTCCTGTCGAAGGACGCTGTGAAGGAGGCGCTCGCGGCGACTGTCGATGGAGCCGCTGGTCTCCCGGCGCTGGGCGGTATCGCGATGGACACGGTATGGGCACTGGCACAGGCGATTTCGGGTGATGTCGTCATCGACTCGTGGTGGTTCGCGCCACGCGATCGAACCTTCGCTCGCGCGGGGCTCGCGGTCGTCGGTGTCGTCCATGCCGTCGAAATCTGGTGTGATGTACCTGCCGAGGTGGCCAGGGCGCGCTACGAGACCCGCAGCCGTCCAGCCCTGTATCGAGATCGGGAGCGACTGACCCGCGATTGGGATACCTGGGTGAGGAATGCCGAACCGCTCGGACTGTCCACCACGCTTCCGGTCGACACCTCGGCCCCGGTCGATTGTTCACTCCTCGCCGAACGGATCCGCTCGTCCGTCACCTACTGAATTCTCTTGTGCAGGTGCGACTTCGGCCGGACTCATGTCGCGCTCGGAGTGCAACTGTTCCATTCGCTGATCTCGGCCAACGTCGAGACGCGAGCCGCGATCGATTGCGCGGCCGAGGGGCTGCGCGCCGGTGTCGAGGCGCTGCTCTCCGGTTCGGGCACTGCGCTCGAACGCATTTCGGCCTACCTGCGCCGCGAGCGCAATGTCCTGAAGGGCTGCCCGATCGGTCGGCTGACCCAGGATCCGGCAGTCGTGGCCGAACCCGTCCTGCGGGAGCCGGTCGAGCAGACCTTCACCTGGTTGAGGTACGTCCTCGCCCGTGCCGCAGGCAGCGCAACTCCTTTCGAGCAGGCGGTCGACGGGATCCTTGCGCTGCTCGACGGCCATACGGTCCACTGATCATCGAGCACACAACGATCGAAGGAAGTCGGACAGCATGCGTATATCCCCTGCCGCTGACACCGGCGTGTCTGCCGAGGCCGAGCCTGTCCCCGGAGTGGGCCGGGTGATCATTCTGGAACAGAAGCTGCCCGAGCCCCTGTCCACCCAGCGCGTGGAGATTCGGCGGATCACCATCGCACCCGGGCACGCAGCCGGGCTGCATATCCACAACGGGCCGGTCTTCGGCAATATCGAGACGGGTTCGGTGGTTTACCAGATCGAGGGCGAGCCCGAGACCGTGCTCGGGCCAGGTGACGTGTTCTACGAGCCCGAGGGCGTGCGCATCGCACGCTTCGACGCCCGAGAGGATGGCGTCACGTTCCTCGGATACTTCCTGCTTGCCGATGGCGTGAACGCCGAACTCGTCTTTCCTGAAGCCTCATAGCACCGGAGAGTCCACCGCCGATCGTTCAGCGGCATGGGCGATGTCGCGTCGGAGACCTGTCCGAATGCTCTCAGCTCTTGGGTGCGGGTCGCCAACGGCTCAGCCACGTTTTCGGCAGGCCGACGTTGGCGGAGGATGGACGAATGATCGGTGACCGATGGGGCGTGAGCGAGAGCGAGGCCTTGCGCTCATACCCGTGCGACGACTTCGTCACCTCGCCCACGCTGGAGGCGTGGCGGGGCGTGACCATCCAGGCGCCTGCCGAAGTAGTGTGGCCCTGGGTCGGCCAAATAAGGCTTGCGCCATATTCATACGACTGGATCGACAACCTCGGCCGCCGCTCACCGCACGAGCTGGTCGACCTTCCGGAGCCTCGCGCCGGAGAAAGGTTCACTACTGCCGCCGGGCGCAAGCTGGGGCGGATCGTCTCGGTGACCCCGGGGGAACAGCTGACGGCAACCATCATGGGTGCCTTCATGTCCTACGTCCTCGCGCCCCGCGATCACGACACAACGCGCCTACTGCTGAAGGTCGTCATACAAACCAGCCCCTGGGTGGCCCCTTGGCTGTCAGTAGGCGATCTGATCATGGCCCGGCGGCAGCTGCTGAACCTGAAACTGCTCGCCGAGCGGCATCAGCACTGAGCCGCACGGCGTGGGGGCAGCCCCGGAGCAGTATGGACACCGGGGGCTCCCGATGTTTCATGAAGATGGTTGATCAGCTCTGTTCGAACGTGCCCGCCTGGACCTTCGCGGTGAAGGCGTCCCATTCGGTTGGTGAGAAGATCAGGGCCGGTCCGGTGGGATTCTTCGAGTCGCGTACTCCGACCATGTCGCCAGCGAGGAAGGCGGTTTCCACACAGTCGCGCTCCGGGCCGCTGTAACTGCTCTTGAACCACAGCGCCTCGGATAGGTTGTCGTTCATTCGAACTCCCTAGCTATGTCCAGGATCAGTTGCCTGGAGTCGTGCTCGCTCAGCGCCGCGGCTCGAATCGCCTTGCACGCCAACTTGTACCGGTCGATCTCACCGGGTTTGTCCAGGTACAGAGCGCCCGTGTAGCCCTCGACGTAAACAACCGGCGGCTCCGTCAGCCGCGATGTCGGATGCGAGGGGAACTCCAACAGTGTGAACGATCCAGCAACGAGATGCATGGGCATTTCGACTGTCAGAGGCACGACTTGAAGGGCGACTGTCGGCAACTGTGAAGCCGCGACGAGATGGTGAAGCTGGTCTGCCATGACGGCGCTGCCACCGACTCTGTGCCGGAGAGCCGCCTCGCTGAGGTAGGCGCGAATGCTGAACTGCCCGGGTGTTTCCCTCAGGCGTACTTGCCGTTTCAGAGCGAGCTCGATGCGGCGTTCGACTTCGACTGTCGGCATCGAAGGGAATGTCGCCCAGATCATCGCGCGTCGATAGTCGGCGGTCTGCAGCAGGCCGGGGAGCAAGGCGATCTGGAAGGTCGTCAGCCTGCACGCCGCCTCCTCCAAGCCGAGGTAGAGATCGAAATCAGTGGGCACCGCGTCCCCGTAGGCATGCCACCACCCCGGACTCTTCGTCTCGGCGACCAGACCGATCAGCACGGCCGCATCGTCTTCCGGTGCGCTGTACAGACGGCACAGCGTGTCCACATAGATGTCCTTCAGTTTGGGGCCGGGCTGGCCGGTCTCGATGCGCCACAAGGTTTGTGGGGCGATCTCGATGGCTCGGCACGCGGCGGCCTGTGACACTCCCGATCGTTCCCGCAGCTGCTTCAGACGCCGTCCCAGCATGCGTCGGGGGATCGTGGATCCAGCTGTCATTACCCTGCCTCACTATCGGTCGTGTCGAAATTTGGAATGGTTCCGCCGCCGGAATTGGATGTCGCGGAATTTCTCATCCAGTTCGGATTGCGGAAGGTTCCCCGGTGATGCCGGAGAGCGTACTACTGAACGTGCACCCGGTAGCCGGGATGGACATCTACGGCTCGAATCCAATTGTCTGCGAGCCTGTTTCGGTCCCTGCTATCGAGTGTTCCAAAACATCACATCCAGCCCGGAGTGTCCGTATGTATAGTTTGCCAGTTGCGAACCGCAGTGAATTGCCTGTGGTAACAATCGAATACGATAGGCTCGGTTACGAGTACGGCAATCACCTTGCCGCAGTTCTGTTTCCCGTCCCCACCTCCCGAACCGGACGTGCACAGTGGGGGTTCGCCAGTAAGGCGGGATATGGGCCCGAACCTCCTCGATTCCTTGCTGCCCTGTCTCACGCATCGGAGGTTGTGTGAGTGGCGTAGACGATCTCTGGTGCGATTGGTGCGGAAAGCGGAACCGCGAGGTTCACCGCCACGACGGTCGCGTGTTCTGCGGCGTGGACTGTATCGGCAGTTACCGGACCCGCCACGACATTCCGGAAACGGTCGAGCCGACCGAGCCCTGGGAATGAGCACCGACCACCCGCGCCACAGTGCACCCGATATTCCGCACTGCCGAACCGCATCACCGTGCCTGGCTCTGCTTGTCCGCGTCGCGGTCGGCGTGGACGACTGGGCCGACCGTCGTCCGAAACCTCACCAGGACAACAGGAATCAATGACCAAGGATCCGCGCCGGACGCCTCGAGTACCCGGCGAGCACGGTGCCGCCGAGTTCGGGCATCTGCTCAGACAGACTCGACCTACGGACACGCCCCCGCCAGAACTTCTGATCCGCGTCGCTGACGGCCTTGCCGTATGGAATCCCGATTCCCCACGGCGTGCGCCGGAGGTTCCGGCGGACCGCATCGCTTGCGGCCGGACAGTCGGTCACCCACAACCGAATTCATCGCCGTTGGCCTCGAATGACCAGTAGTGGCAACATAATTCAGAGAGGTACGAACGAACAGTGTCATGGTGGTCGCACCGGGAATGACCGGGGCAGAACCCTGTCGGCGGGATCGTCGGGGATCTGCCACCACACCTTGGTAGCCAGGATATGTAGGACTCGGATATATCCGAATGCTCCGGGCCGTTACGCGCTGGTCGTCACCGGTGACTTGCGGCCAACTTCAGCCCGAACCCAACCATGATGGTTCCTGTGACAGTGTCCATCACACGTTGTACCGCAGCGCGTCTCAACCACGTTTTCGCCAGGCTGGCAGCGCCGATGAGAGCGGTGAACCACAGCATGCCCTCGACATTGTGCACGACAGCAAGTGCGCAACCCATCAGCAGATGTGATACGCCGTCCGGCAGGAACTGCGGCAGCATGGCCACGTAGAACACCCCGACCTTCGGATTGAGCAGGTTGGTGCCCAGCCCGCGCCCCCAGGCCCCGAACACGCTCTGCGATGAGTTCTCCACGGGAGCTTCCGACATCGACCCTCTGTGCCGAAGTCCATTGCGGATCATGCCGATACCCATCCACGTCAAATAGATCGCGCCCGTGATTCGCAGCACCGTGTAGGCCAGCTCCGACGCGGTCAGCAGCATCGATACTCCCGCGGCAGCGGCCGCGCCCCATACCAGCGTGCCGCACCCGATCCCGATAGCGGTGGCGAATGCGTAGCGGCGGCCACAACTCACCGCCGCCCGCAGTACGAGAGCTGTATCCAAACCGGGGACGAGGGTGAGCAAACCGGCGACAACAGCGAAGGACAGCAGAGAATGCCACATGCGCACACAGTATGTCCGCTACCGCACGGAAGTGCGTGCGAATTGGCACATCGGCATTATGGGATTTCCCGCCGCTCACGCTTTGATAATCCGAGCCGGTGCAGCGAGTTGATTCCTACTTTGCGCGGCGGCCCGCCGTACCGATCCACCGCGTCCACGCCGCACAGGAGGTGGCAATCCGTGACAACAGTCGCGGGCGCAACCATCGCGCGTCGAAATACCCCGGCAGGGGGAGTTCCACGCCGGGGTCAGGCCGCGATATCACCAGGTCTTCGCCCCCGCCGATGCGCACCACGCTCCCTTTCCCGGCGAGCATGAATATCGGCCACGATCTGTGCGAGAAGCTCTCCCGCACGATGGCGATGGTTCACCCGTGGTGTCCCGGTAGGATCGATATGCTCCGGCGCGATCCACGCAGTCCGGCCCGCGAACTCTGAATCATCGCCCAACACAACAGTTTTCCAGCCTGCCTCGCTGTCATTGATCAGAGAATGACAGTGATCGCACGCCAGGACCAGGTTCTCGATATCGGTCGGCCCGCCCTTGCTGTAATCGTGGACGTGATGCACCGCGCACAGTGATGCGGGCGCATCACATCCCGGCCGTGAGCAGCCACTCAATGCGGCGATCAGCGAAAGCCGTTGCGCGGGTGAAGCCAACCGCCGCATCCGCCCGAAATGCAGCGGCAGCCCGGCATGATCGAACACCGCCAGATACGGGCGCGACCTCTCCGCCAACCGTAACGCCTCGGGAATCGCGACAGTGCCACCGGTCGCGGTGGTCGCTACTCCGGACAGCTGTTCCACATCCTCCAACCGGATCGTGAGCACGGTGGTGACCGGTATCCCTCGATGCGCACCGATCATGTTGGTATCGACCAGTTCTCGCAGCAGCAACGTGAACGCATCATGTGTCCGTTGAGCCGCAGTGCGGGTATCGCGTTGCGCGGCAGCGATGATCAGCTGCGGATCAGCGCGGTCGACTCCTGCGCCGGGACTGGTCGGATCCTCAGGGTTCGCTACACCCGGGCGCGCGTATTTGGCAAGCACCGGATCCAGCAGTGCCCGCAACACCGGATCGATCTCACCGCTGATCGGGGACATCCCGTCCGGACGTTGCCGTCCGATCCGGATTCCTCGCATCCGGGCACGATCGTCCTCATCGGTGATGCGTCCGTCCGGATCCAGATGCGCGAGGATGCTCTGGCCGACCTTGCCGATATCATCCGGTGATCCCGTGGCGGCGAACTCGGCCAGGAGTTTTTCGGCCGCTTCACGATCAGCGGCATCGACCCCACGAGGAACCCTGACCATCACCGCCGTGATCCGGCGAGCATGTTCAACCGAGATGTCTCCGCGGCGTAATGCTATTGCCGTACAGGGCAGTTCTGGTGCGAGCTCCGCGCCGGACATGTCACAGAACGTGCCCACCCGCGTAGCCGCACGCACCCGCGCACCAGCCTCCACATTGGACAACCGCAAGGTTTCCATCAGGAACAGTTTGATCGTCTTCGCACCCGTATCGGCAGGGATCGAGCGGGAATCCACCTCGATCAACACCCGATGCTGTACCGCGACCAACATGCGTGCGGCTCGTTCCACCCCACGCATCAGTTCCACCACGTCACGATCCGGCAGCGGGGTCAGGGACTGTTCGACCAGCTCACCAACCGCGGCCAGCAACGCATCCGCGTTGGGCCCTCCAGCCTGCTCACTGTTCGAATGCATGTTCGAACTCTATCGCGAAGATCGACCCGAAACACCCCCCCGAACCCATGTGAAATCAGAATCTTCACTCTGGACATTCGATCCAAAAAGGCTTGCACACACCACTTTTCGGACAAACCCATGGTCGCCCACGGCCGTGTATGCGGAATTGGTGTCCGCCCTGCCGGGTGGCCGATTCGGCCGCACGCCAACCAGAGGTGACCTCACCCCTGTTTCTCGGTCAGGGCGCGGCTGAACAGGGGCCACGATTTGTGGAGGTCTTCCTGCCAGTAGCCCCAAGAGTGGGTGCCTCGGGGGCGGAAGTTGAAGGTTGCGGAGATGTGGAGCTGGGCGAGGCGGTCGTGCATGAGGTGGGTGCACTGGTTGGTGGCGGCCTCGAGGATTGCGCCGCTGGTGAGTTGGGCGGCGAGTTTGCTCGGATTGTGGTTGATTCCGGGGCCGTCGAGGGTGTCCAGGGGGCCGGGGAGGCCGGTGCCCGAGGAGACGTAGATCGCGGTGCCGCGCAAGCGATCCGCGTGCAGGTACGGGTCGTTGGCGGCCCAGGCGGGGTCGCCGGGCGGGCCCCACATGTTCGCCGCGTTACCGGCCCAGCGGCTGACTACGGCGGTGACATATGCCTCGCCGAGGGGATTGCTGGTTTGCGCGCAGCCGCTGTCCGCGCCGATGGCCTGATACAGGCCCGGTGCGTCCATGGCGAGCTGGAATACCGATGTCCCGGCCATCGAAATTCCGGCCAGCGCGTTCTTGCCGGTCGTCCCGTGGAACGTGGAATTCATGATCGGCGGCAGCTCCCGGGTGAGGAAGGTGCTCCACCGCTGCCGGCCCAGCACCGGATCGTCGGTGCGCCAATCGGTGAAATAGCTTCCGCGCCCGCCCAGCGGGATCGCGACGGTGACCTGTTTGTCGGCGAAGAAATCGGCGATGTCGGTCTGCTCGGTCCAGCTCGAATCGTCGACGCCCCCGTTCGCGCCGTTGAGCAGGTACAGCACCGGCGCGGGTTTCGAATGATCCGGTGCGCGAAGCACTTTCACGGTGATGATCGAGTTCATCGCCGCCGAGTACACTCGCATGTTCACCATCCGGCCCGCATCCGGGGTGACGTTCACCAGATGCGAGCCGTCCACGGCGGGCCGGACGGCGGTGGTGAGCGCCGGGATCGAGGCCGGTGCGATCGGATCTGCACCGGCAGTGCCCGCCCATCCCGCGGCCAGCGCCACCACGGGTGCGAGCATCGTCGCCTGCCGGCCGCGCGAGCGTGACCTGCGTGGTGCGGAGTGTTTGCCCACCTGCTCCTCCCCGGAGATTCCGTTGGCCTGTTCACGGCAACGGTAGGGACGAATCATGAAGGGCGGCAAGCGCTGTCGGCGAATATTGGAAACGGCTGTCGCTTCCGGTGCGGGGTGCTGTCAATCGTCACAACATTGCTCCGCACCTATGGTCGGGGTTCATACGGCTGTCGTTGACTGGCCTGGAGTCGCCCGGCGATCGGGCGGCGGCACCTCTCCCGACGGCGTGAATCGAGGGCACTCGTGGTCAATTTCGGTTTCTTCGACGACTGGCACCCGCAGCCGGGCCGGGTCACCAGCTGGGGTGTTCCGGCGGCGGTGTTGGCCGCGATGCGGGACGCGCCTGAGCATCCGATCCCACCCTCGTATCAGCAACAGGAATATCTGCGCACGACCCAGCGCACCGCCGCCGCGGGCCACCGTGCCTCGCGGCTGTGCATGATCTCCTACGACATTCCGGGCGCCCCCGATATCGAGGCGATGACGCGTGCGGTCACCGCGTTCGTGCGGCGGCACGAATCGTTCTCCAGCTGGTTCACCGTGGAGCCCGGCGAACGTGTGGTGCGGCACGTCGTGGACCCGGAAATACTCGAGCTCGCGCCCACCGAGTACGGCGAGTTCGCCGACAGCGACGCGATCCGCCGACACGTACAGGACACGACACCCGATGCGCTGCACTGGAATTGCTTCAGCTTCGGGATCATCGAACAGGACCAGGCGTTCACCGTGTACGCCGCGGTCGACCACCTGCACACCGACGGCGTCGCGCAGGCGCTGACCTGTGTGGATCTGCTGATGCTCTACGGCGCGGAACTGTCCGGCACCGAGCCCGCGCTCGCGCCGGTGGACGGGCATCTGGCCTACTGCGCCCGGGAACGCGCCTACAACGCCGAACTCACCGAGCAGTCCCCGCCGGTCACCGCCTGGCTGGAGTTGTTGCGGCGCAACGGCGGTCAGATGCCGACGTTCCCGCTGTATCTGGGCACCGCGACCGCCCCGGGATACGTGCGCGGCGCGGTGCTGACGCTGCCGCTGTTCACCGAGGCCGATGCGCTGCGTTTCGAGCAGGCGTGCGAGGACGGCGGCGGCCGGTTCCTGGGTGGACTGTTCGCGGCGCTGGCGCTGACCGAGGTCGAATTGACCGGCAGCGATTGGCATTTCATCCTCAGTCCGGCCAACACCCGCAGCACCCCGGGCGAGGCCGGGGCGGTGGGTTACTACACGAATCTGCTGCCGATCGCCTTCGATGTGCCACCCGATGCGCGGTTCACCTCCCTGGTCGTCGCCGCGCAGGACGCCGCGGATCGGGCCAAGGTGCTCACCGACGTCTCCGCGCATCGGGTGCTGGAACTCGCCGACCCGGAGTCGGGCATCCGCGTGCGGCCGGGGTGGGCCGCGATGATGCTGTCCTACGTCGACGTGCGCAAGATCGCCGGGGTGGAGATGTTCGACCGGATCAACGGTGGTCTGTTCGGCAATCGGGCCGCGGCGAGCGAGGTCTACGTGTGGATCAACCGGTTCCCGGACGTGACCACGTTGAGCCTGGTCTTCCCGGATACCGAGGACGCCAACGAATCGGTCGGGCGATATGTGAAGACGCTGACCGAGATCACCGCCGCCGTGGCCGACAACGGTGACTACGCCCTGCGGGTCGACGCCTGACCGTGGCGATTCGGGGCATACCGATCCGGGCGGGCCGCGACATCGCGAATCCGCCCGCGTTCGATGGGCGTGCGTGGGCGGCACTGGCGGCCTGCCTCCTCGCGGTGTTCATGCAGATGCTGGACCTGACCATCGTCAACACCGCGCTTCCGGTCCTGGCTCGCGATCTGTCCGCCACCGGCTCGGTACAGCTGCTGGTCGTGACCGTCTACGGGGTCGCGTTCGCGTGCACGCTGCTGACCGCCTCCCGGCTGGGCGACCGGTTCGGGCGGCGACGGCTGTTCCTGATCGGCATGACGATCTTCACCGCTGCCTCGCTGGGCTGCGGAATATCCAGGGGCCCGATCGAACTGGTGGCCGGGCGAGTGGCTCAGGGAGTGGGCGGGGCGGCGGTGTCGGCGCAGACGATCGCCATCGTGGCCGCCGTGTTCCCGGTGCGGCGGCGACCGCTGGTCTTCGGCGTGTACGGTGCGGTCGCGGGGCTGGCGGGTCTGTCCGGGCCGCTGCTGGGCGGGCTGATCGTCGCGCTGAATCCTGGCGGACTGGGCTGGCGGTCGATCTTCCTGCTGAACCTGCCGCTGGGCCTGATCGCCCTGGCGCTCGCCGCCCGCTATCTGGACATCGGGCGGGCCGATCGACCCGGGCGGGTGGACGCGCTGGGGGCGGTGTTGTCGACGGTAGGTGTTGGCGCCGTGCTGTATCCGCTGTCCACGGGCCGTGATTCGGGGTGGCCGCCGAGCGCGGTGGGCCTGCTGGTGGCGGGCGTGGTGGTGCTGGCCGGGTTCGGCTGGCGGCAGCGCTGGGTGACGGTGCGCGGTGGGACGCCACTGATCTCCGCCGAGGTGTTCCGCGATCGCGGATTCGGCGTGGGATCTGTTCTGCTGCTGGTGTTCTACGGGCTTTTCGCGGCATTGCTGTTCACGGTGTCGATGACCGCGCAGACCGGTATGGGCTGGTCGGCGTGGCAGACCGCACGGCTGCTGCTGCCGTTCGCGCTGGGGGCGCTGCTGGCGGCGCTGACGTCTCCGATTCTCATGGTGCGCTTGGGTTCTCGGGCGTTGACCGCGGGTATCGGCCTGTTCGCGCTGGGGGTGGCCCAGATGGCGTTGACCGTGCATCCCGCCTCCGGCGGCGTGGACGCTCGCGCGCTGAGCGAGCCGGTTCTGCTGGCCGGGGCCGGGATGGGCTGGTTCGCCGCGCCGCTCCCGGCGGTCATGGTGGCCGGGCTGGGGGAGGGGCCGACGGGCAGTGCCTCGGGGCTCGCGCCGACCGTGCAGCAGCTCGGCAGCGCGCTCGGCGCGGCTGTGCTCGGCAGCGTGTTCTTCGCCCGCATCGCGGTGGGTTCCGGTGTCGATGGCGCGAAATCGCTTCTCGCGCAGCATCTGTCCGATCGCGGGCTGCCCCTCGGCGATCGGACGGAGACGGTCCGGCGCTTCGGTGACTGCGCGCATGCCGCCTTCGCCTCACCTTCGCATGTGCTGCCGGTACACGGCTGCGCGGGCGGCGGCCTCGACGCGACCGTGGCGTCCGCGGCCACCGCGCAGACGTTCCTACAGGCATGCGTGACGGTGCTGTGGATCGTCGCGGCGCTCGCTGGCGTGCTGACGGTACTCACGGTGGCGTTGCCGCGTCGACCGGGGGTGCGGTCGTGACTGCGATCTCCGGTCGTGCGGATCGAGGCGATCGAGTTGCCGTGGAACAGGATTCGGGCACTGCCGAAGTGCGGTTCGCGGCGCTGGCTGTTGCTGTGCCGACGTTCCTGCGGGCGTGCGTGACGGTGTTGTGGGTCGTCGCGGCGGTCGGGGGCGTGCTGTCTGTGCTCACGTTGGCGTTGCCGCGTCGGCCGAGGGTGCGCTCGTGACCGCGATCTCCGGCCGCGCGGATCTGATTGGCGTGGAACAGGATTCGGGCACTGTCGAGGATAGGTTCGCCACGCTGGCGGTCGCCGCCGTCGCGCTCGCCGTCGGGGTGATCCTGCTGGTGCGGTCAGGCCGCTACGGTTATTTCGGCGACGAGCTGTACTTCCTCGCGGCCGGGAATCATCTCGCACCGGGTTATGCCGATCAGGGGCCGCTGATTCCGCTGCTGGCTCGGGCGGCCTGGATGCTCGCACCGGGATCAGTTGTTGCACTGCGCATCCCATCGATCCTGGCCGCCGTCGCCGGGGTGCTGCTGGCCGGGGCGTTCGCCCGGGAGATGGGCGGAGGCCGCCGCGCGCAGGTACTTGCCGCCACGGCATATGCGACGTGTCCCTACCTGATCACGCAGGCCGCGACCCTGTCTACCTTCGCGCTGGACAGTGCCCTGAGTGCGGCCGCGCTGTGGCTGCTGGCCCGCTGGATTCGGCTGTCCGGCGAACGGGGTGGGACGAACTGCCCACCGCAGCCGATCGGAGCGTGCTCTACGTTGCGCCGGGATCGGCTGCTGGTGGCCGCCGCTGCCGTGATCGCGGTGGATCTCGAAGTGAAATTGCTGGTCGTGGTGTTGCTGGCCGGAATTCTCGCGGGGCTGGCGGTGGCCGGTCCGAGAGAGCTGTTGCGCCGGCCGACGCTGTGGTGGTGTGTGCCGGTCGTGGTGCTCACGGCGCTGCCCGGGATGCTGTGGCAGCAGCGGCACGGCTGGCCGCAACTGGGGATGGGTGCGGTGATCCGTGCCGAACAGCATGCCGCGACGGGTGGTGTGCTGGGCCTGCCGCTGCAATGGGCCGTGCTGACCGGGCTGCTCGGTGGCCTGCTGGCTCTACGCGGCTGGTGGGTTCTGCTGCGTCGCACCATGTTCCGTGACCATCGCTGGATCGGCATCGCCGCGATCGTGGAGGTCGTGTTCGTCATCGTCAGCGGCGGGCGGCCCTACTACGTCGCGGGGATGTTTCCGGCGCTGTTCGCCGCCGGTGCCGTGGCGATCCCGGGTGTGCGGCATCATGGGGAGCACGGAGCGGGTGCCGTTGCACCGCCGGGTGTTCGGGATCGCGTGGCGCGTATCGCCGGTGGCGGGACGGTAGCGAGTGTGCGGCATAGCGGGGAGAGCATCGCCAGTGGCGGGTCGATTCCTGATGTGCGGCATGGTGGGGAGCGTAACCCGGGTGCTGCCGCGAACTCGGGTGTGCGGCATCGCGTGATGCGCATCGCGGGGGCTGTGGTGGTCGCAGTGTCTGTCGCGGTCTCCCTGACGGTGGTGTCGGTGCTGCCGCTGTCGGTCACCCGGATCGATCGACCCGTGCGATCGCAGGCCGAATTATCGACGCGTATGCGGATATTCGGGACAACCGGCTGGTCGCGGCTCGTCACCGGCGTGGACGCCGCCTACCGCGCGCTACCGCCGGGTGAGCGCACCGGCGTCATCATCCTCACCCAGACCTATTGGCAGGCAGCGGCTTTCGACGAGCTCGGTCCGCCCGCCCACCCGCCGGTGTACAGCGCGGATCGCGGATACGCTTACTTCGGCAGGCCGCCGGATGCTGAGCGCACCGTGTTGTACGTCAGCACAGGTGCGTCGGAAGCATTGCCGCACACTGTGTTCGAAGTCGCCGAACCGGTCGCGCGGATCGACGACCCCCTCGGTTTTCCGGGCCTCGATCGCGGGGTGACGGTGTGGCGCTGCCGGCATCCCCGGCAGTCCTGGCCCGTGCTGTGGCCGCGCCTGACCACCCCCGTCCTGGATCCCGGACTCTGACCGCCGCCCGTGCGCCACCAGAAAGAAGCTGCCTGATGCCTGTCTCCCACACCGGTCCCGCCTGGTTCGATCGCCGCTGGTCCATTCCGGAACTCGTCGAGCGCAAACAGGGGCGCCGGGTGTCGGTGGTCCTGCCCGCGCTCGACGAGGAGGCCACGGTCGCCGGGGTGATCGCCTCGATCCGCCCGCTCGTGGGCGGGTTGGTGGACGAATTGCTCGTGATCGACTCGGGTTCCACCGACGGCACCATCGCGGCCGCCCGCAACGCCGGCGCGGCCGTGTACACCCGCGAGCATGCGTTCCCGCGGCTGCCGCCGCGTCCCGGCAAGGGGGAGGTGCTGTGGCGTTCGCTGGCGGTGGCGCGGGGTGATCTGATCGTGTTCGTCGATTCCGATCTGATCTCACCCAGTCCGATGTTCGTGCCGTCCCTGCTCGCACCGCTGCTCTTCGATGACGCTCTGCACCTGGTGAAGGGGTTCTACCGGCGGCCGCTGCGCACCGAGGGACGCACCGACGCCGACGGCGGCGGCCGGGTCACCCAGCTGGTCGCCCGGCCGCTGCTGGCGGCGCTGGCCCCCGAACTCGCCGAGATCGTGCAGCCGCTCGGCGGGGAGTACGCCGGCACCCGCGAACTGCTCACCGGCATCCCGTTCGCACCGGGTTACGGCGTCGAGATCGGTATCCTGCTGGACTGTTTCGCGCGATACGGCGTCGAGGCCATCGGGCAGGTGGACCTGGGCACCCGGCTGCATCGCAATCGCCCGAACGACCAATTGGCCGCGATGAGCCGCCAGGTCATCGCGACACTGCTGGACCGGCTCGGCCTCGAGGACTCCGGCGGCGGTCTGCCGCAATTCATTCCGCACGGTACCGGCTGGCGGCGAACGGTCACCGAACCCAGTTTCGCCGACCGGCCGCCGATGAGCCTGGCCATCGAGCCACCGGCCACCGCGGAGGCGGATTGGGCGTCGCCGAATTCGGTTACGGCTCACAATCAGACTCGAAGGTGGGCGGCCGTCGTTCGCGGCGCGAATTGACGCGGACGGTTACCCGATTAGTCGGTAATCGCCATTTATGGCCTCTACCAGCATATTCAATGACACTGAAGATCTCTGACGCACTTCGGTGGAAGTGCACAATGAGCGAGCCTCGCATTGTGTACTTCGAACATCCGTAATGTCCGGGGGGCTCGGTAAAGTCAGCACTCGGCAATGGAAATGAATCCTGCCGTCCTTTCCGCTCCCGAGCCGATGAGGAATTGTCATGACCCGCATGAGGACGAGCGCGATGTATTCGAACCGGGCGCCCGTGCGGAACGACCCGCAGCCGGTGCACCCGACCACACTCGTGCGGTCCGTGGTGGACGGCCTGGACCTGACGGCCGTCGCGGGCCGGATGGATCGGCGGCTCCGGGTGGATCTGACGGAACTCGTGCGGTGCAGCGTGCAGAGACTTACCGAGACGCCCACCGAAGGCGAAACCGAGCCGGTGTCCGATCGGATCGAATCGATCGCACGTCGCTGGGCCCAGCGGGATCTGCCGATCGAGATCCTGCATCGAGCGGTCCACGCGGCGGTCTCGGAGTCCCTGCAATGGTGGGCCCGCGGCGTCGCCTGGTCGGACGGGCGGATCGTACGCGCGGAGGGGTCCGGTCTGATCGATGTGCTGCGCGCCCTGTCGGCCGCGGTCGCCCGCGGATACACCGCCGAGGTCCGCGCGATGACCGCCGAGGGCCGCGTCGCCGCGGTGACGCTGGCCTCGGGTCTGCTGGCCGGACGCGCCGACGGCACCCGGGCCGCCGGATATGCTGCCGGGCAGGCGGATTCATATCTGGTCGTCGCCGTGGCGATCGGCGCGCATCCCCAGGAGAGCGATCCGCTGCTCGACGCCCGCGTGGTCGCCCGCCGCAAACTGCGCCGCATCCAGGCCGAACTCGCGACCGGTTGCCGCCCGCGCCCGCTGCCCCTGCTGAGCGTCGACGGCGGCACGATCCTGATTCCAGCCCAGGCATCGGGCGTCGATGCCGACTTCGCAACGGTCGAACAGTGGGTGAGCGAGCGGATCGATCGACTCGCACACGTCGCCGGTGCACCGGTCACCGCGACGTTCGTCGAGGCCGAACCGGCCGCGATCCCGCGGACCGCGGATCTGGCGCACGAATTACTGGATCTGGCAGTGCATCTGGGCCGTGGTCCGGGCCTGCACCGATTCCGGGATCTGGCCTGCGAATACCAGTTGTCGCGGCCGGGCCGGGCCAACCGGCGGATCCGGTCGGTCCTGGATCCGCTGCGCGGCGAGCCGACCCTGCTGGAGACCCTGCGCGCATTCCTCGGTTCGCCCGGAACCCAGGACGCGGTGGCCCGGCGGCTCGGCGTATCGGTCGGCACGCTGCGGCGGCGGCTCGGGCGTATCGAGGCGCTGACCGGACTGGATCCCGAGACCGCGGCGGATTCGTGGTATCTGCGCTCGAGTCTGGTCGCGCGCACCGTGAATGGCGAGAAGACCGGAACGAATGGCGAGAGAGCAGGGCCGTCACTGGACAAAGCGGGGTGAGTACTCCGGATTGACACCGAGTCGTTGTCATTCCCCCGTGCTATCGCGCGCCATAGTGAACTTATGGGCAACAGTGATGAGATGGCCAAGCAGGAATCCGTCGCCGACACACTTCGCCCGCTACTTCGCGCCGCCTTCGGGCTGGATCCGGGGGTGGCGTTCGAATTCTGGGACGGCAGTTCGATCCGGCCGGTGGGCGCGTCCCACGGCACTCTGCGGGTGCGTTCGAAGGAGGCGATCAGCCATTTGGTCTGGGCGCCCGGCCAACTGGGGCTGGGACGCGCATTCGTCTGCGGCGCAGCGGATCTCGACGGTGACATCTTCGAGATGATGCGGGCGCTGCGGTCCTCGGCCCCGCACACCCCGGGTGCGGGCATCGGCCTCGGGGTCGAGGCGACGTACAAGGCGATCGGCGCGGCGCGTCGGCTCGGCGCCCTGGGCCGTCCGCCCGAGCCGCCGCCGGAGGAGGTGCGTACCCGGATCGGCGGATTGCACACCCGTCGTCGTGACGCCGCCGCGATCAGCCATCACTACGATGTGGGCAACGACTTCTACAGTCTGATGCTCGGGCCGAGCATGACGTACTCGTGCGCGCGATTCGCCGGTGCCGGTGCGCAACCCGACGACACGATGTCCCTGGTGGACGCCCAGCGCGCCAAGCACGATCTGGTCTGCCGCAAACTGGGCCTGGACGCGACGCCCGGGACGCGCCTGCTGGACGTGGGCTGCGGCTGGGGTTCGATGGCCATCCACGCGGCCGCGACCTACAAGGCGCGCGTGGTCGGGGTGACGCTGAGCCACGAGCAGGCCGAACTCGCCCGCAAACGCGTTGCCATGGAAGGACTTTCCGATCTGGTCGAGATCCGGTTGTCGGACTACCGGGACCTGCGCGGCGAGCGGTTCGACGCGATCTCCTCGATCGGCATGTTCGAACACGTCGGCTCCAAGCGCGCCGCGGAGTACTTCACCACGATGCACACGCTGCTGCGGCCCGAGGGCCGTCTGCTCAACCACGCCATCTCCGCGATCGGCGGTTCGGTGATGACCAGCCGGTCGTTCGTCGGGCGATACGTGTTCCCGGACGGCGAGCTGATCGATGTCGGCAAGGTCGTTTTGGCCATGGAACGCGCCGGATTCGAGGTTCGCGATGTGGAGGGGCTGCGCGAGCACTACGCGCTGACCCTGCGTGGCTGGGTCGCCAATCTGGAACGGGAATGGGACCGGGCGGTCGAACTCGTCGGTGAGGGCCGTGCCCGGATCTGGCGGCTGTACATGGCGGCCTCGGCGCTGGGCTTCGAGGACGGCAGCCTGGGCCTGCATCAGGTGCTGGGCGTCGTTCCCGGCAGCGGGGGCGTTTCGGGGATGCCCGGCACCCGGCGCGCCTGGGGCTGAAAGCTGCGAACGTCGTGGTCGCCCGCGGACGGTCCGTGCCCTGAATCAGCAACGTCCGCAACGGTTTTCGATGCGCTCAGGCGGCTTCGAGGGCGGGGCGGGCGGCGGCCGGTGACACCGCGCCGTGATAGAAGTACCTGCCCAGGCCGATGGTGAAGATCAGCATCCCGTACAGCGAATGCTCCACCGAGGCGGTGAACAGCGACCGGCTGCGCAGGTAGCGCGTCGCGAACAGCCAGCCGCCCACACCGCTGGCCGCCACGGAGAACCAGTTGCCGAAGATGATGTGCACGTACCCGAACGCCGCCGCGCTCGCGGCGACCAGCCCCGGACCCTCGCCGAAAACCGGTGCGTACCGGTGGAACAGGAACGACCGGAACACCACTTCCTGCGGATACACGCTCAGCGCCGGGTACAGCACCATCACCGCGAGCCACAGCCAGGGATTGCGCCGGGGCAGATCGAACAGGTCCCCGCGGCGTAGCACGCTGGTCGCCGCGGTGAGCGCGAGGGCGTTCGCGCCCGCCGACACCGCCATCGAACCCGCCTGCTCGCCGAACGCCTCACTGCGCCACAGCGAATCACGATCGAAACCGGGGGAGCGCCGCAGATAGACCGTCGCCCCGGCGGCTAGCGCGAGCAGGGCCGGAATCGGCGGCTTACCGCGCAACAGCGCGTTGTAGGCGGTCGTGCCGCCGAAGAACAACGCGGCGTACTCGGCGGCCAGATAAGCCCGTCGCCATCGTCGAATTCTCATGAGCACACCGCCATTTCGCGAAAGTCGTCGCTCGTGTCTAGGTCACCGGAAGCAGTTCGGGACGCTTTGCCCCGAGCCGGTTGCCAGAGGAGACCCCGCGGATGCGGCGGCCCACCCAGGGGATGAGATGGCGTGTGGCCCAGCGTAGTTCGTCGGTGAACACGGCCGGGCGCGGGTGATTCGGATCGGGCGGCAGGGCGGTGCGCCAGGTGTCGTCCGCGCCCGGGAGTCCGAGACCGTCGGCGACCGCCCGGCTGACCAGTTCGTGGCCCAGCGGATTCAGGTGCAGCCGGTCGTCGGTCCACACCCGCCGATCGGTGGTGGCTGGTACGGGTTCGAAGTCGATCACGGTCACCCGATGCCGCGCGGCAACCGCGCGCAGGGCAATGTTCATCTCCCGGACGCGTCCGGACAGCGGCCGGACCATCGGGGCGACCGCGCCGATATCGGGAAAGGTGAAGGTGACCACCTGCGCGCCGATGGCGGCGAACGCCGCGAACATGCCCTCGATATCGGCCAGGACGGTGTCGCGGTTGTACCGCGGCCGCAGCAGATCGTTCATCCCGGCCACCACGGACACGAGATCGGGCTTCATCGCCAGGGCTGGTCCGAGCTGTTCCGCGCGGATCTGGGCCGCGCACCGGCCGCGAACGGCCAGGTTGGCGTAGTCGAGGCCCGAGTGCATGCGGGCGAGCACCTGCGCGAGGCGGTCCGCCCAGCCGAGTAGTCCGCCGCTGCCGTCGGGGTCCCCGACCCCCTCGGTCTGCGAATCGCCCAGTGCGACATAACGGGTGAACAGCGGTGTTCGAGAGGGACTCGACCTGGTCATGCTCGGCCTCCGGGATGGTTCGATGCGCGGGGCTCGGCGTCGAGCGATCCGGGTGTTCAGGGACGGGAACATTCAATAGATACACCAACCGGCACGAGCTGTCCCGCCGGTTCGTCGGCTGTTCACTCAGCCCAGGACGAAGGGTAGCTTTCCGGCCAGATCGCCCAGCTCGGCGCGCTCGTTGTCGCTGGCTGCGCGGCGTCCGGTGCCGATCAACAGGGCGTCCCGATCGGACAGTGCGGGCGGGAATGTCGCTCCGGTGATCTGCTCGAGCATCCGGCGCGCATGGGCCAGGCTGTCGGCGGGCGGCTCGGGTTCGCCGGGCAGCTGCGCGATCAGGTCGAGATGGTGCAGGGTCCACTCCAGGACGTAGGCGCCGAGATAGTCGGCGATGGTCAGGACCTCGCCGCGGGTGGCGACGCACTGGCCCGGATCGGCGAGTTCGGCCGCGCGGCCCGCCGCCGAACCGACGTCGTCGAAGTGGAGTTTGAGTAGTTGCGGCTCCCGGTAGGCCGCGGCCAGCCGGACGATCAGCGCGTCGAGCGGATCATCGCCGGTGGGCGTCGTCGTATCGATTTCCCAGTAGGACAGCGCGGTTCGCGTCGGTGCGGCATCGGCGGGGCTGACCAGCGTGATCAGGATGTCCTGTGCGCCGATGAGCAAGTGGCACACCAGATCTCGCACCAGCCATCCGGTGCATCCGGACGGCAGTGCGAAATCCTCGTCGTGCAGTTCGGCGACCGTGGCGCGCAGCGCCGACCACGAGCGTGAGAAGAGATCCACCGCCGCAAGCTAGCAGTCGGGGCGTGCGGTGGGACAGTTTCCGGATCCGGCGAACGGGACGTTCCGGCCGGGCCGTGGTGGTGAGCTGCGCGCGCTACGCCGAGCCGAGCGCGATGGCGGTGAAGATCAGGGTCACGAAGGCGATCGGCAAGAGGAACCCGAGCGCCGCGGGCCGCTGGAACAGCGGTTTGCCCGGATCCAGCGGGCGGCCCGGCATACCCGGGACCGGCGGTGCGAGCTTGGCGATGCTGTTGTAGGCGAACAGGTTGAACAGCATCGTCAGCGGATTGATGAACATCGACATCGGACCCCACCAGCCGAGCCAGACGCTCTCCACGGTCATGCGCCGATAGGTGGCCAGGCCGCAGTCGCGGCAGAACGGCCCCGACATTCGAAGGAACTGCATGAAAAGGATGAAGCCGCGATGTGCGCGGATGTCCACCGCGGCCGCCGGGGTCGCGCCGCAGTGCCTGCAGTAGAGCATCGGTTGGTGCTGTGGCATCATCGGCTGGACCTGTGGTGGAACACCGTGCAGCGCACCGGGATTCGTCATGTCGTTACCCCTACCCTCGAGCACGGCGAATCGCCGTGCTCGATCCGAAAGATTCTGTTCCGAAAGAAGCTGGGCGCGAATGTTACCGGGACGGCCACCGGGCTGTCAGCCTTATTTCCCAGTCGTGGTCGCGCGGCTCGCGATTCGGTGAAACCGGCTGGAGCGCAGAGGATTCGGAGTGCGCCGGATACGGTTGTCACGCACGGCCGAATGGAGGCGAATACTTGTGACCATACACGTGAGCGGATTATGTATGGTCGGGTGAGCCCGATCGACAGGACCGAAGGAACGCCCGTGACCGCAGCACCGCCGCGCCCGAAACAACTCGACTCCCCGATCCTGCCCAAGATCTTCAAGATCATGGGACGAGCCCAGGTCTGGATCTACCGACGCACCGGCGGTCGGATCGGCGGAAAGTGGCGTGTGGGAGCCGGTTTCCGCAAACCGGTGCCGACTCTGCTGCTCGAGCATCGAGGCCGCAAGTCCGGTGCTGTCTACACCACGCCGCTGCTCTACATCACCGACGGCACGGACACGATCATCGTCGCGTCGCAGGGCGGCCGGGCCACCCATCCGCAGTGGTACCACAATCTGCGCGCGAATCCGGACACACACATCCAGATCGGCCGCGACCGGCATGCCGTGCACGCCGTCGTCGCGGACGCGGGTCAGCGCAGCCGTCTGTGGCCGTCGCTGGTGGACGCCTACGCCGACTTCGACACCTATCAGTCCTGGACCGAACGCGAGATCCCGGTGCTCATCCTGCAACCTCGCTGAACAGGGTGCGGCTGATCCTGGCCGCCATTGAGGGTGCGGCACCGCAATCGGCCCCGATGCGGTGATCCGATCGGCCCGTCCGGTTCGCGTCGGAGCGCACGATTATGCGCAGCAAGATCGCGAAACCGGTGTCCGCATGGACCGCGCGGGGCGTCACCTGTCTCGGCGTGCCGGTGGCTCATCGGCGCGCGGATCTACTCCGGCTGGCGAGTTGTTTCGCGCGATTTGAATCAGGCCGCGCCACAGAATGATTCGTTGTGAGTTCAGCGTGGCCCGATGAGCGCGATCGCGGTTTCGACCGCGACGTCGATGATTTCGGAGACGTCGCCGCCCGCCTCGACGGTGGAGGCGATGAGTTCGCGGTAGCCGCCGTAGAGGATCGTCGCCATCGCTCGCGAGGGCGGGTGCAGTTCGGCCGACTGGAATTGCGGTGTGGCGGTGAGGTTTCGGATCAGCGTGACGAACGCCTCGCCGGTCGAGCGATGCAATTCGCGGGCATCGTCGCCGAGGGCGGGGATATCGCGAATCCACGCCAGGGTGATGGACGGGTCGTGCTGGGAGGCGGCGATCCACGCTTCGATCGCTTGGCGCACCTGCGCCCGCCAGGGAGCCGAGGGATCGACCGCCTCGTAGATCTGCCGGATCGTATCCCTGTTGCGTTCGGTCAGCAGCTCGATGAAACAGTCCTGCTTACTGCTGAAATGTTCGTAGAAGGTGCGGCGCGAGGTGCGGGCCCCGCGAACCACGTCGGCGACGGTGGCCTCCCGGTAGCCGTGCGCGCGCACCGCCTCGGCCATACCGTCGAGCAGGCGTCGCCGGAATCCGGACTCGGCCGCGGCGGCGGGGCCGGATGCGGGCTGGGCGCGGGTCACCGTATCGAGAGTAGTGGGCCCGTACGCATGCGACCGCATCCGCCGTCCGCGTCCCGTCCCCGCCATCCGCTGCTCAGGCGTTGGCTTCGGCCTGTGTGGCGGTGGTGACGGACGGCCGAGCGGCGCGGCGGTGGACCACCGCGCGGCCCTTGCGTGCGGGAGCCAGCGCCACGCCGCGGAAGTGCGGGCGCTCGTCCGGCGCGTCGGTCGGCTCGAGCGTGAAATCCCGTAGCAGCGTTCGCAATACGACGTTCATCTCCAGGGTGGCGAACGCCGCCCCGATGCAGCGACGGGCGCCGCCGCCGAACGGGATCCAGCTGAACGTGCCCGGCCGCACACCGAGGAAGCGATCCGGATCGAAGGTCCGCGCGCGCGGGAACAGGTCCTCGTTGTCGTGCATCAGCCGAATGCTGATCAGCACGTTCTGTCCCTTCGGCAGCGTCCAGCGGCCCAGTCGCAGCGCGTCGACGCGGACTTTACGGGCGGTCGCGTCGATCACCGGCCGCACCCGCTGCACCTCGAGCAGGGTCGCCTCGCGCAGTTCCGAACCGCCCGCGTCCACCTCGGATACCAAGCGGCGCAGCACATCCGGATGGCGGCGCAGCCGTTCGACGGTCCAGGCGAGCGTGGTCGCGGTGGTCTCGTGACCGGCGGTGAGCAGGGTCAGCAGCTCGTCGGCGATCTCGCTCCGGCTCATGGCCGTACCGTCGTCGTAGCGGGACTGCAACATCATCGCCAGCACGTCGTCGCGGCCGTCGAGTCCGGCGGCCTCGGCGTGATCGATCAGGCGGTCCACGATCCGGTCGTAGCGGCGGCGATGAACGGCGAACCGTTCCCAGGGGCCGAAGCGGCCCAGGAAGTTCGGCGGTATCGGCAGGACGGCCAGCGCGGAGCCCCACAGGACGATCCTGGGCAGCACCTCGCGCAGTTCGTCGAATTCCGCTCCGTCCGCGCCGAATACCGCGCGCAGGATCACGTTCAGGGTGATCCGCATCATCGAGTCCATCGTGGCGAATTCGCGGCCCGTGGGCCACGAGGCCATCTCCCGCACCGTCTCCTGCTCGATCATCTCCTCGTACACCGCCAACCGGCGGCCGTGGAACGGCGGGGTGAGCAGTTTGCGCTGCTTGCGGTGTTCGTCGCCGGTGAGCGAGAACAGCGAACCCGGCCCGAGGAACTGGCCGAGATTCACATCGATGTTGTCGGCCACCTCCGGGCCCGCGGTGAACAGCGCCTTCACCTCGGCCGGATCGGACAGCACCACCATCCGGCCCAGGCGCGGGGTGGTGACGGTGAACGCCGAGCCGTAGCGATCGTGCAGGCGTCGCCAGGCGCGCGTGCGTCCGGCCAGGATCTCCAAGGTCTGCACGAAACCCGGCGACGTCGGTCCGCCGGGCAGTCTCACTGTGGTCATCCGTGACCCCTCCCGCTCTGGTACGTCTCTGTACCAGGGGAACGGTACGCGTACGTACCGGGTGCGGCAAGAGGTGCGGCAGCCGATCAGCGCCAGAGGCGGCGACACGGCAGCGGGCGCAGACCGGGCCGGATCTTGCGATCCACCGTGATGGCCAGACCGCTGCGCACCGCGGCGGAGGCGAACTCGCACGCCTCGACAGATGTTGCCGCGTACTCGAGAACCAGATCGCTCGAAGTGCCGGGGCTCTCGAAGTACACGATGACCCTGCGGGTCGGTCGGTCACTGCACGTGCAGTTGCCGTTGGCGGGATGCGTCGTGCCCGTCATGTGCATGCTCCTTTGCATCGCGCTCCAGAGCGATCCGGTCGACGGATCCTCGAAGCGACGGCGACGCATTCCACGGTAAATTCGCCGACCCTCGGTGAACAGGTTTCAGAACTCTGTTTTGGCAGGTCACAGGAGTCCCCCGTGCGACTTGGTGCATACGAACATCGTCAAGGGAGGTTTGAGCCTTGAAATGCCCTGCCCAGAGCGCCGCAGGGGTATCACGACTTTCGCGATGGCGGCCGTTCGGTCTCTCGGCTGGTTCTGAGAGTTGTTGCCCGACTTGCGGTTGCGCATCTGATCGGTTCATCGCGAGCGGGTGGGCAACCCCGGGGACTCAGTCGGGCGGTGTGGTGCGTTCGCCGTAGACGGTCAGCCAGATCGTGCGGCCCAGGGTGCGGGCCAGGACGTCGTCGTCGGGTGGCGGATTCGCGAAGAACGCGTACTGGATGGAGCGTTCGACCATGGCGGTCAGGACGATCGCGGTCGATGCGGGATCGATCGAGGCATCGATGCGCCCGTGTTCCTGTTCGCGGATAAGTCGCTCGCACACAACCGTGACGAAGCGGGCGATCCGGCCCTGCCAGTACGCGCCGACCTCGCGGTCGTAGGCGGCGACCTCGATGAGCGCCTGCAGCAGATGTCCGTGGGCACGCGCACCGGTGATCATCGCGTGCATGGCCGCGCGAACGCCGGGTTCGCCCTCCGAATGGTCCTGGGACCACCAGCGTTCGGCGGTGCCGAACAGATCGGCGGTGGCGAGTTCGGCCATGCGGATCAGCAGGCGGCTCTTGTCCGGGAAGTATCGGTAGAAAGTGGACCGCGCCATATCGGCCTCGGCGGCGATGCGCTGGACGGCGATCTCGGTGAAGGCGGTCCCGTCGGACAGTAGTCGATCGACCGCGGTCAGTACCCGGCGTTCGATGGCCTCCCGATGTCCGTCACGCTGCCCGCGTGTCCGGGAGGTCCGGGTCAGCGAGGGCATGAGCGGTTGATTCCGAGTGGTGCGGGCATCCGGCCATTGTGCCGCAGAGATCGTCGGCGTCGTCGGTTTCGGGCCGCTTGACGCAGAACAGACCGATGTCATGATCGTCGGAACCCGTTGTGCCGGAACGGCTACCGCGATCGCATTCGCGCGGGCCGGTCGCCGGGTGATCGGCCTGGACAGTTCCTCGTTCCCCTCCGAGACGCTGTCCACACACCTGCTGTGGTCCTCCGGGGTGTTCGAACTGCGGCAGAGCGATGCGAACGCAGCCGGGCGTATCATTCGGGCCCGGCCCCGCTACCGGTACTGCCGACGGAATCCGTTCCGGCTGAGACACACTCGTAGCCGAAGACCTGAATGCGCCACGAATCCGGAGCGGCGAAAAGCGTAGATCAACGGCTCGAGACCTCCTGTGCACGGCGATGAAACGACTCGTCGGTGATCGCCACCGGGAACGAGGGCCGCCGTTCGGCGGTGTCGCGCCTGCCGGGTCGTCCCTGGGGCGGCCCGGCAGGGTTCGCCACACCGTGCGGTGCCGAATCAGTAGGCGATGAACAGGATCTCGTCGCGGCTGTAGTTGTGGTCCGGGTGCTTCTCGGCGAGATGCGCTTGGGTCTTCTCGATCAGATCATCCTCGTCCGTGCCGCGGATGTACTCCCCGCACGGGCAGTTGAGTCGTGTCTTCATGGAATTGCTTCCTTTCGCGATGCGGTACCGCCCGCGAGGGACGGCGCCGTCGATCTCAGTGCCGATTCAGTATGCGATGCGCCACATGGTCGATCGACCTGGCCCCATCGGTGAGGTCGGCGTAGCCCTGTCCGGCACTGAGCACCGCACTCGTGTAGAGGGCCGCGAGGCGTTCGGCGGTCGCGGGGTCCGCATCCGATCCGAGCGCCGCTCGAATCCGCAGGCGGATCTGCGCCTCGGTGCTGGAGGTGAGTCCTGGGGCGTCTGCTCGCCCGGCCTCGGAGCGGGTGGCCGAGCCTGCCTCGTACACGGGACCGTACATGTGTCTGAATGATAGTCCAGACAGTATTTATAGACAACACGAGTAAGTGTCGGCCTCGTCACTCACGCGAGGTGAGGTGAGGTCGCGGCTCGGGATTGATTCGGATCACTGTCCGAAATAACCCCCGTAGGAGATCGCGAGGATCTGGTGGCCCCTGCTCCGGGCGCGACCTGGTCGACCGGGACGGCTGGAATCTGATCGACTCCGCCGAACGCGCCAACGGCGCGGAATCGGGCCGCCCGCGAGTGAAATTCACCCGAACCGCGGAGATGCTGACCGCGGTCCGGCGAACCTAGCCCGACCGGTGACGGGTCGCGCGACGGCCCGTCACCGGTTCTCGAACAGCGAACTCAGTTCTTCGACCGCCCAGGGCGGCTGCTGCGCGTGGTCGCGATAGCCGATCGCGGTCATCTTCGGGCGCGCGAAGGCGCCGACGAATCCGCCTGCGGCGATGAAGATCTCACCGGTGACCGCGCGGGCGGCGTCGGAGGCGAGGAACAGGTAAAGTGCTGCAGCGTGTTCCGGCGGCGGCGCGTCGAGCGAACCCTGCATGGTGACCTCGTCGAGCAGGCCGCGCCGATGCAGATCGCGAATGTGTTCCTCGTAGTCCGGCCCCGTCGACAGCCGGGTCTTCGCCCCGGGACACACGACGTTGACCCGCACACCGGACTGCTTCAGCTCGGCGGCCATGGCCAGGCTCAAACTGGTGACCGCGCCCTTACCGGCCGGATAGCCGGTGCCGCCGTAGTCGCCCAGGTACGCGAACGATCCGGTGTTGACGATCGAGCCGCCGCGCTCGGCCATGAGTGGCGCGGCGGCACGGCAGGTGTGGAACACCGTGGACAGGTGCGAATCGAGCAGTGTGCGCCAATCCTCGCCGCTCACATCGAGAATCGAGGATCGGCGCGGTTCGGCGATACCGGCGCAGTTGATCAGGATGTCGATGCCGCCGTATGTTTCGGCGCAGGCGGCGATCAGACTTCCCGCGATCTGCTCGTCGGCGGCCGAACCGGCGATGCCCACGGCATGCCCGCCCGCACCGGCGATGGTCTCGGTGACCTTGCGGACCGACTCCTCGGTGCGCGAATTCACCACCACGCCCGCACCGTGTGCGGCGAGTAGTTCGGCGACTGCCCGCCCGACGCCGCTGCCGCCGCCCACGACGACCGCGCCGCGACCCGCGAGAAGGGATGTGTCGGTCATGTCCGGCTCCTCACCGTCCCGGTCGCGACTGGGCGTCCGGGCGAATCTCGGTGCGGGACAAGGGGGACGGGCCACCGTCGGGCCTCCCGCGCGGCCTACGAGCGGCGGATGCCGGAATCGGCGCACCGATTCCGGCATCGAAGGGAAAGATCAGGCGGGAGTGGCGACGAGTTTGGTCTCGAGGTACTCCTCGAAACCGGCCACGCCCATCTCCCGGCCGATACCGGACTGCTTGTAGCCGCCGAACGGGGCGTCGGCGTTGTACCACTGGCCGCCGTTGACGCCGAGCGTACCGGTCCGCACACCCGCGACTGCCCGCTCGATGCGCTCCTGGTCGGTGCCCCAGATCGCCCCCGATAGGCCGTACGGGGATTCGTTCGCGATGCGCACCGCGTCCTGGTCGCCGTCGTGCGCGATCACCACCAGCACCGGCCCGAAGATCTCCTCCTGCGCCACGGTCGCGGTATTGTCCAATCCGGCGATGACGGTCGGCTCGATGAAGAAACCACGGTCGCGATCCGCCGGCCGGCCACCACCGGTCGCGAAGCGCCCGCCCTCGCGCAGCGCACTGTCCAGATAGCCCTGTACCCGCTCGCGCTGACGCGCGGAAATCAGTGGGCCACAAATGGTTCCGGGGTTGGTCGGATCACCCGCGCCGAGCCCGGCCATGGCCTTGGCCGCGGCGGCGACCGCATCGTCGTAGGACGCCCGCGGCACCACCAGTCGCGTGGTCAGGGCGCAGCCCTGGCCGGCGTGCACCGCGACCGAGAAGGCGGTGAAGCTCGCCGCGCCCGCGATATCGGCATCGTCGAGGACGACCGAGGCGGATTTGCCGCCGAGTTCGAGGAAGGTTCGCTTGAGCGTCGCCGCTGCCCCGGACATCACCGAGCGCCCGGTATTGGTGGATCCGGTGAAGGTGATCATGTCCACCCGCGGGTCCTCCACCAGGCGTGCGCCCAGCGAATGATCCTGCGAGGTAACGATATTGAGCACACCGGCTGGAATGTCGGTGTGCTCGACGACCAGCTTGCCCAGCACCGCGGCGCACCACGGCGTATCGGGCGCGGGCTTGAGCACGACGGTATTGCCCGCGGCCAGGGCCGGGCCGATCTTGGCCAGGTTGATCTGATGCGGGAAGTTCCACGGCGTGATCGCCCCGACGACGCCCACCGCCTCGCGGCGGATGACGCGGCGGCTCGAGATGCCCATGGTCTCGCCGATGCCGAGATCCGTTTGCCAGCTGTAACTTTCGGCCAGGTCGGCCGCGAAGGACAGATCAGCGACCGGCCCCTCGAGCTGAGGCCCGCTGGTGAGCATGACCGGCGCGCCGACCTCGGCGACGGTGATCTCGCGCAGTTCTTCGATATGGGCCTGCATGGCGTCGCGCAACTGGCGGACGCAGTGGGCGCGGAATGCGTGATCGCGGGACCAGTCGGTGTCGTCGAACGCCGCCCGAGCCGCGGCGATGGCCGCATCAATATCCTCGGGTGAGGCGTCGGCGGCGTGGCCGAGCACCTCTTCGGTCGCGGGGTTGATCGTCGCGAAGACGCCCGACCCGCCGGGGACCAGTTTGCCGCCGATCAGCAGGGGAGTGCCGTCCGATGGGACGAGACCGTTCATCTGTCATCTCCGATGCATGTCTGGACAGGTGTTCGGAATATAATTCGGTTTACCGGCCGGATGCAAGGAGGAGCCGGAAAACGCCTTGTGCTCGGGCATTTCGAATTCGGCCGTCGCGGTCGCGTGAACAGTCGCGGACGGGGTGGCCGTTGTGGCGAGCCGGTGTCGATGATACCGTCCAGACACATGTCCAGCTATGTGTCTCTCGGGTTCCGGGCTCCGGTCCGGCCTCGAAGGCGCGCGTTCACGAATTCGAGGTACACGTGATGACTGCGGCATCGTTGGAGCCGTTCACGTTCGATCCGTACGACTACCGGTTCCACGACGACCCGTACCCGACCTATGCGCGGCTGCGCGCCGATGCGCCGTTGTATCACAACCCGGATCTGGAATTCTGGGCGCTGTCGCGGCACGCGGACGTCATCACGGGATTCCGGGACAACGTGCGCCTGTCCAGCGCGATGGGGGTGTCGCTGGATCCGGCGGCGTGGGGGCCGCACGCGCACAAGACCATGTCGTTCCTGGCCATGGACGATCCGCGGCATGTGCGCATGCGCCGCCTGGTCTACAAGGGATTCACGCCCCGGCGCGTGACCGAGATGGACGCGCGCATCCGCGAGCTGACCCTCGAGCATCTCGAACCGGCGCTCGATCGCGGAAGTTTCGACTGGATCGAGGATTTCGCCGGGAAACTGCCCATGGACGTGATCTCCGAACTCATGGGCGTCCCCGCACCCGATCGCGCCGAGGTCCGGCGGCTCGCGGATCTGGTGGTGCATCGGGACGAGGGCGTACTCGATGTCCCCGTGCCCGCGATCGAGGCGGCGCTGTCGCTGATCGCCTACTACAGCGAGATGGTCGAGGCGCGGCGGTCGAATCCGTCCGACGACCTGACCTCCGCGCTGCTCGACGCCGAGATCGACGGTGACCGGCTCTCGGCCGAGGAGATCATCGGTTTCATGTTCCTGATGGTGGTCGCCGGGAACGAGACCACCACCAAACTGCTCGGCAACGCGCTGTACTGGGCCGGGCGCAATCCGGCCGAATACGCGAAGGTTCAGGCCGAGCCCGATATGGTGCCGGACTGGGTGGAGGAGACGCTGCGTTACGACACCTCGAGTCAGCTCGTGGCCCGAAGTGCCGCAACCGATATCGAGATGTACGGGCAGAGGATTCCCGAGGGCGCGAAGGTGCTGCTGCTCATCGGTTCGGCCAACCGCGACTCCGAGGTGTTCGACGACGGCGACACCTACCGCATCGACCGCGCCGACAAGGGCAATCTCGCGAGTTTCGGTGCGGGCGTGCACTTCTGCCTCGGCGCGCACCTGGCCCGCCTGGAGGCGACCATCGCACTGCGCGAATTCTCCGCGCGGGTGCGCCGGTACGGCCTGGCCGAGACGGGAATCGAGCGGGTGCACTCCACCAATGTGCGCGGCTTCGCCCACCTGCCCATCCAGGTCGAGGTCTCCTGAGACGCCGACACCTTCGTCTACACATTCATGATCTCCCCTCACGAAAGGTCCACTGCCGTGCCGAAATTCGATCGCGCCGAACTCGACGAGATGATCACCCGCTGGGAACAGGCCAACAAGGACTGCGAAGCCGCGGGCGACTGGCGTCCGCTGGCCGAGTACTACACCGAGGACGCGACTTACGGCTGGAACTACGGCCCCAAGCAGGAATTCATGGCGGTCGGCCGCCAGGAGATCCGCGATATCGCGATCGGGCTCGAGATGGACGGCCTCGAGGGCTGGACCTACCCGTATCAGGAATTCGTCGTCGACGATCGCAGCGGCACCGTCATCGGCCTGTGGAAGCAGGTCGCCGACGCGACCCGGCCGGACGGCCGGCACTACTCGCCCGAGGGCATCGGCGGCAGCTGGTTCCGTTACGGCGGCAACTTCCAATGGTCTTGGCAGCGTGACTTTTTCGACTTCGGCAATGTCAGTGCGCTGTTCCTGGAGATGATCACCGCCAACGCGCTGTCGGATGGAATGCGCAAGCGCATCGAGCGCACCGGCTCGGGGCCGCTGCCGGGCTGGTACAAGATCGGTGAAGCGCCCGTTCCGCTGTGGTGAGCGCGTATACTCCAGACGCATGTCCGAACAAGTGTCCGCCAAACTGGAAGCCACACGTCGGCGTCTGACCGAGAAACAGGCCGACACCGTCGATCGCCTGACCGCGGCGGCGGTCGAGGTGCTGTCCCGGGAGGGGTATCCGGGGACGACCATCCGGCTGGTTGCAGCGGCGGCCGGGGTCGGCACGGCGACCGCGTATACCTATTTCTCCTCCAAGGAACACCTGATCTCCGAGGTGTTCTGGCGGCGCCTGGCGGCCGCGCCGTCGGTGCGGGTGGAGGGTGCGGATCGGGTGGCCCACGTGGTCGCGGTGTTGCGCCAGGTCTCGATGCTGGTCGCCGACGAGCCCGCGCTGGCCGGCGCGGTGAGCAGCGCGCTGCTGGGCTCGGATCCCGATGTGAAGCATCTGCGGCTGTGTATCGGTGGCGAGATCCGCAGGCGGTTGGGCGAGGCGCTGGGCTCGGGCGAACGCGAGACCATCGCCATTCTCGAAGTGCTCTACTCGGGTGCGCTGCTGCACGGTGGCATAGGCCATTTGTCCTACGAGGAAGCCGCCGATCTGCTCGAGGCCTGCGCACGCCGGCTGCTCGGCTGATCCGAACGAGGAAAGAGCCGACGCGGCGCCCGACCGCATCCGGACGGGCACCGCGTTCTTCTGTGTCCGCATCGGAATCGGTCCGGATCCAACCTTGTCGTGGAGTGGTTTCCGTAGTAGCGTCCAGACACATGTCCATCATATGTCTGGACAAGCTTTCCTACCGCCCTCGGCGGTGAAGATCAACGCCCGGCGGCGGATGCCGACGCGGGCGCATTCCGGTCCACGACGACGTCGACCCTCCAGGAGGCAGCAGTGTCCGCGCCCTCGCTACCCGCGGGATTCGATTTCACCGATCCCGCACTGTGGGAGACCCGAAATCCGGTCCAGGAGTTCGCCGAACTCCGCCGCACCGCGCCCGTGTGGTGGAATGCCCAATCCGACGAACAGTCCGGCGGTTTCCACGACGGCGGGTACTGGGTGGTGAGCCGGCACGAGGACATCAAGGAGGTCTCCCGCAAACCCGAGCTGTTCTCCTCCCAGGACAAGGGCGCGATCATCCGGCTGCCCGGTGTGGTCACCGCCGAGCAGATCGAGGTGACCCGCGCGCTGCTGGTCAACATGGACCCGCCCAAGCACACCAAGGTCCGCCGGATCGTCTCCAAGGGATTCACCCCGCGCGCGGTGGAGGCGCTGCGCGCCGCACTGGCCGAGCGGGCCACGCAGATCGTGCAGGCGGCCAAGCAGCAGGGCAGCGGGGACTTCGTCGAACAGGTCGCCTGCGAGCTGCCGTTGCAGGCCATCGCCGAGTTGCTCGGCGTGCCGCAGGAGGATCGCGGCAAGCTGTTCGCGTGGTCCAATCAGATGCTCAATTACGACGATCCGGAATACGGCGACACCAGCACCACCGATTCCGCGGCCAACGCCTCGATGGAAATCCTGGGCTACTCCTGGAACATGGCCGAGCAGCGGCGTGCGAACGCCCTGGACGATATCGTGAGCCAGCTCGTGCACGCCGACGTCGACGGTGAGGCCCTGGCTTCGGAAGAATTCGGTTTCTTCGTCATCCTGCTGGCGGTGGCGGGCAACGAGACCACCCGCAACGCCATCACGCACGGGATGAAGGCGTTTGTCGACAACCCTGACCAGTGGGAGCTGTACAAGAAAGAGCGCCCGCGCACCGCACCCGACGAGATCGTCCGGTGGGCCACGCCGGTGACGGTATTCCAGCGCACCGCCACCGAGGACACCGAACTCGGCGGCCAGCTGATCCGCAAGGGGCAGCGCGTCGGATTGTTCTACGGCTCAGCCAATTTCGACTCCGACGCGTTCGACGAGCCGTTCCGCTTCGACATCCTGCGCGACCCCAATCCGCATCTGGCCTTCGGCGGCACCGGACCGCACTACTGCGTCGGCGCGAACCTGGCCCGCCTGGAGATCGACCTGATGTTCAACGCGCTCGCGGACATCATGCCGGACCTGAGTCAGATCGCCGAGCCCGAGCGGCTGCGCTCGGGCTGGATCAACGGCATCAAGCACTGGGAAGTCAAGTACGCATGAGCGACGACGAAAACGGGGCCCGAGCGAGAATTTCGCTCGGGCCCCGTTTCGTTGTATGCGAGATACGTTGTGGCGGTGCGCAAATCAGTGTCCGCGGGCGATCCACTCCGCCAGATGCGGGCTCTCGGCGCCCAATTCGGTCGAACCGCCGTGCCCGGTCCGCACGGTCGTCGACTCGGGCAGGGTGAACAGCTTGTCGCGGATGGAGCCGATGATGGTCGGGAAGTCGGAGAAGGACCGTCCCGTGGCTCCGGGCCCGCCCTGGAAGAGGGTGTCACCGCTGAACAACGTCTCCAGCTCGGGCGCCCACAGGCAGATCGAGCCAGGGGAGTGCCCGGGGGTGTGCACGACCTGGATATCGGTGCCCGCCACCGGAATTCGCTGTCCATCGGAGAGTGGGCCGAAATCCTGTTCGGGATACACCACCCGCCACAGCATCTCGTCGCCGGGGTGCAGCAGGATCTGCGCGCCGGTCTCCTGCGAGAGCCGCTGGGCCGCGCCGATGTGGTCGTTGTGCCCGTGCGTGCACACGATGGCCCGCACGGTGCGATCGCCGACCGCCGCGAGGATCGGAGCCGGATCGTGCGCGGCGTCGACGATGACGACCTCGCTGTCGTCCCCGACGATCCAGATGTTGTTCTCGACGTCCCAGCTGCCCCCGTCCAGCTCGAAAGTGCCTGCGGTGACGACCTTTTGGATGCGCGCGCCGGAACTCACAGCATGACCACCGAGCGCAGCACCTTACCGGACTTCATGGTGGTGAAGGCCGCCTCGACCGCGTCCAGGCCGACCCGCTCGGAGACGAACGCCTCCAGCGGCAGGCGGCCCTGCCGGTACAGTTCGATCAGCGTCGGGAAATCGCGTTCGGGCAGGCAGTCGCCGTACCAGGAGGACTTCAGCGAGCCGCCGTGCGAGAAGAAGTCCAGCAGTGGCATCTCGAGTTGCATATCGGGGGTCGGCACGCCCACCAGAACCACGGTCCCGGCCAGGTCGCGGGCGTAGAACGCCTGCTTCCAGGTCTCCGGCCGCCCGACCGCGTCGATCACCACGTCCGCGCCGAAACCTCCGGTGAGCTCCTGAATTCGCTCGACCGCGTCCTCCGTGGCCGCGGCCACGGTGTGCGTCGCGCCGAGCTGGACGGCGGTGCTCAGCTTGGCCTTGTCGCGGTCGACGGCGATGATCGTGGTCGCGCCCGCGAGGCGTGCGCCCGCGATGGCCGCCGCGCCGACGCCGCCGCAGCCGATGACGGCCACGCTGTCGCCGCGCCCGACGTTGCCGGTGTTCATCGCCGCGCCGAGGCCCGCCATGACACCGCAGCCGAGCAGACCCGCGACGGCGGGATCGGTCGCGGAATCCACTACGGTGCACTGGCCTTCGTGCACCAGGGTCTTGTCGGCGAACGCGCCGATACCCAGTGCCGGGGTGAGTTCGGTGCCGTCGGTGAGCGTCATCTTCTGCTCGGCATTGAAGGTGTCGAAGCAGTACCAGGGACGGCCGCGGCGGCACGCGCGGCAGCGACCGCACACCGCACGCCAGTTCAGGATGACGAAATCGCCGAGCTCGACGTGGGTGACCTCGTCGCCGACGCGCTCCACGATCCCCGCGGCCTCATGGCCGAGCAGGAACGGGAACTCGTCGTTGATACCGCCCTCCCGATAGGTCAGATCCGTATGGCAGACGCCGCACGCCTGCACGCGCACGACTACCTCGTGCGGTCCGGGGTCGGGTATGACGATATCCACCAGTTCTACTGGCGCTCCGGTTGAGCGTGCGATGACACCGCGTACGGTCTCGGTCATCGTCACCACCTTTCCCATGCTGTGAGAGCGGAATCGGGTACCGCGAAGGTCATCGTAGTCTCCGGCGCGGCGCGCTCAGACCTTGTGTGGAACCGCGGTGACCAGGCCACCGTCGACGACGAACTCCGAACCCGTGGCATAGGAGGACTCGTCGCTGGCCAGGAACAGCACGAAGGTGGCGACCTCCTCGGGCTGCGCGGGGCGGCCCAGCGGGATGGTCACCAGATCGTCGGGGATGTTCTCGGTCATCGGCGTCCGGATCAGGCCGGGGTGCAGGGAGTTCACCCGGATCTTGTGCGGAGCCAGCTCGAGCGCCGCGGATTTCGCCAGACCGCGCACGCCCCACTTCGAGGCGACGTAGCCGTGCGCCCAGGGCGCGCCGCGCAGACCCTCGATGGAGGAGACATTGACGATGGATCCGCCGCCCGCGGCGATCATCGGCTCGACAACCGCGCGCATACCCAGGAACGTGCCGGTCAGGTTCACATCCAGGATGCGTCGCCACTTATCGATGTCGAACTTCTGCAGCGGACCGCCGTTGACGATCCCGGCATTGTTCACCAGCACGTTCAGCAGGCCGAACTCCTGCTGCGCGAGCGCGACCGCGGCCTCCCACGCGTCGGGATCGGCCACGTCGAGGTGGACGAAACGTGCTGCCGCGCCGAGTGATTCGGCCAGGGCCTTACCTTCGTCGTCGAGGATGTCGCCGATGACGACGCGCGCTCCCTCGGCCACCAACAATCGCGCGTGCGCCGCGCCCATTCCTCGAGCGCCGCCGCTGATGAGTGCAACTTTGCCGTCTACACGTCCCATGGCGGCCACGCTAACATACAAATTGGAACCTGTTCCAGACTACTGTCCGGAAAACTGATCGGACTCTGGCCAGCGGTGTAGCCACCCCGCGGCCACCTGCCCCTGAGGAGAGATACATGCCCATCCGCGTCGCTCACATCGGTACCGGCAACGTCGGCCGGCTCGCCCTGGCCGGACTGATCGAGAGTCCACACTACGAGCTGACCGGGGTGTGGGTGTCCACGCCGGAGAAGGTGGGCAAGGACGCCGGAACCCTTGCCGGACTGGATGTCTCGACCGGAGTCAGCGCGGTCGACTCGATCGACGCCCTGCTGGCCACCGAACCCGAATGCGTCGTGTACTGCGCGATGGGCGATACCCGGATCCAAGAGGCGATCGCGGACTGCTGCAAGATCCTGTCCGCGGGCGTGAACATCGTCGGTTCCGCGCCCGGACTGTTGATGTATCCGTGGCAGGTGCTGCCGGGCAAGTACATCGACCCGGTGCAGGCGGCGGCCAAGGAGGGGAACGTCAGCCTGTTCGTCACCGGCGTCGATCCGGGATTCGCGAACGATCTGCTGCCGCTGGCCCTTGCGGGCACCTGCCAGACCGTGGAACAGGTGCGCTGTTCGGAGATCGCCGACTACGCCACCTACGACGGGGCGATCGTCATGTTCGACGTGATGGGCTTCGGCAAACCGCTGGACGAGGTGCCGATGCTGCTGCAACCCGGTGTGCTGAGCGTCGCGTGGGGGCCGGCGATCCGGCAGCTGGCGGCGGGCCTGGGCGTCGAGATCGATTCCATCACAGAGGAATACGAGCGGATCCCCGCGCCCGAGGCGTTCGATGTCGCGGCCGGGCGGATTCCGGAGGGCGGCCTGGCGGCGCTGCGTTTCCGGGTGCGCGGGATGGTCGGTGACGCACCGGTCATCGTCGTCGAGCACATCACCCGGTTGCGCGAGGACCTGTGCCCGGACTGGCCGCAGCCGGCCCAGGCGGGCGGGTCCTACCGGGTCGAAATCGCCGGTGAGCCGAACTATCTCGTGGACATCTGCCCGACCAGCCGCAAGGGCGACCACAACCACGCCGCGATCGTCGCGGCCGCCGGACGCATCGTGAACGCGATTCCGGCGGTCGTGGCGGCCGAACCGGGCATCCGCACGACGCTCGATCTGCCGCTGATCGGCCGGCCCGGCGTCATCGCACGCCGCTGAGCCGTACGGCCGTACGGCGGTGGCGCGCCCGCCAGCCCTGGGCGCACCACCGCGGTACGGCCGTCACTTGGTGGGCAGCGCGTTCTCCAGGCCGCCCACATCGGTGATCTTCCAGCCGGAATCGCGATCGATCGTCAGCGAGTAGGTCACCGTGGTCTGTGCGCCGTCTGAGGTCTGCGCACTGGTCGAATTGACGTTGAGGTAGGCGTTCACCTTGTAGATCCCGCCGGATTCGGAGGTCACCGACGCGGACAGCGGCGCGGCCTTGGAGGTCCACTGCAACGGCAGCAGGATCTGCTCCAATTGCGGTGCGGTGGCGTCGAATTTGGCCGACAGCTGCGGGCTCGTACCGTCCTTCAGCCGCCCGATCCACCCCTTGACGTCGTGGTAGTCGATGGTGGACGCGCCGACCGCGTACTTCGAGGCGATGTTCTCGGCGTGTTCGTCATCGGCCGCGCGGGCATTGGTGTCCGAGATGGTCGAGCGCGCCGAGAAGTACAGCCACCCGAACACGATCGCCACGACCAGCAGGGCGACGATCACCGATGTGGTCAGCACGGTCGACAATCGGATGGCCAGGGTGCGGGGCTCCCGAGGTTCGGCGGGCTCCTTCTTCGCGTCGGCCGGAACCGTCTCGTCGATCTTGTCGTCTGTCGCGGTGCCCATGGTGATCTCCTTCTGCCGGGCCGGCGTTGGTGATGTCCGGACGGCTACTTGAGCTTTATCCGGAAGTGCAATGTCCCGTCGGGGTCGGTGCCCTGTAGCGCCTGGCTGATCAGCGCGCTGATATCGATCCGGGGCGCACGGGCGACCGCGCCGTTCACCACGGGTTGCAGTACGGGCGCGAGCGGCGCGATGCCGGGACCGATCTTCTGCATCAGCGCGTTCAGATCGTTCAGGAACGGCACCAGCCCGGTTCCGGTGAAATAGTCCTGCAGGGGACGTCTGCCGGCCAGAACCGAGCCGGACTCGACGATCTTGGTCAGCGACGTGCCGAACAAGCCCAATTGCGGTCCGGCCGCGGCCAGCGACGGTCCGACCCAGGCCATGTCGCCGCCCATCGCCTGCATATCGCTGAATAACCGGCGGACCGCGGGGGTCCGGCTCAGCAGCGTGGCCGCGAGCAGATCGGTGGACCGCTGCAATGTCTGCATGGCCGCGTCGGTGCCCGAGAGCGCGGTGTCGAAGGTGCCGACCAGATGCGAAACCGACTCGGGGTGAAGCTGATCCATCAGTTGCACCAGTCGCGCCGAGAGCGCGGTGATGGTCATCGGCATGTGGATCCGATCGGCCGCGATCACCTGGCCGTCGCGCAGGTACGGGCCGTCGCCGGTGGTCGGCGCGAACTCGATGTACGGCTCGCCGAGCGCGGAGAGCTGCTCGATGCGCACGGCACTCGACGCGGGGATGTGATAGCGGTCGTCGATCCGCAGGCGCACGAGTACCCCGGTGGCCTGTTTGCTCACCGTCTGGGTGCGGCCGACCTGCACGCCGTCGTACAGCACGGGCGAATTCGCGCCGAGCCCGCCGGAATTGTCCAGCTGCATATCGGCGTTGAAGTAGCCGCGCCGCGGATCCAGATGCAGCACGCCCACCGTCATATAGGCGATGCCCAGCACCAGTACCGCGGCGATCGCGGAAAGCGACACTGTCGCACGGAGATTCATCGGACCACTCCGATCATGCGCAGGGTGTCGATGATGCGGCCGGTCTGCTCGTCCGGCGACATCGCCGGGGGAGCCGGGCGCACATTCACGCCGACCATGTCGAGCTTGGGACCCCTATCGACGAAGGGGATGAGCTTGTTCTGGATCAGATCGACCAGCTTCGCGTAGTTGGACGGCGATCCGGAGTCGAGAGGGTGAGCGCCGAACAGCATGGGCACCAGCGCGTGCACGGAGTTGTCGAGCGAACCGACAACCGGCCCCAGCCATTTCGTGCTCACCGCCATCGGGCCGAGGGCGGTGAGCACGAAGATGACGCCGATCTCGGCGTTCATCACATCGGTGGTGTGCTGCACCCCTTCGGAGGTGAGCAGGGGATCCAGGGTCGGGGTGTTCTTCAGCAGGCCGTCATCGACGGTGGACCCGATCCCGTTGACGACCTCGTGGATCGAGTTGGTGTGGTCGGCCAGATCACCCAGATCGAAGCCTAGGGTTGCGGCGATCCGCGCCGTCTCCCTGGGCTCGCGGGGAAGGATGCCGTTCATCTTGTGCACGATGGCCTGGATGTCGGTGATCGCGCCGCTGCCGACGAAGGTGGCCAGCCGGGCCAGGATGTCCTCGATCGGCGGTGACTGTTTGGTGTCGGTCAGCGGGATCGTGGTATCCGGGCGGATCGTCGCATCGGACGTCGTGGTCCCGGTGTGTGCACCGGTCGGTTCGGTGAGCTGGATGTGCACGTCGCCCAGCGGAGTCTCCTGCTGTAGTTCCGCGGTGGTGCCGACCGGCAGTCGCACCGTGGAGCTGATGTCGACATCGGCGATCACGTATCCCTTGCGCGCTGGCCGATTCGCCTTTGCCGCAACGGGATCGACGAGGGTGACGTGTGTCAGCTGCCCCACCCGCACGCCGTCGGCGATGATCTTCGCGCCCTGCGGGAGGTTGAGCACATCGGCGAATTCGATCCGCAGATGATAGGTCGGGCCGCCGACACCCGTTCCGGGAACGGGAATGTCGGCCGGTTGGAAATCGCATCCGCCGCACGCTACCGCGAGGGTGGCGGCGAGCAGTGTGTGCGCGGCGATCCGCCGGACGGGCAGGGTGGGTCGTCTCATTTCGTGCTCGCCGCCGCCAGTAGCGCGGGCAGGGAAGGGAGGGTCACCGACCCGTTGGCTGCCGTCTGACATCGCTGCCCGGTGACCGACTGCATCGCCGCGCACAGCTGGGCGGTGTTCTGTTGCGGCAGAGCGAGTTTCGGCGGCGCGTAGCCGATCGTGAACTGACCGCTGACCGGGTCGATCGCACCGGCGAAACCGCTGGCGATGCCCGGAGCCATGCGGATGATCTCGGCCAGCGACCCCACCCCGGCGGAGATCAGTTGCGCGAGATTGGGAATCGAGTCCAGTGCCCGCAGCGCGGGGGTGCCGAACATCATGATGACATCGTTGAGCTGGGGCAGCACATCGGTGAGCCCGGCGACCATCTGGATCACCGGCGGAAAGGCGAGAGTGTTGATATCGCTGAAGGTCTGGGCCAATGGTGTGAGTGTGGCCTGCACCTTCGGCCAGCCGTTTCGGGCCCGGTGCGAGAGCTCGGTCAGATCGTCCAGGAGCTTGCCGATGTGCCCGATCGCGGCATCGGGCGAGTTCAGCGCCCGGCTCAGTTGCAGGACAAGGGAGTTGATCTGCTGGCCGGAACCGGAGGTGGCGCGATCGAGCGCGTCGAGACCGGAGCCCACCGCGTCGCGTTGCGCGGGATCCTTCGCCGCGTCGAGCTGATCGGACAGCGTGGCCAGCGCGTCGAAAGTCTGCGAAAGACTTTTGGGTGTCAGGGTTTTGGTGATGCACCGGCCCGGATTCCAGCCCGGGCCCGAGGCGGGCTCGTCACCGATCAGCGCCAGGTTCCGATCGGCGATCAGGGTGTTGCTGACCGTCACCGCGCCCACGTCCGGGGGCAGCGTGCGATCGGACCGGACGGTGAAACGCACACGGGCAGCGGGCCCGTCGGGTTCGATGCTGGTCACCTTGCCGACCTGCACGCCCATGATGGTGACCGCGCTGTCCTTGTACAGGCCGATGCTGTCGGGCATGTCGGCGCAGTAACTGCGTTCGCCCGGACCGGATTTGGTGAGTTCGAGCCCGATGCCCGCCACGAGCACCAGCACGACGATCACGGCGGCGGACATCAGACCGCGTGAGCCCAGAATCTTGGCCAGCATCAGCATCCCCCTCCGGGAATCGGCACGCAGATGTCGGTGGTCGTCGCCGCGGACTGGTCCACCGTCACACCGTTGCCGGACTGGGTGAACGGAACGAGGCGTTGCTCGAGTGTGCGCAGCGAATCCAGCAGGGCATTCATTTTGCCGCCGAGTTCCTGAAGCTTGGGGATGGCGTCGGCGAGCGGTTGTGCGCGCGCTTTCAGCGATCTGTCCCAGGCCCGTCCGAACGGGCTGAAATCCTGCACCACCTCCGCGAGCCAGTGCAGCGCCTGATTGAGCTGGTCACGGTTGTTCGCGACGAGCACCTCGAGGGTGCGGAAGGTGGTGAGCAGCCGCACCAGGACATCGGCATTCTTGTTCAGGGCAGTGAGGTACTCGTCGGCCATCGACAGGGTCCGCGAAATGTCCGCGTTCTGCCTGTCCATGATCCCGGTCAGATCGCCGGCCGCCCGGATGGCGACGCGCAGCGCATCCGGGCTCGCGTTCACCGAGGAGCTCAGCGCGGCGAGATCCTGGCGGATGACATCGCCGTCGGCGTTCTGGATCGGGGTGATCGCGTCCTGGAACGCCTGAGTCAGGTTGTAGGGCAGGATGACTCGCTGTGCGGGAATCACCTTCGACCCGAGCGGCTGGGTTCCCGCGGGCTCCACCGCGACGTAATATCCGCCGACGATCGTCAGCATGCGAATGCCGAGCGTGGTCTGATCCCCGAGGAAGACACCGTTCTGGACGGTGAACTTCATCCGGACCCGATCGCGCAGCAGGGCCACCGAAGTCACCTTCCCCACGGGGATCCCGGCGATGCGCACGTCGTCGCCGGTCCGCACGGATTGGGCGTCGGTCACCTCGGCGGTGTAGGTGCGGGCCGGGGTGGTGCCGACGATGTCGATCACGCCGATGGCCACGATCAGGAGGATCACCGCGCCGATTCCCGCGATACCCCACCTCAGATCGCGGCCGGCGCCGCTGAGTGCGGTTCGAACAGTGCTGGGGCGCAAGAGCATTCGCGCTCTGGATGTCATCGGTGGCACAGCGTGATCCTCTGTCCGGCGATGAGCGCCGCGATCGGCGCCGGGGCGACCGCGACACCGTGCGAGCAGGTCATCTTCGCGCCGGGACCGGTCGGGGGAATGGTCGCGGCCATGGTCTGGATGAGTCCGGGCAGCCGTCCGAGTACCGCGGTGGCCTGGTGCGGATCGGGCAGGGTCCGGCGTAGCAGCGCGTCGAGGTCCTGGTTGCTCTGACCGGTGACGCCGAGCACCCTGAGCATGTCGACCAGCGGGCGCAGCACGGGCGGGATATCGATGGCGAATTGGATCAGGCCGGGCAGCTTATCGGTGATGGTGACGAACAGATCCGTCAGATTGGTCATCAGTTTCATCGCATTGCCGGATTTACCGGCCAGATGCTGGGAGACCTCGGCGAAATTGTTCACCAGCGTGGACAGCACCGCCTGGCGATCGGACGCGTAGCGGCTCAACTTGTCGATCGCGCCGAGCGCGGGGCCCAAACCGCTGCCGTCGCCCTGGATGACCGCGAGCATGCCGGCCGCGAATTGATTGAGATCACCTGCTGTCATCTTGGCCAGAACCGGTTGCAACCCGTTGAACAATGTCGTGATGTCGAAGGCTGGGATCGTATCCGCGGTGTCGAAGACGGTCTTCGTATCGCGGTGTGCGCCAGGCTGATCGGGCTGTTCGATGTCCAGGTAGCGGAATCCGGTGAGGTTCTGATAACGCACGGCGATCTTGGTATTGGTGAACAGCGGGTGGCCGCGCTTGACGGTGAAGCGCACCCGCGCGAGGGCCCCGTCCAGCGTGACGTCGCCGACCTTGCCGACCTGGACCCCGTACAGGCGTACGTCGTCGCCCAGCCGCAGTCCGTTGGCATCGGTGAAC
>NZ_BDBQ01000102.1 GCF_001613065.1 Nocardia miyunensis NBRC 108239
TTGGCGCAACGTCCCGAAACCCTCGATCGCGGCAGTGCAGGGCCGGTGCATCTCCGGTGGGCTGCTGCTGTGCTGGCCGTGTGATCTGATCATCGCCGCCGAGGACGCGCTGTTCTCCGACCCGGTGGTGCTGATGGGTATCGGCGGGGTCGAATATCACGGGCACACTTGGGAATTGGGGCCGCGCAAGGCCAAGGAGATCCTGTTCACCGGACGTCCGGTCACCGCGAAGGAAGCCGAGCAGGTGGGCATGGTGAACAAGGTGGTCCCGCGCGAATCGCTGGACTCCGAGACCGCCGCGCTGGCCCAGCACATCGCCACGATGCCGCCGTTCGGGCTGCGGCAGGCCAAGCGCGCGGTCAATCAGACCCTCGACATCCAGGGTTTCTACGCGGCGATCCAATCGGTGTTCGACGTGCACCAGACCGGCCACGGGAATGCGCTCAGTCATACCGGCATGCCGATTCTGGCGCATCTGGCCGAGATGAAGGAGAAATTGAAATAACCGAAAGAATTTCGGGCCGAAAAATGGCATTCGCAACATGTGAGGCGTCTGCTTGGCTAGCATGATTGCTGTCGGCATTCCACTCGAATTAACCGGCAGCGCTTCGCTATACGTGACACGGCAGTGAAGCAGTCGAATACACGAATCTCGGGTCGGCGATGCTCCGGATCGGTGCTCGCCGCTCGTATCGACCGCATATATGAATTCCGCCGAAGCACCCGCGGTGGAATACCACCCCGAAATTCTTTCCGGAAAGAAATACCCTCATGCGCGATACCCTTTTCCGCCGGACCGCGATCTGCGCCGCCCTGGTGACCGTCGCGGCGTCCGTCCTGGCGGGCTGCGGCTCCTCGAACGACTCCACGAGCAGCTCGACCACGACGGCCGCGGCCACGTCCGCTGCCGCGACCACGTCGAGCGCCGGGACCAAGGCCGACGCCGCGACCACCCAGGCGATCACCGACGTCTTCACGAAGTTCTTCGACGCCAAGACCTCCGCCGCCGACAAGGCCACCCTGGTGGAGAAGGGCGACGTGTTCGCTCCGGTCTTGCAGGCGCAGGCGAGCAACCCGCAGGCGCAGGGCACCACGGCCACCGTCTCGGCCGTGACCCTGGACGACCCCACCCACGCCTCGGTGACGTACACGATCGCCCTGAACGGAAACCCGGTGCTGCCCAACCAGGCCGGTAAGGCGGTGCAGGACGCGGGTAAGTGGAAGGTCGCCGCGGCCACCTTCTGCCAGCTGATGACGATGCAGGGCGGCAAGTCCGCGGCTTGCAGCTGAGTTCTCCGCACGAGCGGTTCCGCACGAACGGAAAGGGCCGGCGCGATTCGCGCCGGCCCTTTCGCGGGTCGCCCGCATTACAGCTGCGCCAACCGGGGCGCGGACCCCTCCGCGCGGATACGTGCTCCGGCTTCGCGGGTCAATTCCCTTGTGCTGCCCAGTAATCCGTCCAACACCAGAACCCGCCGGATGTGTCCCTGCAACTCGTGTTCGGCGGTGAACCCGATCCCGCCGAGCGTCTGCTGACAATGCTTCGCGGCCAGCAGCGCCGCCCGGCCCGCGGCGGCCTTGGCCAGCAGCGCCCCGAACTCGTCGTCGGCGGTGCTCAGCGTCGCCTCGGCCCCGTCGAGCGCGACCAGCGTCTCGGCCAGCCGATGCCGGATCGCCTGGAACGAAGCCACCGGACGCCCGAACTGCTTGCGGTCCAACGCATGTCGCCGCGCCAGCGTCAGCATGGTCCGGCCGCTGCCGATCAGCCACCAGGCCAGCGCCCGGCGGCCCGCGCCCAGCGGAATATCCCCGCCCTGCGACGCGGGATGCAACGGCAGATCCTCGTCGACGGTGCCACCGGGACGATCCGTGCGCTCCCACACCACCCACGACCCACCGGCGAACGGCAGAGCCACCTTGTCGCCCAACGGTTTTCCGGCCGCGTGCGCAATCACATCGTTGAGCACCGGCGCATGCGCACCGGTCTCCCCGAGCAGCCGGAACACCAGAGGTATTGCGACATCGGGCATTTCGCCGAGCATCTCCGCCCATCCCAACTCACCCAGCGCACGATCGAGCGCGGCCCCCGAGGCTGTGCTCATCGCCTTGCGCATGCTCTCGGCGAGCAGCGCGATCTCTCCGGAATCGGTCTCGGTCATCGGATTCGTCCTTCCTCGGCGTGCGAAGGCATCTGACGTGCGGGCCTTCCCCGCGCAGGCAGGGCGGATCTCGGTGCGTCCACTGTGAACCATCGAGTTCTGCCCGCGCGGGCACGCGGTTCGGGTGCTGCTGTCGAGCCTTCCGCGGCGCATCCCGGCCCCTCGTCGGTAGTCACCGGTTGCTCGGAGCGAGGTGACCGCGGGCGATGACGCTGTGGCGGGATTCTTTTCGCCACAATGGATTCCCCGACCTGGCTGGAGCAGCGTGCGCTCGCTGTCCGTGTCGGCCCCTTGCGCATGCTTATTCCTTTCCCAGATCCAGCAACCGCCGCGCGACGATATTGCGCTGGATCTCGGCGGTGCCGCCGTAGATGGTGGCGGCGCGGGAGTACAGGAATTCGGTGCGCCACGGGGAATCCTGTAGTTCGACCGCGCCGGGGAGCAGATCGCGGGCGGTGTCGAAGAGTTGTTGTTCGGCTGTTGCCAGCAGGATCTTGTCCACGGAGGTCTCCGGGCCCAGTGGTGCGCCGGATGCCAAGCGCTGCTGGGTTTCTCGCGATCGGCATCGCACGGTGTGCAGGGCCAGGTAGGCCGAGCCGAGTTCCGCGTCGTCCGCGATCGTGGTCTGGTCGAGCACTCGATCCAATCGGGTGAACAGGTACGCGATCCGATGCCAGAAACACGTCGAGCGTTCGTACGGAAGCAGATCCATCGCAACCCGCCAGCCGTCGCCCGGACGGCCCAGCATGCGGTCGCCCGGAATGCGGACGTCGTCGAAGTACACCTCGGCGAATTCGTCCACGCCGTGCATGGTGCGCAGCGGGCGCACGGTGATGCCGGGGGAATCCATGTCGAGGAAGAAGGCGGTGATCCCGTCGTGGCCGGGCGCGGTGCGGGTGAGCAGGACGCAGCGTGCCGCGTACTGCGCCAGACTTGTCCACACCTTCTGCCCGCTGACCACCCAATCATCGCCGTCCGGAACGGCTTTCGTGCTCAGCGAGGCCAGATCGCTGCCCGAGCCGGGCTCGGAGAAGCCCTGGCACCACTGCTCGCGCCCGGACAGCAGCAGCGGCACCATCTCTGCGGCCAGTTCGGGGCGGGCATAGGAGATCATCGTCGGCGCGAGCACCTCGACCATCGAGTAGTTCCCGGGTTCGGCGAGGTCGCGGCTGGCGACCTCCTCACCGAGAATCGCCCGGAGCACGGGCGGCCCGCCGAGCCCGCCGACCTCGGCGGGCCAGCCGTACCGCATCCACCCCGCGTCGTACAGAGCTCGACGCACGCGGCACAGCTGCTCGAGTTCGCCGTCGAGTGAGTGATCGGGGCCGGGGGTGAGGTCGTTCTCGTCGAGCCAGGCGCGCACCCCGGACCGGAATTCATTGATATCCATGTGATTTGCACTCTTTCCGGAGCTGCCGGGTATCACCTCCCGGCTGCCCGACCCAGTGAACTACTGCTGTCTGCGCTCGGTGTGTCGTGCGTGCTGTGATCGATGAAGCACAGCGGCTGTCGCGTGCGGGTCGCCGGGCGCGGCGGCGTCGCGGCGACGAAGGTCGGGCGCGTGGGCCACCGGGGTCGCGACTGTTGTCGCGGCGATGAATGTCATCGTGTGGACGTCACACTCCCGCCGCCCCGCCCGGTGGATCAATGTCGCGTGCGCTCGAACGCGTGCGGAATGCCCGAATCGTGGTTCCCGTTGCGCCGGATGAATGTCATCCGCCGGGTGCGCAGCCGCCAGCCGTCCTCGGTGCGCACCAACGTGTCGCTGTAGTAGCCGATCCGCATGTCGTGCGTGCTGTGATCGATGAAGCACAGCGGCTGAGTGCCGGTCGCGGTGTCCCCGTCGATGTCCAGAACCGGTGTGCCCGTGAGGAAAAGGCCCTTGGGCGCGGCGGCGACCAGTTCCGGGAACAGGTCCAGGGTGTAGGTGTCGCCGAACGCGCTGTAGGTGCCGTCGGAAGTGAACACCGCGACGACGCCCTCGATATCGCCCTGGGTGATGGTCACCGCGTACCGGGCCAGCAACTGCTGGATATCGAGCAGGTCCTCGTATCGTGAACTCTTATCGCTGGACAAAGACCTTGCCGCCTTTCATCACGAACCGCACGTCCTGGGTGACGGTGATGTCTTCGATCGGGTCGCCGGGCACCGCGATGATGTCGGCGAGCAGCCCCTCGGCCAGCCGTCCGCGGTCCTCGGCATCGATGAGGTCCGCGCCGTTGACGGTCGCCGCGCGCAGCACGTCCAGGGGATCGAGGCCGCGCGAGACCAGCGCCACGAGCTCGTCGGCGTTCTTGCCGTGCGGAATGGCCGGTGCGTCGGTGCCGACCGCGATCCGCACGCCCGCCTTGTAGGCGGCCAGGACCGAACTGTGTGCCTTCGGAAACATCTCGGCCGCTTTGGCTTTGAGCGCGGGGTCGGCGTGCGAGATGTCCATGGCGTCGGTGAGCCGGGTGGTGGGCACCAGCCAGGTGTTGTGCTCGACCATCATGTCGATGGTCTCGTCGTCGATGAGGAAACCGTGTTCGATGCAATCGATTCCGCAGTCGACCGCGTGCCGGACCGCCTCCGCGCCGTGCGTGTGCGCGGCGACCTTGAGTCCGCGCCGATGCGCCTCGTCCACGATGGCGCGCAGCTCGTCGTCCGAATAGTGTTGTGCGCCAGGGGATCCGGTGAGCGACATGACGCCGCCGGAGACGCAGATCTTGATCAGTTGCGCGCCGTACTTGATCTGGTACCGCACCGCCTTGCGCACCTCGTCGACGCCGTTGGCGATGCCCTCCTCGAGGGTCAGCTTCAGCACGTCGGGGGCGAAGGCGGAGAACATGGTCGGGTCCAGGTGCCCGCCCAGCGGGGTGATCGCATGTCCGGCGGGCACGATCCGCGGCCCGTCGATCCACCCGCGGTCGATCGCCTTGCCCAGTGCGACGTCGAGCAGATAACCGCCGGTCTTGACGAACAGGCCGAGGTTACGGACGGTGGTGAAACCCGCACGCAGCGTGCGGCGGGCGTTGCCCACCGCACGCAGCATCCGCAGTGCGGGATCGTCTGTCACACTCGACGACAGGCCGGTCTCCCCGCGACCGCCCATCAGCAGATTGACCTCCATGTCCATCAGCCCGGGCAGCAGCACGACGTCGCCGAGGTCCAGGACCTCGCCGCGCGCCGGACCACCCAGCCCGACGATGCGATCGCCGTCGACGTGCACGATGCCGGGCCGGACGATCTCGCCGGTGTCGATGTCGAGCAGACCGGCCGCTTTGAGTGTGAGCATGGCCTACACCACCGGCTCGGCGATCACGTCGAGGTAGGCCGCGCCGGAGTCCGGCACCCGGGGCTGCTTCCACACCTCGACCGGGAAGGACACCATCACCAGCGACTGCAGCAGGTGGAACAGGTGGCGCTGCTCGTCGGGCAGGTCGTTCCAGTCGAACTTCTCGATGTGATCCAGCGCCTCCTGCAACCGCGGGAAGACGGTCTCGTAGACGTCCTGCATCTCGTCCATCGACGAGGCCAGGCGCTTGGCGTAGCGCTCGGGCTCGGTGGCCAGGATCCAGTCCGAGAACCGTTGCAGGTCAGCGAATTCAGCGGGCAGGGTCTTGGTCTCAGCTTGCTGCTCGGCCATTGCGGTACTCCTTCACGATGTTCTGGACGGTGATGTGCAGGTGGCGCAGCAGCACCTCCTGGTCGTTGAGCGGGAATTCGGTGATCGCACCGGTTTCGAGCATCGTCTGCGTCGCCTCGAGGGTGTTGGCGTCTTGCAGCGCGTACTCCTTGAACGTCACCCCGGCCAGTTCCTGGCGCAGCCGCTCGCGGGCGTTCTTGGGCGGCACGAAGTACAGGTTCGCCTCGAAGACGTGCTTGTTCACCGCGGTCGGCCAGTAGTGATAGGTCAGATACCAGCCGGGCGCCCAGATCAGGATGCCGAAGTTGGGGAAGACTTCGAATTCGTCTACGCCCCAAGCCTTGTGGCCCGCCGGGTTGACCCCGGACGGCAGCGGATCCAGGCCCTCGATATCGGGGCGGTCCCACGGTCCGAACAGGCCGCTGCGCAGTTCCCGCTCGATCGGCTTGACCATGTTCGGGTCCTTCGGCGGGGCCATGCCGCCCCACGAGGAGACCATCGAATGCGGCGTCCAGCACTCGTAGTGCAGCGCCTCGAAGCCGACCTCGAGTAGTTTGTCGGCCTCGTCCTTGACCGCCTGCTTCATATGCAGCACCGGTGCGTGGTAGAACTCGGCGAACGCGTCGATGAACAACTTCCAGTTGGCGCCGATCTCGGCGCGGTAGCTGTAGACCTCGGTCATCTCGTGGAAGGGGTAGCCCTCCAAGCCTTTCGCCCACGCGCCGAGGTAGTCCTCGAGGGGCTGGGCGTTGTCGTCGAGATTGATGAAGACGAACCCTTCCCACACCTCGCAGCGCACCGGCTTGAGCCCGAACTTGCTCTTGTCGATGCCGAAGAATTCCTTCTCCTGCTGGACGAAGGTGGCCTCGCCCTCGAGGCTGTATCGCCAGGCGTGGTACTTGCAGGTGAACTGGCGGCAGACCCCGGCGGTCTCCTCGCCCGGGTAGTCCTCCCAGACCAGCTTGTTACCACGGTGGCGGCAGATGTTGTAGTACGCGCGGATCTGCTTGTCGTGATCCTTGACCACGACGAAAGACGCGTTCACGCAAGCGAGTTCGCGGGTGAAGTAGCTGCCCACCTTGGGCAGCCGCTCGACGCGGCCGACGTTGAGCCAGCTCTTCTTGAAGATCGCCTCCTGCTCGTCGGCGTAGAAGGCGGGATCGGTGGAGTCCGTGAAGTCGACCACCTCGGTACCCAGCTCGGGGTAATTCTCCGTCCAGCTGCCGGCAGCCGGTTTTGTGAAGTGTGGCAAGGGATTACCTCTCAGTGTTGATTCGCTCGCTCGGGGGGCCTTCGTGGTTACGCTCCGCTGCCGCCTTCGGCCCTGACTCGATCGAGCGGTGTTCGGGCTGTACGCCGAAGGTGTTGAGTGCCATGGACAACGCGACATAGCCGCCGACGGTGAAAATCAGGTCCATGCGCTGTTTTTCGTCGAGCTGCTCGGCCAGGGCCGCCCAGGTCTCGTCGGACAGTTCGGATTTCTCGTCCAGTTCGTCGACCGAGGACAGCACGAGCCGCTCGAACTCGTCGGCTGCCTCACCCCGCGCGACGGCATCGATCTCCGCGGAGGTCAGGCCCGCCTCCTGTCCGAACCGGCTGTGGTGCACCCATTCGTAGTCGCAGCCGCGGCGGTGGGCGACTCGCAGGATCACCAGTTCGCGGATGCGCGGCGGCAGGGTGGATCGGAACAGCAGATAGACGCTGAAACCCAGGAACGCCTCGGTCAGGTCCGGGTGCCGGGCCAGCGGTGCCATTGCCGGGCCCGCCCCTACGGGGTTGCGTCTCGCTCGGGGCAACAGGGTACGAAACGCATCGCGGGTGCGGTCGTCCCACTGGTCCGCCGGTAGCGGCGGCAGGCGCATGCCGACCTCCTCTCGTGAGAATCTGATTCTCTAAAACTGAAGACTAGATTTCCATGAACCCGTGCGATAGTCAACGTCAGGGCTGCGGCCTGGGGAAATCGCGGCCGCCGAGAGCGGGTCGCGACCAGCTGTGCTGTCGGCCCGGCGCTGCCTGCCGTCGGATCGGATGGTGATTCTCCAAATAAGAGAATATAGTTTCCCTAGTGTTACGTGCCCGGCTCGTCGGCGGGCCCGAAGTCCGAAGAGTCCGGCCCTCGCGGGCGGAAAGGAGTCCCACGATGACGAGCTGCGGCATGAATTTCGAGCTCACCGAGGATCAGCAGCTGATCCGCACGACCGTCGCGGAGCTGTGCCGCAAGTTCGACGACCAGTACTGGATGACCAAGGACCAGGCGCACGAGTTCCCGACCGAGTTCTACGAGGCCATCGCCAGGGGCGGCTGGCTGGGCATCACGATTCCCGAGGAGTACGGCGGGCACGGCCTGGGCATCACCGAGGCCACCCTGCTGGCCGAGGAGGTCTCGCGCTCCGGCGGCGGCATGAACGCGGCCACCTCCATCCACATGTCGATCTTCGGCATGCATCCGGTGGTGGTGCACGGCTCGGAGGAACTCAAGCGGCGCACCCTGCCGCGCATCGCCGACGGCGATCTGCACGTGTGCTTCGGCGTCACCGAACCCGGTGCGGGACTGGACACTTCGCGGATCACCACGTTCGCGCGGCGCGAGGGTGACCACTACGTGGTCAACGGTCGCAAGGTGTGGATCTCCAAGGCGATGGAGTCGGAGAAGATCCTGCTGCTCACGCGCACCCAGCGATACGACGAGGTCACCAAGAAGACCGACGGGATGACGCTGTTCCTCACCGATCTGGATCGCGCGCACGTCGACATCCGTCCGATCGCGAAGATGGGCCGCAATGCGGTCACCTCCAACGAGCTGTTCATCGACGGGCTGCGGATTCCGGTCGAGGATCGGGTGGGCGAGGAGGGGATGGGCTTCAAATATCTGCTCGACGGGCTCAATCCCGAACGCATGCTGATCGCGGCCGAGGCGCTGGGATTGGGGCGCGTCGCCCTGGACCGGGCGGTGCGATATGCCAAGGAGCGGGTCGTGTTCGACCGGCCGATCGGCATGAACCAGGGGTTGCAGTTCCCGCTGGCCGATTCACTGGCACGCCTGGACGCCGCGGAACTGGTGCTGCGCAAGGCGACCTGGAGTTACGACCAGGGCAAGCCGTGCGGCCGGGAGGCGAACACCGCCAAATACCTCTGCGCCGACGCGGGATTCACCGCCGCGGACCGGGCGCTGCAGACGCACGGCGGTATGGGATACGCCGAGGAGTACCACGTCGCGCGCTACTTCCGGGAGGCGCGCGTGATGAAGATCGCGCCGATCAGCCAGGAGATGATATTGAACTACTTGGGGTCGCACACGCTGGGATTGCCTCGGAGTTATTGAGCCGCAAGGCATTACCCGTCCCAACGGTAGTCCGGGCGAGCGAGTCCGCCCGGGATGCCGCATCACCGAAACACGAGGAGCTGACCGATGCCACAAACCAATACCCTATTCGATCTGACCGGGCGCGCGGCGCTGGTCACCGGTGCGGCCGGGGGTATCGGCTCCGCGGTCGCCCAGGCCCTCGCGGCCCAGGGGGCGGCGGTGCTGGTCACCGATGTGAATGGCGAGGCCGCTGCCGCGGTCGCGGAGAAGATCGTCGGAAATGGCGGCACCGCAGCGGGTTTCGCACTCGACGTGTCCGATCGGGAGGCCGCCGACGCCGCGGCCGCCCGCGCGGCCGAATTCACCGGGGGCACACTGCACATCGTGGTGAACAATGCCGGTGTCACCGATCCGCACATGTTCGCCGACATCACCGCCGACTCGGTGCGGCGGCTGCTGGAGATCCACACCATGGGCACCTTCAACTGCGCGCAGGCGGCGCTGCCCTATCTGCCGACCGACGGCACCGGGCGGATCATCAACGTCACGTCCTCGGCCGGAATCGTCGGCACCCTGGGCCAGGTGAACTACTCCGCCGCCAAGGCCGCCATCATCGGCATCACCAAATCCCTCGCCCGCGAACTGGCTCGCAAGAACATCCTGGTGAATGCGCTCGCGCCCCTGGCAGCCACCCCGATGACCGAGACCATCCGCACCGACGAGAAGTTCGCCAAGCAGATGTTGAACCGGATTCCGTTGCGGCGCTGGGCCGATCCACAGGAGATCGCGGGTGCGTTCGTCTTCCTGGCCACCGACGCCGCCTCCTTCATCACCGGCCAGGTGCTGCCGGTGGACGGCGGCATGGTGATGTGATGCTGGAGCCGACAGCCGGCCCGCTGGCCGGAATCACCGTCGTCGCACTGGAACAGGCGGTGTCCGCGCCGATGTGCACGCGCGCCCTGGCCGATTTCGGTGCACGGGTGATCAAGGTCGAGAATCCGTCGGGCGGTGACTTCGCCCGGTACTACGACGATGTGGTGCACGGGCAGGCCGCCCACTTCGTGTGGGTCAACCGGGGGAAGGAATCGGTCACCCTCGACTTGAAATCCGATGCGGGAGTAGACCTTCTGCACCGGCTGCTGGATCGGGCCGATGTCCTGGTGTCCAATCTCGCGCCCGGGGCGACCGCGCGGCTCGGGCTGGCTCCGCAGGACATCTCGGCCCGGCACCCGGATCTGATCGCCGTCGAAATCGACGGCTTCGGCGCGGGCGGGCCGCTGTCCCACAAACGCGCGTACGACCTGCTGGTACAGGCGGAATCGGGCGTCTGCGCGGTGACCGGGACCCCGGACTCGCCCGCCAAACCCGGCCCGCCGGTGGCCGACGTGACGACGGGACTGTATGCGGCACTGTCGATTCTGGCCACGCTGTGCGGCCGGCTGCGCAACGGACCCGGTCCGGGCACGAACATCGCGGTGAGCCTGTTCGACACGATGGCCGAGATGATGGGCTATCACCTCAATTACGCGCGGTACTCCGGCGTGGATCTGCAACCGCTGGGGATGAGCTCTCCGGCCGTCGCCCCCTATGGCGCGTATCGCACCGCCGACGACCAGACCGTCGTCCTGGGCACCACCAACGATCGCGAGTGGCAGCGCCTGTCCCGTGATCTGCTGGGCCGCGCCGACCTGGCCGACGACGCCCGTTTCGCGAGCAACTCCGGCCGCTGCGAACACCGCGGCGAACTCGATGCCGCCATCGGAACCTGGTGCGCGACACACGATCTCGCACACATCCAGAAGGTCGCCGACGCCGCCGGTATCGGCAACTCGCGCTACAACCGTCCCAGCGAGGTCATCAACCACCCGCAGCTGGTCGACCGCCACCGCCTGCGCACCATCGACACCCCGGGCGGACGCATCGTCGCGGTACTTCCCCCCGCGGTGATCGACGGCTTCGAACCGCCCATGGGCCCGGTGCCCGGACTCGGCGAACACACCGACAGCCTGCTCGCCGAACTCGGTTGCAGCGCAGCGGATATCGCCGGACTTCGGGAGAGCGGCGCGGTCGGTGCGCGCTACGAGTCGCCTCGGGAGACAGCATGACGGTTGCGACGCTGCGGACCCGGGGGCCGGAGATCCGCGATGCCCGGCGTACCGAACAGCTGACCGCTCCTATTCGAGTGGGTGGGCGCGCCGGGCTCGGAGGTGGACGACGCGTTCCGCAGACCGTGGACCGCATGCCCGCACATTCGCGGATGGCCGACCAGGCGTCGGAGGCCGCTCGCTGCGCGCCGGGACGCGGGCTCGGGAGAGTGGGCGGCGCCCGAGGGGCGACCGCACGCCTCGAGTCGCTGTGTTCGTACGGGGCTCGAATATTCCAGCGCTGCAACATTTCAGGGAGACGTCATGCCTGACGCGCCGGTTCTGCTGACCGAAGACGCGGACGGTGTGCGAACACTGACGCTGAACCGTCCCTGGCGTAAGAACGCCATCGACCACGAACTGTGGCTCACCCTCGCGGATACGTTGCGGCACACCGCAACCGATCGTTCCGTGCGGGCGGTGGTGATCACCGGTGCGGGCGGGGCGTTCTGTTCCGGCGCGGACATCTCCGCGCCGGACAACAACCATCCGGTGTACCGCATGCGCGAGTTGACCGACGTCGCGCTGCTGCTGCACGAGCTGCCCATGCCGACGGTGGCCAAGGTGCGCGGAGTCGCGGTCGGTGCGGGGTGGAATCTGGCCCTGGGCTGCGATCTGGTCGTCGCGACGCCCGAGGCCCGGTTCTCGCAGATCTTCGTCCGACGCGGACTGTCGCTGGATCTGGGCGGCTCCTGGCTGCTGCCGAAACTGGTCGGCCTGCAACAGGCCAAGCGGCTCGCGCTGCTGGCCGAGACCCTCGACGGAGACCAGGCACGCGAGCTGGGCCTGGTGACCTGGGTGGTGCCCGAGGACGAGATCGACACGTACGTAAGCGATCTCGCCGGGCGGCTCGCCGCGGGGCCGCCGATCGCGCTGGCGCAGACCAAGGCGCTGCTCAATGCCGGGGCCGATCACACGCTGCGCGAGGCGCTGGCCGGTGAGGCCACCGCGCAGGGACTCAATTTCGCCACCGCGGACGCCCCGGAGGCGCTCGCCGCCTTCGCCGAGAAGCGCGAGGCGCAATTCACCGGTCGCTGGACCGTGCACCGACCCGCGATGCCCGGCCGCGAGAACTCCGAGAAAACCAGGGGAACAGATGCGTGAGGTAGTCATCGCCGGGGCCGTGCGGACCCCGGTCGGCAAACGGAACGGCGGTCTGTCGGACATGCACGCCGCGGATCTGTCGGCGGTTGTGCTGAACGAGCTGGCTCGGCGCACCGACATCGATCCGGCGATCGTGGACGACGTGATCTGGGGCTGTGTCTCCCAGGTGGGCGATCAGTCCAGCAATATCGGTCGTTACGCGGTGCTGGCCGCGGGCTGGCCGGAGACGATTCCGGGTACGACGGTCAACCGGGCCTGCGGATCCAGCCAGCAGGCACTGGATTTCGCGGCGCAGGCCGTCGCCTCGGGGCAGCAGGACATCGTGGTCGCAGGCGGTGTCGAGGTGATGAGCCGGGTGCCGCTCGGATCGGCGCGCGCCACCGGTGTGCCGTACGGCCCGAAAGTGCTTGCCCGATATGATGATTTCTCGTTCAACCAGGGCATTTCCGCCGAATTGATCGCACAGAAGTGGGGTTTCACACGCACTCGCCTGGACGAGTATTCGGCCCGCTCGCACGAGCTGGCGGCCGCGGCACAGGATCGGGGCGCGTTCGAGGAGCAGATCGTCTCGGTCACAACGGATTCCGGGACGGTGGCCGCCGATGAAGGCATCCGGCGCGGTACGACCGTCGAGAAGCTCGCGGGTTTGAAGCCCGCGTTCCAGGACGACGGCGTGATCCACGCGGGCAGCTCCTCGCAGATCTCCGACGGCGCGGCGGCACTGCTGGTGACGACCGCCGACCGGGCTCGCGAACTCGGGCTGACCCCGTTGGTGCGGTATCGGGCCGGTGCCGTGACCGGAGCCGATCCGGTGCTCATGCTCACCGGGCCCATCCCCGCGACGGCGAAAGCGTTGCGCAAGGCCGGAATCGGCGTCGCGGACGTCGGTGTGTTCGAGGTGAACGAGGCGTTCGCGCCCGTCCCGCTGGCCTGGCTCGCGGAGACCGGCGCCGATCCCGACGCGCTGAACCCGCTCGGCGGAGCCATCGCCCTGGGTCACCCGCTGGGCGGCTCGGGCGCCGTACTCATGACGCGCATGATTCACCACATGCGCGACAACGGAATTCGCTACGGCCTGCAGACCATGTGCGAGGGCGGCGGAACCGCCAACGCCACCATCGTCGAACTAGCGTCCTGAAGGAGCCGTCGTGCGCCGTACCCTCTACACCGCCGATCACGAGGCATTCCGGGAGCTGGCAAGGAATTTCATCGATAAGGAGGTCGTCCCGCACTACCCGGACTGGGAGCGCGCGGGACGCATGCCGCGCGAAATCTTCGAGCGGATGGGCGAACTCGGGCTGCTGGGCACCGCGATTCCGGAGGAGTACGGGGGCGGAGGCGTGCGGGACTACCGGTTCAACGCGGTCCTACAGGAGGAGGCGTATCGGGCGCTGGTCACCCTCAGCACCGTGCGCACCCAGATCGATGTGATCCTGCCGTACTTCCTGGAATACGCGAACGAGGAGCAACGCCGCCGGTGGTTCCCGGGACTGGCGAACGGCACGTTGCTGACGGCGGTCGCCATGACCGAACCCGGTACCGGTTCGGATCTGGCCGGCATCCGCACCACCGCGGTGCGCGACGGTGAGGACTACATCCTCAACGGCGCGAAGACTTTCATCACCGGTGGCCTGCTGGCCGATCTGGTGATCGTCGTGGCCCGCACCGACACCGATCCGGAGAACCGCCGCGCGGGACTGAGCCTGATCGTGGTGGAGAGCGGTCGCCCCGGCTTCACCAAAGGCCGCATCCTGGACAAGCTCGGTTGCAAGGTGCAGGACACCGTGGAGCTCTCGTTCGAGAATGTCCGTGTGCCGCAGTCGAATCGGCTCGGCGAGGAGGGCAAGGCATTCGGCTACCTAGGCCACAACCTGGCCCAGGAGCGCATCACGGTCGCCGTAGGCTCGGTCGCCCAGGCGCGTTCGGCGATCGTCGCGACGAGCGAATACGTCAAGGAGCGCAAGGCATTCGGCCAGCCGGTCGCCTCGTACCAGAACACCAAGTTCGAACTCGCCGCCATGTCCGCGGAGGTCGAAGCGGCACAGACGATGATCGATCGAGCCGTGCTGGATCTGGTCGAGGGCGAGTTGTCCGGCGCCGACGCCGCCCGGACCAAACTGTTCTGCACCGAGGTCCAGGCCCGCGTGGTCGACCGCTGCCTGCAACTGTTCGGCGGCTACGGCTACATGCTGGAATACCCCATCGCCCGGCTGTACGCCGATGCCCGGGTGGCGCGGATCTACGCGGGGACCAGCGAGGTCATGAAGACCATCGTCGCGAAAGACCTCGGCCTGCGCTGAGATCGGGGCCGATCATTTTCGCGGTGCTGCGAAAGGTGCTATCCGGGTTGGGTTTCGGCGCTACCGTGACGGGCATGACGATCGTCTTCGTACACGGCAATCCTGAGAGTGATGCCATCTGGGGGCCGCTGCGGGCGGAGCTGGGTCGTGACGACACGGTCTGCCTGTCGCCGCCCGGATTCGGTGCGCCGCTGCCGGACGGGTTCGGCGCCACGGTGCTCGAATACCGCGATTGGCTGGTGGGTGAGTTGGAGGCGATCGGCGAGCCGGTCGACCTGGTCGGTCACGATTGGGGTGGCGGGCATGTGGTCAATGTCGCGATGTATCGGCCGGATCTGTTGCGCAGCTGGGTCAGCGATGTCGTCGGGCTGTTCGACCCGGACTACGTGTGGCACGACGCCGCTCGGATCTGGCAGACGCCGGCCGAGGGCGAGAAACTCGTCGACCTGATGATGCAGGCCCCGCGAGAGGCGAGAGTGGAGCGCAACACCCAGCTCGGGATGCCCGCCGATGTGGCCGAGGCGGTTGCCGACGCGCAAGGCGACGAGATGGGCCGCGCGATCCTGTCGGTGTATCGCTCGGCCGCCCAGCCGGTCATGGCTGAACTGGGCAAGAACCTCGAAAATGCCGCCGCCCGCCCCGGCCTGCACATCGTCGCCACCGAGGACGGCTTCGTCGGCGCCGGCGATCGGCGGATTCGGCCCGGGGAACGCGCAGGCGCCCGGACCGTGCGCCTGGAAGGTCTGGGGCACTGGTGGATGCTTCAGGATCCGGCCCGTGGCGCTGCCGTGCTTGCCGACTTCCTCGGGTAGTCGAGCGGCAGGTCAACGTGTGAGGCCATCGCGGAGGATGGTCAGCAACCGCTCGATTTGCGGAGCGTCGGCCGCGGCGTGTCCGATTCCGTTGGCCGCGGCCAGCAGGTCGGCCACGTCGAGGTCGTTCTTGATCGCGCCCGCGTGCTGGGCTCGGTGCAGCAGGTCGGCCGCGGCGGTGTGCATCGTCTCGTGCCATTCGTGGTACAGCGCTGATCGCTGTCCCGCCTCGTCGTCCGGAATGGACAGGGGGAGTTGGCCTTTCGTGGATACGTGCGTGATGAACGCGCGTAGCCAGGTGAACAGCGCGTCGGCGGGGGAGGGGGCGTCGAGGAGGGTGCGGCCCAGCTCGCCCAGTGCGGTGACCTCCTCGGCGTAGACGGCGATGACCATCTCTCGGCGAGTGGGGAAGTGGCGGTACATCGTCGCATTGCCGACTCCGGCGCGGCGGGCGATCTCGTCCAGTGGGGCGGTGACGCCGAGTTCGTCGAATACCTCCCGCGCGGCCGCCAGCACCAGTTCGTAGTTTCGGCGCGCGTCGGCGCGGCGTGGTCGGGCCACATTTCTCCTTGCTAAATGGGGAACTCCCCGGTTATTCTAGCGGCGGCTAAACGGGGAGGTCCCCATTTATGTGAGAGGCGTTCGAATGCTGGACATCACTGCGTCGGATCGGATCGCGATTCACGAGACGATCGCGTTGCACGGACATGTGGCCGACGACCGCGACTGGGATCGGTGGGGCGAGCTGTACACCGATGATCTGGTGCTGGACCTGGAGGACTTCGGGCTCGGCACGACCCACGGACTCGCGGCGCTACGGAAATTGGCCCGCGACAACCAGGATGACGCGGCCCAGCCGCTGGGGCATCACGTCACCAATATCGTTGTGGTCGAACAGGATGGCGACCGGGCGCGGGCGCGATCCAAAGGATTGTCGGTCAATGCGGACGGGACGAGCGGGACCGTCGTCTACGAGGACACGCTCCGCCGAGAACCGCAGGGCTGGCGCATCTGTCACCGCAAGGTCCTCGCGCGCCGGGCACCCGTACAGGCGTGATCCGGTCACGGCACCGCGCGGACAGGTCTCGCGGGGGTGCGGCCGAACGACTCGGCGCGATCGGCAAGGCCGTAGGATCCCCCCGAGGCGCATTTCCGTGCCTTTGCCCGTGAGTCCGATGCAGCACCTTGTCAGAGAGGTTCGGAACCATGCGCTTTTCCCGCTTCGTCCTGGCCACGGTGATCTCCGTGCTTTCGCTCGCCGTTCCGGCCGTTCCGATGGCCGCCGCCGCGCCCGGCGGTGTCGTCGACCGGGCGATCACGTTCTCGGTCCGCAACGTGAACACCTCCGGGGTGCCGTGCGGAACCGACGGCCGAACCTACACGGTGCACGGGCACCTCACCGGTCCGGCGAACGCGCTGGCAGGGCGCACCGCAACGAGTGCGGCGCTGTATCTGCACGGTCTCGAGGTGGGTGAGTGGTTCTGGCGATTCGGCGCCGTGCCCGGCTACGACCACGTGCGGGAGATGGCCGAGCGCGGGCACGTGTCGGTCACGATCGAGCGGCTCGGTTACGGCGCCAGCGGTCAGCCGCCGGGAACGCTCAGCTGTGTGGGCGGTCAGGCAACCGTCGCGCATCAGATCGTCCAGGATCTGCGATCGGGCAACTATTCGGCGGAGGGCGGGGCTGTGGCCTTCGGACATGTTGCGCTGCTGGGACATTCGCTCGGCGGAGCAATCACGCAGATCGAGGCGTATTCGTTCGGCGATGTGGACGCCATCGGCGTGCTGTCCTACTCCGATCTGGCCCTGACTCCCGAGCAGTTGGTAGGCACTCTGTCCTGGGGATCCACCTGTGTGACCGGTAGCCAGAAGTCCCCCGCCGGAGCCCCCGGATACAGCTACCTGACCCCGAATACCAAAGCGTACCAACAAGATTTCCTGGCCCAGTCGCCACCGAAGGTGTTCGCCGCGGCAACTCCGCTACGTCAGCTGAACCCCTGCGGCGACATGATCTCCCTGACCGAGGCGACCCTGATCGACCCCGTCCGCCTCGGCGCGATCCACATCCCGGTTCTGACCCTGACCGGCACCGAAGACCGGGTGTTCGACGTGAATCGCGCCCGCTACCAGGGCAAGCTGTTCACCGGCAGCCCGGACGTCACCAGCGACATCGTGAACGGCGCAACCCACGGCCTGACCATGGAACCCACCGCCACCCAGTTCCGCAACGCCCTCGACCCCTGGCTGCGCACCCACGGATTCTGAGTTGTTCGGCTAGACGCGGGCGCGGGCGGGCACTTCTCGGGCGAGCAGAACGGCCACCGTGCCGAGCAGCGTGCCGGTCACCCGGCGCTGCCACACCACCCAGCGCGGCCTCGCCGCGAGGAACCCGGCGATCGCGCCCGCCGCGAGCACGATCAGCGCGTTGACGGTCGTGCTGACCGCAATGTGCAAGCCGCCCAACACGAATCCCTGCTCGACGATGTGCCCGCGCCGCGGATCGATGAACTGCGGAATCAGCGCCAGATACATCACCACGGCCTTAGGATTCAGCAGGTTCGTCAGCAGTCCCATTCGGAACAGCTTGGCGGCCGAATCGCGCGGTATCTCGCGCGTTTCGAACAATCCGCGGCCGCCCGGTCGCAACGCCTGCCACGCGAGATACGCCAGATACGCCGCGCCCGCGGCCTTGAAGCCGATATACAGCCACGGCACCGCGACGAACACGATCGCCAACCCCAGATTGGCCATCATCACGTAGACCACGAACCCGACCTCGGTGCCCACCAGTGAGATCCACCCGGCGACGCGCCCCTGGCCGATACTGCGCGACACCAGGTACATCATGTTCGGCCCCGGAGTCAGCACCATTCCCAGGGCCGTCACTGTCACACCGATCGCCGCAGCACCCGAGATCACCATGGCTGCATATTTGCCGACGCCTGCGTTCCGGGGCAAGGGAATTAGTCCGTGCGGGGCTGTCGCCACCGGCACCTCGAGCAGTTCCGCGAACACGGACCGCCGCATCGAGCGTTCGATCAGCTTCGGGCAGCGTCGAAACGCTGACGCAGCCCTGCTCGAGCCGCGCAGGCCGCGTCACCTCGATCGGCAACGGACAGCAGCGGGGCCGCCTCCGCCCTCACCACGCGGGCCATCGCGCTGCGCCGGTCGGCGGGAGTCGGCCCCGAGCAGGGCAGGGCTCGAGCAGTTGATCGGCAATGCCGCGTGCCTGGCACTGGCCTTCGTCATCGCGCTCGCCGTGCCCGGCGCGGGCTATCGGCCGCTGCTGCTGCTCCTGGTCGACGGCCCGTGCTGGCTCTCGTTCGCCGTCGCATCCGAACGAAAGTGAGCTGATCATCAAGCGCCGCAACGACATCGGGCAGCGCCCCCCCCGCACCGCGGCAGGGTGATCCGTGGTGTCAGTTCGCCGGTTCGGAGAGGCGGTCGGAGCCGATGAAGGTGAATATCGTTGCGCCCGGTTGCAGGGGCGAGGGTGTTCCGGTGAACCGGTGCGCACCGACTCCGAACGATACCTCCGGGTCGGAGACCCACACCTGCTCGAAACCACGCTCTGTGAACCAGTCGCAGAGCTGTGGCACGAGGTCGGGCTCGCGACGCGCGCGCGTCCACACGACGGTGCCGCCCTCGGCACAGAGTTGAGTGGTGAACTCGATGGTGCGCTCGACGTCGGTGTCGGAGATGTTGCCGAAGATCCCGCAGGCGATCACCAAATCCGCTGGGGCCAGCGGTGCGTAGTGGTCGGTGAGGGCGGCGTCGCCCACGACGACCTCGACCCGATCCAGCGCGTGCTGTGCCGCCAGTTCCCTTGCCACACCCGCATTTCGCGGATCGAGTTCGACCAAGCGCGCGGTGACGTCACGGCGGCGAGGGTGTGTGGCGAGCACGCCGATCACATCGCGTCCCTGGCCCGCGCACAGGCTGATCACTCGCAGCGGACCCGGCGCCGCGGCGTCGAGAGCGACCCGGATCTGCTCCTGCACAGCGTCGAGTCGCCGGGCCAACCGGCTGCCGGGCTGATCGTATTCGGTGTGCCAGGCATACCAGTCGCGTTCGCTCACCAGCACAACGTATTGGCGCGAACGGTTATACGGGACAGTTGATTTCAGCGTGATTCGGACTATCGGTAACGATGTGCCCAGCCCATGACCTGGGTGACGTAGGCCATCGAGTGGTTGTAGCGCAGGATCGCGGCCGTTCGCTGTGCCGGGTTCTGCATATTCAACCCGCCCGAGCAGAGGTAATTTCCGGCGGTGTAACTCGCGTCGAACAGATTTTGCGGGTTGCCGCCCGGCCGTGAGTACCGTGCCCACGTTGCGGGCATGAACTGCATCGGCCCCTCGGCGCGAAGGAATTTGCCGGCATGGTTGCGGATCACCTCGTTGCCGGGCAGCGTGCCGTCGAGGGACGGGCCGTAGATCGCGCGCCGGGTCGTGCCGAACATGTCGACGTTTCCGTTGTTCGCGTGATGCGACTCGACCCGGCCGATACCGGCGAGCAACTGCCACGGCATGTGGCACTGGGGTTGCTCCACGGCGAGTTCGGCCGCGGCGACCTTGTACGCGGTTTCCGCGACCGAGGGAATTTGCGCGGCGCTCGAGCTGGTGGCCGACCCGGAGCCCGCGGATCCCGTGCCCGCCGATCCGGAGTCCGCCGACCCCGTGCCTGCCGATCCGGTGGGCAGCGCGACCATGCGAACCTCGGGCACGGTCTGGGCGGCCGAGGCCTGGGTGGCCAGGGCGGTCAGGGAGACCACTCCGGGAACCAATCCGGACAACGCGATCACTGACTTGCGCCGGACCGTTGATTCCGGCTTCATCCGGTGACGTCCCACCTCGGCACTACCTCCATCGAATATACGCGAGCGGGCGTTACTGTATCGTGATTTGCCGCCGAGCGCGCGGTAATGCCCAATGAACTCGAAATGCCGCTTCCGACAACATGATCAGTGGCTGTGCACACGGCACGAGTGCGCCTGACGCTGGTGCCGTGGAGGGCACTCCGACCGCCCATCGTTTGTCAGCGTGGCGGATCCCATGTGCCGATGGCGTTTTCGAGCAGTCGCGCGGCGCGATGCACGTCTGCGGCGGCTGCGTTGTAACACCTTCGGGCGCAACGTCTTCGGTGATTGGCGATTTCTATTGGCGGCGGGCGTCATTGGTGAGCGGGCGGCCGGTGGGTGGTGGCGATGTCGAGTAGGTGGCGCGCCGGTGCGCTGAAGCGGTGGTGGCGTCGCCAGCAGGCGTGCAGATTGCGTTCCAGGGTGAGGCTGGGGATGGGGACTTCGACGAGTGTGTGGTCGGCGAGTTCGTCGCGGACCGTCAACTCGCTCAGCACCGCGGGACCCAGGCCGCTGGCGGCGGCATTCTTGATGGCGGTGGCCGAAGTCAGTTCCATTGCGGGAACTGCGGTCAACGGGTCGGGCAGTGTCGCGAGCCGGTCGTGGAGTACGGATCGGGTGGCTGAGCCCGGTTCGCGCAGGATCAGGGCGGCGGTGGCCAGATCGGTGGCGGTGATGGCTCGGTGCGCGGCCCAAGGGTGATCCGGGGCGACCACGACCACCAGCCGATCACGCACTACGGGGCAATGTTCGAGCTCGGCGGGAATGTGGCCGGCTTCCGCGAATCCTAGCTCCGCGCCGCCGCGACGGATCAGGGCGACGGTGTCGGCGCTGTTGTGGCACAACAGGCTGATGTTGGTCCCCGGCAACCGTTTTCGCAAGGCGGCGAACCACGTCGGCAGAAAGAATTCGGCGATGGTGGTGCTGGCCGCCAGCATCAGATGTGCCGACGATGCTCCGGTCAACGCGTTCAGCGCTTGGTCGAGATCGGCGGTGGCGTCCAGTGCGGGGCGCGCCCACCGCAACACCATCTGCCCGGTCTCGGTCACGGTGGTCCCGCGCGGGTGACGGTCCAGCAGTCGCAGACCCAGGCGCTGCTCGAGGTTCCGGATGCGGGCACTGACCGCGGGCTGGGACAGCCCATGGTGCCGGGCACAGGCGCCGATGCTGCCCGTGGCGGCGATCGTCGCGAGTAGCTCGAACGGCCCCAGATCGGAAACTCTCGACGACAAGCCCATAGGGCAACCTTATGGGCACCCGATGGAACATGCTCTACCGCAGGTACGGTCGCCCCCGAGACACTGATCACGCCACCCGGGCACACACAGTTCAGGACAGGACGGGACGTTCAGTGACACGAATTCGAGCGGTGGTCGGATACGAGATCCTCGACAGTCGAGGCAATCCGACCGTGGAAGTCACCGTGGAACTCGAGGACGGTTCGATCGGGCGAGCGAGCGTGCCCTCGGGCGCTTCGACGGGCACTCGGGAGGCGGTCGAGTTGCGCGACGGGGATCGGTCCCGCTTCCACGGCCGAGGTGTTCTCACCGCGGTGTCGCATATCAACGCCGACATCGGGCCGATCGTGATCGGAAGGGACGCCGAGGACCAGGCTGCGATCGATCACGCGATGATCAGCCTGGACGGCACCGCGAACAAGTCGAGGTTGGGCGCCAACGCCACTCTGGGGGTTTCGCTCGCCGTCGCCAAGGCCGCGGCGGCGGCCCACCGCATTCCGCTGTACCGCTACCTCGGTGGAGCCTCGGCTCGGCTGCTGCCGATGCCGATGTTCAACATCATCAACGGCGGAGCCCACGCGGACAACCTGCTCGACTTCCAAGAATTCATGATCGCCCCCGTCGGGGCCGAAACCTTCAGGGACGCGGTACGGATCGGCTCGGAGGTGTTCCACACCTTGAAAGCCGACCTCGCCGCTGCTGGTGAAAACACCAACGTCGGAGACGAGGGCGGTTTCGCTCCCGACCTGCGCTCGGCGGAGCAGGCCCTGGATCACATCGTGGCGGCTGTCGAGACATCCGGCTACCGGCCCGGTGCGGACATCGTCATTCTGCTGGACCCCGCGGCCTCGGAGTTCTACACCGACGGCGCCTATCACTATCGCGCTGACGGAACCGTCAGGACGGTCGACGAACACATCGACCATCTATTGGGGCTGCTCGACGCGTATCCCATCGTGTCCATGGAAGACCCTCTCGCCCAAGATGATTACCAAGGCTGGAGACAGCTGACCACCGCGGTCGGCGAACGCTGTCAACTCGTCGGCGACGACGTGTTCTGCACAAACCCCGCGCTGCTGAGCGAAGGCATCCGGTCCGGGATAGGGAATTCGATCCTGATGAAGATCAATCAGATCGGGACGCTCACCGAAACCTTCGACACCGCGAATATCGCCCGGCGAGCCGGATATACGTCGATCATCTCGCACCGTTCCGGGGAAACCGAGGACACCAGCATCGCCGACCTCGCCGTCGCCCTCGGGTGCGGGCAGATCAAAACCGGCTCGCTCTCGCGATCGGACCGCACCGCCAAGTACAACCAACTCCTGCGCATCGAAGCCGAACTCGGCACCCGGGCTCGATATGCGGGCGCCTCAACCCTCGCCGGACATCCGCACGAATCGTAACCCTCAGTTCCGTTGGGGCAGAACAGGAACCCTCGGGCAGGACGTGTCCGGCCTCGTCCAGCACTCGTTCGTCGGCGTGGACGGTCAGGCGGTGAGGTCGAGCAGGATTTTGCCGATTGCCTTTCCGTCGGCGACCTTGCGCAGGGCGGCGGTCGCGCGGGTAAGTGGGTAGACGGCGCTGATGTGTGGGTTCACCTGTCCGGTGGTGAGTAGCTTGCGTAATTCGTCCTCGTTGCGGTGGAATTCGTCGGGGGGCAGGTCCTGGAACTGGAAGCCGAGTAGGTGAATTCCCTTGACCAGCACCAGGTTAAGTGGGATCTGGGGGATTACGCCCGAGGCGAAGCCGACCGTGACGAATCGGCCTCCGCGACGTAGGGAGCGTAGGGCGGGTTCGGACAGGCGTCCGCCTACCGGGTCGACGACCGCGTGCGCACCTTCCGGCAATGCCTCGCGCAACGTTCCGCGCAGGTCTCCGGTGGTGTGGTCGATGAGGTGGGATGCGCCGTATGCGGCTGCCGCGCTGAGCTTTTCGGCTGAGGAAGCGACGGCGGTCACCTCCGCGCCGAGTTGTACGCCGAGTTGGACCGCGGCCAGGCCGACGCCGCCGCCCGCGCCGAGCACCACCAGCTGGTCTCCGGCACGGATTCGCGCCACGGACCGAAGGCAGTGGTACGCGGTGCGATACGCGACGCCGAACGCCGCGGCGCGGTGGTCGTCCACGCCGTCGGGGATGCGCGCGAGCCCGGCGGCGGGCACCGCGACCTCCTCGGCGAACGCCCCGACGATGCCGGTGCCGGTCACCCGGTCGCCGACCGCCACCGAGTCGACGTCATCGGCGATTTCGACCACGGTTCCGGCGAATTCGCTGCCCGGCACGAACGGCGGCGGCACCTTGATCTGATATTCGCCCGCGATCACCAGCACATCGGGGAAGTTGACCGCGGCCGCGCCCACCCGCACCCGGACCTGTCCCGGTCCGGGTGCGGGGGACCGCCGTTCCTCGATGCGGATGATCTCCGGCGGCCCGTAGGCAGGGCAGACCACCGCTCGCATCTCAGTTACCCTGCCACTGCGGGGTGCGCTTCTCGGCGAAGGCGCGAGCGCCCTCCTTGGCGTCGGCGCTGGTAAAAACCTTTGTCTGCCAAGTCTTCAGGCGCGCATCGGCCTCGGCGGCATCGGTCACCGCGAGACGGGCCAGGTCCTTGGAGGCGGCGAGGCCCAGCGGAGCGTTGGCGGCGATCCGCTCGGCAAGGGCCAAGGCGGTGGGCAACACCTCGTCGGGTTCGGCGACGGCGTTGATCAGGCCGACCTCGTAAGCCCTTGCGGCACTGACGTAATCACCCGTCAGCAGCAGTTCCAGCGCGATGGCGAGCGGAATCCTGGTCCCGACCGTCGTGCCGCCACCGGCCGCGAACAGGCCGCGCTTCACCTCGGGGAAACCGAATTTCGCGGCCGAGGAGGCGACGATGAGATCACAGGCGAGCAGCAGTTCGAGTCCGCCGCCGACCGCCGTGGCATTGGCCGCGCCGATCACCGGCACGCTCACCTGCCCCTTGCTCAGCCGCCCGTACGCCTCGCTGGCCTCGTCCGCGCCGAAGGTTTCACCTTCGGCGAAGGCGCGCAGATCCATGCCCGCACAGAACGCGCGGTCACCGGTGCCGATGAGCACGATGGCGCGGATCCCGGGATCGGCCTCAGCGTCCAGCACGGCCTGGCCGATTCCGCGAATCACGTTGCCGTTCAACGCATTGCGGGCCTCGGGCCGGTTGAGGCGCGCGACCAGCACCGCCCCGGACCGGTCAATGACGATTTCGTTGCCGTCGGTCATCGCTTGTACCCCGTACTTTCTGCCAGTTCGGCGGCCGAACGCATCGTGTCGGCCACCACGGGGCCGAACGCTTCCAATTTCTCATCGCCCTTGGCGCGCTGATATCCGCGCTCGAGCACGATGGCCAGCTTCCATTTGGCCAGGATCAGGTAGTAGTCGATATCGTCGACCTGTCGTCCCGAGACCTCGGCGTAGTGCGCCAGAATCTGGTCGCGCGAGGGCATGTACTGCATATTCGCGTAGCCCTTGGTCGCCACCGCGGGATCGCTGGTGTCCTCGGGCCAGCCCTGGAGCATCCAGCCCAGATCGAGCTTGGGATCGCCGACGGTGCCCATCTCCCAGTCCACGAGGGCGGCCAGGCGGGCCGGGCCGCCGTGCTCGAACATCACGTTGGCGAACTGGTAGTCACCGTGCATGAGACCGGGGATGTAGTCGAGCGGGCGGTGCGTGCGCAGCCAGTCCGTGGCCACATCCATCCCCTCGAGGGTGCGCGCGCCGTCGATCCGGTCGTAGAAGCTCAGCCACCGCGCGACCTGCCGCTCGTGATAGCCGTCCGGGCGACCCAGATCGTGCAGCCCCTTGGCTTTCCAGTCCACCCGGGACAGCAGCGCGATCCCTTCTGCGAGTTGATATCCCAGCCCCGCGCGCAAGGTGTGATCGGAGCCGAACGGCTCGGGCCACACGCCGCGGTGGTCCATCGGCGACCAGCCGTCCACGAAACCCATCAGATAGAACGTGCGGCCGAGTACGGAGGCGTCGGTGCAGGCCGCGACCGCTGCGGTGTGCGGGACGTCGGTGCCTTCGAGCGCCTCGATGATCCGCCACTCGCGCAGGATGCCCGCGTCCCGCTCGGCGGGCGCCTCGGGCGGAGGCATCCGGATGGCGCACACATGCTCACCGCGGCTGATCTTGTAGATCTCGTTCTGCGTGCCGCCGGACAGGAACCGCGCCTCGAGGGGCTCGCCCTTGCCGGGCAGGCCCTGCGCGTCCATCCAGTCGGCGAGTCGGGAGGTGTCGATACTCATGGGTGCCTTACTTCCACTTGCGCGGGCTTCCTGACTCGGCGGATGCCCTGCCTGGCGGCACACGGATCAGTCCGGTGCGCTCGCCGCTGTTGATGATTGCTCTGTTTTCGTCTTGTGCCGGAGCCGGGCGCGCCGTGTTCGTCCGGCCGGCCCGCGCGCCGCGTAATGTCCGCGCTCAAAGGTTTCCGGCTTCGCGTTCCAGGTAATCGGCGAACTTCGCCCGTGCGGCTTGCTGTTTCGCCGGAATCCACTGGGTGGGCCACATGCCGTCGGTGGGTTGGTAATCGCGCAGCACCTGTTTGGCGACCGTGCCCTTGTGCACCTCGGTCGGGCCGTCGGCCAGGCCCATCACGCCGGCGCCGTGGATCATCCGGAAGAACGGCATCTCGTTGGTGGTGCCGAGTGCGCCGTGGACTTGCATTGCGCGCCAGGCGATGTCGTGCAGCACCGTCGGCATGACGATCTTCGCGGTGGCGATGTCCTTGCGGACCTTCTTGTAGTCGTTGTACTTGTCGATCTTCCAGGCGGTGTGCAGCACGAACAGCCGGAACTGGGCCAGCTGCGCGTAGGAGTCGGCGATGTAGCCCTGCACGAATTGCTTGTCCGCCAAACGACTTCCGGCGGTCTCGCGGCTCAGGGCACGCTCGCACATCATGTCCAGCGCCTGCTGCGCCAGGCCGATCGTGCGCATGGCGTGATGGATCCGGCCGCCGCCCAGGCGAGTCTGCGCGATGACGAATGCCTGTCCCTCGCCGCCGAGCAGCGATTCGGCGGGCACCCGGACGTTGTCGTAGTGGATGAGCGCGTGCGAGCCGCCGTCCAGCGGTTCGCCGTACAGGCCGACGTTGCGCACGATGTCGATGCCGGGGGTGTCGGTGGGCACCAGGAACATCGACATGCCCTGGTAGGGGCTGACTTCCGTATTCGTCACGGCCATGACGATCAGGAATGCGGCGGTTCTCGCGTTGGAGGAGAAGAACTTCCAGCCGTTGATGATCCAGTCGTCGCCGTCGCGTGTCGCGCGGGTCTCGAAGCGGGTCGGGTCCGCCCCGGCCTGCGGTTCGGTCATCGAATAGCTGGAGAACAGTTCGCCGTCCAGGAGCGGTTGCAGGTAGCGCTGCTTCTGCTCGGGGGTGCCGTAGTGGGCGATGATCTCGGCGTTGCCGGTGTCCGGGGCCTGACAGCCGAAGACGATCGGAGCCCAGGACGAACGCCCCAGAATCTCGTTGAGCAGCGCCAGTTTCAGCTGACCGTAACCCTGTCCGCCCAGGTCCGGGCCCAGATGTGTGGCCCACAGTCCCTGTTCGCGCACCTGCTTCTTGAGCGGCTCGATCGCCGCGCGCCGCGGCCCTTCCAGCGGTACGAACTGCTCGTGCTCCCAGACCAGGTCGAGCGGCTCGACCTCCTCGCGGACGAACTCATCGGCCCAGTCGAGCTTGCGCTGGTACTCGGGGTCCGTCTCGAAATCCCATGCCATTGCGCCTCCTCTCTCAAGGTGAGAATATCCTTCTCGTGATAAAGAACGCAATTCTTGATCCTGGTGATCAGTTCCACATCGGCATCGTGGCGCCGGATTTCGAGGCCACCGCGGCGCGGTTGACCGAGGTGCTCGGCTACGAGTGGGGGCCGGAGGTCGGTGATCTCGTGTCGGTGGACCTGCCCGACGGCAAGAGCGTCGAGTTGAATCTGCGGTGCATGTACTCGACGACGGTCCCGCGTCTGGAAGTGGTGCGCAGCGTGGCGGGCACCCTGTGGGAACCGGCGGGGGAGGCCGGTATGCACCACATCGGCTACTGGTCCGACGACGTCGCCGCCGACACCGAGGCTTTGATCCGGCACGGATACCTGACCGAGGCCACCCGCCGCGGTCCGCAGGGCGGGCTGTTCTTCGCATTCCTGCGCAGTGCCGAGGGGTTCCGGGTGGAGTTGGTCGATCGCGCGGCCGAATCGGGCATCTCGCGCTGCTGGGCCGCACCGGGCGGTGCGGTATGAGCTCCGTGGGAATCGTGACCGGAGCCGGTCGCGGGATGGGGTATGCCTGCGCGCAGCGGGTGGCGGGAATGGTCGACGCGCTGCTGCTGGTCGATCGTGACGCGGCCACGGCGAATGCCGCCCGGGACGTGCTGGCGGCCGAGAATCCCAGTGTGACAGTGCAATCGGTGGAACTCGACATCACCGATACCGAGGGCCTGGCACGACTGGCCGAGCGGGTCGGCGATCTCGGCGAGCTGCGTGCGGTCGCCCATGCCGCCGGAATCTCCCCGACCATGGCGGACTGGCGACGCATCTTCACCGTCGACCTGATCGGCACCGCCCTGCTCGCGCAGACCCTGCGTCCGCTGGCCGTATCCGGCACGGCCACAGTCTGTTTCGCCTCGATGGCCCCGCTGCTGGATCTCACGCCCCCGGACCCCGCCGCCCTCGCGATACTGGACGATCCGCTCGCCCCGCGGTTCCTGGACCGGTTGCACGAGGCGCTCGGCCCCGCCGTGGAGAATTCGGGCGTCGCGTACGGCTGGGCCAAACGCGGCGTGCACCGCTTCGTGGAACGGGAGGCGGTCCGCCTCGGTCCGTCCGGGGCGCGCATCTGCTCGGTCTCACCGGGCATGATCGATACCCCGCAGGGACGTCAGGAGGCCGCCGAACATGCCAGCATGGCAGCGTTGGTCGAGCGAACTCCGTTGGGCCGCACAGGCATTGCTGATGAGGTGGCCGATGTCGTCGCCTTCGCCCTGTCGGACAAGGCAAGCTTCTTGAACGGCATAGACCTGCTGGTCGACGGCGGAGTCGTGGCCGCAGTCCGGGTGGCGGGGCGAAACGCTGGTTGAACCCGGCTGGGCCGCATCGGCATTGCTGATGACATTGCCGGTGTGGTGCCTGAGCCCGGTCGGATCCGGCGAGCTTCTCGACCGCCGTAGACCTGCTGGTCGGCGGCGAAGCGGCGGTCGCAGGCGAGGCATCCGCTGAGTGAACTCTATTGCTGACGGATGTTCGGGGGATCGACATTCGCCCTGATAGGCGATGGGGCCGGCGCGGCGGCAGGAGAACTGGATCGCGCAGCGTGCAGCAGGCGAACGGAACCCGAATGCGTCTGGGAAGCAGTGGATTTGTCGATTCAGCGGCGAGGCGAGGGTGGTGAGACGGGCATGCGCCTTCGCCCCCGGCGAGATGCGCCGGGGGCGAGGGGCTGTCGTGATACCTCGCGCCGTGCTAGACGTTCAGCAGCCGGGCGAGGTTGCCGCCCATGATCTTCGACTGGTCCTCGAGCGACAGGTCCTTGATCTCGTCGACGTAGCGGGCGGGTTCGGCCAGGCCCTCGGGGTGCGGGTAGTCCGAGCCGAACAGCACGTGATCCGCGCCGATCAGGCCGGACAGCTCGACCAGGTCTTCCTCCCAGAACGGGCTGACGTAGATGTTCTTGATCATCTCGACCGGATCGCTGGGGAAGCCCTCGGGGGCCTTCTTGTAGATCGCCGCGAGGTCCTCGAGCAGGCCGGGCAGCCAGGCCGCGCCGTTCTCGATGACCGCGATCTTCAGTTCCGGGAAACGGTACAGCGCGCCGTGGCACACCCAGGAGGCCATCGCGTCGCGGATCGGCTGCCAGGCGTTGACCATCTTGAAGGTGTTGGTGACGAACGGCAGCATCTCGCGCTGCGTGCCGTCCCATTCCGAGGCGAAGCGGGCGTAACCGCTGTCGGAGGAGTGCATGGTGACCAGCACGTCGAGTTCGACCACGCGCTTCCAGAACGGATCGAACTCCGGCACCGCGAACGACCGCGGGCCACGGAAGCCGGGAACCGGCGCGGGCCGCACGAGAATCGCCTTCGCGCCGCGCTCGACCACCCACTCCAGCTCGGCGATGGCCTTTTCCACGATCGGCAGGCTGATCACCGGCACGGTGAAGATGCGGTCCTTGTGGTTGAACGACCAGGTCTCGTACAGCCACTGGTTGAGCGAGTGGATGACCGCGTGGATGAGCTCGGGGTCCGACTTCATGCGTTCCTCGACGAGGCTGGCCAGCGTCGGGAACATCAGCGCCCGATCGATCTGCAACTCGTCCATGACCTCGATGCGCGCGACCGGATCTCGGAAGGCGTCGGTGGAGCGGATCGGCTTGCCGAAGATCTCCCGCATGCTCTTGCCCTCGGGATTGCCGTTCTTGAAGTAGTCCTCCATGGCCCCGGGCGCGGCGACGACGTCGAAGGTCGGGTTGGGGATGTACTCGCTGATCTGGCCGAGGATCGCGATCTTGGTGCGGCCGTCCACCTCCACGTACTTGACCGCGTCCTGGTACTGCTTCGGGAGGAACTTGGTCAGCGCCTCCTTGGTCTCGTAGAGGTGGTTGTCGGCGTCGAACAGCCGATAGGGCAGGTCCCGCTTGGGCATGTAAGTCTCCTTCACGTTTTAGGAGAATTTTATTCTCACAAGCGGGAGGGTGCAATACATGCAAGGATTACAAGGAAAGCGTGGCCCGGTTCACAGCGAACCGCCAACCACTTCCCATGAATTTCGCGGAATCGGCTGATTTGCTCGGGGTTTCGGGCGGTCCGGGTAGAGTCCGTCCGTCATCGGAGGAGCTCGTCATGCAGACCGTCGTCACGCCCAGAGTTGGCCGTGTTCTCTTCGCCGCAGTCCTGATCGGTGGACTCTCGAGCGCAGCCGCGGCCTTCGCCTGGGCCGCACCGGCTACGAGCGCATCGAACACCAGCGACCCGGTCACGACGGAGCCGAGCCCACCGCCGGAGGTGAATCCCGGTGGTCCGAACCCTTCGTCTCCGCCTTCGGGGGTGAGTCCGGGTGGCCCGAACCACTCTGCCCCGCCGTCGGGTGGGAACCCGGGTGGCCCGAATCACTCGGCTCCGCCGTCGGGTGGGAATCCCGGTGGTCCGAACCACCCCGCCCCGCCGTCAGGTGTGAATCCGGGTGGCCCGAATCGCCCTGCCCCGCCCTCGGGGGTGAATCCCGGTGGTCCGAACCGCCCCGCCCCGCCCTCAGGAGTGAATCCGGGCGGGCCGAATCATCCCCGCCCTCCGGTGATCAACCCGGGCGGCCCGATGATCCCCTCGCCGCCGGACTCCGTATTGCCTTGCAACCCAGCCGATATCAACTGCTACCTCAATCCGGGCTACCCGCCGCGACACAACGACCCGGCCCCGCGGAACCCGCTGCACTGGCCGACCGGCAGCGCCTGACGCTCCTGCATTGCGGTACAAGAGAATTCGCCGGTTTCCTCAGGCGACCGTGCGCTGTCGACGATGCCGCGGCCGAGTGCTCAGGCGGCCGTGCGCAGCGCCTCGAGTGCGGCCTCGGCCAGTTCCGGGCGGCAGATGAGCAGGTCGGGCAGGTAGGGGTCCGGGCGGTTGTAGCGCAGCGGCGAGCCGTCCAGCCGCGAGACGTGCAGGCCGGCGGCGGCTGCCACGGCTACCGGTGCGCAGGAATCCCATTCGTACTGGCCGCCGGAGTGCGCGTAGATGTCCGCTTCGCCGCGCACCACGGCCATGGCTTTCGCGCCGGCCGAACCCATCGGCAGGGTGGTGGCGTCGAGATGCTTCACCAGGAGTGCGACGCAGGCCGGTGGGCGGCTCCGCGAGACCACCAGGCGGATCGGGCCGTCCGTGGCAGGCGGGAGTACGGGCGGTTCTCCGGTGTGCAGGACCAGGCCGGAAGCGGGCAGCGCCACCGCGCCCTTGACCGCGACGCCGTCGATGGCCAGGGCCACGTGCACGGCCCAGTCCCCGCGGGGTGGCTGGCCGTATTCGCGGGTGCCGTCCAGGGGGTCGATGATCCACACGCGGTCGCGCTCGAGCCGGATCGGGTCGTCCGTGCTCTCCTCGGAGAGTACGGCGTCGTCCGGGCGGAGTTCGGCCAGCCGTCGCAGCAGCAGCTCGTTCGACTTCCGGTCACCGGCCGCGCCGCCCTCGTGCCGGATCTCGAGCAGCAATTCACCGGCTTCGGCCGCCAACTGCGCAGCCACGCTGTGATCATCCATGCCAATCATCATTACCTTGGGCAACCCGAGTGCGCCACAGCCGGGTCCGCGCACCGGTACCCGCGCCGGGGATTCGAGCCCTATACCGGAAAGCGAACGGACCGTGCGGATGGTTTCACGGAAGTTGTGCATATGGCGGTGAAAACAGCGAAGATTACGGCGTGCGAACCAAATTCGCCGCAGAGCTCGCGGCGCTCAGCGAGGAGCTCGGGAGGCTCGCGGAGTTGGCATCCCTGGCATCCGAACGAGCCGCGGTCGGGTTGGCCCGAGCCGATCTGACCGCCGCGTACGAGGCCCTGGCGGCCGACGAGGAACTTCAGACCGGATATACGGCCTGCGAGAATCGGGCCGTCATTCTGCTCGCACTGGAGGCGCCCGTCGCCCGCGACCTACGTCAAGTGGTCAGTGCCATCCGGATCACCGACGACCTGTCCAGGATCGGCACGCTGATCAGTGCCGTCGCCGAGACCGCGGTGCGGTACTTCCCCGACCCGCTGGCGCCCGACGAGGTGGCCGAACAACTCGCGAGGATCGGCTACGCGACCGCCGAGCTGATCGCGGCGACCAATGCGGCCATCGCCGCGCCCGCAGGCGAGGGCGATGTCCTCGTGCCGCCCGATCCGGAGCTGGCCGAACTGCGCGCCGAGGTGCTGGCCCGGGTAGCGGCCCCGGAATGGCCGCACGGGCACGCCGTGGCGATGGATCTGGCGCTGCTGATCCACCACTACCAGCGGTGTGCCGAGCACTGCGGGCGGATCGGCGGGCTGATCAACTTCTTCCACACCGGCACGCCGCTGTCCCTGGAGATCGCGGAGTAGCATCCGCGTCGTTCCGCCCGGCCCCGATGACTTCGGTCGCCGGGGCCGCCGAGTTTCACAGTGCCGCTTGGTATCAGGCCGATCCGTGATCCGGCAGATACCGCACCAGCGCTTCCTCGGGTTCGATGCCGAACGAGCGCAGGGCCATGCCGACCATGGCGTAGGTGCCGACGGTGAAGACCAGGTCCATCAGCTGGTCCTCGGTCAGTTCCGCGGACAACGCGGCCCAGGTCTCGTCGGCGACGATGCCGTCGGCGAGCAGTTCGTCGACCGAGGAGAGCATCGCCCGATCGAGCGGTTTCCATTCGGCGGCAACGGGTTCGGCGGAGATTCGGGCGATCTCCTCGGCCGTCAGGCCCGCGCGCTCGCCCAGGATGACGTGCTGTGCCCACTCGTACCCGCACTGCCGCTGATGCGCGACGCGCAGGACGAGCAGTTCGCGCTGCCGGGCGGTGAGCGAGGTGCCCGAGAGCAGGTGCCGGTTGAAGCTCAGAAACGGTTGCGCCAGTGCGGGATAGCGCGCCAGGGTGCCGAGCAGGTTGGATCCGCTCTGGTTCTCCTCGGTCGGCTTCTTACCGATGACCGAGGTGCGGAACCCGTCGACGAACGCCGTCATCTCCGGCGACCACTCCGGTTTCGGCAGGGGGGATATGCGGGGCATGGTGGTGACTCCTCGTGTGGCGGAACGGGATCAGGTGTTGCGGCCGCCGTTGACGCCGATGACCTGCCCGGTGATGTAACCGGCCTCTTCGCTGACCAGGAACGCGGTGGTGGCGGCGATGTCCTCGGGTTGGCCGATGCGGCCCACCGGAGTTCTGGACACTTGCAGATCGAAATCGAAGACGCCCTTGCTCAGGGAGTCCCGCATCATGGGCGTCTCGATGAATCCGGGCGGAATCGTGTTGACGGTGACGCCGCTCCGGCCGAATTCCAGTGCGAGCACCTTGGTCAGACCGACCACGCCCGCCTTGGAGGACACGTACGCGGCCATCCCGGGCACGCCCGAATGCATGCTGGAGGAGGAGATGTTCACGATGCGCCCCCACCCGGCGGCGATCATGTCCGGCAGCACCGCCTGGCAGCAGTCGAAGGTGCCGGTGAGGTTGACCGCGAGCACCTGATTCCAGGTCTCGGCGGTCACCTCCAGCGAGGGCCCGGCAATGGTGACGCCCGCGCTGTTGACCAGGATCCCGGGTGCGCCCAGTTGCTCGCGAACCTGCGCGACACCGGCATCGATCGCGGCCCGATCGGTCACGTCGACTTCGTAGCCGATCGCCCGATTGCCGTTCTCCGCAATGGATTTCGCGGCTGCCTGCGCTGCCGCGCCGTCCCGGTCGAAGATCGCCACCGATGCCCCGTCGGCGGCCAGGCGGCGGGCGATGGCCCCGCCGATTCCGGACGCGCCGCCGGTGACGATGGCCGTGCGCGGGGTCTGTGCGGTACTCACTTGATCGGCTCCTGTCCGACGAGGGTGGATCGGTGCATGCGTCGCGGCAGGGACCGGTCGAATTCACAGGCCCGGTGGACCAGTCCGGTGTTGTCCCAGATGACCAGGTCGCCGACCGACCAGGTGTGCGTGTAGATCCGGTCCGGGGTGGTGGCGCGCTCCTGTAGTTCTTCCAGCAGCGCCTCGCCCCGGTCGAAGTCCATGCCGACCACGTGCGAGGCCGACGCGCCGAAAACCAGTGACCTGCGGCCGGATTCGTGCGTCCACACCAGCGGATGCTCGCGGTCGGGGAAACGTGCCCAGTCGGCCTTCTGCTCCGGCGTGGGATTCGGGAAGGTCCGGCTCTGGATCCGGGCCATGCGGTGGATCACCCGCAGCTCGGCGAGCTGTTCCCGCTCCCGCTCGGACAGCGCCTCGTACGCGGCGTAGGTGCTGGCGAACGCCGTCTCGCCGCCCTCCTCGGTGATGACGTGCGCGCTCATGATCGAGGCGCGTGCGGGCACCTCGTCCATGGACCCGTCGATATGCCAGTAGTCGTTACTGGGGTAGTACTTGGCATTCGGGTTGTCCGGATCGAAGCTGATGATCATGACGTGCTCGTTCGGGAAGTTGGGGAAGCTCGCCAGCGGCCCCAGTTTCCGTGAGAACGCCACCTGCGCCTCGTCCCCGGCATGCAGTTCGGGGAACAGCAGCACGCTGTGCCGTTCCAGGAGTTCGAGGCATTGCCCGGGCAGATCCTCGTCGGTGGCCAGCCGTTCGGCGTCCACGCCGAGGATCTTCACCCCGACCGTCTCACTCAATTTCTCGGTGGTGAGTGCGGACATACGCCGCTCCTTCCTGCACAGTCGTGCGCTGAATTCACCGATCACGCCGGAATGTTCGGCTCCCGCAGGTTGATCAGGGGTCGTCGGTACGAGGGATCCTCGGGACTGCGCGAGGGTACGCCGTTCACGTGGATGTCGGGCACGTCGGCGAACGGGATCGGCATCGTGGGAACCATGCCGGACCACTCGATCGCGTTGGTGCGCAGCATGATTCGCCACTGGTTGTCGCGCCGGGTCAGACGGTCGATATAACGCCCGCCCGCGATCCAGTTGCTGTCGTCGCGGTTTCGCGCGGCGAACAGGTAGTACAGCTCGGTGTGCGCGGTGTCGCCGTCGATGTCCACGGTGAGGTTGAGCAGATTATGTTGTGTCGCAATCTGTCCCGCCTCGTGCATCGCCCTGGACCATTCGAACAATTCCACCGGCCCGCCGACGAAATCGCCCGCGGCGATCGTGGCATCGGGATGGAACGCGGACAGGAACAGCTCCCGGTCGAAGCGGTCCATCCCCCGGCTGAACCGGGTCAGTGTGTCGAGGATGTCCTGGCGGTCCAGCAGTGCCTCGAGCCTGGCGAGGGTGTCCGCGTTGCGCGATGCGGTCATCGTGTTCTCCGTAATGCGTTGTGCGGCATAGTCACACGGGTGACCAGATGGGCTCGCCGCGAGTCGCGCGCAGCGAGGGGATCACCGAGCCGTCGATATCGGTGATGCCGTATTCACCGGCGAGTTCGGCGGTGATGTAGGTGCCGCCGGTGCGGTCCAGGACGTCCGGATCGGCGGCCAGGGCCGCGATCACCCGGCCCGGATGCTCGGGGGAGCAGCCGTTCTGCGGCAGGGTCGCGGCCTGACCGTCCAGGCCGGGAATGGTCGCCAGATTGCGTTGCGCCCGCTCGGTCCACGTCAGGCCCTGCCACAGCGAGATCGACGTCACCCCATGCGGTTTCAGCTCGACAGCCATGTCCCGGGCCATCCGGTCCGCCGCGGACTTCGCCGTCCCGAACACGACCCCGTATGTGTAGCTCACCCCGGTGTAGCCCGAGATCGCCACGACCAGACCCGAACCCTGCGGCACCATGATCGAGGCGGCATGCCAGGCCGCCACGAAATTCGACCGCACGCCGACGTCGATCATCTGCCAGTTCGTCAGGGGTTTCTCCCAGAACGGAGCCGGATCGGTGAGATCCTCCGGGAGCGAGAACGCGTTGTTGACCAGGATGTCCAGCCGGCCCGAGCGTCGCCGGACCCGGTCGAACAGGTCCGCGACCTGGTCGTCGTACGCGTGATCCACCCGCACGGCAATGCCTTGCCCGCCCCGCGCGGTGCACTCGGCGGCGGTCTCGCCGACCGTGCCCGGCAGCGGGCAGGAACCGGACGTCACCGTGCGGCCGGTCACGTACACCGTGCACCCCTGTTCGGCCAGGGCCAGCGCGATACCTTTCCCGATGCCGCGACTGGCGCCGGTGACGATGGCGATTTTGCCGGTCAGGGCACCCATACTCTTCTCCCAGTCACTTGCCGAAATGGACTTCGCTGTGATCGCCGAGGGCTCGCCCGGTGAAATGCTCGCCGTGCAGGGGCGCACCCATGACGCCGCCCGACCAATCGACCGCGGTCCCGAGATCTCGGATCCAGTCGTAGAGCATGGTGCGCCGGCTGATCCGCCATTGCCCACCGCGCTGCTCGAACCGGTCGAGGTAACGGCCACCGAGCAGCACATCGTGCTGCCCGGCGCCGTCGTCGACGCGATGGTAGGCATTGACATGCGTTTCCGTCAGGGCCACAGCGCCTTTCAGCTCGATCAGCGTCTGGCCCAGCACGTGCGAGGTGACCGGCACCGCCGGGGAACCGGGCACCACCCAGGCCAGATACTCCTCGAACGGCCCGGCGAAGATGCCGAAATCGGTGTGCGCGTCGGGCCAGAAGGCCGCGCGGACGAGGTCGGCGTCACGCCGGTCCTCACCACGTGCCAGCCGGACGATGCGTTCACGAATTTCGTTCTGCGCGAGGAGATCGCGTAGCTCCGCTGGGATGTCGGTCACATCAGCTCCGTTCAGGCGCCGGCGTCTGCGGGCTCGTAGCCCAGGATGCCCTTGACTTCCAGGTATTCGTCGAATCCGTATGCGCCCCACTCACGTCCGTTGCCGCTGCGGCGGTATCCGCCGAACGGCGCGCTGAAGTCGACGGCGTCGTTGATCGACACCCAGCCCGAGCGGATCCGCGCGGCGACCGCGCGGGCGGTGCCGAGATCGGTGCCGGCCACATTGCTGGCCAGGCCGTATTCGGTGTCGTTGGCGATAGCCACCGCGTCGTCGAGGTCGGCGTAGCCCAGGATCGACTGCACCGGACCGAATATCTCCTCGCGGGCGATGGTCATGTCGTTGGTGACGTTCGCGAAAACCGTTGGTTTGACATAGAACCCGCGATCCAGTCCGTCCGGGCGGCCGGTGCCGCCGCTGACCAGCGTCGCACCCTCGTCGATACCCTTCTGGATCAGCGCCTGGATCTTGTCGAACTGCGCCTGCGAAACCACCGGGCCGAGGGTGACGTCCTGGGCCGGATCGCCGACGGTGACCTGCTCGGCCGCCGCGCGGGCCGCCTCGATCGCCTCCGCCATCCGATGCGCCGGGACCAGCATCCGTGTTGTGGCACTACAGGTTTGACCGGAGTTCATCATCAACCCGGTGACGCCGTTCGCGACGTTGGCGGCGAACGCGTCGTCGTCGAGGATCAGGTTCGGGCCCTTGCCGCCGAGCTCCTGGGTGACCCGCTTGACCGTCGCCGCGGCATTGCGCGCGATCTCCACGCCCGCGCGGGTTGATCCGGTGAAGGAGATCATGTCCACGTCCGGATGCACCGACAGCTGCGTCCCGACGCCCGGCCCGTCACCCTGCACGAGATTGAACACCCCGGCGGGAACGCCCGCGGCATCGAGGATCTCGGTGAGGATCTGGGCGTTGAACGGCGACTGCTCGGACGGTTTGAGCACCATCGTGCAGCCGGTCGACAGCGCCGGAAAGATTTTCACCGCAATCTGATTCAGCGGCCAGTTCCACGGCGTGATCAGCCCGCAGACGCCGATCGGCTCCTTGATCAGCAGGGTCTGCCCGCGCCGCTCGGAGAACTCGAAGCTGGAAAGAACCGAGATCGCCTCGGCGAGATGCCCGGCCGCCAGATCGAGCTGAAAACCGTTGGCCAGTGCGGCCGGTGCGCCCATCTCCTCGGTGAGCGCAGCGCCCAGATCGGCACGGCGCTTGGTGTATTCGCTCTCGATGGTGCGCAGCAGGTCGAGCCGATCGGCCACACTGGTGGCCGACCAGGTGGGAAAGGCCCGGCGGGCCGCGGCGACCGCCAGATTCACATCGGCCGCCGAGCCGAGCGAGACCCGTCCCGCCACCTCTTCGGTGGCGGGATTGATCACCTCGAAGGTGGCCGTTTCGGCGGGATCGACCCACTTGCCGTCGATATAGAACTTGAAGTACTCACGCATGATTCGTCCGCTCTCGTCCCGGTCCTACTGCTGTCCCTCGGCGTACCAGGTGCGGAACTCGTCGTAGCTCGGCATCTCCTCGGAATTGGCCTTGGGGTCCACGGCCACGTGGATCACGCCGGGCTTGCCGCTGGCGTAGGCGCGCTTGATCGCCGGGGCGATGTCCTCGTCGCGCTCGACGTATTCGCCGTAGCAGCCGAATCCCTCGGCGACCTTGTCCAGCCGGGTCTCGGTGCTCCAGTGCACGCCGGTCTCGAGCGAGCCCTGTCCGAAGGTGCGCTTGTAGACGCCGACCTCGAGGCCCCACGCGTAGTCCACGCCCACCACGCAGACCAGCGGAAGATTCAGGCGCGCAGCGGTTTCCAGCTCGGCGATCTGAAACTGGAACGACGAATCGCCGGTGATCAGCATGACCGGGCGCTTACCGCCGTCGGCCACCGACGCGCCGACCGCGTACGGCAGGCCCGTGCCCAGATGACCGAAGTTCTGGTTCCAGATGACGTCGTGCGGTTTGGCCTGCGAGTAGGTCCAGCCGAAAATCGTTGTGGCGCCGCCGTCGCGGACCATGATGCCGTCCGGTGGGAAGGCCTTGGTGGCCTCCACGCTCAGGCGCGCCGGATGGACCGGCGACATGCCCGAGGGCGCGGACTCGGCCAGTTCGGTCAGTCGGGCGGCATCGCGTTCGATCCACCCGGCCAGTTCCGGGGACGGGCTGCGCGGGGTGTCGCGCAACGCCTCGATCAACTGCGGCACGATCGCGCGCAGATCGCCGACCAGCGGAACGTCGATCGGCCGGTTCACCCCGATCGAGGACGGATCCTGTTCCACCAGAATCCATTTCCGGTTCGCCTCGTTCGCCACCCAGTGGTAGCCGCGGCCGAAGTGCACCGGCTCGCCGAGTTCGGTGCCGATGGCAAGGCACAGGTCCGACTGCACGACCGCCTCGACTGCCGAGGGTGAGAAGCCGTACGGGAAGGTGCGATCCTCGAGCCCGGCGATGTAGGAGGTGCCGCCGGAGGTCTGGATGACCGGTGCGGCAACGAGATCCGCGAGTTCCTTGACCTGTGCCCCGGCCCGCGCGGTGTGCACGCCGTGGCCGACCAGCAGCACCGGCTGTTTCGCGGCCCGGATGGCCTCGGCGGCCTCGGTGATGCGATCCGCTCCGGCGGTCTGGCCGACGAGCCGGTATGCCTTGGGCGGCAACGCCGGTGGGACGTCGAGATCCTCGAGGATCACGTTCGAGGGGTATTCGATGTACACCGGACCGGGCGTGCCCGACAGGGCCTTGCGCAGGCCCTCGCGGATGATCTCGTCGGTCTGATCCGCGTATTCGATACTGGCGCTGTACTTCACCGCGTTCTCGATGAGCGGGGTCTGCTGCACGAACTGGATGCGTCCGCGGCGAACCCGCTGCTCGGTGATCCGGGCGCGCTGGCCGCCCAGGAAGATCACCGGGGAGTTCTCCACCTTGGCGCACATGATCGCGCCGGCCAGGTTCGCGATACCCGGTCCCAGCGTGCCGATGGCCACCGCGGCCTTGCCGGTCATGCGCGAGACCGCCTCGGCCATCAACCCGGCCGACTCCTCGTGATGCGGCGCGACGACCGTCCAGCCGCGCTCCTGCGCGCGGTGGAACATGTGCACGAAATTCGGATCCGGAATGCCGAAGATGGTGTTGATCCCCTCGGCCTCGAAGAGTTCCAGAATGCGTTCGTAGACCTTCACTGTCATGGTGCCTGCTTCCCTGATCAGGTAGTAGGAGTGGTTCTGGTGGATGCGGCCATCGCGAAGCTCCGGCCGATGTGGTCGGCGTGCGCCGAGAGCGGTGGCAGGATCCAGGAGTCGCGGGTGTCGCGGATCTCGTCGATGTGCTCGGCGACCTCGTCGACGGTCCAGGACGGCTGGTACACACCGGGCGTCTCGGCGATGTATGCGCGGGCCACCCGGCCGGCGATCGCGACCAGTAATTCGCCGGTGAGCGAACAGGATTCGTGCGCCAGATAGCCCACCGCGGGTGCGACGAGTTCCGGGCGCATATCCGGATAGGCCGAGGTGTCCAGTCCGGCGGCCATTCTGGTCAGCGCCGAGGGGATGATGACGTTGCTGGTGATGCCCGCGTCCGCGCCCTCCAGCGCGACGACGTTGGACAGCCCGATCACCCCGGCCTTGGACACCGCGTAGTTGGCGACCGACTTGTTGCCGTAGATGCCGCCGATCGAGGAGGTGAGCACCACCCGCCCGTACCCGGCCTCGCGCATCACCGGAAAGGCCGCGCGCACAACGTGGAACGCGCCGCGCAGATGCACGTCAACGACGGCCTCGAAGTCCTCGTAGCTGAGCTCGGTGAGCGATCCGTAGCGGACGTTTCCGGCGTTGTGCACCAGGATGTCGAGGCGGCCGAAATGCTCGAGCGCCGATTCGACGATCGCGCGGCCGCCCTCGGGGGTGGCCACCGAGGCGGTGCAGGCCACGGCGGTGCCGCCCGCCGCGGTGATCTCGCGGACCACCTCGGCGGCGACTCCGTCGTCGGGGGATTCGCCGCGCATCGTGGCGCCCGGATCGTTCACCACGACCGAGGCGCCGCGCTCGGCGAGCAGCATCGCGTAGGCGCGGCCGAGACCTCTTCCGGCGCCGGTGATCACCGCTACGCGATCATCGAATCGCAAGGTGGACAAGGGATTACCCCTCCTTCAGGGACAGGCCCGCCAGATCGCCCGCGTCGCGCCAGGATTGCAGCAGCTCCTCGAGCACGTAGAACCCGCCCCAGAACGGATCGCCAAGGAACGAACGGCCGTTCGGCTCGCCCTCGCTGTTGTAGTAGCCCGGCGTGCACTCGGTGACGAAGGTGCTGTTGTCCACGGTGTTGGCCCGCACGGTGCTGACCCATTCCTGCTCGGCGGCCTCGGTGGGCTCCAAGGTCGTGATCCCGCGCGAGGTGGCCTCGGCGATGATGTAGGCGATGTGGTCGGCCTGCTGCTCGAACATCAGGGTGGTGGCCGCGGTGACGCCGCCCTGGATGAATCCGGTGAAGTAGATGTTCGGGAAGCCGGTCGTGCTCATCCCGTGCAGCGTGCGAAAACCCTTGCCCCAGTGGTCGTACAGCGATCGGCCGTCGCGGCCGGTGAACGGCTCGATGTCGTACTGCCGGTCCAGTGAGGTGGTGATCTCGAAGCCGCTGGCCAGGATGATGCAGTCCACCTCGTATTCGACGCCGTTGGCCACGACGCCCTTCTCGGTGATCCGCTCCACGCCCTTGCTCGCCGAGACGTCCACGAGGGTGACGTTGGGGCGGTTGAAGGTCGGCAGGTAGTCGTCGTTGAACACCGGCCGCTTGCACATGTTGCGGTAGTACGGCTTGAGGATCTCCGCGACCTCCGGATCCTCCACGGTGTCCGCGATGCGCTGCCGCAGCCGCTCCATCGAGCGGTAGTCCTCGATCTCCTTGAGCTCCAGGAACTTCGCCGGATCCGCCAGGGCCGCCCAGCCGTTCGTCTCGTTGAGCTTGGCGGCCAGATTGCGGGCGACCTCGGTCCAGCCGTCGCAGATCAGGTCGGGCTCGCCGGGGGAGTAGAAGGCGAAGGCCGCGTTGTGGAAGTTGCGCTGACGTGCCGCGCGCCACCCGGGTTCGAGGGATTTCACCCATTCCGGATCGGTCGGGTGGTTGTCCCGCTCGAAGATGTAGGACGGGGTGCGCTGGAAGACCGTGAGATGTTTCGCCCCCCGGGCCACGTGCGGAATCGCCTGCACGCCACTGGAACCCGTGCCGATGACGGCGACTCGCTTGTCGCCCAGCTTGTCCAAGCCGCCGTGCAGATTTCCGCCGGTGTACTCGTAGTCCCAGCGCGCGGTGTGGAACAGATGCCCGTCGAAATCCGCGATCCCCGGGATGCCGGGCAGTTTGGGCCGGTTGTACGGGCCCTGGCACATGACCACGAAGCGGGCGTTGATCTCGTCGCCGCGATTGGTCTTGATCCGCCAGCGTTCGAGCTGTGCGTCCCATTCCAGCGAGCGGATCAGCGTGTGGAACAGCGCGTGTTCGTAGAGGCCGAAATGCCGTCCGATGCGCTGGGCGTGTTCATAGCATTCGTCGCCGTGGGAGAACTTCTCCTTCGGCATGAAGCCGGTCTCCTCGAGCAGCGGGAGATAGCAGTAGGAATCCGAGTCCACCTGAATTCCCGGGTACCGGTTCCAGTACCAGACGCCGCCGAAATCACCACCCAGTTCGATGATCCGGAAATCGGTGACCCCGGCCTGCTGCAACCGATGCGCGGTGATCAGACCAGCGAAACCGCCGCCGAGCACCGCGACCTCCAGTTCGCCGGAGATCGGTTCGCGCGGTTCCACGGGCATATGCGGATCGCCCTCGTAGAAGTCCGCGAATTCGTTGTCCGCCTCGAGGTATTGCTGCTGCCCCTCCGGGCGCAGCCGCTTGTCCCGCTCGGCCAGGTATTTCAGCCGGAGAGCTTCCCGGTCGACCTCGGGTGTCTGCGTGGGTGAGCAGTTGTCCATGCAAATTCCTTTATTACTCAGACCAGGTCTGTCGGCTCGCCGGTGCCCATATAGGACGCGAGGTTGTGGTGCAGGTTCACGATGGTGCGTTCGCGGTACGGATTCGGCTTCGGGCCGGAGAATCCACGAGATTTCATGCCCTGCTGGACCGCGGCCATATTGTCGAAGTCCTGTGGGAGTACCGTGCGCCAGCCCTCGTCGCCGACCGGGGTGTAGATCCACTCGGTCTCCGGTTCCTCACCGGGCGGGAACAATTCGAATACCGATGCCTCGAAAATGCATTTGTCCGGATCGGCGCCGTAGGGCCGGAATCGGTAGCACAGCATGTTGTTCGGGGCGTGGCCGATCTGGAAATTGGGGAAGATCTGCCAGGAGGTGCCGCTCTTGGCGACGATCTCGGGATCGACGGTCGGCCAGATCACCCCGCGTTCGGCGTCCTCGCGACGGCAGGTGTCCAGCCAGTACCGCAACACGTCACCGGGAGGGGTGCCCTCGGGCAGCTCGTCGGCCAGCCGATTGGCCACCGCCACCATCGATTCGGTGGTGTTGGTATTGGCGTTCTCCCAGGTGAAATTCTGCAATTGCGCGGTCGACAGACGCGCGTCCGCGCCACTGCCGATGCGCAGCTTGCCCTGGTTCTCCTCCATACCCTTCGGCGCGTCGTATCCGATATTGCTGTGCTTGCCCTGCGCGCGGCCCCAGCCCAGGAAATCGCCGAAATTCATGAATTCCGGATGGGTGTAGGGCACGTGGTAGGTCTCCATGAACGCCTCGAAGGCGACCTTCCAGTTGCAGTCGAAGGTCAGCCAGCGCCGCCACCGGTACCGCATGTTCTCCAGGTGGAACGGATCCAGCAGGGAGGCAGCGGGTTCCAGGTATTCGCGCAGCGGTTCGGCCTCGGAATCCAGGTTGATCCAGACCCAGCCGCCCCAGGTGTCCAGGCGGACCTGATTCAGGCCGTCGTTGCGTTCGGACAGGCCGCAGGTCCAGTCGTCGCGCTCGGGCACGAAGGTGTTGTTGCCCTGTAGGTCGTAGCGCCAGCCGTGGAATCCGCAGACGAACTGCTTGCGGCTGCCGCGCGCGTCGTGTCCGCCGGACGGGGTGTCGACCAGGCGGCGGCCGCGGTGCGCGCAGACGTTGTGGTATGCGCGAATGGTGTCTTCGGCGGTGCGCACGACGATGACCGAATCGTCCACGATCTCGTAGGTGAGGAAATCGCCCACGCGCGGCAGTTCCTCCACCCGGCAGACCTGCTGCCACACCTTGGCCCACAGCCGATCTCCTTCGGCGCGAGCGTATTCCGGGGAGATGTACGCCTCCACACCGATCGTCTTCGGGGTGGAGAGCTGTTCCGCTGTCGTCTCGGTCATCAGGATTCCGCCTTGGACATTCCGTCGTTCACGGCGGAGAGGAAAAGGCGGGAGTGTCGGATTGGCCGCATGACAATGCCTTTCGATAGTACGTTCGAATGGATGAAGTGGTGCGGTATACGTACCGTTTGCGGCCGGGACGCACCGCTGAGGCGGTGTTGCTGGCCGAGTGGGGCCGGTGTCGTTGGCTGTGGAACGAGGCCGTCCATCAGTACGAGGGCCGTGGTCGTCCGAAGGTGAAGTCTCGCAAGAGATCCCTGCCGTCGTTGGCGTATACGAGGCGCGGATTCTCCCTCCGCGACGGACGGCTCGTGCTGGCGAAGGGTGTGCGTGGTGAGGGCGGTATCGGTATGGATTGGGGTGTGTCCACCACGGCGACTACTACCGATCCGGCTTTCGATCTGCCGTACCTCGGGCATCGACAGCGATGCGCCGCTGAGCTGGCGAAGGCTCAGCGGAAGATGGCGCGACGCCATCGCAAAGGCGGGCCGCAGTCGCGGGGTTATGGCGCGGCGAAGCGGCAGGCGGCGCGGTTGGCGAAGAAAGCCGCCCGGCAGACCGTCCACGATTCGCGGGTCTGGGCGAAGCGGGTGGTGGATCGCCACGAGGTGATCGCTGTCGAGGATTTCAAGCCGGTGTTCCTGGCGAAATCCACGATGGCCGGGAAGGCAGCTGACGCCGCGATCGGCGCGGCGAAACGTGAACTTATCGAGCGTGCCACGCGGGCCGGGCGGACGGTGGTGGTGGTCCGGCCCGCATACACGACCATGACGTGCAGTCAGTGTTTCGCGAGAACCAAGCGACTCGAGAGGAACTTCCGGTGCGAGGGTTGCGGTTTCGCGGCCAGTCGTGATCGGAACGCTGCCAGAGTGGTTCTGGCCGTGGCAGAACGGGGCCACGTCGGTGTCGAGGATGTAAGACAATCCGATCACCTCCTTCGGGTGGGTGGTTCGGTTGCGGTCTGAGCTGGAAATCTCCCGCCTCAGGCGGGGGAACCGCTAAGGGTTACTCCTGGTGATGGCGGCGCGGAATGATTCGTCCTTCAGGAACAGGGAGGTGTTGTCGTCGCCCAGATGGGTCCACTTGAGGTTCAGGCCGCCGTCGACGAGCAGGGTCTGCCCGGTGACGTAGCCGGACAGTTCCGAGAGCAGGAACAGGATCGCGCCCGCCTGCTCCCGCGGGGTGCCGCGCCGGCCCATCGCGATGGCGCGGCGATCCCGGTCGGGATCCTTGTCGACATAGGTGCCCGAGGAGGGCGTCTCGGTGACGCCGGGCGCGACCGCGTTGATCCGGATATCGTCCAGCGCCAGTTCCACGGCCATCGTCCGGGTGGCCGCGACCAGCGCGGCTTTCGCTGTGCCGTAAGCGATGTGGAAGGGGGCGGTGTTCATCCCGCTGATCGAGGAGACCGACACGATCGAGCCGGGCAGGGACTTCGACTTCAGTTCGGCCGCGACGGCCTGGCTGAAGAAGAACATCGTCTCGAGGTTCTGGGTGAACAGCGCCTGCCAGTCCGAGCGGGTCACCCGGGTCGCGGGCATCCAGGTACTGGGCGCGGCTCCCCCGGCGACGTTGACCAGGCCGTAGAGCTGGCCATCGGTCTCGCGGGCCCGCTGCATGACCGTGGCGATGCCGTCCTCGGTGGACGCGTCGGCGGCTACCGAGATGACCGAAAGTCCCTCGTCGGCAAGGGGATCCACGTGCTTCGCGAGGTTGTCCTTCGAGCGGCTCACGGCCAGCACGGTGGCTCCGGCGCGGGCGACCAGGCGGGTCACCGCGGTGCCGATGCCGCCGCCGCCCGCGCCGGAGACGATGACGATGCGGCCGTCGAGGCCGAAGAATTCGTTGGGGGAGAAGGCATCTGGTATGGAATCGGTCAACGCGGTCACTCCTGGTAACGCAGCGCCATGACGCTGCCCTCGGCATCGGCGGACAGGTAGATCGTGCCGTCCGGACCGGCGGCGATGCCCGCGAACGGGCCCATCGGACCGGAGAACGGGGGAGTGCCGAGCAGTGGTTTGGGCACCACTCCCGGCGGTGCGCCGAGCGGGAGGTCGGCGGCGATGGTCTGGCGTTCGCCGGTGACGAGGTCGACGCCGATGACAGCGTTGAGACCGACGTCGACGATGAGCAATCTGTTGCCGCGCACCAGAATTCCCTGCGGGGTGTCCAGGCCGTCGACCACCGTGTCCACGCGGCTGCCGATCGAGACGATCCGTCCGGCGCCGGATTCGGAGACCAGGGGCGTGCCGTCCGGGCCGAAGGCCACGCCCATCGGGCCCCGCAGACCGGAGGCCAGCACGTCGGCGCCGCCCGCCCGGACCGACAGGACCCGGCCGGTGCCGAATTCCGCGGCGACGATCGTGCGATCGGCGGTCGCGGCGATGCCGTAGAGCTGGTCGAAGCCCTCTGCGATCAGTTCGGTCTCCGGCTCGGGATTCAGCCGGTAGTAGGCGATCTGCCCACCGGAGGTGGCGCACAGGAACTCTCCCGGGGCCACGGCGCTGACGCCGCGCACGTATCCGGGCGTCCCGGCGCTGAAAAGCGATGCGACCACGCGCAATTCGCCATCGCGCAGGACGTAGAAGAAGGTGCCGTCGGCGACGTAGAGATTGCCCTCGGGGTCGACGGTCAGATCCAGCGGCCACATCAGGCCGCCGTCGAGCACGGTCTTCGTCGCGCCGTCGGACAGGATCTCGGTGATCTCCCCGCAGAAGTTCGAGACGAACAGCCGGTCGCCGACGAAGGTGCAGTTGTCCAGGCCGGGCGCGAGCTGTGCCAGGACGCGGCGTTCACCGGTGCGCGGGTCGATGCGCAGCACCTCGCCGGTCGCTACCTGGGTGGAGACGATCCGTCCCGAGGGATCGAATTTGACCGAGTCGGGTGTGCCGAGATCGCCTGCCACGCGCTCGGGTTCGCCGCCGTCGGGATCGATGCGCCAGATGTCGTTGGAGCCCATGACCGGGTAGTAGAGGAGGCCGTCGGGGCCGACCTCCATGGCGTTGGGCATCACCAGGTTGTCCTGTAGGACGCGCGGTGCGCTGCCGTCCAGCGGCAGCTCCATCAGGCGTCCGCCGATCCGGCATTCGTTGACGAACAGCCGGCCGTTGTGCACGGTGATTCCGTTGGCGCCAGGCAGATCCGCGCGGATCACCCGGGTGCTGCCGTCGGTGTTGCGCACGCTGACGCGCGCGTCCATGTACTCGGTGGCGATGAGGTTGCCGCCGGGATCGAAGGCGAGATCGTCGGGGGCGACGATGTCGCCGCCCTTGGCGCTGACGGTTTCCAGATCGCCGGTGGTCACATCCAGGGCGCTGATCTGGCTGCCCGCGACCTGGGCGACGTAGACGCGCCCATCGGGTCCGGTGCGTAATCCGTTGGCGCCGAACAGTCGGCTCGGCGGGGTGAGCCGTTCCAGGCTCCATCCCTCGGCGAGGGCGACCGGAGTGGTGCTGCTGTAGCGCGCCCCCAGGGTCACGGCGGGGCCTCCCATACTGAAGAGAAACGTCGATGTTTTTACGAGGTGACTGCGGACCCGGCCGAATCGGCGGTCGTGACGCACGCCACTTTTCGTGGGGCTACGCTACTTCAATCCTCATAAGGATAGCAATACTTGAAGGGCTGATTTTCCGGGACTACACTACGGGCTTTTGTTCGTGGCCGAGCAGAGCGGAAAACCGCTGGTCCGGACAGTGTCGCGGGGGCGGACACCGCCGTGAGCGGTGTTCAGGGGCGTTGCTGAGCGAAAGATGGCCCGGGGGAGTCGATCCGGGCCGCCTGTGCCCGGTCGATCGCGGTGATGTGGCGGGCTCGGCTGGCTGGGCGGATCAGGACGCGCCGAGGCAGTGAAGTGACCGCCCGCAGTGTGCTGTCGCATCGCCGAATTCGACGACGCACCCGCTGTCGCCTGCCGTACCGCATCAGCGCCGGTCGGTTGTGATCTCATGAGAGCGTCTGCGGCGGACGCGTATTCGGTGCTGTCGATAGTCGCCGATCCGAGATCTGGGCTGGACCGGTCCCGTCCGGAAGCTCGGTCTGTTCGCCACCGAGTCACGTGCCGGTGCGTTATCCCGATATGCGGAAAGTGCCCGTCGGACAGCGTGTTTCGTCGCGCGGGGCTTACACCCGCGGGCCTCGGCTGGACTGGATCGCCTGGCGGGCCAGGTCGGAGGTCGCGTTGACGATCCCGTTGTCGAAGCGCTCCAGGACCAGCGCCTGGGTGGCGGTGAGGTGGGCGCGGTAGAGGCGCTCGGCGGCCTCGGCGCGACCGGCGGCGATCTCCTCGAGCAGGCGGCGGTGGGTGCGGACCGACTCCTTGGATTCGGTGGGGGACGGGTATTCGCCGCGCTTGGTGAGCACCTCGGCCCATGCCTCCTCCTGGGAGGACCACAGCGCGACCAGGCTGCTGACCACGTAGCGGATCGTCGCGTTCGGGGTGAACGAGACGATGAGATCGTGGAAGTCGCGCGCTTTGTGGGTGAAGGGCAGGCCCTCGCCGATCAGGTCCGCGGACGCCTCGATATTGGCCTCGAGCGCGGGAATGATCTCCTCGGAGCGGTCCTCGCGGCGGGCGCATTCGGCCGCGCACATGGGTTCCAGCGTGCGCAGTCCCGCGGCCAGATCGCCGAGGGTGACTCGGGCTCCCTGTAGGGCCAGGCCCAGGTGGTATGCGGCGGAGGACTCGTCGGGGCGATGCACCTCCGCGCCGCCGATATTGCCGCGCCTGACCGTGACCAGGCCCTCGGTCTCGAGAATGCGCAGCGCCTCACGGATCGAGGGGTAGCTGACACCGAAATCCTGGACCAGCTGGTCCTGGGTGGGCAGGCGGTAGTCGTCGTCGCCGGACAGGATGCGGGTGCGCAGTTCCGCGGCGACGGTCTCCGCGATGCGGCGTTGCGGGATACGGCCGCGCCGGGCGCTGGTCACGCAACCCACCTTCTGACTCCGCGCGCTTGACCTGCCTGTTTCGGTGTTGTCACGCGTGCGAGTTTACCCACGGGCTGGTGACCGTTCAAATATTGCTATCCTTATGAGGATTGAAGTACTGTCCGTTTCATGGACTTCACGATGGGTGAGGCCGCCTCCGAACTCCGTGGAGAGCTGCGTCGGCTGATCGCCGCGGAGGTTCCCACGGACTTTCTCGGCGCGTTCACCGACGATCCCGCGGATCTCGCAGTGGCCCAGCGCTTTTCCCGAATGCTCGCCGAGCGTGGTCTGCTGTGCGCGGCATGGCCGGTCGAATTCGGCGGGCGCGGCGCCTCGATATGGGAACAGACCGTCGTGCGCGAGGAGATGTGGGCCCATCATGAGCCTCGCGGCGCGCAGTACATGGGCGTGAACTGGGTCGGCCCGACGATCATGCGGCACGGCACGCCCGAGCAGCAGCGCAAACATCTGCCGCCGATCGCGCGCGGCGAGGTCATCTGGTGTCAGGGGTTCAGCGAGCCCGATTCCGGTTCGGACCTGGCCTCACTGCGGACCACCGCGCGCCGGGACGGGGACGGCTGGCGCATCTCCGGGCAGAAGATCTGGACCTCCTACGCCGGTATGGCGCAGTGGTGCTTCCTGCTCGCGCGCACCTCGAAGGAAGAGCGAAAACAGCAGGGGCTCACGGTATTTCTGCTGCCGATGTCCGATCCCGGCATCGAGGTGCGCCCGATCCGGTCGATGCTGGGGCCGCATCATCTCAACGAGGTCTTCTTCGACGGCGTGCGCGCCACCGAGGCCGATGTGCTCGGCACGGTGGGCGGCGGCTGGCCGGTGGTGCAGGAGGTGCTGTCCTTCGAACGGGTCGGGATCGCCCGCTACGCCCGCTGCGAGCGGCTGCTGCAGGCCGCGCCCGAGGTGCTGGGCGATGTCTGGGACACGTTGCCCTGCGCGCTGCGCGGCCGCTGGGCGCGCATGCTGACCCACTGCCGCCGTGCTCGCCTGCTCGCGTATCAGGTTGTATCACTACAGGATTCCGGGCAGATCACCCCGGGCGACGCGGCCGCCTACCGCATCGCGGTCACCCGCCTGGACCAGGATAGCGGCGCGGTGCTGACCGAGATCGCCGCCTTCGCCACCGGCGACGATCCCGCGCGGGAACGTTTCCGCCGGGCCGTGGCCGATCACGCCCGCTACGCTCACGCGGCCACCGTCGCCTCGGGGAGTATCGAGATACAGCGGATCCTGCTGTCGCGGGCGCTGCTGAGTGGTCCTCGCAAGAACCGGGACGCGGCATGAGAGGGGAATATGCGGCAACGTTTCCGCCACGCCGTAGTCGACTGCGGGTGACATGGCCGTGCTGTGACGGTCGCCTCGAGGAGTACAGCGGATCCTGCTGTCGCGGGGGCTGCTGCATGGCAGTCGGAACGAGCGGGACCCGGCATGAGGGGGAAATCCGTTGGCGCGGTGGCGATAATGTCCCGGCGGCGGGGATTCGGGCACGGTGTGGCGGAGAGCGGCGGTGTGGTCGTCGTAGGGCTGTATCCGCGTGCGGCTCTGGATCCATCGGCGCGGTACGGAGTTCGACCGGACGTCGCAAGACTGTGCGGTATGAGCTGGAGGGTGTCCGATGAACATTGAATTATGCTCCGAAGCAAGGGAATTCGGTATGCAGGCGGGGCGGGCGCTGGCCGCGGCCGGTGGTGATGAGCTGGTGCAGCGGGCCGAGCTGGAGCCGGAGGTACGGCGCTCGGTCGTGGCTGGGGTGCTCGGTGAGCTGGGCGCTTGGGATCTCTCGCCGCGACAGGACTCGGTCGAGCTGGAAGCCGCTGCGGCGCTGTGCCGTAGCGCCGGATATGTCGCTGCGCCTTATCCGGTTGCCGAGCGGCTGGCGCGGCCCGCGGAGGCCGGTGTCGACGGGCTGTTGGTGGTCTCGGATGTGCGGCCCGCCGCGCCGGTGGCGGGGCTGGACCTGCGGTGGGCCGCGGTGACGGTGGCCGGAGTGCGCCGGAATGTCGCTGTGCGGCAGAATGATTCGATGCCGCAAACCTCGATGTTCGTGGCCGGACTGGAAGTCGGAGCCGCGCTCGAGGATGCCGACGGAGCTGCCGATGTCGCGCTGGGGCTGGTGCTGCCGTGTTGGACGCTGCTGGGCATGTTGGATCGGGCCGTGGATCTGGCTCGGACGCACGTGCTGGTGCGCGAGCAGTTCGGGCAGCCGCTGTCGCAGTTCCAGGCGGTGCAGTTCCAGCTCACCGATGCCGAGGTGGAGCGGCGCGGTGTGGAGATGCTCGCGCGATATGCGTTGTGGAGCATAGGATCCGGCGATCCGGCGGCGGTTCAGGACGCGCTGGCCCTGCGTCTGGCCGCGATCGAGGCGGCCGATACGGTCTTCCGGGTCGCGCATCAGCTGCACGGGGCGCTGGGGTTCTGCGACGAATCGCCACTGTCCTGGGTCTCGCGGTACAGCCAGCCCATTCGCCGTCTGCCGTTCGGCGCCACGACCACCGAGGAGCTGCTCAGCGATGGACTGGGCCGGCGCGGGCTGAGCGGGTTGTTCTCGGACCCGATGGGCGTGTGAATGGTCCGAACATCCAGGGAGGCTGAGGAATTGCGGTACGACCTACCCGACGCGCTGGAGATTCGGTGCGACGGTCCGGTGCGCACGGTGGTGCTGAACCGGCCGGCGGAATTCAATGCCGTCGATGTGAATCTGCACCGTGGTCTCGCGACGGTCTGGCGGCAGCTGGCGGCCGATACCGAGGCGCGGGTGGTGATTCTGACCGGTGCGGGCCGGGCGTTCAGCGCGGGTGGCGACCTGGACTGGATCACCTCGTTCCTCGATGATCCGGTCGCGCGGGACGAGAGTATTCGCGAGGGCGCGCAGATCATCGAGGAGATGCTGCGGTTCCAGCTCCCGGTGATCGCCGCGGTCAACGGTCCAGCCGTGGGCCTGGGCGCGAGCATCGCCGTGCTGTGCGATGTGGTGCTGATGTCCGAGCGGGGGCACCTGGCCGATCCACATGTCGCGGTGGGCCTGGTCGCGGGTGATGGCGGCGCGGCATTCTGGCCGCTGCTGACGCCCATCCTGCGTTCGCGCGAATACCTGTACACCGGCGACCGGATCGATGCCGCCACCGCCGTCGAGCTGGGCCTCGCGACCCGGGTGGTCGCGCCGGACGATCTGCTCGACGAGGCCCACAGGCTCGCGCAGCGCCTGGCCGCCCAACCGCCCGAAGCCCTGCGCAGCACCAAACGCGTTGTGAACATGTATCTTTCGCAGGCTCTGGCGGGCCCGATGCAGGCTGGATTCGCCGCCGAGGTCGTCACCATGCAGTCTCCGGAACATCGAGAACGTCTGCAAGCCTTGCGGGACAGGACCAAGAGCCGATGACGCCGGACCCAGCCGATCGCGTCCACGAACCCGGTTCCGGCACCGTCGTGTGGTCGCCGGGCCGGTCCGTCCGATCACCACGCGGGATCGACGCAGCGGCAAGCGAGTCACGAATGGCTGCACGGTCTCTGCGGATGTCTATTCGGCCCCGGGGCCGGGCGTGCGCGTTCGGCGGACGGCGGCGGGTGGCCACGGGCTGTATCCGGCGCGATCGGATTACGTTGGGGGCCATCGCTGTTTTCACCGTGACGGCTGATGACGACGAATGCTGTGCTCGAATCGGCTGGGGGAGACAGGGGTTGGTGGATGAACACGCCGAGTGATCTGCGGGAGTTTCGCGCCCAGGTGCGGGATTGGTGCCGGGCGGAGCTTCCGGCGGGGTGGCGGGCCGCGCAGACCGGGGCCTCGGACGCGGAGTTCGTCGAGTTTCAGCAGGAGTGGTTTCAGCGGTTGCGGGGGGCTGGGTTCGCGGTGCCGCACTGGCCCGCGGAGTGGGGCGGGGGGATGCCGGTGGGCGAGCAGATCGTGCTGTATCAGGAGCTGGCGGCGCATGACGCGCCGCGATTGGTGCTGGCATTCGTGTCGATACACCACGCGGCGGCAACGCTGCTGGCGGCCGGGACTCAGGAGCAGCGGCAGCGGCATCTGCCCGCCATTCTGGACGGCGAGATCTGGGTGCAGGGATTCTCCGAACCCGCGGCCGGATCGGATCTGGCCGCATTGGCGACCACGGCCCGACGCGAGGGCGACGGGTATGTCGTGACGGGTCAGAAGGTGTGGGCCAGCGGCGCGCAGTTCGCGGACTGGTGTCTGCTGCTGGCGCGCACCGATGCGAATGCGCCCAAGCGACAAGGGATTTCGTACTTCCTGCTGGATATGCGGACGCCGGGGATCGATGTGCGCCCGATCCGGCAGGCGACGGGGGAATCGCATTTCTGCGAGATATTCCTGGACCGGGTGCGCATCCCGGCCAGTGGATTGATCGGCGCGGAGAACTCCGGATGGCAGGTGGCGCAGCAGACGCTCGGGGCCGAGCGCGGGCTGACCATGCTGGAACTGGCCGAGCGGCTGGGCAATGCCGGATTCCGCTGGCTGGTGCGGGCGTGTCCGGCCGAGGATCCGGCCCTGCTCGATCGGCTGGCCGGATTCGAGACCGAGATCGCCGGACTTCGGCTGCTGTGCCGAGATCTGGTGGAGCGCCACGAATCCGGGGCCGCGGGGCCGGCGGATGCGTCCATCGTCAAGCTGTACTACAGTGAACTGCTACAGCGGATGACCGATTTCGGCACCGAGCTCGGGGGCGTGAACGCCCATACCGTGCTGCACAAGCCGCGCTCGGGCGGCTGGGAGTCCGGGGCCTGGGCGCTGGATTTCCTCGGGTCGTGGGAATGGACGATTCCCGGTGGTACCAGTGAGATTCAGCGCACCATCATCGGGGAGCGCGGGCTCGGGCTGCCCCGGGAACCGAGCGGGGCACGATGAGCGGAACGGTCGGGGACACTGTGGACTTCACCGAAATACACGATGAATTGCGTTCGGTGGCAAGGGATGTGCTCACTTCCCAGGATGCCGTGGGACTCACGCCCGGCAGGCTCGCGGATCTGGGGTGGCTCGGCCTTGAAGTGCCCGATGAATCAGGCGGCGGCGGAGCGAGTTTCGCCGAGACGGCGATCGTGCTCGAGGAATTCGGGCGCGCGGCGGCCGGAGGATACTTCGGCGCCACGCTCGCTGCTGGAACCTGTGCTCTGCTCGCCGAGACGGCCGATCACGAAGATCTCTTGCGCACCCTGGCCGCGGGCGAGACGATGACGACCGCGGCCCTGGTCGCGGTACCCGATGACTGCGAAGGCGCTCCGTCGCCGTTTCGGCTCCGCGGTGGTGCCGATGGGCTGTTGCTCTCCGGCCGTGCGGAATTCGTACCCGATGTCGCGAACGCGGACCCGTTACTGCTGCTGGCCGATGACCCCGACGGGGTACCGGTCATCGTCGCGGTCCAGGCGAACACGCTGGCGATTGCCGCCCAACCGGTGCTGGACGAGACCAGGACGTTCGGCGTGGTCACCGCCGATGATGTTGCGGTGCGAGTGGATTCGGCCTGGCGGTTCGCCGGAGATCCGGTCGACGCGGTGCAGCGTCTGCGCGACCGCGCCGCGCTCTCGATCGCCTGCGACAGTCTCGGCCTGTCCGCGGCGATGCTGGACGCCACGACCGCCTACGTGCGCGTTCGCGAACAGTTCGGCCGCCCCGTCGGCTCCTTCCAGGCGGTCAAACACGCCTGCGCGGATATGCTCGTGCGGATCACCATCGCCCGGCATCTGGTCGCGGACGCGGTGCGGCAGCTGGCCGAGGGGGATCCCGACGCCTGGGTGGCCGCCTCGATGGCGAAGTCCTACAGCTGTGCCGCCGCCGTCGAAATCGCCGGTAAGGCAATGCAATTGCACGGCGGAATCGGCTACACCTGGGAGAGCGGCATCCACCGCTATCACAAGCGCGCGATGCTGAACCGCGCGTTGTTCGGTTCTCCGGCGGCCCATCGCCGCAGGCTGTCCGAGCGGTATGGCAATACAGTGGGAGACGCGGCTTCCGGGCGGCTCTGACCGACCCTGCCGCCGGAACCGAATCGAGTCTGTGCCCACGAGGCCGAGTCGCCGTCAGCGAGACGCACGCCCAGTACCGCGCTCGGCCGCGCGCGGGCGGCTTGTTCGAACCGGCCCCGCGCATGCTCTGGGAACCGAACATCATCTGGAAGAGCGACGTGTACGCGACGGATCTGTCCGCATGGCCTCGGCGTGGGCCGGATCGCCGGGGATGTGGCGTTCTCGGCCGATTGTGATCGCGGCGTTGGCGATCGAGCCCGAATTCCGAGCGATCGAACCCTGAATCGCCAGCAGCCGGAGCCTTCGGTATTTAGACTCTCCTGATAAGAGAATCATATTTTCAGGAGTGAAATGGCTACCTTTGTCCTGGTGCACGGCGGCGGACACGGCGGCTGGTGCTATCGGTACGTGCGGGAATTACTACAGCAGGCCGGGCACGAGGTGTACGCGCCGACGTTGTCCGGGCTGGCCGAGC